>DATAMR010000007.1:0-70797 GCA_036260485.1 Solirubrobacterales bacterium | reverse complement strand
CGCAGCCGGGTTCATCTGGCCGGTGGAAGGCACCCTCACCTCCGGCTTCGGCTACCGCTGGGGCCGGATGCACGAGGGGATCGACATCTCCGTGCCGGAAGGGACGCCGATCCGCGCCGCGGCCGACGGCACCGTGATCCTGATGCAGTCCGAATACGAAAGCGGCGGCTACGGCAACTACACCTGCGTCGACCACGGCGGCGGGCTCTCCACCTGCTACGCCCACCAGTCGAGCTTCGCCACCTCGGTCGGCTCCCAGGTCAGCCAGGGCGACCTGATCGGCTACAGCGGCAACACCGGCCACAGCACCGGCCCCCACCTCCACTTCGAGGTGCGGGTCAACGGTGTCCCCACCGACCCCCTCGGCTACCTGTAACAGCCTGCGAACTGCATCATTTTCTACTCCTGCTGGGTGGAGAATCTGATGCAGTTCGGGGGAGGGGGCTAGATTTGGCCCGTGGCGGAGCTGATCCTTTATGCGATTCCGGCGTTCGTGCTGCTGCTCGTGGTCGAGCTGCTCTCTTTCAGGTACGCGCGGGACGAGGATCTCGTCGGCTATGAGGCGCGCGACACGCGCACGAGCCTGACGATGGGCGGCGGCAACGTCGCCATCAACGCCGTCTGGAAGCTGGTCGTCGTCGCCGTCTACGTCGGCCTCTACGAGCTGACGCCGCTGCGTATGCCCGCCGACATGTGGTGGACCTACGTCCTCCTCTTCTTCGCCGACGACCTCGCCTACTACTGGTTCCACCGCATCCACCACGAGATGCGGGTCTTCTGGGCGAGCCACGTCGTTCACCACTCCTCCGAGCACTACAACCTCTCGACGGCGCTGCGCCAGACCTGGACGCCGATGACCGCGCTGCCATTCTGGGCGCCGCTGGCGCTGCTCGGCTTCGCCCCCTGGATGATCCTCACCCAGCAGGCGATCAGCCTCATCTACCAGTTCTGGATCCACACCGAGCGGGTGAAGAAGATGCCAGCCTGGTTCGAGTTCTTCTTCAACACGCCCTCGCACCACCGCGTCCACCACGGCTCCAACGAGGTCTACCTCGACCGCAACTACGGCGGCATCCTGATCGTCTGGGACCGGATCTTCGGCACCTTCCAGGGCGAGACCGAGCGGGTCCGCTACGGGCTGACCCAGAACATCCGCAGCTTCCGGCCGACCCACGTCGCCTTCCACGAGTTCGTCGCCATCGCCCACGACGTGCGCGGCGCCAAAACCTGGCGCGAACGCCTCGGCTACCTCTTCCGCGGCCCCGGCTGGTCGCCGGACGGGACGGGCGGCGGCACCCGGGGGTGAATGTCGAGTTTGTCCCCCGCGTAAGGGACTAACTCGACACGCCTAGGGCTGGAGGCGCTTGTGCTCCCAGCGCTCGCCCGTCTTGACGTAGAGCAGGCGGCGGTGGAGGCGGTCGGGGCTGCCGTGCCAGAACTCGACCAGGTCGGGGTCGAGGCGGTAGCCGCCCCAGTCCTCGGGGCGCCGCAGCGCCTCGCCGCCCTGAGCGAGCGCCGCGGCCTCGCGCCGCAGGGCGCCGGGGTCGTCCAGAACCTCCCCCTGATTCGAGGCGACGGCGGTCGCCTGGCCCACGCGCGGGCGCTCGGCGAAGATCCGGTCGGACTCCTCGGCTCCCAGCCGCTCGACCGGTCCCTCGAAGACGACCTGCTGCAGCGTCTCGCGCCAGTAGAGCGTGCCGGCGGCGCGCGGGTTGGCGGCCAGCTCACGCCCCTTGCGGCTGTTGGCGCCGAAGGCGAAGACGATCGCCGGGCTCGCCCGCTTCAGCAGGACGATCCGGGTCGAGGGCCTGCCCACCGCGTCGGCGGTCGCCAGGGCCAGCGCCCGCGGCTCGCGCACCCCGCGCTCGTCGGCCGCGGCGAGCCAGCGCTCGAGCAGCGCCAGCGGCTCCTCGGGTGGCGCGTCGAACTCCGGCAGCTCGAGGGTCGGGTCGCCCGAGAGCGTTTCGACCGGCTCGCTCACCCGTCGAAGCGCATCCGCAGCCGGACGTCGGTGCCGGCTTCGCCAGAGCGGACCTGGACCAGGTCGCAGAGCTGGTTCGCGATCCACAGGCCGCGGCCGCGGTCCTGGTCGGGGCGCGGTCGCTGCCGCCCCACCAGCGGGTCGTCGATGCGACCGGCATCGCGGATGGCGCAGACCAGGTCGCCGTCTTCGTCCCAGACGTGGAGCCGGCCCGTGCCGCCGCCGTGTTGGACGCTGTTGGTCGCGACCTCGCAGACGGCGAGGACGAGATCCTCGTTGCGGCGGCTGTCGAGCCCGGCCGAGCGAGCGCACTGGGCGACGAGGTGGCGCACCATCGCCAGGTCCGCCCGGCCGAAGTCGAGCGTGACCGAGGGCCGCGCGGGCCGCGCGAGCTTGCCTTCCAGCGGGGCGTCGAGGGAGTAGCGGGGGGAGACCTTCTTCCCATGGGGATGGGTGCAGACGGGATGGCTGCGCTCGGCGCCCTCCAGAACCTGGTGGTCGAGTCCCCTGGTGTCGTACGGGCACATCACGGTCAACGAGCGCTCCTTGGCGAAGGCGAGGTTGAAAAGCCGCTCATGCAGCTCGCACTCTTCCAGCTCGGCGGCGCTGCGGTCCGGAGAGATCGGTTCGCCCAGGCCGCGGACGCCCCTGTTGAGGTCGCAGGTGTAGAGGAAGTCCTGCCAGGCCGGGATCAGCCGCGCGGGGTTGCGTCCGACGTTGCCCATCGACCAGAACTCCACCGCTTCCACATTGGGTCCCAGGGCTTCCTTGACGAGTTGCATGCGCGGCTCCGGGAGGACGACCAGGACCGTCTCACCGGCCCCGATCCCTTCTTCCAGGTAGGGGACGGTCCCCTGCAGGAACTCCTCGTCAGTCGAGTAGAAGAAGGCCTCGTGGCGGAAACCCCTCGCCTGTGCGGCCTGCGGATTCACAGCCCCATCCCGAGCAGCTCGCTGAGACGGTTGACGATGCGCGGCGGGTTGTGGACGCTGCAGCCGCCGTTGGCAGCGAGGCGGCGCGTGTGGGCGGCCAGCGTTTCGAAGCCGTGGTGGTCGATGAACTCGAGGGGCTCGAGGTCGAGGGAGGTCGGCTCGCCGGGGACGTGGGCGTGGTCAAGCGCTCGCGCCAGGGCAGAGCTCGAGAAGCGGTCGATTTCGCCGCTGAGGACGAGCCCTCCGGCTTCGCCGAAGAGGTGGAACGGGGCCCGCTCGGCGATCGAGTTGGCGGTCGGGTGAATCGCCGCCAGGTCGCCAAGGACGTCTGCCGGCAGGGCATCGCGCTGGTAGCCGCAGAGCGCCGACATCCCCATCGGCGCCGCCATCCGGTCGGCCATGCTCTCGAGCCGGAGGTGGGCGTGCCAGGTACGGGGGGCGGCGACCAGGTCGGTGGACCGGGTGGCGAGCGACAGACCGGAGAACCCGTCGGCGCGAGCGGCATCGGTCGCGGCTGTGAACAGCGCCACCTGAGCGTTGGGGTCGACCGGCTCGCCCAGCCGGTACAGGTCTTTGAGCTCGAAGAGATGCAGGGCGCCGCTGTCGATCATCCCGCCGACGTCGCCGAGCGGGTCGAGGCGCTCGCGCTGCTCGGCCACCGGTTCGCCGCTGAGGTAGACGAGGCGCCGGTTGGAACGCAGGCCGTCGGTGAAGAAGTCGAGCGCCGCATCGACGAATTCCGCCGGTTGCTCGTAGCCCCAGCAGGCGTGGGCCTGAGCGCCGAGATCGCCTGCGGATTCGATGCAGCCGTGCGTTCTCACCAATCGAGTATCTCATTGTGATCCTGGTAGTACCAGCGATCCGTGCAGAGTTGCCAATCTTGACGCGATGAGCGAGAACGCGAAGGCGGCGCGGGTACGGGTGCGGGGCGCGGTCCAGGGAGTCGGCTTCCGGGATGCGACCGTCGGCCGGGCCCGCCGGGAGGGGGTTCTCGGCTGGGTTCGCAACGACGAGGACGGGACCGTTCTCGTCCACGCCGAGGGGCCCGAAGGGGCGGTGGACGGGCTGGTGGAGTTCCTCGAGGCGGGGCCTCCTGCCGCGCGGGTCGAGGGCGTCGAGGTCGCGGCGGCGAAGGTCGAGGGCCATGAGCAGTTCGCGGTTCGCGGCGTCAGCGCCGGAGTCTTCGTCGTCCAGGAGCACCAGGCGCGGGCGCACCACTTCGACCTGCGGCTCGAGGTCGACGGGGCGATGCGCTCTTGGGCCGTGCCGAAGGGCCCCTCGATGGACCCGGCCGCGAAGCGGCTCGCGATCGAGGTCGCCGACCACTCGATCGAGCACAACGGCTTCGAGGGAGAGCTCGACGGGGGCTGGGTGAAGATCTGGGACCGCGGCAGCTACGAGCAGGGGGGACGCGTTCCCTGGCCCGAGGCGCTGGAGCGCGGCCACGCCGTCTTCGTCCTCCACGGCTCCAAGCTGCGAGGCGGCTTCGCGCTGCAGCGGACCCGCGGCGGCGAGAAGCCGCAGTGGCTGCTGATCAAGCGCAAAGACGAGTTCGCCCGGCCGAATACATAAGAGTTCTTAAGAACTAGATATAAGTCGCGTGTTCAACCCGGCGCCGTCGTTCGACCCGAGGAGATCTCACGTGAAACTTCGCCCCACCGGCCCCCAGGTCGCTGCCCTCGTCACCGTCCTGCTGTTCGCCTGCGGCTTCGTCACCGCCGCTTCGGCCGGGGCCGCCGTTCTCTCCGGCACGGTCAGCGGCCAGACGCCGGGCGGGGAAGTGAAACCGCTGCCGGAAACGAACGTAACCGTGACCGTCCCGGCGAAAGAAGAACTGGTGGGGACCACCACGGTTGACGCCAAAGGCGCCTACTCGCTAGAAGTGCCGGACGGGGTCTTCGACGTGCGCTTCAACCCGCCAGGCGGCTTCGAACCGACGACGGTCCACGCAGTCGAAGTCAAAGGCTCGCGGACCCTGAGCGTCATCCTGTCCAACACCTCACTCGTCCACCTCACCGGCACCCTGCGCGACGCCGCCGGCAACCCGGTCCCCGGCGCCAGCATCAGCGCCAACAGCAGCCTGGGCAACGGCACCACCGCCAACGGCATCACCGGCGAAGGCGGCTCCTACGACCTCGCGGTCCCGCCGGGGAACTACGAACTCTCGGCCAACGGGGGCAACAAAGCCAACCCCTCGCTGCCCCCGGGCTGGTACTTCCAGGTGCCCGCGATCGAACTCGAAGCCGATCGCACGCTCGACCTCGAGTTGCCGCCCACCGTGCAACTGACGATCGAAGCCCTCGACTCCAAAGGCGGCCCGATCGCCGAAGCCTTCGTCGGGCTGCCGACGCTCAGCCGCCCGGCCGACCTCGGCGGCGCCAGCGCCGACTACCTACAGACCCGCGGGGGCCTCACCGGCCACACCGGCGCCGACGGCAGGGTCAGCTTCACCGTCTTCGGCGGCCAGGCCGTCAACAACACCGAAGTCGGCGAAATCGTCCCGCCCAACCCGAGCGGCTACGGCCGCCTCGCCTTCGAAGTCCCGTTCGTCGAAGGCGATACGACGCTGAGCTTCCAGTTCACCGGGGGCGGCGAAGAAGAACCGGTGGAAGACGTCGAAGGTCCGCACCTGAATGAATTCGGGATCGAACCGGGGCCGATCGACACCTCGAAATCGCCCCAGACGGTCATCGCCTACGCCAACATCAGCGACGATCTCTCGGGCTTCGCGAAAGGCGCGATCAACTTCCGGGCTCCCAACGGCGAACGGTTCCTCACCACCTTCGACTTCGAACGGGTCTCCGGCAACGCCAACGCCGGGGACTACCGGATTCGGGCCACCTTCCCGCAGTTCAGCGAACCGGGGACGTATGCCGTCGAAGTGATCTACCTCTACGACGCGCCCTTCAACGAAACCGCGATCAAAGAGGCCGACCTGAAAGAACTCGGCTGGCAGCACACCGTGACCGTCGCCGGCGAAGGGGCCGACACCGATGGCCCGACCCTGACCGAACTCTCGATCGAACCGGACGCGATCGACACCTCGAGCGCCACCGAACTGGTGACGGTGCGAGCCCATGTCGAAGACAACCTCTCCGGCTTCTCCCACGGCACCGTCACCTTCATTTCCCCGAGCGGCTCGCAGTCGACCTCCGGGGCGGAATTCGAACGCATCGCCGGGACCGCCAACTCCGGCGACTATCTCCTCTCCGTCCCCTTCGAAGAATCCAGCGAGACCGGTCCGTGGACCATCTCCGAAATCAGGCTGGTCGACGCCGCCCTCAACTCGACGATCCTCGATGCCGGTCAGGTCGTGGAAATGGGCTTCCCGAACACGGTCGTGGTCGAAGACCACGCGCCGCCGGTCGCCATCGCCAGCTCGCCGAACCCCTCGGTGCGCGGGCAGAAAGTCACCTTCACGGCGAAAGTGCTGCCGCCGCTCGGGGGCGGACCGACTCCGCTGGGAACCGTCGCCTTCGTCGAGGGTTCCAACACTCTCGCCGTCGTCAACCTCAGCAAAGGGACCGCCACCTTCAACACGACCACCCTCGGGGCCGGCAAACATCCCGTGTTCGCCCGCTACAGCGGAGATTCCTACTACGGCCCGGGCGAATCGGAAGCGGTCATCCAGGTGGTCGATAAGGCGGAAACCGAAGTGACCGTCTCCAGCCCGTTCGAGCCCGCTCCCTTCGGTGCGTCGGGAAGCCTGAAAGCAACGGTGAAAGCGGTCGCTCCGGGGACCGGGACCCCGGCCGGAACGGTGACCTTCCGCGACGGCGAAACCGTCCTCGCGACCGTGCAGATGTCCGGCTCCAGCGCCAGCCTGCCGCTGAAATCGCTGCCGGTCGGGCCCCACGCGATCACCGCCTCCTACGGCGGCGACCCTAACTACCTGGCGAGCGCATCCGCGCCGCTGACGCAGACCATCGTGCCGGCGCAGACCACCCTGGACCTGACCAGCACCCTCAACCCCGCCCCGTACGGGTCCGCCGGGACGCTGAAGGCGACCGTCGACGCCGCGGCGCCGTCGCTCGCCACGCCGACCGGGGTCGTCACCTTCTGGGATGGCGAAGAAGCGCTGGCGAGCGTGCCGCTCTCGGCCGGGGTCGCGAGATTCCCGCTGAAAGCGCTAACGCCCGGCAGCTACCCGATCCACGCCACTTACGAAGGCGGCTCCGGATTCGAAGGCTCCTCGGGGGATCTCACCCAGGTGGTGACGAAGGCTGAAACCACGCTGGACCTGACCAGCACCCTCAACCCCGCCCCCTACGGGTCCTCCGGCACCCTCAAAGCGGTGGTCAAAGCGGTCTCTCCTGGCGGCGGCACGCCGTCCGGGACGGTGACCTTCCGCGAGGGCGAAACCGTCCTCGCCGTCGTCCCGCTCTCGGGCTCGACGGCGAAATACGCGTTCAAATCGCTCGAGCCGGGCGTGCACCAGATCACCGCCAGCTACAGCGGCGACCCCGGCTACGAGCCGAGCGGGGCGGGACTCGAACAGGCGGTGACCAAGGCGGCGACCGCGGTGACGGTGACCAGCGGCAAAAACCCAGCGCCGTCGGGCTCCTCGGCGTCGATCAAAGCGACCGTGAAAGCGCAGGCCCCGGGCGGCGGCGCACCCACCGGAACCGTGACCTTCCTCGAGGGCAAAGCCGTCCTGGCGACGGTGCCTCTCTCCAGTGGCAGCGCCAGCTACCCGCTGAAATCGCTCGCGCCCGGGACTCACGAAGTCGTCGCCCGCTACAACGGCAGCTCGGACTACGAGCCCGCCGAAGGGTCGATCGTCCAGGTGATCGGCCCGTAGCCGGCGAGGGGGCGCTGCCGCGACGCTCAAGTGATTAAAAAAACCGGCCGATGTAGTGGCGGTGGACAAATCGTCTAAGCGGCCCGATCGGTCGCGCAAAATCGCGTTTGTCGCTGTTGCCCTCCTCGCGGGCCTGCTCTCGCTGTACGCGGCGGTCATCCTCTGGACGCTCGGCGGCGAATCGCTGCAGGACGCGGTCGGACGCTGGGTCTACGACGCCGTCGTCCTCGGCGCCGCGGCGATCGTCCTCTGGCGGGCGGCGAGGATCGAGGCCGAGCGCAAGGCCTGGCTCTGGCTCGGCGGCGGCCTGCTGCTCTGGGCGCTGGGCCAGACCTACTACTCCGTCGTCCTCTATTACGCGAGCCCGGCGCCGTTTCCCTCGCCGGCGGACGTCCTCTTCCTCTCTTTCTATCCCGCCAGCTTCGTCGCGATCGTCTTCCTCCTGCGCGCCAGGGTCGCCCACCTCGAGCCGCTGGCCTGGGTCGACGGCCTGATCGGGGCCCTGGCGGTCGCCGGGGTCGCTGCGGCGCTGATCTTCCCGCCGGTCCTCGAAGCCCTCGGCGGCAGCCCGCTGGGGGTCGCGGTCAGCCTCGCCTACCCGTGCATGGACCTGGTCCTGCTCGGTCTGCTCAGCGGCGCGGTCGCCGCGTCGAAATGGCGGATCGGGGGGACCTGGCTGCTGATCGCGGCGGCGCTGCTGCTGTTCGGCGCCTGCGACGTCGTCTACCTCTCGGTCGGCGGACAGTCGACCTTCGCCCTCAACCTCGCCAGCGTCGGCTGGCCGCTGGCCTTCCTCCTCCTCGCGCTCGCCTCCTGGCTGCCGGCGACCGAGTCGGGCGCCGAGGTCGCCCGCGCCGACGATCGCCGGATCGTCGCCCCGATCCTGATGGCGCTGGTCGGCGTCTCCCTGCTGGCGGTCGGCAGCTTCGTCGCGATCGGGGCGCCCGCGGTCGCCCTCGGCGTCGCCTGCCTGTTCGCGGTCCTCGTCCGCCTCGTCATCACCTTCGACCAGAACCGCCAGATGCTCGCCGCGAGCCGGGAGGAAGCGGTCACCGACGCCCTCACCGGCCTCGCCAACCGCCGGGCGCTGATGGCCGACCTCGAGCGCGCCTTCTCGGCCACCCCGCCGGAGTCGATGGTCCTCGCTCTCTATGACCTCGACGGTTTCAAGGCCTACAACGACAGCTTCGGCCATCCCGCCGGCGACGACCTGCTGCGCCGCCTCGGCGGCGAGCTGGACGAGGCGATGGCTCCCTACGGCCACGGCTACCGCCTCGGCGGCGACGAGTTCTGCGTCCTCGCCTCGACCCGCACCCTCTCGGCCGAAACGATCTGCCACACCGCCGAGGACGCGCTCTCCGACCGCGGCCGCGGCTTCTCGATCGGCGCCTCCTGGGGCAAGGTGCTGATCCCGGCTGAGGTCGTCAACGCCAGCGACGCGCTGCGGATCGCCGACCGGCGGATGTACGCGCAGAAGGGTCGCCGCGCCGACTCCGCCAGCAGCCAGACCCGCGGCGTCCTGCTCCGCGTCCTGCACGAGCGCGAGCCCGAGCTCGAGCGCCACCTCGACGGCGTCGCCCAGCTCGCCGCAACCTTCGGCCGCCAGGTCTCGCTCGACGGCGAAGAGCGCGACGTGCTCGTCCGCGCCGCGGAGCTGCACGACATCGGCAAGATCGCGATTCCCGACGAGATCCTCCACAAGGACGGCGACCTGACCGACGACGAGTGGAAGCTGATGCGCAAGCACCCGCTGATCGGCCAGCGCGTCCTCGAAGCCGCCCCCGCCCTAGGCGAGGTGGCGAAGCTGGTCCGCTCGACCCACGAGCGCTGGGACGGCAGCGGCTACCCCGACGGCCTCGCCGGCCGCGACATTCCCCTCGGCTCCCGCGTGATCCTGATCTGCGACGCCTACAACGCGATGACCGAAGGCCGCCCCTTCCGGGCGGCGCGCAGCAACGAGCAGGCGCTCGCCGAGCTCGCCGCCGGCGCCGGCACCCAGTTCGACCCGCAGCTGGTCAAGACGTTCACCGAGAAGGTGATCCCCGCCCTCGAGCGCGAGCGCTACGGCTCGCCGGCAGTTCAAGCGCCCGCCAGGACTGTCGCCCCCTCCGGGTAGTCCACGCCTGGTCGCTTGAAAATAGTGTAGAAGTCACTTGCTCTTGACCATGGAGCCGGCGCCGGACTCCTTTGAGTGACCAGATTGGGGGGGAAATTGAGGCAGGGGAGGGGACGATTCCCCAAGCGTCGATTCGGCGGTTCCGTGAACTCCAAGCGCCGTACGCGCCAGGAGGAAAAGCCCCTGGTCCTTAACGAGGCGCTGCGCGGTCAAGCGGTATGCGATCGGGTGATGGGGGCGATCGTCCTGCGGCTACTGCGAAAAAGGGACGAGTGGATCCACCGGCGAGTGGAGTCGGTCTCGGTCTCGGACCCTGTTGTGACCGAGCGGCGGGTGAGCGTTGACTTCATGCTCGGGCCCAGCAGGCCGATCGGGATGAATGGCGACGGGGAGGAGGTTCACCTTGTCCCACTCACCTTCATGCGCAAGGAACCGATGGTGAAGTTCAGCCTGATGGACGAGACCGGCAAGGCGATGCCGATTCTTACCTACCACCAGAACTCGGCCGTCTCCCTGTCTGTCCTCGTGGTGCTGGGAGAAGCATTGGCGAGATCTCCGGAGAGTCCGCTTCCAAAATCCGCCTTCCCGATCCCAGAAGACGTCATCAAGGATCTGAAGGCTGTTGTCGCGGGCGACCCGCGCACCCCGCAACGAGCTCGCGAGCGGATCGAAAACCAGCGCTGCCATGCCCAGATGAGTGAGAAATCGATTCGGTGGCGTGACTTCCTTGCCGGCGATTCGGAGTTCATGAAAGCACTGGATCTCTTTTCGAACCTTTTCCTCCTGGTGGTTCCCCTGGTGGGAGAGGTGGGAGTCAGGCGAATCCTCAAGTACACGTTTGAGGAGCACGGGGATCAGCCGAGACTGAAGCTGCCGGGACTGCTGCGGCCGTTTGTGCGGGCCTGGGCGAGAGTGATCGCCGGGAAGCCCCCCGAGGGGGTTCGCTACCGGTCATGGGTCGTGTGGTTGGCCCGCGGGATCGGGTGGTGGCCGATGGCATCGCGCATCCGTACTCCCTTGATGGGAGAAGCGGGTATGTACCACTTTGAGGTCGAGGCCGCCGAAGGCCTTCAGATCACCCTGGCCCAACTCTGGACCAACGAAAGGCGGACGGATAGCGGCCAGGTGATCGAGCCTCGCCTGGTGGACCAGTGCACCGCGAGTCGCCAGCGGGTGCACCTCTACTCACGGGTAAACGAGTCCGGATTCGTCGAGGTCGCCGCGAGGCCACGCGGCTTCACCATCGTCCGGACCGGTTTGATGGCGAGCGTGCTCTCGGTGATCGTGCTCGGTGTCATCTGCGCTTTTTCCGACCCGCTTTTGGAGAACGTCGGCGCCGCGATAAGCGTCCTCTTGTTGGCGCCGGCCGTGCTGGCCGCGTATATCGCCAGGCCTATCTCCCAGCCCGCAACCAACGAGGCGGTGTTCGGCTTGCGGATGCTGGCCACCTTCTCGGGGGTGTGGCCACTTCTGGCCGCTCTGAACCTCGCCGCCGGCACCAACTGCAGCACGGTGGCGGCACGGCCCGGTCATACGGTCGAAAGTGTTTGTACTGGTTGGACCTACCAGCATCCGAGCCTGTGGCTTCTGCTCGGGCTGGCGATTGTCAACAGTCTCATGCTGCTGATGTACATGACCCGGGTCAATCGACCGCCGGAGCAGCAGGAGGCAAAGGTGCAGACGGAGGAAAAAGGAATGACGTCATGACGTTCGCGCCGATTGCGGGTATAGGGTGAACTTACTTGAGAAGTTTGCATCAAATGCTACGATTGATAGTTGAGGCAACCGGGTACCTGGCCGATAACAGGCCTGTATGACTATGCGCGACAACCAGACGGACGATAAGCAGCGGGGCTCCCGCATCCCGGCCGGTGGTGGAATCAAGCGCCTGTTCGACAGCCCTTACCTAATCGATTCACCTGAGGAGCCTGCCGACCTTTCGCACATCGGTAACGGTCGCGGTCCGCTGATCGATGAGGAAGTCGAGCGCCTGATTAAGGGGTCCTCGGCACCGCGCAAAGGCAAAACCTAGCCCGATCGTTGCACCGTCGTGCTGTTGACCTCCTGCCAAGCGAGGGCGTGTAGATGACGGTCGTCCTCGATCAGCTCTCGGTCGCAGATTCTCCTTCGGCCTGGCGTCAGTGTGGGTTTGAGATCTCGGGAGAGCAGTGCGTGATCGGAGATGTGCGGCTTCGGTTCGAACCGAAGCCAGGCCGGCGAGGTCTCATCGGATGGTCACTGCGCGGTATCGGCTCACTGGTCATGGACGGGTTGTCGACCTCTGCCAGCGACCAGGCGCCGCCGGCTGCCCCCAGGCACCCGAACGGCGTCGCCGCGATCGACCACGTGGTCGCGATCAGCTCCGACCTCGACCGCACCGTGGCGGCGCTCGTGGCCGCCGGGCTCGACCTGCGCCGCGTCCGCGAGGAGCCGACCCCGGCCGGCGCCCCGCGCCAGGCATTCTTCCGCCTCGGCCCGGCGATCCTCGAGGTCGTCCAGGAGCCGCGGGAGGCGACCGAGCGCCATGGGGGAGACCGGCCGGCGTTCTTCTGGGGCCTTGCCTTCGTCGCCCCCGACCTCGAGCGCACCGTCGCCCACCTCGGCGAGGACCGCGTCGGCGCGGTCCGCGACGCCGTCCAGCCGGGCCGCCGGATCGCCACCCTGCGCCGCGGCGCAGGGCTCTCGGTGCCGGTCGCGCTGATGTCTCCGCACACGTAGACGGGGCGCCTTTCCGCTCCATAGGGACGTAAAAGCGCCCCGCGGCTAGCATTGGCCCATGGGAGAGTTTCGCTACGAGGGTCACCGCATCGGCTACGACAGCTACGGGTCGGGCGAGCGGCTGATCGTCCTCGTCCACGGGCTGCTGATGAATCGCCACATGTTCGACCGGCTGGGACCGGAGCTGGCGGAGCGGGGCAACCGGGTGGTCACCGTCGACATGCTCGGCCACGGGCGCTCGGACCGGCCCGAGGACCTGCGGCTCTACTCGATGCCGCTCTTCGCCCGCCAGGTGGTGGCGCTGCTCGACCACCTCGAGGAGGAGAGCGCGGTGATCGGCGGCACCTCGCTGGGCGCCAACATCGCCCTCGAGGTCGCGGTCCGCTACCCCGACCGGGCGCGGGCACTGTTCATCGAGATGCCGGTCCTCGACAACGCGCTCTCGGTCGTCGCCGGGGCCTTCACGCCGGTACTCCTGGGGCTGAAGCTCGGCCGGCCGCTCTTCGAGGGTCTCTCGCTGCTCACCCGGGGGATTCCGCGCACCAACTACCTGGTCGACATCGGTCTCGACTGGGTGCGCCAGCGACCCGGCCCCTCGCAGGCGGTACTGGAGGGGCTGCTGCTGGGGGAGACGGCGCCGCACCGCGAGGAGCGGGTGAAGATCGACCACCAGACCCTGGTCGTCGGTCATCCGCGCGACCCGCTGCACCCGTTCAGCGACTCCGGGATGCTGCTCGAAGAGCTGCCGAACTCGCGCCTGGTCGAAGCGAACTCGATCCTCGAGTGGCGGCTCAGCCCCGAGCGGCTGAACGACGAGCTGAGCGACTTCCTCGAAGAAGTCTGGGTTGCGCCGCTGCGCGCCGTGGCGGCTGGCTGAACCCGCTGTCAGACTTACTGGCTCGTGAGCCAGACCGCCGACGAAAAGCGCCTCGAACGCGAGGCCGAGTTCTCGACCATCTCCGGGCAGGAGATCGAGCCGCTCTACACCGAGGCCGACCTCGAGGGCGAGGCCGGGGAGAAGCTCGGCGAGCCCGGCTCCTACCCCTTCACCCGCGGCCCGTATCCCTCGATGTACCGGGGGCGGCTGTGGACGATGCGCCAGTTCGCCGGCTTCGGCACCGTCGAGGAGACCAACGAGCGCTTCCACTACCTGCTCGACCACGGCCAGACGGGTCTCTCGACCGCCTTCGACATGCCGACCCTGATGGGCTACGACTCCGACCACGAGCGCAGCCTCGGCGAGGTCGGCCGCGAGGGCGTCGCCGTCGACACCCTCGCCGACATGGAGCGGCTGTTCGAGGGGATCCCGCTCGGCGGCGTCACCACCTCGATGACGATCAACGCCCCGGCGGCGATCCTGCTCGCCTTCTACGTGCTGGTCGGCGAGAAGCAGGGGGTCCCGGCCGAGAAGCTCGGCGGCACGATCCAGACCGACATCCTCAAGGAGTACATCGCCCAGAAAGAGTGGTGCTTCCCGATCGAGCCGGCGATGCGGCTGGTCACCGACATGATCGAGTGGTGCACCGAGAACATGCCGCGCTGGCATCCCGTCTCGATCTCCGGCTACCACATCCGCGAGGCAGGGTCGACCGCCCAGCAGGAGCTCGCCTTCACTCTCAAGGACGGCTTCACCTACGTCGAGCGGGCGATCGAACGTGGCCTCGACGTCGACGACTTCGCCCCGCGTCTCTCCTTTTTCTTCAACTCCCACATCGACTTCTTCGAGGAGATCGCCAAGTACAGGGCGGCGCGCCGGATCTGGGCGCGGGAGATGAAGGAGACCTACGGCGCCCAGAAGGAGGAGTCGCTGCGGCTGCGCTTCCACACCCAGACCGCCGGCGTCAGCCTCACCGCGCAGCAGCCGCTGAACAACGTTGTCCGCACCGCGCTGGAGGCGCTTGCGGCGGTGATGGGCGGGACCCAGTCGCTGCACACCAACTCCTTCGACGAGGCGCTGGCGCTGCCGACCGAGGAGGCGGTGCGGGTGGCGCTCCGCACCCAGCAGATCATCGCCACCGAGACCGGCGTCGCCAACACCGCCGACCCGCTCGGCGGCTCCTACTTCGTCGAGAAGCTGACCGACGAGATGGAGCAGGCGGCCTACGGCTACTTCGCCCGGATCGACGAGCTGGGGGGGATGGTCGAGGCGATCCGCCGCAACTTCCCCCAGCGCGAGATCGCCGAGTCGTCCTTCACCTACCAGCAGGAGCTGAACGAACGCCGCCGCATCGTCGTCGGCGTCAACGACTTCGTCGAAGACGACGAAGAGGCGATGCCGATCCTGAAGATCGACCCCTCGCTGGAAGGCAAGCAGGTCGACCGGCTGGCGGCGACCAAGGCCGCCCGCGACGGCGCCGCGGTCGAGGCCGCCCTGGCCGAGCTGAAGCGCGCCGCCGCGGGCGAGGGCAACCTGATGGGGCCGATCGTCGAGGCGGCCCGCGTCCAGGCGACCGAGGGAGAGATGATCGCCGCGATGCAAGAGGTCTTCGGGACCTACACCGAGTCACCCGTCTTCTAAGTCCGATGTTGGATCGTTTCCACCTCTTGGGTTCCCATAGGGACCAAAAGGGTGGAAACGACGATTGAGAAAGGAACGAATGAGCGTCGACACCGTCACCCCCGCCTATGAGATCTCCCAGGAGGCGCTCGACCTGCGCGACATGGTTCGCCGGCTGGCCCAGGACAAGATCGCGCCGCGGGCCGGCGACATCGACCGCAAGAGCGAATACCCCTGGGACCTGCGCGAGCTGCTCGCCTCCCACGACATCCTCGGCCTGCCCTTCGCCGCCGAGTACGGCGGGACGGGGACCGGGACCCTGGTGCTGCAGATGGCGGTCGAGGAGATCGCCAAGGCCTGTGCCTCCTCGGCGCTGATGCTGATGGTGCAGGAGCTGGGGACGCTGCCGATCCAGCTGTTCGGGTCCGAGGAGCAGAAGCAACGCTGGCTGCCGAAGTGCGCCAGCGGCGAGTGGTCGCCGGCCTTCGCGCTCTCGGAGCCCGAGGCCGGCTCGGACCCGGCGGCGATGCGGACCAGCGCCGTCCGCGACGGCGACGATTGGGTGATCAACGGCCAGAAGGCCTGGATCTCCAACGCCACGATCGCCGACTTCTACGTCGTCTTCGCCACCACCGACCGCGAGAACCGCCGCACCAGCGCCTTCGTCGTCGAGAAGGACGCGCCCGGCTTCGACCCCGGCAAGCTCGAGCACAAGCTCGGGATCAAGGGCTCGCCGACCGGCTCGCCGACCTTCACCGACGTCCGCGTCCCGCACGAGAACCTGATCGGCGAGGAGGGCAAGGGCCTCTCCGTCGCCCTCGGCACGCTCGAGCGGACCCGCCTCGGCGCCGCCGCCCAGGCGGTCGGCATCGCCCAGGGCGCGACCGACTACGCCAACGGCTACGCCGCCGAGCGGATCGCCTTCGGTAAGCCGATCAACCAGCTGCAGGCGATCCAGTTCAAGCTCGCCGACATGGAGACCGGCACCGCCGCCGCCCGCGAGCTCCTCTACAAAGCCTGCTCGGTGGCCGACAAGCCCCAGCGCCCCGCCGACCTCGGCAAGTGGACCTCGATGGCCAAGCTCTTCGCCTCCGACAACGCGATGAAGGTCACGGTCGAGGCGATCCAGGTCCTCGGCGGCTACGGCTACGTCAACGAGTACCCGGTCGAGCGGATGATGCGCGACGCGAAGATCACCCAGATCTACGAGGGCACGAACGAGATCCAGCGCGTGGTCATCGCCCGCGCCATGAGTTAGACAGAGCGTCCAGTTCAAGGCTCGGCACTCCCGCGCAGTGCCGCTTTACGCCGAAACTCTTCTAGTACCTAAGTCTAATTTTTGAATGGAATAACTGTCCAATTCGTCACGAAATCGCGTAAAGTTGCAGATGCGTCGAGCAGGTGGGCTTGGGAGAGAACCTGCATGACGGGTTGGACGAGCACCACCAGTCGATAAGCACGATGTTCCTACTGTTCTCCAAGACGGGGGAGTTCCAGTTACCGCTTTTCGACCGGCAGACCGACGACCCCGCGTCCATGGACGCTCGGTACACATCGGACAGGAGAAGTTCCACGTCCGAGGGGTCACCTACGGCACTTTCCGCGCTGAGGGCGGATCGCAGTTCCCTGCCCGCGCGCGGGTGCGCGAGGACTTCGCGGCGATGGCGGCCGCCGGGATCAACGCGGTCCGGACCTACGTGCCGCCGCCGGCCTGGCTGCTGGACACGGCGCTCGAGCACGGCATCCGGGTCATGGCGGGTTTCGCCTGGGAGCAACACGTCGCCTTCCTCGACGACCGCGAGCGGGGGCAGCGGATAGCGGCCCGCCTCGCCGAGGAGGTGCGGGCCTGCGAGGGCCACGAGGCGATCCTCTGCTACTCGATCGGCAACGAGATCCCGGCCCCGATCGTCCGCTGGCACGGCAAGCGCCCGGTCGAGCGCTTCCTCGAGCGCCTCTACTGGGAGGCGAAATCGGCCGACCCCGAGGGGCTGGTCACCTACGTCAACTACCCCTCGACCGAGTACCTCGAGCTCCCCTTCCTCGATCTCACCGCCTTCAACGTCTTCCTCGAGCAGGAGGGGGCCTTCGAGTCCTACATGGCCCGCCTGCAAAACCTCTCCGGCGACCGGCCGCTGCTGATCACCGAGTTCGGGATCGACAGCCAGCGCAACGGCCCGGGTCCCCAGGCCCGGACCCTGGAGTGGCAGGTCCGCCACGCCTTCGCCACCGGCGCCGCCGGCACCTTCGTCTTCTCCTGGACCGACGAGTGGCACCGCGGCGGCCACGAGGTGCGCGACTGGGACTTCGGCCTCGTCGACCGCGAGCGGGAGCCAAAGCCCGCGCTGGAGGCGGTCGGCAACGCCTACGCCGCGGTGCCGTTCGCACCGGGGGGCCCCTGGCCGTCGGTCTCGGTGGTGGTCTGCACCCACAACGGCCAGCGCACCCTCGACGAGTGCCTGGCCCGGCTCGGCGACCTCACCTATCCCGATTACGAGACGATCGTCGTCAACGACGGCTCCGGCGACGCCTCGGCCGAGATCGCCCGCCGCCACGACGCCACCCTGATCCAGACCGAGCACCGCGGCCTCGGCCACGCGCGCAACAAGGGAATCGAGGCCGCCCGGGGGGAGATCGTCGCCTTCCTCGACGACGACGCCTACCCCGACGCCGACTGGCTGCACTACGTCGCCGCCCTGCTCCGTGCCAACGGCCACGCCGGCGTCGGCGGCCCCAACATCCCGCCCGAGGACGACGGCTTCATCGCCGAATGCGTCGCCGCCGCGCCGGGGGGGCCGATCCACGTCCTCGTCTCCGACCGCGAGGCCGAGCACGTCCCCGGCTGCAACATGGCCTTCCGCAAGGACGTGCTCGAGGAGGTCGGCTGCTTCGACGAGCGCTTCGAGGCGGCCGGCGACGACGTCGACCTCTGCTGGCGCCTGCAGAAGGCGAACCGCACCCTCGGCTTCAGCGCCGGCGCCGTCGTCATGCACCGGCGCCGCGACTCGATCCGCCGCTACCTGCGCCAGCAGTACGGCTACGGCAAGGCCGAGGCGCTGCTCGAGCGCAAGTGGCCGAGCCACTACAACCGCGCCGGCGCCTCGCGCTGGAGCGGGCGGATCTACGAGGCGCCGGTGGCGCAGACGCCGGGCCGGCGCTCGCTGGTCCGCTACGGCACCTGGGGCGGCGGTCTCTTCCAGTCGATCTACGACTCGCCGGGGACGGTTTCCGGGATCCTCCTCGCCCCCGAGGGCCTGCTGCTGGTCGCCCTGCTCGGCGCGATCTCCGTCCTCGGCCTGCTCTGGTCGCCGCTGCTGGTCGCCGCCCCCGCCTTCCTCGGGGCGATCGCCTGGATCGTCTGCGCCGCGCTCGGCAACGGCTGGCGCGCCCACCACCGCGTGCCGGGCAGGCCGCTGGGGGAGACACTGAAGCGGCGCGCGGTCACGGCCCTGCTCTTTCTCCTGCAGCCGCTGGTGCGGCTGGCCGGGCGCCTGCGCCACGGGCTCTCGCCCTGGCGCCGCCGCACCCGCACCAGGCTGACCCTGCCCTGGCCGCGGACCGTGGAGGTCTGGAGCGAGCACTGGCGCGAGCCCCAGGACTGGGTCGAGCGACTGCAGGACGGCCTCGCCGCGGCAGGCGGCTTCGTCCGCAGCGGCGGGCCCTTCGACCGCTGGGACCTCGACCTCCGCGCCGCCGCCCTCGGCGGGGTCAAAATCCGCACCGCGGTCGAGGAGCACGGCAACGGCCGCCAGCTCCTGCGGGCGCGAGTCTGGCCGCGAACCACCACCACCATCCGGCTCGTGGTCCTGATCCCCACCCTCCTTGCCCTGGTCGCCGTTCAGCAGGGCGAGCCGGCGATCGCGATCGCGCTCGCCTTCGGCGCGGTCCTGATGGTCGCCGTCGGCCTGGAGGGGATGGCGACGGCGACCCGGTTGGCAGTCGCGGAGCTCGAAGGGCTGGAAGAGGTCGAGGCCGACGAGCCCGCCTCGCCGGCCAGCGCCCCGAGCTCCCGGGCCGAGACCCGCCTCGGCCTGGCGGCGATGGAGGAGCGGCGATGAGCCCTTGGATGGGCCCGATCCCGATGCGGAGCAGCCCCGGCGAGGGGCCCGGGCGCAAGAAGGGCGAGGGCGAGAAACGGCAGGGGGCCTGGGACCTGTGGAAAGCGCTGCCGCGGGCGAAGCCCTACCTTCGCCCCTACCGCAAAACGCTGATCATCCTCACCGGCGCGACCGTCTTCGCCGCGGTCTTCGGGCTCGCCGAGCCGTGGCCGCTGGCGGTGATCCTCAACCAGGTCCTGAACGAAGAAAGCGGGGGCGGGTTCGTCGCCAAGGTCTTCGGCGAAAACCCCGAGGCAATCGTGCTCCTGCTCTCGATGCTGCTGCTGCGCTTCGCGATCGTCGTTGCCGGCAACGGCTTCACCGTCCTCAACCACTACCTCGGCTCCAAGACCGAGCAGAACATGGTCCTCGACCTGCGCAGCGACCTCTTCGACCATGTCCAGCGGCTTTCGCTGACCTTCCACGACCAGCGCCAGACCGGGGCGCTGATGAGCCAGATCAACAACCAGGCGGCGGCGGTCGGGACGATCGTGATGGTCATCCCGCCGGTCGCCGAGGCGCTGATGACCCTGGCCGGGATGCTGGTCATCACCGCCCTGATCGACTGGGAACTGGCGGCACTCTCGCTGGTCGTGGTGCCGCTGCTGTTCTGGTCCTTCGGCGTCTACGGGAAGCGGATCGTGCCGCGGCTGCAGCGTGTCCAGGAGCTCGAGTGGCGCTCGCTCTCGATCGTCCACGAGGCGATGTCGATGCTGCGGGTGATCGTCACCTTCGGCCGCGAGGACCACGAGCACCGCAAGTTCCGCGAGCAGGGCAAGGTCGCGGTCGACGAACGGGTGAAGCTGACTGTCAGCCAGAGCCTCTACACGCTCGGCGTGCAGACCGCCAGTGCCGCCGGTCTCTCGCTGATCCTCGGCGTCGGCGCCTGGCACGTGATGCAGGGCAAACTCTCGGTCGGCGAACTGATCGTCGTCCTCACCTACATGGCCTCGGTCTACCGGCCGCTGGAACAGTTGAGCACGACCGTCGGGATGATCCACGAGGAGCTGGTCCAGTTCAACGCCTCGCTCAGCCTGCTGGACATGGAGCCGGAGGTGAAGGAGCGCGAGGACGCGGTCGACCTCGGCCGGATCTCCGGCTGGGTCACCGCCGAGAACGTCTCCTTCGCCTACTCCAGCCGCAAGCGCACGCTCGAAGACATCTCCTTCCGGGCGGCGCCGGGGGAACGGGTCGCCGTGGTCGGCCACACCGGCGCCGGCAAGAGCACGCTGATGAGCCTGCTGATCCGCTTCTACGATCCGGTTGAGGGACGGATCGCCTTCGACGGGGTCGACCTCCGCGACGCCAGCCTCGCCTCGCTGCGGGACCAGATCAGCGTCGTCCTCCAGGACCCCCTGCTGTTCTCCGGCACGATCGGCGAGAACATCCGCTACGGCAGCCTCGAGGCGAGCGACGAGCAGATCGAAGCCGCCGCCCGGGCGGCCAACGCCCACGACTTCATCTCGCGGCTGCCGGACGGCTACGACACGATCCTCGGCGAGCGCGGCGCCCAGATCTCCGGTGGCGAGCGCCAGCGGATCTGCGTCGCCCGCGCCTTCCTCCGGGACGCTCCGATCCTGATCCTCGACGAGCCGACCTCCTCGATCGACTCCAAGACCGAGGACGTGATCCTCGACTCGCTGGAGGTGCTGATGGAGGGGCGGACCTCGTTCATGATCGCCCACCGGCTCTCGACCGTCCGCCACGCCGACCAGATCCTGGTCATGGAGGACGGGCGGATCGTCGAGCGCGGCACCCACGAGGAGCTGGTCGATCGCGGCGGCGTCTACACCGGCCTGCACCGGGCCCAGACGCGCGAGCGGGGCCGCAAGCGCGCGGCGACGCCCCCGCCCCCCGAGCCCGCGCTGGTCGAGGCGGGCTCCCCGACCCTCCCCGAGCCCGAGCCCGAGCCCGAGCCGCCGGCGGGCGGCAACGGTGGCGGCAACGGCGACGGCGGCAGTTGGAGGCAGCTCTCGTGAGCCCGCCCAAGGTCGTCCTGCTGGGGATGATGACCAAGATGCCGGTGGCCGGCGTCGCCTGGCAGAACCTCCACTATCTGCTCGGCTTCGAGCGCCTCGGCTGCGAGGCCTACTACGTCGAGACCCACGCGCGGACGCCGTCGATGTTGATGACCGACCCCGACGACGACAGCTCGGCGCTGGCGGCGGAGTACATCGGCTCGCTGATGCGGCGTTTCGGGATGGCCGACCGCTGGGCCTTCCGGGCGCTGCACGACGACGGCCGCTGCTTCGGGATGAGCGAAACCCAACTGGAACGGCTCTACGGCTCGGCCGACCTGCTGATCAACCTCCACGGCGGCACCATGCCCTACCCGGAGCTGGCCGCGACCGGGCGGCTGGTCTATCTGGAGACCGACCCGGTGCAGCTGCAGCTGGAGCTGCAGCACGGGCTGCAGGAGACCGTCGACTTTCTCGAGCCGCACTGCGCCTTCTTCACCTTCGCCGAGAACTGGGAGGGCGAGGACTGCCGTCTGCCACGCAGCGAGCGGTTCCAGTTCAAGCCCACCCGCCAGCCCGTCCTCCTCGACCTCTGGCCCGACCGCTCGCCGCAGCCCGCCGACGTCTTCACGACCATCGGCAACTGGCGCCAGGAGTGGCGCGACGTCACCTTCGAGGGCGAGCGCTACACCTGGAGCAAGCACCAGGAGTTCCTCCGCCACCTCGACCTGCCCGAGCGCAGCGGCGCCGCCTTCGAGCTGGCGTTGAGCAGCTGCGAGGACTCCGAGCGCGAGATGCTGCGCCAGCGCGGCTGGCGGGTGCGTGACGGGATGGAGATCTCGCGCGGGATCGACCGCTACCGCGACTACATCGGCGCCTCGCGCGGCGAGTTCACCGTCGCCAAGGAGCAGAACGTGCGCCTGCGGACCGGCTGGTTCAGCGACCGCAGCGCCACCTACCTCGCCTCCGGGCGGCCGGTGATCACCCAGGAGACCGGCTTCTCCAACGTCCTGCCGACCGGCGCCGGGCTGTTCGGGTTCGAAACCCCCGACGAGGCGCTGGCGGCGGTCGAGGAGATCGGCGGCGACTACAGCCGCCACGCCGCGGCGGCTCGCGAGCTCGCCCGCGAGCACTTCAACCACGAGGTGGTGCTGGGGCGGCTGCTCGACGACCTCGGGGTCGGCCGGCCCGGGTCGGCGCGGGCGAGGGCCACCGGCGTCTTCCCCGACTCGCTGCCGCTGGAGCCGGTCTCGCGGCGCCCGACGGTGCTGCCGCGGGAGACCGTCGAGGCGGCGCTGGCGGCCCCGATCCCGCGCTGCGAGCGCGGGTCGGCGAGCGCGGGCGAGAGCGCCAGCATCGTCGTCGTCACCCACGACAACCTCGTCTTCACCCGGCTCTGCCTGCGCACCGTCCTCGCCAACACCGACGGCGAGTTCGAGCTGATCGTCGTCGACAACGGCTCCGGCGACGGCACCCCGGCTTACCTCGCCCGCCTCGCCGAGCGCGACGCCCGGGTCCGGGTCCTGCTCAACGGCACGAACGTCGGCTTCGCTCCGGCCTGCAACCAGGGGCTGGCGCTGGCCGGCGGCGACCACCTCGTCCTCCTCAACAACGACACGATGACGCCGCCGGGCTGGCTGGCGGGCCTGCGCCGGCACCTCGCCGACCCGGCGGTCGGCTTCGTCGGCCCGGTGACCAACCGGATCGGCAACGAGGCCGAGGTCGACGCCGACTACCGGACCTGGGGCGAGTTCCTCGAGTTCGCCGCCCGGCGGGCGCGCGAGCACGCCGGCGAGTGGCTGGCGATCGGCACTCCGGCGATGTTCTGCCTAGCGATGCGGCGGCAGACCCACCTCCGCCTCGGGCCGCTCGACGAGGGCTACGAGATCGGGCTGCTCGAGGACGACGACTACGCCGAGCGGGCCCGGCGGGCCGGCTACGAGCTGCGCTGCGCCGACGACGTCGCCGTCCACCACTTCGGCGAGGCCTCCTTCGGGGCGCTGGTTCCCAGCGGCGAGTACACGCGGATCCTCGAGGCCAATCAGCGCCGCTACGCGGAGAAGTGGGGCCGACCCTGGCAGCCCTACGGCCGTCGCCCCAACCCTCGCTACAGCCGCGAAGCCGAACAGGTGCGCGAGGCGGTCAAGGCGGCGGTGCCGGGTGGCTCTACGGTGCTGGTGATCAGCCGCGGCGACGAGGAGTTGCTGCAGCTGAACGGCCGCCGCGCCGAGCATTTCCCGCAGGCTCCCGACGGGGCCTGGGCCGGTCACCATCCCGCCGACAGCGAGGAGGCGATCGCCCACCTCGAGTCGCTGCGCGACCGCGGCGCCGAGTTCCTCGTCGTCCCGCCGACCTATCTCTGGTGGCTGCGCCACTACGAGGGACTGCGCGAGCACCTCGACGCCAACTACGAGCCGGTGGTCTCCGACGACCGCGCCGGGGCGATCTACCGCCTGGTCGGAGGCGGGGGATGACCGCCGCGATCAGGGCCTCGGTGGTGGTGCCGGTACACGGCCGCGCCGGCCTCACCGAGCGCTGCCTGCGGCTGCTCCTCGCCGACCTCCCGGCCGGCTGCGAGGCGATCGTCGTCGACGACGCCTCCGAGGACCGCACTCCGCGGATGCTGGACGGCTTCGGCGAGGCGATCCGTGCTCTGCGCCTGGAGCGAAACGCCGGCTTCGCCGGCGCCTGCAACGCCGGCGCGGCGCTGGCCCGCGGCGAGCACCTCGTCTTCCTCAACAACGACACCGAGCCGCAGTCCGGCTGGCTGGCGGCGCTGCTGGACTGCGCCGAAGCCCATCCCGAGGCGGCGGTCGTCGGCGCCAAGCTCCTGCACCCGGTCGGCACCGTCCAGCACGCCGGCGTCGTCTTCGGCCAGGACGGCTACCCCCACAACCTCTACGCCGGCTTCCCAGCCGGCCATCCGGCGCCGAACCGAAAGCGGCGGCTGCAGGCGGTGACCGGCGCCTGCATGCTGGTGCGGCGCGAGGCCTTCGAGCGGGTGGGGGGGTTCGACGAAGGCTTCCTCAACTCGATGGAGGACGTCGACCTCTGCCTGCGGCTGGGCGAGGCCGGGAGAGAGGTGCGCTACACCCCCGCGGCCGTCGTCACCCACCTCGAGTCGGCCACTCGCGGGACCGGGGACTTCGAGCCCTCCGTCGCCCGTTACCGCGAGCGCTGGCGGGCGCGGGTTTACCGCGACGACCTCGAGATCTACGCCGCCGACGGGCTGATCGAGGTCGAGTACCCGAGCGCGCACCCGCTGCGGATCTCGGTCTCGCCGCTGCTGGCTAGCGTCGAGCGCAGCGACGGCCACGAGGGCGAACTGGAGCCGCTGCTGCGAGCCCAGGGCCGGCGCAGCGCCGACCTCGGCCGTGAGCTGACGCGGCTGAGCGCCGAGCTCGCCGACCGCGGCATCGAGGTCGAGCCGGCGGCGCTCGATTACGAGCGCGTCGTCGCCGCTGTCCGCGAGCAGGTCGAGCGCACCCTCCCCGAGGGCGCGCGGGCGCTGGTCGTCAGCCGCGGCGACGCCGAGCTGCTGCGGGCCCGCGGCCGCGAGTGCCTCCACTTCCCCCGCGGCGCGGACGGCCGCTACCTCGGCCGCCATCCCGCCGACGAGGAGGAGGCGATCGCCCTGCTCGAGGCCGAGCGGGCGGTCGGCGCCGAATACCTCGTCGTCCCCGCCGCCGAGGCCTGGTGGCTCGAGCACTACCGCGGCCTGGCCGCGCACCTCGCGGACCGGGCGAGCGGCGAGCGGCACGAGTCCTGCGCGATCTACGCGCTGGGGCCGAGCCCGGTGCCGACGGAGGCGAGCCGATGAGCCTGACCGTGGTCGGCGGCAACGTCGCCTATGAGGAGCTGGCGCCGCGGGTCGCGGCCCTGGTCGAGGAGATCACCCCGGTCGGGGCGGTCGTGCTCGTGGTCAGCAAGGGTGATGAGAACCTGGTCCGCTTCGACGGGCGCAGCGGTTGGCACTTCCCCCGCTCCGGCAGCGGCCAGTACGCGGGCCACCACCCGATCGACGGCGCCTGGGCGGTCGAGCACCTGGAGGCGCTGCGCGGCGCCGGCGGCGCCTATCTGGTCCTGCCCGCGATCTACTACTGGTGGCTGGAGCATTACCCGGAGCTGGAGCTGCACCTGCGCGGCCGCTATGAGCGGCTCGACGCGCCGGAGGAGGTCTGCCGGGTCTACCGCCTGCTGGAGCTGCCGGCGGCGGCGCCGCGCGCGGTCCCCGATCTCGCGGCGGGAGAGCTGCAGCGGCGCTGCCTGCCGGCTACTCGGGCCCTGCTCGGCAGCCTGCTCCCGGAGGACGAGGTGGTGCTGGTGCTGAGCGACGGCGACGACGCCCTGCTCGACCTCGGCCGCCCGGCCTGGCACTTCCCCCACGACGCCGCTGGCCGGCACCTGCCGCTGGAGGCCGACGAAGGCCGGCACGCCGTCTCCCGGCTGCGGACCCTCGGCGGCGAAGGAGTCCGCTACCTAGTCGTGCCCGCCGCGCTGTTGTGGACGGTCGCCCGGCGCCCCGCCCTTGCCGCTTTCCTCGACGGCAGCTGCCGCCGACTTGCCGTCCGCAGTCGTATCTGCGTCCTCTACGAGCTGCCAGACGGCTCCAGAACCTCAACCCCAATCTCGCTCCGGTCGAAGGAGGCCGCATGGAACTGAGTCCGAAGAAGGTCCTCTACGTGTCGCACAACCACCCCGTGATCCGCCCCGGCGGCGCCGAGGCCTACGCCTTCGAGCTGCACGAGGCGATGCGCGACGAAAGCGAGTGGGAGTCGCTCTTCCTCGCCCGCACCGGCCCGCCATTCTCGACCTCCTCGCGCTACCACGAGGGGACCCTGCTGACCGGGGTCGACGCCAACGACCCGGGGCAGTACTTCTTCTACACCGAGCTGAACGACTTCGACTGGCTGCTCAACTCGACCCGCGAGAAGTCGACGATCACCACTCATCTGCGCGACTTCCTCGTCGCTCAGCAGCCCGACGTGGTCCATTTCCAGCACACGCTGTTCATCGGCCTCGAAGCGATCCGCGAGGTCCGCAACACCCTCCCCGAGGCGGCGATCGTCTACACGCTGCACGAGTTCCTGCCGATCTGCCACCGCCACGGCCAGCTGCTGCGGGCGACCGACGAAGAGCCCTGCCTGGAGGAGTCGCCGCGCCGCTGCCACGAGTGCTTCCCCGACGTCTCTCCGCAGGAGTTCTTCATGCGCAAGCGCCTGATCCAGTCGCACATGGAGCACGTCGACCTCTTCATCGCCCCGAGCGCGCAGCTGCGGGACCGCTACGTCGACTGGGGGATCCCGACCGAGAAGATCAAGGTCGAGGAGTACGGCCGCCTGCCGCTCTCCTACGAGCCCGCCAACCCGCGGCGGAAAAAGCGCAATCGCTTCGGCTTCTTCGGCCAGTTCAGCCACTACAAGGGGGTCAACGTCGTCCTCCAAGCCGCCAAACGCCTCGCCGACGATGACGTCGACGCAACGATCTACCTGCACGGCGCCAACCTCGAGATCCAGCCGCCGGAGTTCCAGGAGGAATTCGCCGCGCTGCTGGAGGAGAGCGGCGACCGGGTGGTGATGATCGGCCGCTACGACCACGACCAGCTCGGGTCGCTGATGGAGAACGTCGACTACGTCCTCGTCCCCTCGCGCTGGTGGGAGAACTCGCCGCTGGTGATCCAGGAGGCCTTCATGCACGGCCGGCCGGTGATCTGCAGCAACATCGGCGGCATGGCGGAGAAGGTCGCCGACGGCGTCGACGGCCTCCACTTCCGGGTCGGCGACCCCGAGGACCTGGCGCGGGTGATCTCGCAGGCGGCCGGCTCCACCCAGACCTGGCGCAGCCTCACCGCCGGGATCGTGCCGGTCTACCCCATGCGAACGCACGTCGAGGAGCTGGAGGATCTCTACGAAGGCCTGCTCTCCGAACGCCGGGTCGAGATCGGAGCGGCGTCGTGAAGCCGGAACTCGGCGGCGGCGCCGAGCAGCTGGTCGGCGGCCCGTTCGCGAGCGGCAACGGCGAGGCCGAGGCGCCGGCGCCGGCGCTGCTCAGCTGGCTGGCGACGGACGTGCTGCTGCTCGTCGCCGATCTCCGGGCGGCCGCGGAACCCGAGGTCGACCTGACCGTCGACGGCGAGCCGGTCGAGGTCGAGACCCGCTGGCTCCCGCCCTCCGCCGAGGAGGGCGAGGACGCCGCCACCACGGCGTTGACTCTCTGGGTCTCGCGTCCCGTCGGCGGCCGCACGGTGGAGCTGCGCCTGCGGGGCGGCGAGGAGGAGATCGGTTTCGGCCCGGCGCTGGCGCCGGCCGTCGCGGTCGATCTGCGGACGACGATCAGGGAGAAGCTCGCGGGCCTCGAAGCCGAGACCAGGGAGCAGCTGCTCGGCTTCCTCGCGGCGACCCCGGGCGAGCACGCCGGCAGCCTCGACCCGGTCGGGCTGGCCAAGAGCCTCTTCGTCCTGCGCGAGGCCCTGCGCGACCCCTACCCGCGGACCGAACTGCGCGCCGACGACGTGCAGGGCCTGCACGTCGGCGCCGTCGCCAGGGTCGACGACCGGACCTTCTTCGTCCGCGGCTGGGCCCGCGACGACCAGGCGCCGATCGTCCGCCTCGACGCGGTCTCGCCGGAGGGCTCGCGGACGCCGATCCTCGAGCGCCTCTTCCGGGTTCCGCGCCCCGACCTCGAGGAGCTCTTCCGCGGCGCGCCGCGGCCGGTCGCAAAACCGGGCTTCGTCTGCTTCTTCGAGGTCGAGAGCCCGAGCCGCCTCGCCGAGGGTTGGGTCTTCGAGCTGGAAAACTCGGCCGGAGTCGCGATCGAGGCCAGCGCCCCGGCGGCGACAGTGGACCCGCTAGCGGTCCGCGACACGATTCTCGGCGAGCTCGTCCGCGAGCGCCGCGTCGACACCCCGCTGATGGACCAGCTTGCGCCCGCCGTGGTCCGCCTCCAGGGGGAGCTGTCCGGGAGGGTGGAGGTCGACGAGGTCGAGGACTTCGGCACGCCCCCGGCCGAGCCCGACGTCTCGGTGATCGTGCCGCTCTACCGCCGCGTCGACCTGATCGAGCACCAGCTGGCGCAGTTCGCCAACGACCCGGCGATGTTCGGCGCCGAGCTGATCTACGTCCTCGACTCGCCCGAGCTGGCGCCGGAGCTGCTGCCGCGGGTCGCCGAGCTGCACGAGCTCTACCGGATCCCGTTCCGGCTCGCGATCCTCTCCCGCAACGGCGGCTTCGCGGTCGCCTCCAACCTCGGCGCCTCCCTGGCGAGCGGCCGCTTGGTCCTACTGCTGAACTCCGACGTCCTGCCCGACCGGCCCGGCTGGCTGCCGCGGCTGGTCGAGGCCCACGACGGGCTGCCGCAGGCCGGCGTCGTGGCGCCGAAGCTGCTCTACGACGACGGCTCGATCCAGCACGCCGGGCTCGAGTTCCGCCGCAACCCGGCGAGCGGGGGCTGGCAGCTGGCGCACGCCTTCAAGGGCCTGCACCGTGGCTTCCCCAAAGCCGAAGAGCGGCGCGCGGTGCCGGCGCTGAGCGGCGCCTGCCTGCTGCTAGAGCGCGAGCTCTACGAGGATCTCGGCGGGTTCTCGGTCGACTACGTGAAGGGCGGCTACGAGGACGCCGAGCTCTGCATGGAGCTTGCCGAGCGCGACCTCGAGGCCTGGTACGTGCCCGAGGTCGAGCTCTTCCACCTCGAGGGGCGCTCCTACGTCCCCTCGGCGACGGACATGAGCAACCGCTTCAACGCCTGGCTCTTCGATCAGCGCTGGGGCGAGCGGGCGGAGCGGACCGCGACCGCCGAGGAGGCGTGATGGCCGACCGGAATGCGACCGCGGTCGTCGAGATCGCCGACGTCGACGTCAATCGCGGCGAAAGCGATTACGTCCACGACGCCAACATGGACAGCCCGGCACCGGGATCGGCGGCCGATTCCTACACGTTCGCGATCGAAGGCTGGATCCTCAGCCGGCGGCTGCGGGTCGAGCGGATCGAAGCCTTGTATGAGGAGCGGCCGGTGGCGGTGACCCCGCTCGACCGGGAGCGCAAGGACATCGCCCAGGGGTTCCCCGAGGTGGAAAGCGCCGGCCAAAGCGGCTACCGCCTGACCGTCAACTCCCTGCGGTTGCCGGCGGAGTTCGAGCTGGTGCTGCGGGCCAAGCTGGAGGACGACACGCGCCTGCCGCTGGCGCGACTGCGGGGCTCGCGCCGGCGTCTGCCGACCTCCGGCGGGGAGGAGATCCAGCCGCTGATGGTCAACACGATCGGCCGCAGCGGCTCGACCCTGCTGGTCACCCTGCTCAGCTCCCACCCGGAGGTCGTCGCCTTCTCGCCCTTCATCAAGGACGCGCGCGTCTCGACCTACTGGACCAACGTGATGCAGGGCCTCTCCGAGCCCGCGGCCTACCTCGCTCCGTTCGACCCCCCCGACCTCGACGCCCCCCGCTGGTGGCTGGAGGGCGGTCAGGAGCTCGGTGACGAGGAGCTCGAAAGCTGGCTCGGCAGCGAGGCCGTCGATTCGCTGGTGGCGATGTCGCGGGTCCAGATCGAGGCCTTCTACGCGCACGTCGCGGGGGAGACGAGGCCCCGCTACTTCGTCGAGAAGTACCTGCCCCATCAGGTCGTCCCCGACCTGCTCGGGGAGATCTACTCGGGCGCCCGCGAGGTCGTCCTGGTGCGGGACTTCCGCGACATCCTCTGCTCGGTGATCGCCTTCAACCGCAAGCGCGGATGGGACGCCTTCGGCCGCAGCGAGGGAGGCGATGACGGCGAGTACGTGCGCACCACGCTGCGCGAATCCGGCGAAATCCTCTCGACCCGCATGCAGCGGGCCGCCACCACGCCGCACCTCGTCCGCTACGAGGACCTGGTCCTCGATCCCGAGCCGGCCCTGACCACGCTCTTCGAGCAGCTCGGGCTGGCTTCGGACCCCGAACTGGTGGCGGCGACGATCCAGCGGATGAAGGAGGACACCGCCTCGATGGACCATCACCGCACCAGCGCCGACCCGGCGGCCTCGATCGGGCGCTGGCGAGATGACCTGCCGGAGGAGATCGCGGCGGTCTGCGAGGAGGAGCTGGGCCCGCTGCTGCGCGAGTTCGGCTACCAGGATTCGTGACCGGCCGATCGGGGAGGATCGAAGCCGGATGACGCGGGTGACGATCGAGGAGGTCGAGCAGCGCCAGCACACCCCCAGAGGTCTGCTCGGCTGCAGCATCGACGGACCGAAGGGCGGCGCCGCCAGCGCCACCTACTCGTTCGAGCTGGTCGGCTGGGCGCTGGCCGAGGCGGGGCCGCTGACCCGGGTGGAGGCGCTGCAGGAGGGACGGGTGGTGGCGGCCGCCGAGCCCGGCGAGGCCCGGGAGGACATCGCCGCCGCCTTCTCCGACACGGCCCACGCCGGCGCCTGCGGGTTTCGCTTGCCGGTCGGGACGCTCGATCTGCGCCGGGAGTTCGAGCTCTCGGTCGTGGTCTGGCGGGAGGAGGGCGTCCGCACCGAGATCGCCACGGTCCGCGGCAGCCGCACTGCGCTTCCCGCCGCCGGCGAGGAGCTGATCCAGCCGCTGATGGTCAACACGATCGGCCGCAGCGGCTCGACCTGGCTCGTCTGGGTGCTGAGCTGCCTCGCCGAGTCGGTCTGCGTCAGCCCCTGGTCTTCGGACGCCCGCGTCGGCAGCTACTGGGCAAGCGTCCTGCAGACCCTGGCCCGGCCGCAGAGCTATCTCGCCCAGCTCGAACCCGGTCCGATCGGGCAGCCGAGCTGGTGGTATGACCGCCCCGACCTCAAGTTCGGGATGGGAGGCGCGCCGGCCCTGGAAGGGTGGCTGGGAGGGGCCGCGGTCGACGAGCTGACGGCGCTCTGCAGCGAGCGAATCGAGACCTTCTACGCGCGCCTGGCCGAGCCCGGCGCCGCCCCCCGCTACTTCGTCGAGAAGTTCCTCCCTCACCAGGTCGTCCCCGACCTGCTGGCGGAGATCTACCCCGGCGCCCGCGAGGTGGTCCTGGTCCGCGACTTCCGCGACATCCTCTGCTCGGTGATCGCCTTCAACCGCAAGCGCGGCTGGGACGCCTTCGGCCGCAGCAAAGCGGGAAGCGACGAGGAGTACGTCGAAACCGTCCTGCTCAGCTCGGCCGAGTGGCTGAAGCGCCGGCTCGACCAGCGGGGGGACTCGATCCACCTGGTCCGCTACGAGGACCTGATCGAAGAGCCGGCGGCGACGCTGGGGGGAATGATGCGCTACCTCGGTCTCGACGCCGACGAGGAGAAGGCGGCGGCGGTCGCCGAGCGCGCCGAGCGCGACGCGCCCGTCGTCGACGAGCACCGGACCAGCGAGAAGGTCTCCGCCTCGGTCGGCCGCTGGCGGCGCGACCTCCCGCCCGAGCTGGTGCGGGCCTGCGCCGAGGTGCTCGACCCGGTCCTGGTCCAGTTCGGATACGAGCCGACGTCGGCCGTGGCCTCGGAGAGCTGACCCTTGACCCGCGTGGCGGTGGGCGGCGCGCTGGCTCAGCGCCCGGGGTACGGCGGCCACGCCTGGGCGCTGCTCAACTACCTGCTCGGGTTCCGGGCGCTGGGACACGAGGTCCTCTTTCTCGACCGGATCGGCGCCGAGACCGTCCCCGCGGCGGCCGACCGCGAGCGCTGCGTGGCGTGGCTGGAGGCGGTGATGGAGGGCGCCGGGCTCGCGGACTCCTACTCGCTCTTCGCCGAGGGCGAGGCGATCGGGGTGCCGCGCCGCGAGGCGATCGAGTGGGTCGCCGACGCCGACCTGCTCCTCGACGTGATGGGGTTCACCGACGACGAGGAGCTGCTCGCCGCCTCGCCCCGCAACGTCTTCCTCGACATCGACCCCGGCTTCGGCCAGATGTGGTGCGAGCTCGGCCTCCACGATCCCTACGCCGGCTACGACGCCCACGTCACCGTCGGCGAGCGGATCGGCGAGCCCGGCTGCCTGGTGCCGACCTGCGGAATCGATTGGGTGACCTCGCCGCACCCGATCCTGCCCGAGCAGTGGCCGGTGGCCGAGCCGGGCGCGCGGTTCACCAGCGTCGGCAGCTGGCGCGGGCCCTACGACCCGGTCGAGTTCGCAGGCCGCCGTTTCGGCCTGCGGGCGCACGAGCTGCGCAAGCTCGTCGCTCTGCCGGCGCTGGTCGGCCCGGAGCTGGAGCTGGCGCTGGAGATCGACGCCGCCGACGCCGCCGATCTCCAGGCGCTGGAGGAGAACGGCTGGCTGCTCGCCGATCCCGCCGCGGTCGCCGCCGACCCGGAGTCTTACCGCCGCTACGTCCAGGGCTCGCGCGGCGAGCTGATGGTGGCGAAGGAGATGTACGTCGAGGCCCGCGGTGGCTGGCTCGGCGAGCGCAGCCTCGCCTACCTTGCCAGCGGCAGGCCGGTCGTCGCCCTCGACACCGGCTTCAGCGAGCGCTACCCGACGGGGGAAGGGCTGATCGCCTTCGACGACCTCGAGGGCGCCCGGGCCGGGATCGAGGCGGTGCAGGGCGACTGGGAGCGGCACTCGCGCGCCGCCCGCGAGCTCGCCGCCGAGCATTTCGACGCCCGCAAGGTCCTCGCCCGCCTGCTCGAGGAGGTGGCGGCTTGAGGCGGCTCAACTGGGGCTGCGGCGAGCACGTCGCGGCGGGCTGGATCAACTCCGACGTCAAGGAGCAGCCCGGCGTCGACCTCGTCGCCGACATCCGGGCGGGCCTGCCGCTGGAGAGCGAGAGCATCGATTTCGCGGTCAGCATCCACGCCCTGCCGGAGTTCGCCTACCCCGAGCTGGTCCCGGCGCTGGAAGAGCTGGGGCGGGTCCTGGCGCCGGGGGGAACGCTGCGGCTGGCGCTGCCGGACCTGCGCCGCGGCATCGAGGCCTATCTCGGCGGCGAGGAGGGCTACTTCAAGGTCGACCCGGAGGAGGTCTCGAGCGCCGGCGGGCGGTTCATCGTGCACATGCTCTGGTACGGGTACTCGCGCACGCTCTTCACCGCCGACTTCGCAGTCGAGCTGCTCGAGCGAGCCGGCTTCGAGGACGTCCGCGAGTGCGGCTTCGGCCAGACCGCCAGCGGCGTCGCCGAGATCGTCGCGCTCGACAACCGCGAGGAGGAGAGCCTCTTCGTCGAGGGGCGCAAGCCGAAGCGGTCGCGACGTGCCCGCCGGGGGGGAAAGTCCTGGAACGACGCGAGTCGCGGATACAATCCCGCGGTGGCTCGGCGGGAAAGCATTCGGGTAGTCGAGGTCGCCCCGGCGGAGCCGGAGGGTGGCCTGCGGCAAGCCCACCTCGACGCCCCCGCGACTGGAGACGAGCTCGATACCAACGCGTTGAAGATCGTCGGCTGGGCGGTGGGCAAGAAGCAGGCGGTCGAGGCGGTCGAGGTCTGGGCCGGCACCCAGATGGTGGCGACCACGCCGGTGGAGATCGAGCGCCCCGGGGTCGCGGGCGCCTATCCCGAGACCCCAGGGGCCGATCGCGCCGGCTTCCGCCTCGTCGTCCAGGGAAGCGGCGAAGGACGGCACGAGCTGGCGGTGCGGGGCCTGATCGGCGGCGAGCGCACCCCGATCGGGTCGATCGTCCTCGAGATCCGGCGACGCGGCCTCATCAGCCGCCTGTTCGGTTGAGCGCCCGCCTGCTCAGGGTCGTCGCGATCGAGGAGCGCCCGACGCCGGCCGGCGTCGAGGGCTGGCGGGTCGACTATCCCGAGCCGGGGTCGCTGGTCGAGCCCGGCGAGCTGCGCCTGGCGGGCTGGGTCGTGCCCACCGGGAAGCCGCTCGGGGCGGTCGAGCTTGTCCACGACGCGCGCCTGGTCGCCGGCGCCGAGCTCGGCGTCGAACGCCCCGGCGTCGCCGAATCCTTCGCCGCCGCGACGGCGGCGACCTCCGGCTTCCGGGTCGGCGCCAACCTGGCGGCGCTGCGCGACGGCGAGGAGCTGGAGCTGGCCCTGCGGGCGGTGCTCGGGGACGGAACCCGGCCCGAGGTCGGCACGGTTCAGGTCCGGCGCGAGGAGGGCGCCGCCCCCGGCGCCGATCCGCCGCTCGTCTCGGTCGTGATCCCATGCTGGAACCAGGCCCACTACCTCGGCGAGGCGATCGAGAGCGTGCTGGCCCAGACCCACCGGCGGCTCGAGCTGGTGGTAGTCGACGACGGCTCCGAGGACAACAGCTGCGAGGTCGCCGCCCGCTACCCGGGAGTGCGGCGCGTGCGGCAGCCGAACCGCGGCGTCGCCGCCGCCCGCAACCGCGGCCTGGCCGAGACCACGGGCGAGTACGTCGTCTTCCTCGACGCCGACGACCGGCTGCTGCCGCGGGCGCTCGAGGTGGGGGTGGGGCGCCTTGCGGAGGAGCCGGAGGCCGCCTTCGCCGCCGGGATGCCGCGCGACATCGGCCGCGACGGCCGGGTCGTGCGCGAAGCCCGCCAGCCGCTCGTCAGCCGCGACCACTACCTGAAGCTGCTGGAGGAATGCTTCATCTGGTCGGGATCCTCGCTCGTCTACCGGCGTGAGGCGCTGCAGGCGGTCGGCGGCTTCAACGAGGAGCGGGCGGCGGCCGACGATTACGAGCTCTACCTGAAGCTGGCCCGGGCCTTCCCGGTCCTCTGCCACGAGGAGGTGGTGACCGAGTATCGCCGCCACGGCTCCAACACGACCCGCAACGCCGGCCTCGTCCTCAGCTCGCAGATCCAGGTCCTGAACGGCCAGCGGCGCGGCCTGCGCGGCTCCGAGGAGCGGGCCGCGCGGCGGCTCGGCATCCGCAACACCCGCGCCCAGCAGGGCGAGGCGCTGGTCGAGCGCGTCGCCAACGCCTGGCGGCGGCGGGAATGGGGCGCGGTGCTGGGCAGCCTGCGCACGCTCGCCCGCTGGGACCGCGGCGCCCTGCTGCGCTACCGGCGGCGCGGCGTCGGCCGTCCCGGCGCCCGCTTCGAGCACCTCGAAGGGGGGCTGGGATCGTGACCGAGGCGCCCGCTCCCCTGGTCAGCGTCGCGATGCGGACCTACGAACACGCCCCCTTCGTCGCCCAGGCGATCGAGAGCGTGCTGCTCCAGGAGGCCCCCTTCGAGTTCGAGCTGGTGATCGGCGAGGACCGCTCGGCCGACGGCACCCGCGAGATCGTCGAGCGCTACGCCGAGCGCCACCCGACCCTGGTGCGCGCGGTGCTGCCGGCGGCGAACGTCGGCCATGGCGAGATCCTGCGCCGGGTGCTCGACGCGACCCGCGGCCGCTTCGTCGCCTATCTCGACGGCGACGACTACTGGACCTCGGCGGCGAAGCTGCGCCGCCAGGTCGAGCACCTGGAAGCCCACCCGGAGCGCGCCAGTTGCTTCCACGACGCGAGCCTCGTCTACGACGCCGCCGGCACCCCCTCGGGGGTGACGACCCCGGCGCTGGCAGAGTCGAGCTTCGCGCTGGAGGACATCCTCACCGAGTGCTTCGTCCCCTCGCCGGCGATGATGTTCCGCCGCGAGATCGTCGCCGAGCTGCCGGAGTGGGCCTTCGACTCCGCCTGGATCGACTGGCTGATCCACATCCGCTGCGCCGAGCGCGGGCCGATCGGCTACATCCCCGAGCCGCTGGCCGCCTACCGGGTCCACGAAGGCGGGATGTTCTCCGCCCTCGACCGGATCTCCCAGATCGAAGAGGACCTGCGCTTCTACGAGCAGCTGCGGCCCGAGCTTCCCGGCCAGGACGAGCTGGTCGAGCGCTGCCTCCAGTTTCGCGGCGCGCAGCTGGCGGTCGAGCGGCTCGGCGTTCCCTTCGGCGCCTGCGTCGTCCTCGTCGACCCGCGGCGCGAGATGAAGCCCTACTTCAACGGCCGCCACTCTCGCAACCTGCCGCGCCGCGACGGCCGCGAGGTGACCGAGTTGGAGACGATCCGCCGCGCCGCCGCCGACCTGGCGCCGGCGCAGCCCGACTACCGCGGCGAGACCGAGGCGACGGGGGAGGGCGGCTGCTTCGTCGTCGTCCCCGGCAGCGCCCGTGGGTGGTTGGCGGGCAGGGACGGACTGCGCGAGTACCTCGAGCGCGAGGCGCGCGAGGTCTGGGACGACGCCGCGGCCAGCGTCTTCGAGCTGCCGCTGCGCGCCGACGGCGCCCGGGTCGCGACGCGGCCGACGCGGCGGGTGGAGATTCACTGCGAGGAGCGGCTGCCCGAGGAGCTGGCCGGGGCGAACCTCGAGGCCCCGGTCCCGGGCGCCTCGCTGCCCGCCCACGCGGTGACGATGATCGGCTGGGTGCTGGGGCGCGACGAGCCGGTCGAGGCGATCGAGCTGCGGGTCGGCGGCGAGCCGCTGTGGCGGGCGCCGGTTGACGTGCCGCGGCCCGACATCGAGCGCGGGTTCCCCGGCCTGGAGGTCGGCAGCCCCGGCTTCCGCACCACCGTCAACGCCCAGCAGTTGCCGCCCGGCAGCGTGGCCGAGGCCTTCGCCGTGCTGCCCGGGGAGCGGCGGGTTCGCTTCGCCGAGCTGCGTTTCGACGACGGGTCCGGCGGCTGAGGGAGGATCGGGCGATGGGCGCACTGGTTGAATTCCTCGACGTCTCGGTCTCGCCCCCGGCGCAGCTGCACGGCGCCTTCGTCGACGAGCCGAAGGCGGGGGCGACCCTCGACGCCCAGGCGGTGGACCTGCTCGGCTGGGCGCTCGGCGAGGAGACCCGGGTGGTCGCGGTCGAGTTTCTGATCGACGGCAAGCCCTTCTGGCGCGCGGCGGTGAGGGCCGAGCGTCCCGACCTCGCCAAGGCCTTTCCCGAGTACCCCGATGCCGGCCGGTCCGGTTTCCGGACGACGATCAACCTGGTCGGGACCCCGCAGGAGTTCGAGATCGAGCTCGCGGCGGTGCTGAAGGGCCAGCAGCGGGTGCCGTTCGGGGTCGTCCGCGGCCGCCACACCTGGCGCCGCGACCGGGCCGGCGAGTTCGCCGAACTGGTCTCGGTCGTGATCCCCTGCTACGGCCAGGCCCACTATCTGGGCGAGGCGATCGAGAGCGTCCTGGCCCAGTCCTACCCGCACCTGGAGGTCCTCGTCGTCGACGACGAATCCGGCGACAACGCCTCGCAGATCGCCGCTCGCTACCCGGGGGTGCGCTGCCTGCGCTGCGAGAACCGCGGCATGGCGGGGGCACGGAACTTCGGCATCCGCAACACGGGCGGCGACTTCCTCGTCTTCCTCGACGCCGACGACCGGCTGCTGCCGCGGGCGATCGAGACCGGCCTCGCCGAGCTGAGGGAGCACCCCGAGGCCGCCGCCGCCGCCGGCCACTTCCGGCGGATCGCCCAGGACGGCGCCCCGATCGAGACCTTCGAGCAGCCGGTCGTGCGCCGCGACCACTACGCCCGCCTGCTGACCGAAAACTGGGCGGGATTCCCGGCCCGCTCGATCTACCGGCGGGCGGTGTTCGAGCACGTCGAGGGCTTCGACCCGAAGCTCGAGGAGACCGCCGATTTCGGCCTCAACCTCGAAATCGCCCGCCAGTTCCCGTTCTGGAGCCACGGCGAGCTGATCGCCGAGCACCGCACCCACGGCGGCAACTCCAGCGGCGACGCGGGGCGGATGCTGGTGCAGAGCCTGGCCGCGGTCCGCCGCCAGCGGCCCTACGCCCGCGAGACCCCGGAGCTGAAGGCGTCCTACAGAGCTGCGCGCCGGTTCTGGAAGCAGTACTACGGCGAGCTGCTGGTCGCCCAGATCGGCCGGTCGCTGCGCGACGGAGAACGGGGCAGGGCGCTGCGCGAAACCGCGATCCTGGCTCGGCACAGCCCCCGCCTCCTGCCGCGGGTACCGGGAGCGCGGCGGCGCCCGTTGCCCTCCTAGGCGATGGCCACCGCCGTCGTCGCCGGGGCGCTCGCCAACAAGCCGCACAGCGGCGGCGAGGCCTGGGTGCGGCTCTCCTGGGTGCTGGGGCTGCGCCGGCTCGGCTGGGACGTCTGGTTCGTCGAGCGCCTGCCGGGCGCCGAGCCGGAGGGCGTGGCGTACTTCGAGCAGGTGACGGGCGAATTCGGCCTGGAGGGGAGGGTGGCCCTGCTCGGCGCGGGGGGCGAGCCGCTGGTCGGCGCCGGCGAGGAGGAGCTCGCCCGTCTGGCCGGTGGGGCCGAGGTGCTCTTCGACATCAGCGGCCACCTCGGCGGCGGGCCCCTCGCGGCGGCGGCAGACACCCGCGTCTACGTCGACCTCGACCCCGGCTTCACCCAGGTCTGGCACGACGACCCCGCGGTCGAGTTCAGCGTCGCCGGCTACGACCGCTACCTGACCGTTGGGCAGAACATCGGCAAGCCCGGCTGCCCGATCCCGACCGGCGGGATCGATTGGGCGCCGACCCTGCCGCCGGTGCTGCTGGAGGAGTGGGCGCCGGCGTCGACGCCGTCCGGTCCGCCGCGCTTCACCACGGTCGCGACCTGGCGCAGCCCGTACGGCGGGCTCGCGATCGGCGGGCGGACGATGGGCCTGAAGCACCACCAGTTCCGCCGCTTCGCCGAGCTGCCGCGGCTGGCGCCGGGAGCGAAGTTCGAGATCGCCCTCGACATCCACCCCGGCGACGCCGCCGACCTCGAGCTGCTGCGCTCCAACGGCTGGGACGTCGTCGACCCCCGCGCCGCCGCCGGAACCCCCGCCGCGTTCCGCGACTACGTGCGCGGCTCGGGCGCCGAGTTTTCGGTCGCCCAAGGGGTCTACGTCGAAGCCGCCACGGGCTGGTTCAGCGACCGCACCGCCACCTACCTCGCGAGCGCCCGTCCCGCCCTCATCCAGGACACCGGCTGCGGGGCGCTTTTGCGTCCCTCTGGGACGGGAAAGCGCCCCGGCGCGGTCGCCTTCGACGACCTCGACGCCGCGGTCGCCGGCGCCGAGGAGATCGCGGCGGATTGGGAGGAGCACTCGCGCGCGGCTCGCGAGCTCGCCGCCGAGCGGCTCGACTCCGACCGGGTCCTCACCCACGTGCTCGAACGCGTCCTGCCGCTGCTGCTGGTTGCGCTCGCGCTCTGCGGCGGCGCGGCCAAGGCGAAGGCGGCGGGGCCGGCGCCGCGGGTCGAAGTCGTCGGCAAGCCGCAGTCGGTCTTCGACTGGGGCGACGAAGCCTGCGAGACGATGAACTACCCCGACCTGCCGGCGCGCGCCTTCCGCGACTTCGAAGGCCGCACCCAGCTGCTGCTCTCCCACTTCGAGAACTTCCGGCTCACGGGCCCCTCGCTGGAAGACCTCGAACTCGACTGCAGCTCGGTGATGCGCTCCCACCGCGACGCCGCGCCGCGGCGGTTCGCCGACCGCGAGTGGATCGGCTCGCTCTTCACCGCCGACGGCAGGACCGTCTGGGCCCTGGTCCACGACGAGTACCAGGGCAACCGCCACCGAGGCCGCTGCCCGAGTCGGCGCTACATCCGCTGCTGGTACAACGCGATCACCCTCGCCCGCTCCGACGACGGCGGCCGCAGCTACCGCCCGGTGGCGACGCCGCCCGGCAACCTGGTCGCCTCGGCGCCTTACCGCTACCGCCCCGAACGCGGCCCCGCCGGGGTCTTCACCCCGAGCAACGTCGTCGTCGGTGCCGACGGCTTCAAGTACGCCCTGGTCCGGGTCCGCGACCCCGGCGGCCGCCGGGGCACCTGTCTTATTCGCACCCGCGCGATCGCCCGTCCGGGCGGCTGGCGGGCCTGGAACGGGGCCGGTTTCTTTGGCCGCTTCACCGATCCGTATCGCTCGCGCCCGCGGCGCCACGCTCCCTGTCAGCCGGTCGGCAAGGGGCAGATCGCCGAGATGGCCGAGAGCCTCACCTACAGCACCGTCCTCGGCCGCTACCTGCTCGTCGGTCTCGCGCCGCCCGGTCCCGGCAGCGTCGGGCCGAAGGTCCGGGGGGTCTACTTCTCCACGTCCGCCGACCTCGTCCACTGGAGCGAGCGCACGCTAGTCACCCGCGCGGTGACCACGCACAACTACCGCTGTGGGGGACCCTCGCCGCTCTCCTATCCCTCGGTGATCGACCCGGAAAGCGCCTCGCGGACCTATGCCACCAGCGGCGCTCATCCCTACCTCTACTACACGCAGTTCCGCTACGACGGCTGCCGGATGACCGCCGACCGCGACCTGATGCAGGTCGCCCTGCGGGTGACGCCGTGAGCGAACGGCTGCGAATCCTGCTCAGCGGCATGGTCGCCGGCGACCCGCATCAGGGCGGCGCCAGCTGGGCGGTGCTGCAGTACCTGGCCGGGCTCGAAGAGCTGGGCCACGAGGTGATGCTGGTCGAGCCGGTTCCGGCGGCGGCGCTCGAGCCTGGCGGTGCGGTGGTCGCCTACTTCGAGTCGCTGCCGCTGCCCGCGGGCCGCGCCGCGCTGCTTGGCGAGGGCGGCGAGGAGACGGTCGGAGTCGCCTACCCGCGCCTGCTCGAGTTCGCCCGCGGCGCCGACCTGCTGCTGAACGTCTCCGGGATGCTGGGCGACGAGCGGCTGCTGGAGGCCGTGCCGGTGCGCGCCTTCCTCGACCTCGACCCGGGCTTCAACCAGGTTTGGCAGGCGACCGGGACCGAGATGGGATTCGACCGCCACACCCACTGCGTCACGGTCGGCGTCCGCATCGGGGCCGAGGATTGCCCGATCCCGACCCTCGGACGCACCTGGATCCCGACCCTGCCGCCGGTCGCGCTCGCGCACTGGCCGGCGGCGACGAGTGCCCCTGCGCGCGACGCCTTCACCAGCGTCGGCCACTGGCGCAGCTACGGCTCGATCGAGCACGGGGGCGTCCGCTACGGCCAGCGGGCGCACTCGCTGCGCGAGCTGGTCGAGCTGCCGCGGCGCAGCCCGGCGCGGTTCGAGCTGGCGCTTGGCATCCATCCCGACGAGGTCGACGATCTGCGCGCCCTGCGCGAGAACGGCTGGGGGCTGCTCGACCCGGCCGAGGTCGCGGCGACCCCGGCCGCCTACGCCGATTTCGTCCGGGGTTCGAAGGCCGAGTTGAGCGTCGCCAAGAGCGGCTACGTCGCCTCGCGCAGCGGCTGGTTCAGCGATCGCAGTGCCGCCTACGTGGCGAGCGGCCGGCCTGTGGTCGCCCAGGACACCGGCTTCGGCGATTCGCTGCCGGTCGGCGAGGGGCTGCTGGCGTTCGCGGACACCGAGGAGGCGACCGCGGCGGTCGCCGCGGTCGAATCCGACCTCCTCCGACACGGCCGCGCCGCCCGCGAGCTGGCCGAGGGGCACCTCGACTCCCGCAAGGTCCTGGGCCGATTGCTGGAGCGGCTCGCGGTGCCGGAGAAGGGCGGGACGGAAGCGTGAGCGAGCCGATCCCCTTCAACCGCCCCTTCGTCTCCGGCCGCGAGTTGGAGTACCTGGCGCAGGCGATCGAGGCGCGGGAGCTGGCCGGCGGCGGCGAGTTCACCCGGCGCTGCCAGGGGTGGCTGCGGGAGCGGACCGGATCGCCGCTGGCGTTGCTCTCGCACTCCGCCACCGGGGCGCTGGAGGCGGCGGCGATGCTCGCCGGGTTGGGGCCGGGGGACGAGGCGATCATGCCCTCCTTCGGCTATCCGACGATGGCGACCTCGGTGGTCCGGCAGGGGGCGACGCCGGTCTTCGTCGACGTCGACCCCGCGACCTTGAACATCGACCCGGCGCGGGTCGAGGCGGCGGTGGGCGAGCGGACCAAGGCGATCGTCGCCGTCCACTACGGCGGCGTCGCCTGCGAGATGGAGCGGCTGGGCGCGATCGCCGGCGCCGGCGGGGCGACGCTGATCGAGGACGCCGCCCACTGCCTCCTCGCCGAGCAGGACGGCCGTGCGCTGGGGTCGATCGGCGACCTCGGGGCGATCAGCTTCCACGAGACCAAGAACGTCACCAGCGGCGAGGGCGGCGTCCTCCTGGTCAACGACCCCGCCCTGGCCGAGCGGGCGCAGGTGATCTGGGACAAGGGCACGAACCGCGCCCGCTTCCTGCGCGGCGAGGTCGACCGCTACACCTGGGTCGACGTCGGCTCCTCCTTCGGCGCCGGCGAGCTGACCGCCGCCTTCCTCCTCGCCCAGCTCGAGGTGGCCGAGCAGGTGACGGCGCGGCGGCGGGCGATTTGGGACCGCTACCACGAGGCCTTCGCCGATCTGGAGCAGGAGGGACGGGTGCAGCGGCCGGCGACGCCTGCCGGCAGCCTCCACAACGGCCACGTCTATTACCTGGTGCTGCCGAGCGCGGCGGCCCGTGGCGCCTTCATAGAGCGCCTGCGCGAGCAGGGGATCGCCGCCGTCTTCCACTTCGTCCCCCTCCACAGCTCCCCGGCCGGCGAGCGCTTCGGACGGGTCGAGGGCCCGCTGGAGCAGACCGAAGACCTCGGCGCGCGGCTGGTCCGCCTGCCGCTCTTCGCCGACCTCGACGAGCCCTCGCAGGCGCGCGTGATCGAGGCCACCCGCGCCGCGCTCGCCGAGCTGGGCTGACGATGGACGCGCCGAGCGACGCCGAACTGCGCGCCGGGCTGGAGCAGGCGCTGGCGAGCGTGGGCCTGGAACTGGTGGGGGAGGTGGAGCGACGCCCCTCGCCCTACCGGACCAGCTTCCCGATCGAGGAGCTGCGGGTGGAGCTGGGCGGGAGGGGGCCGGCGCGGCTCGCGTTCAAGCGCCTCGGCTGGGAGGAGCTCGAGCCGGCCGCCCAGCTCGCCAAGCCCCGCTTCCTCCACGACCCAGCGCGGGAGCCGGCGGCCTACCGGGCGCTGCTGCCGCGGGCGCCGGCCGGCCCGCCCGAGTTCTTCGGCGCGGTCGAGGACGGGGGGCGGCGCTGGCTCTTCGTCGAGTGGGTCGAGGGGCGGGAGCTCTTCCAGGTGGGGGAGAGGGAGCTGTGGGAGGAGGCGGCGCGCTGGCTCGCCCGCTTCCACGTCGCCCTCGCGCCCGAGCTCGACCGCTGCCGCTCCGAGGCGCCGCTGATCGAGCACGACGCCGCCTTCTACCGCCGCTGGATGGAGCGAGCGCGCGAGTTCGCCGCGGACCCGCAGGCGGTCGAGTGGCTGGCCGCGCGCCACGAGCAGGTCGTCGAAGCTCTCCTCGCCCTGCCCCGGACCGCGCTCCACGGCGAGTTCTACGCTTCCAACGTGCTCGTCGCAGCCGACTTCGGCCACACCCCGCTGGGCCAGAAATCCGATCCGCGGGTGGCGCCGGTCGACTGGGAGCTGGCGGCGGCCGGTCCGGGCCTGACCGACCTGGCGGCGCTGGTCAGCGGCTGGCCCGACGCGGACCGCCGGGCGATCGCCGCCGCCTACGCGGCCGAGCCGGGGGTGCCGAAATTCGACGAGCGCGACCTCGACCGCGCCCGCCTGCGGGTCGCGATCCAGTGGCTCGGCTGGGCCCCGCCCGAGTGGGAGCCGCCGGAGGAGCGGCGGCACGACTGGCTCGGCGACGCGCTCGCGCTCGCCGAGGGCCTGGAGCTCTGATGGGTGAAGATCGTTTCCTCGTCGTCAACGCCGACGACCTCGGGCTCTCCGCCGCCGTCAATGAAGGGATCTTCGCCGCGCACGAGCGAGGGATCGTCACCAGCGCCAGCCTGATGGTGCGCCAGGAGGCCGCGCCCGCCGCGGCCGAGCAGGCGGCGGCGCACCCCGACCTGGCGGTCGGCCTCCACGTCGACCTCGGCGAGTGGATCTACGAGCGCGGCGAATGGATCCAGGCCTACCTGCACTGCGACACCGACGACGCCGCGGCGGTCGAGGCCGAGTGCCGGGCCCAGCTCGAGCGCTTCGGAGCCCTGCTCGGCCGCGGCCCGACCCACCTCGACTCCCACCAGCACGTGCACGAATCGGAGCCGGCGAAGGGCGTGGCGGAGGCGCTCGCCGCCGAGCTCGGCCTACCGTTGCGCAACCGCGCCGTCCGCTACGAGGGCGGCTTCTACGGCCAGAGCGGCAAGGGCGAACCGTTCCCCGAGGGGATCGCGCCCGAGCGCCTGACCGGGCTGATCGAAGCGCTGCCGCCGGGCTGGACCGAGATCGGCTGCCACCCCGCCGCCGGGCCGGTCCCGACTTCCTCCTACGACGGCGAGCGCCAGGTCGAGCTGGCGACGCTCTGCGACCCGGGTGTGAAAACCCTGCTCAATGTGACTGATGTCAAGCTGTGTTCTTTCGCACAGGCACCGCGGCCCTAGCGAGCTACCTTCGATGCATGATCCGCTCCGCCCCACCCGCACCCGTCAAGACCGCTCTGCTCACGCTGCTGATCGCGGTCGTCATCGCCGTGCTCGTCGCCGCCAACGCCGGCGTTCAAGGCTAGGCCCGGTAAAGCCTTTCTCTACTGCATAGTAAAGTCTATCTATACTCTCTGGTATAGTCTAGCTTTACTAGTGGCCAAACTCAACCCCTTCATCTATGACGATCCGGTTCCTCCAGAGGGGCTGGTAGGTCGCGACGAGGAGCTACGGCACCTGCTCGAGCTGGCGGAAGGGGCTCACAACACCCGCCTCCAGGCTCCTCGTCGCTATGGAAAGACGAGCTTGCTGGGAAAGCTGCGTCGGGAAGCGGAGCTTGCCGGCTTCCGTACGGTCTACGTCGATTTCTTGCTGTCGACCACCGCGGTCGAGGTCTCGCGCCGCATCGAGGAGGCTTACGGTGCCGCTTTGAAGGGGCCCATGGCGAAGCTTCTCGACAAGATGCGACGAAGCTGGCGCGGGAGGGTGAAGGCCGCCCCCGGTGGCGTAGGCGGGGAGCTCGAGTACGCAGGGGGCAGCGACACCATGCAGCGTCTGTCGGATCTCCTCGACCTTCCTCGCGCTGTATTCGAGACCAGTGGCGAGCGGACGATCGTCATCTTTGACGAGTTTCAAGATTTCCTCAGGGCCGAGGGAACCCTCGACGGGCTCCTCCGCAGCAAGATCCAATTCCATCGAGACGCGGCGAGCTACATCTTCTCCGGGTCCGAACAATCGCTCCTGGAGGAGTACTTCGATACCCGCGATAAGCCGCTTTTCGACCAAGCTCGCCCGGTGTACCTGGAGCCGCTGGCGGATCAGGATCTCGGCGACTACATCGCTGACCGCTTCGCACAGACCGGCAAGGACGCGGGCGGGGCTCTCGGTCCGTTGCTGAACCTGGTGCGGGGGCACCCCCAGCGGGCGATGCTGCTCGCACATCATCTCTGGGAGTGCGCCACCCCGGGCGAGGCAGCGACCGATCAGACCTTGGATGAGGCGTTGGACCACGTGGACCGGGAGACCAAGGAGCGTTTCGAGGGCTTCTGGCAGGGGGTTGCCAGCGCGAGCAACAAGCGGCGGGTCCTCAAGGCTCTGGCCTTGAGCGACGAGACGCTCTTCAACCAACGCACCCTGCGGGTCTTCAGCCTCAGCAAGGGACAGGCGCAATCGGGGCTGAGCGCGTTGATCCGCGACGGGGAGGTCGTTCGCGTCAACGGTCAGCCGATCCTCGTCGATCCTCTGCTCGAACGTTGGGTTCGCCTTCACGACGGGGGTCCCCCCGAAGGCGCGATCGCGTAGCTGCCGCCGTGGTCAGGCGGGGCGGAGGTGCTCGACCTCAAAGCCCCAGTCGCGCCCTAGGCGCGCGGCGATGAGCGAGCGGTGGCATGCCTCCGGGTCGCGCTCGACGCAGAGCAGCGCCGCCGAGGAATCGCCGATCCAGCGCACGACCGGATCGAGGTCGACCCGGTCGAGAACCTCCTCGGTGTAGCGCTCGACGTAGGCCGGGGCGAGGACGGAACGGTTGCGTTTCCCCTCGCCCAGCCTGGCGTCCTCGGCGTACTGGAGCTGGCGCATCTCGGTGGTCGGGGCCAGCTCCTTGAGGTGGGAGTAGCCGATCCCCGCCCCGGCCAGAGCGGCCTCGAGGCGCTGGGCGTTGGCCCAGGCGTACTCGCTGCCGCGCACTCCGCGCCGCTGCCGCACGTCGAGCAGGAGGTCGACCCCGGCATCGGCGAGGGACCGCAGGAACGCGGCTTGGTCGAACCCGTAGACGCCGATCGTCCGCAGCACCTTCATCGCCCCGATCTTCCTCCGCCGAGCACCATCGCGCAGTAGCCGGCGGCTATCTCCTCGGGGGAGAGCCGTCCGTCCGGCCGCACCCACTGCGGCGTGTAGTTGACCATCCCCAGCAGGGCCAGGAGCGAGAGGCGGCGGTCGGCGAACGTCATCGAGCCGTCCGCCTCGCCGCGGGCGAGGACTTCGTCGAGGGTGCGCTCGAAGGCCTGGCGCTGGGAGCGGACGCGGCTCCAGCGCGGCTCGCCCTCGATCGCCTGGCGCTCCTGGGTGAAGACCAGCATGTGGTGGCGGTGCTCGACGACGTGGGCGACCCAGGCGCCGACCAGCTCGCGCAGCTGCTCGACCGGCGGCGCCTCGGCGGCGACGACCTCCCGCGCCCTCTCCAGCAGCGGCTCCAGCAGCTCGTCGCAGATCGCGATCAGCAGGTCGTCCTTGCCCTCGATGTAGTGGTAGAGCCCGCCGGCGGCGAGGCCGGTCGCCACGGTCAGCTCGCTCATCGAGGTCCCGTCGTAGCCGCGCTCGGCGAACAGCCGCGCTGCGGTGGCGACCACTTCGCGGCGGCGGGCGTCGTAGCGGGCGCGCAGCGCCGGACGCGTGGGAGGGGAGGGAACTGGCATCGGCCCACGGTAGCGAAAAACCGAATGGGAATTCGGTATTCTGCGCGGATGGACTTCGACCTCGGCGACGAGCATCGCCTGATCCAGCGCACGGTCCGCGACTTCGCCACCCAGGAGGTGGCCCCGGTCGCGGAGGAGCTCGACCGCGAGAAGCGGTTCCCCTACGAGATCGTCGCCAAGCTGGGTGAACTCGGCCTGATGGGGATCCCGTTTCCGCAGGAGTACGGGGGAGGGGGCGGCGACTCGCTCGCCTACGCCCTCGCCGTCGAGGAGCTGACCCGGGTCGACTCCTCGGTCGCGATCACCCTCTGCGCCCACACCTCGCTCGGGACCCAGCCGATCTGGCTGTTCGGCTCCGAGGAGCAGAAACGCGAGTGGATGCCGCGGCTCTGCGCCGGCGAGGTGCTCGGCGCCTTCGGCCTGACCGAGCCGGAGGCCGGCTCCGATGCCGGCAACGTCCGCACCAAGGCCCGCCTCGACGGCGGCGAATGGGTGATCGACGGCGCCAAGCAGTTCATCACCAACTCCGGCACCGAGATCTCCGGCCTGGTCAGCATCACCGCGCGTACCGGCGAGGACGAGATCTCCAACCTGATCGTCGCCAACGGCACCCCCGGCTACGAGCAGGGCGAGCCGTACCGGAAGATGGGCTGGAACGCCTCCGACACCCGGCCGCTGACCTTCACCGAATGCCGCGTCCCCGAGGAAAACCTGCTCGGGCCGCGTGGGATGGGCTTCCGCCAGTTCCTCCAGGTGCTGGACATCGGCCGCATCGGCGTCGCCGCGATGGGCGTCGGCCTCGCCCAGGGCGCGCTCGACGAGGCACTCGCCTACGCCAAGGAGCGCCAGGCCTTCGGCCAGGCGATCTCTCGCTTCCAGGCGATCCAGGCCAAGCTCGCCGACATGGCGACCGAGATCGAGGCGACCCGCCTGCTCGTTTACAAAGCCGCACGGATGAAGGACAAGGGCGAGAACTTCAGCCTCACCGCGGCCCAAGCGAAGCTGAAGAGCGGCCGCCTCGCGGTCCGCTGCTGCGAGGAGGCGGTGCAGATTCACGGCGGCTACGGCTACATCGAGGAGTACCCGGTCTGCCGCTTCTACCGCGACGCGAAGATCCTGACGATCGGCGAGGGCACCGACGAGGTCCAGCAGATGGTCATCGCCCGCGCCCTGGGAGCCTAGGTCCCGTGATCCCGAAGGCGGTCCGCATCCGCGAGGTCGGCCCGCGCGACGGCTTCCAGAACGAGCCGGAGACGATCGCCACCGCCGACAAGGTGCGGCTGGTCGAGATGCTGGCGCGGACCGGCGTGCGGCGGCTGGAGGTGACGAGCTTCGTCCGCGCCGACGTCGTCCCACAGTTGGCCGACGCGCGCGAGGTGCTGGAGCAGGCCGAGATCCCCGACGAGGTCTCGGTCTCGGTCCTGGTCCCGAACATGCGCGGGCTGGAGGCGGCGCTCGAGGTGCGCGAGAAGATCGACGAGGTCAACGTCTTCCTCTCCGCCTCGGAGACCCACAACCGCCACAACGTCAACCGCTCGGTCGAGGAGTCGCTGGCGGAGTTGGAGCGCGTGCTTGCACGTGCGACCGATGACGGGCTGCGCTGCGAGGGTGTCGTCAGCACCAGCTTCGGCTGCCCCTACGAGGGCTACGTGCCGGTCGAGCGCGTCTTCGAGATCGCCCGCCGCCTCGCCGCCGCCGGCGCCGTGGAGATCGGCTTCGGCGACACCACCGGGATGGCCAACCCGCTCCAGGTCGGCGAGTTCTTCCGCCGCGCCGCCGAGGAGGTGGGGGAGGTCGAACGCACCGCCCACTTCCACGACACCCGCGGCCAGGCGCTGGCCAACGTGTTGGCGGCGCTCGAGGTCGGGGTCGACTCCTTCGAGTCGAGCTTCGGCCAGCTCGGCGGCTGCCCGTTCCCGCCCGGGGCGACCGGCAACGTCGCCAGCGAGGACCTGGTCTCGCTGCTGCACGAGATGGGGATCGAGACCGGCGTCGACCTCGGCGAGCTGATCGCAGCGGCCGCCGCCGCCCAGGAGGTGCTCGGCCGCCCGCTCCTCTCCCACACCCTCGTCGCCGGCCCGGTCGAGTGGCACCACGAGCGCGACCCCTTCAAGGAGAACCCGCCGCGATGACCGCCGTCGCCGAGGGGATGCGCGAGAAGCACCTGGAGCTGATCGCCGAGCTGAACGCCGAGCTCGAGCGCGTCCACGGCGGCGGGGGGCCGAAGTCGGTCGAGCGCCACCGCGGCCGCGGCAAGCTGACCGCGCGGGAACGGATCGCGGGGCTCTGCGATCCCGGCACGCCGTTCCTCGAGCTCTCGCCGCTGGCCGCGCACGGGATGTACGACGACGCGGCGCCGGGGGCGGGGATCGTCGCCGGGGTCGGGACGGTCAGCGGCCGCAAGTGCGTGATCGCCGCCAACGACGCCACGGTCAAAGGCGGCACCTACTATCCGATCACGGTGAAGAAGCACCTCCGCGCCCAGGAGGTCGCCCTGCAGAACCGCCTCCCCTGCCTCTACCTGGTCGATAGCGGTGGCGCCTTCCTTCCTCTGCAAGATGAAGTCTTCCCCGACCGCGAGCACTTCGGCCGCATCTTCTTCAACCAGGCGACGATGTCGGCCCGGGAGATCCCGCAGCTGGCGGCGGTGATGGGCTCCTGCACGGCCGGCGGCGCCTACGTGCCGGCGATGAGCGACGAGACCGTGATCGTCCGACACCAGGGGACGATCTTCCTCGGTGGCCCGCCGCTGGTGAAGGCGGCGACCGGGGAGGAGGTGACCGCCGAGGAGCTCGGCGGCGGCGACGTCCACGCCCGCAAGTCCGGCGTCGCCGACCACCTCGCCGAGGACGATGCCGAGGCGCTCCAGATCCTGCGCGAGATCGTCGCCACCCTGCCGCCAACCCCGGCGCCGCCCTGGGAGCGGATCGAGCCGCGGCCGCCGGCCGGCGATCCCGAGGAGATCCTCGACGTCGTCCCGATCGGCTCGCGCGCCCCCTGGGACGTGCGCGAGGTCCTGCGCCGCGTCGTCGACGGCGGCGAGCTGCGCGAGTTCAAGGAGAAATACGGCCGCACCCTGGTCTGCGCCTTCGCCCACCTCGACGGCCACCCGGTAGGGATCGTCGCCAACAACGGCATCCTCTTCTCCGAGAGCGCCCTGAAGGGCGCCCACTTCGTCGAGCTCTGCGACCACCGCCGCATCCCGCTCGTCTTCGTCCAGAACGTCAACGGCTTCATGGTCGGCGCCAAGTACGAGGCCGGCGGCATCGCCAAGGACGGCGCCAAGCTCGTCACCGCCGTCTCCACCGCGCGGGTGCCGAAGTTGACGGTGATCGTCGGCGGCTCCTTCGGGGCAGGCAACTACGGCATGTGCGGCCGCGCCTACTCGCCTCGCTTCCTCTTCATGTGGCCCAACGCCCGGATCTCGGTGATGGGCGGCGACATGGCCGCGGCGGTGATGAAGGAGGTAGGCCAGCCCGAGACCGCCGAGGAACTGGGCGAGCAGTACGAGCGCCAGGGCCGCCCCCTCTACTCGACCGCCCGCCTCTGGGACGACGGCGTCATCGACCCCCGCGACACCCGCGAGGTCCTCGCCCAGGCCCTGGCCGCCTGCGCCGCGGCGCCGCTGGAGGACCTCGCCGCGCCCGTGTACCGGATGTAGCGCGAGCCGCCGCGGCTACATTCACCGCGTGCGCCCGCTGACCATCGCCCTTCTCGCCCTGGCCGTCCTCGCCGGCTGCGGTGCTGATGGGGATGAAGGCTCCAATGGGAGCGAGACGACGCCGAAACCGCAAAAATCCTCCTCCAAGGAGGAATTCCGCGGTCTCGAGGGAGAGAGTGCCGCCGAGACGGTCGAGCCCTCTCACTGCCCGGCGGGGCATCCCGCCTGTCGCGAAACCGTGGGGCGGATCGTCTACGTCGAGCGGGTCGATCCGGACGGGGACGGCGATGCGCACTTCGTCATCCGCGACCCGCAGGGGATCACGCTGCCGGGCCTGACCGCAATCGACGTCCGCGCCGGCCTCCGCCCGCGCCCTCTGCCCGGCCCCGGGGACCTGATCAGCGCCGCCGGCCCGGTCCAGGCCGGCACTTACGGCCAGCACCAGATCCACGCCTTGGAGCTTCACGTCGCGAGGTAGCCTCCGCGCCATGAGCCGGCGCTTCAGTCAGGTGGACGTCTTCGGCAGCGGGCCGTGCTCTGGCAACCCGGTCGCCGTGGTGCGCGACGCGGAGGGGATGTCGGACGAGGAGATGCGGCGGTTTGCGCGCTGGACGAACCTTGCCGAGACGACCTTCGTGCTGCCGCCGACCCGGGCGGAGGCCGACTACCGGGTTCGGATCTTCACGCCGGTGCTGGAGCTGCCCTTCGCCGGTCACCCGACCCTCGGCACCTGCCATGCCTGGCTCGAGGCCGGGGGTGAGGCCCGCGGTGAAGGCGAGATCGTCCAGGAGTGCGAGGCCGGGCTGATCCGGGTCCGGCGCGAGGGGGAGCGCCTCGCCTTCGAGGCGCCGCCGCTGGTCCGCTCGGGGCCGGCTTCGGAGGAGGACGCGGCGAAAGTGGCCGCCGCGCTCGATGTCGATCCGGGGGAGATGCTCGCGGTCGAGTGGGTCGACAACGGCCCCGGCTGGATCGCGGCCCTGTTCGAGAGCGCCGAGCGGGTGCTGGAGCTGCGGCCCGGCGCGCTCGACTTCGACCTCGGCGCCGTCGGCTTCCACCCGCCCGGCTCGCCGGCTGCGATCGAGCTCCGGGCCTGGGCTCCGGTCAACGGCCTCGCCGCCGAGGATCCGGTCACCGGCAGCCTCAACGCCTCGGTCGCCCAGTGGCTGCTCGCCAGCGGCCGCCTCGAGGCGCCTTACCTGGCTCATCAGGGAACCGCGATCGACCGCGCCGGCCGCATCCACGTCTCCCAGGACGAGGCCGGCGCGATCTGGATCGGCGGCGCCACCGTGACCGTGATCGCCGGTTCGCTGGCGAAACCGCAATAGAGGGCGATAATCGGCTTCGTTTGCGGTCTCGCGGTTCAGCCGTGGGCCTGGTGGATGACGGCGTGGCCCTTGCCGCGGGCGATCAGCCAGCGGTTGACCGGCAGCGCCACCAGGCCGGCGACGACCAGGGCGAAGGCGAGGCTGCCCCAGAAGAGGAGGCTGTCGAGGCCGGCGTCCATCGCCCCCGGGATGGTCAGGACGATCAGGGTGTCGACCGCCTCCATCGTCGCGATGCTGAGGGTGTCGGAGGCGAAGGCGATCGGGACCACCGCCCCGAGCGCCATCCCCGAGCGCAGCAGCGGCAGGCTGGTCAGGCCGTAGCCGAAGAGGAAGGCGAGGACGATCGCCAGCACCACGGTGCCGAGGTTGGAGAGGCCGATCGCGGTTCCGATCGCCATCCCGGCCACCTCGCCGATCGCGCAGCCGGTGAGGCAGTGGAGGGTGGCCATCAGGGCAAGGGAGTTGAGCTCGCGTCTGCCGGTAGCCATAGGTCGATCCTAGCAGATACCCCCAGGGGGTATTGATACCAGGGCCTGACGCAGGCCTCCCTGGCGCGTTTCAGTTGGGAAGAGCTACTGAAAGGAAGACCGAAATGAGAAGGCTCCTGATCGCAATGCCGATCGCCGCGCTGCTGCTCGCCTCCGTCTTCGCGAACGCAGGGTCAGCGGCTCCTTCGGGCTCGGCGAACCTGAAGATCGCCAAGTCCGACAACCCCGATCCCGCCCGGGTCGGTTCGAACCTGACCTACGCGATCGGGGTCGAAAACCTCGGTCCCGCCCCGGCCACGGGGGTGACCGTGACCGACAACCTGCCGAAGGGAGTCGACTTCGTCTCGGCAAGCAGCCCCGCTGGCGCCTGCGCGGTGCAGGGCGGCAAGGTCACCTGCGCCCTCGGCGCCCTCGATCCCGTCGGCGTCAACTACGGCGGCGCCCAGGTGACCGCGACGATCGTCGTCGTCCCCCGCGTCGCCGGCACGATCCGCAACACGGCGTCGGTCAAGGGCGACCAGAAAGACCCCGACAACGCCAACAACAAAGCGACGGCCTCGACCCGGGTCCTCGGCGCGCCCACCTGCCGCGGCGTCGCCGCAACCGTCAGCGGCACCGGCGGCGCCGACGTCTTGCTCGGCACCCCGGGCCCGGACGTGATCGTCGCCTTCGGCGGCAAGGACCGCATCGTCTCCCGCGCCGGACGGGACCTGATCTGCGCCGGTGCCGGCGCCGACTTCGTCGGTGCCGGCACCGCGGCCGACCGCGTATTCGCCGGCGCGGGCCCGGATCGCCTGCTCGGTCGCGGCGGTCCCGACCTACTCGAGGGCTCGGGCGGCAACGACGTGCTGAAGGGCGGCGGCGGCGCCGATCGCCTGCGCGGGGGCGGCGGCGTCGACCGCTGCCTCGGCGGCGCCGGCGTCGACTCGACGCGCAGCTGCGAGCGCTGACGCCAGGGAGGGATGAGAGGGGCGCCCGTCGCGGACGGGCGCCCCTCGCAAGCCGAACCGCGAGCGGAGCTCGCTAGCCGACGTACATGATCGCGATCGCCATCGCGTCGTCGATCAGGTGATGCCCTTCCGGCACGTTGTAGATCCCGTGCAGGCGGATCGTCTGGCCTTTGGTGAACGTCGCGACCGGGTTGCCGGTGCAGACGCCCATCGAGGAGACGTGTTTGCGGCCGTCGGGCGTTTCGTAGCCGGCGCCGCCGTATCCCGCCACCGAGTTGCAGATCATCGATTCGCCGGCGGATTTGTTGGTGACTTCGATGTTGACGCCGTGGTCGTGGATGTGACCGGCGGTGGCGATCACTTTGCCGCCGAAGGTCGAGGTCCAGTCGTAGTGCGTGTCGCTGAAGCCGATCGGGACTTCGATGTAGGAGTTCAGCGAGCACTGGTTGGCGTCGAGCCAGACCGGGCGCAGGGCGGCGCGGCTGGTCGCGTCGGTGCCGGTCGCGTACTTCCAGGTCATCCGGATTTTCACCGCTTTGCTGGTCGTCGCCCAGTTCATCAGGTCGAAGACCATGTTCCAGGTCTCGGTGCTGTTGACCTTGTAGCCGTAGGGCAGCGCGGTCAGGTCGACCGGGGTGCGCTCGTCGCCGGAGGCGAAGAAGCGTTCGCCCAGCAGGCCCGGGCCTTTGCCGGCGCAGGTGACGTCGGACTTGCCGCTCGACTGGGCCGCGAACATCGCGTGGTGGAGCATCGGCCCCTGGCTGATCGTCGCCTTGGTCCCGTCGGTGTAGACGAGGTCGGGCGTGATGCCGATGATCGTGCAGCCGGTGCACGGCTTGGAGATGTTGCTGACGATCTGGTTGGTGATCATCCCCGCGTTTTCGTGGTCGTGCGGGTCGCCGTTGCCGGCCGGGATCGTGTACGGGCCGTAGTCGATCGTTTTCGTGGTGATCGTCGCGTTCGCGGTCGCCGGGACGGCGAACAGCGCGAGCGCGCAGACGAGCATGGTCAAGCGCTTGATCGCTTGCATCTGATTCCTCCCCATTCGAGATAGAGCGAGCGCCTCTCCCTGCGAGAGCGCTCTTGAACGTTCTGGGAAGCTAAATCAAAAACGGAAGCCGTGTCAACTGCCGTCCGGCGCCCGGTCCGTTTTGAGGTAGTACGCATTCGACATGTGACGCGGAGCCCTGGGCCTCGGCCTAGTTTCCTGGCACCATCTGCCGGGGTAGGCGGAGCGCACCCGAAACAGGAGGAGACCAGTCGATGACGCAACCGACCTTGGAGGACGCCCGCGTGCTGAGCGAATGGCGGCCGCCGCTTGGTGTCCTCTCCGTCTACCTCGGCTTCGACCCGGCCGACCGCGGCGGCGCCTGGCGGACCGAGCTGCGCAACGGCATCGAGGGAGTCCTCGACCTCCACGCCGAAGCCGAGCACGAGCGCCGGATCGCCCTGCGGGCGACCGCCAAACGGCTGCTCGAGCGCTTCGAGGACGGAGAGCTGCGCCCGCCCCCGCGCGGCGAAGCGGGCTTCGTCGAGGTGGCGGAGAAGGCCGGGGTCGAGCACTGGTTCGGCGCCGCCGTCGCCCCGGTTCCCGGCGAGTGCGTCGAGTTCGCCCCCGAGCCGGCGGTGGCGCCGCTGTTCGACCTCTGCGGTAGGGGCGGGCCCTGCGGGGTCGCGCTCCTCTCCGCCGAGCGGGTGCGGCTGCTCCGCTTCGCCGGCGGCAAGCTGGAGGAGCTCGGGGAGTGGGATCTCACCGTCACCAGCCTCGACTGGCGCGAGCGCAAGGCGCAGGGCAGCAACAACCCCGCCCAAGCCCACGGGATCAGCTCCTCCGGCCACGACCAGTTCGACGAACGGCTGGACCACAACCGCCAGCGCTTCCTCGCCGAGTGCGGGGGTGTCCTCGCCGAGAAGCTCGGTGAGGAAAGCCTGGGAGAGCTGGTCGTCTTCGGGCCGGCGAAAGACTTGGAGGGATTCAGGTCCGGCTTTGGCTCCTCGGGGCTGAAGCTGAGCGTCGGCGGCGACGCCGACCTGATCTCGGTCCCGACGGGAAAGCTGAGCGAGGTCGTCTCCGAAGTCGTCCTCGGCCTTGACGACGAGCGCCACCGGGCCGCCGTCGCCCGGGCGCTGGAAGAGTCGAAGGGCGGCAGCCGCGGCGCCGCCGGCCTGCAGGAGACGAAGGGGGCGCTGGCCGAGGGCCGCGTCGATCGCCTCGTCTTCGACGTCGCGATCGGCGCCGAGGCCGAGCCGTTGATCCGCGCCGCGCTCGCCAGCGGCGCCCAGGTGACCGTCGTGCGCGGCGAGGCCGCCGCCCCGCTGGCCGAGGCCGAAGGGGTGGCGGCGATCCTCCGCTACTAGGACGGATTGGGGCAAGACGCCCCGCCTGTCACCCGCCAGTGTGACCTCACTCCGGTTCGCCCCTCGTCTCCCGGGGTACCCGACTGGCAACAAGCCAAAGAGGAAAAACAAAGGGAGACGAGTTGAGCGAGCAAGAGAAGGTTGCCGGCGGTCCGCTGGGCAAGGCGGTCGGGCGCGCGAAGCAAGCTGTCGGGTCGGTGCTGGGACGAGACGATCTTCACCGCGAGGGCCGGCTTCAGGAGGTCCAGGCCGACGTCCAGGACGAGGCCGCGGCGAAGGCCGCCGAGGCCGAGCGCCGCGAGTCCGAAGCCAAGCTGGAGGCCGAGCGGGCCGAGACCCAGGCCGAGCGCCACGAGGTCGAGCTCGAGGCCGCCGAGATCAAAGCCGAAGAGGACGCCGAGCGCAAACGGGCCGCGGACGAGCGCGAGGCGGCGAAACGCGCCGAGGTCGAGAAGGCCGCGGCCGAGCGCCAGCGCCTGGCCGGCGAGGAGAGCGCCGCGGCGAAACGCCGCGAGGCCGCAGCGGCCGAGCGCGAGGCCGCCGGACTGGAGCGCAAAGCCGATCGGGCGCAAGAGGCCGCCGCCGGGATCGACTCGAAGGGGCAGAACTGATGGCGCTGACGACGATTCCCCGCACGCTGATTGGTGCCTCGCTGAAGCTGGCGCGGACGCCTTTCGAGATCGCCCACAACGCGCTCGGCAGCTCCGACCCCCGCGAAGAGGTCGCGGCGGAGGAACGCGAGCGCGCCGCGAAGCTGCGCGAGGAGGCCAACGAGGCGGCCGCCGAGGCTCGCCGCAAGGCCGAGCAGGAAAAGCGCAAAGCCGAGAAGCGACGCCAGGAACGCGAGGCCAGCGCGAAGAAAGCCGAGCAGGCGAGGAAGGCGAAAGCGACGAAAGCCGCGGCCAAGGTCAAGCGCGCCAACGTCAAAGCCGAGAAGACCGCGCAGCTCGAGAAGCTCGAGGCCAAGGAAGAGAGCATCGAGGCCAAGGCCGAGGCAGCCGCCACCGAGCGCGAGGCCGAGCGTCTCGAGGCGGCCACCGCGGCGACCAAGAAAGCGCGGAAAAACGGCAGCGGGACCAGCTGAGATGGGAGCCGACTCCTCGCCAGCGGCAACCATCACCCCATACCCCGACGGTCCCTACCTGATCCGCGGCGAGTTCGCCGTCACCGACTCCGAGGGCAACGATGTGCCCTTGGAGCGGCGGACGATCGCGCTGTGCCGCTGCGGCAAGTCGCGGATCCGACCGTTCTGCGACGGCACCCACAAGCTGATCGGTTTCAAGGCACCCAGCGCCCCGGAGCCATGGCCGGGCGCCTGATCGAGCTGCCCCGGCCGCGGGGTCCCCTCGGCGAGGAGCTCTTCGGGGCGCTCGAGGGGCCCCCCGGCGGGCTGGCGGACCCCGGGCCGGTCGACTCGGCCGACCCGCTCGCCGACGAGGACCTGCAGCTCGCCCTCTACGTCGCCTACGAGCTCCACTATGCGGAGATCGCTGGCGTCGACGCCTGCTGGGAGTGGGACCCCTCGCTGCTCGCCTTTACCGCGGCGCTGGAGCGGCCCTTCGAAGCGGCCGTCGCCGAGCTGGTGGCGCCGGCCGAAGCGGCCGAGCTGGAGTCGGTCGGCGAGGCCCTGCAGGGGATCGTCGCCGAGGACCCCGGCCCGCCGCTCTCCCGCTACCTGGAGATCCAGGGGACGCGCGAGCAGATGCTCGAGCACGTCGTCCAGCGCTCCGCCTACCAGCTGAAGGAGGCCGACCCGCACTCCTGGGCGATCCCCCGCCTCGGCCCGGCGCCCAAGTCCGCCCTGCTCGAGGTCCAGTTCGACGAGTACGGCGGCGGCAACGCCGAGCGGATGCATTCCGTGCTCTTCGCCAAGGCGATGGAGGGGCTCGGGCTCGACGCGACCTACGGCCGCTACCTCGAGCTCTGGCCGGCTCCGACCCTGGCCGCCGTCAACCTGGTGACCGGCTTCGGCCTGCACCGGCGCCGCCGCGGCGCCCTGGTCGGCCACCTCGCCGCCTTCGAGATGACCTCTTCGATCCCCAACCGCCGCTACGCCAGCGCCCTGCGGCGGCTCGGCTACGGCCCCGAGGTGACGCACTTCTACGACGAGCACGTCGAGGCCGACGCGGTGCACGAGAACATCGCCGCCTGGGACCTGGCCGGCGGCCTGGCGCGCGACGAGCCGGAGGTGGCCGCCGACATCCTCTTCGGGGCGCGGGCGCTGTTGCAGATCGAGGCGCGCTGGGCCACCCACCTGATGGACTCGTGGGAGGGACCCGGAACATCGCTGCGCTCGCCCCTGGTCCCGGCCGCCGCCTGAGGCGGGGGCGCCGCCCGGTGAGCGAGCCGCTCGACCTCACCTACCTGGTCCCGCTGCGCTGGGCCGACGGCGAGCAGCGGCGGGCTCTGGCCGCCTATCTGGCCGCGATCGCGCCCCTCTGCGGCGAGGTGATCGTCGTCGACGGCTCGCCGCCGCCGGTCTTCGCCGCCAACCGCGAGGCATGGGGCGAATGCGTCACCCACCTGCCCCCGGCCGAGGACGAGCGCTGGCAGATGGGGAAGGTCGCCGGCGTCCGGACCGGCGTCCGGATCGCCTCGCGCGAGCGCCTCGTGATCGCCGACGACGACGTCCGCTGGGACCTCGAGGGCCTGCGGCGCGCAGCGCGGCTGCTCGAGCGGCACGACTTGGTCCGCCCGCAGAACTACTTCAGCGCGCTGCCCTGGCACGCCCGCTGGGACACGGCACGCACGCTCCTCAACCGCGGCCTCGGCCGCGACTACCCCGGGACGCTGGCGGCCCGCCGGTCGCGGCTGCTGGCAATGGGCCTCTACGACGGCGACGCCCTCTTCGAGAACCTGGAGCTGATCCGTACCGTTCGCGCCGATGGCGGCAGCGTCGCCTCGCCGCTCGACCTCTACGTCGCCCGGGTGCCGCCGTCGGCCTCGCACTTCTGGGGCCAGCGCACCCGCCAGGCCTACGACGACTTCGCCCTGCCCCTGAGGATGGCCCTCTGGCTCGCGATCCTGCCGCTGCTCGCCCTCGGCACCGCCAGGCGACGGCGCTCGCCGGCGCTCGCCGCGACGGCGCTCGCGACCCTGGTCGCAGAGCGGGGGCGGCGGAGAGCGGGAGGGAGGGCGGTCTTCCCGGCCACCTCCTCGCTGCTGGCGCCGGTCTGGGTGCTCGAGCGCGGCGTCTGCGCCTGGCTGGCCGTCGTCCAGCGCCTGCGCTACGGCGGCGTCCGCTACGGCGACTCGGTGATCGCCGTCGCCGCCCACTCGGAACGGGAGCTACGGCGGCGCCGGACTGGCCGAAGAGGCAGCGCCGATTCGTTTCGTTTCTCTCCCGCCAGGGAAACCGGGTTGGCAAGGGGCAAGCCATGAAACAACCCGGTTTCCAACACGAGGCGCTGATCTACGAGGGCTCGGACGAGTACCTGGCGGTGGCCATCCCCTTTCTGCGGGCCGGCCTCGAGGCCGATCAGCCGGCGCTGGTCGCGGTCGGGCCCGACCAGACGGCGCTGCTGCAACGCGAGCTCGGCGCCGAAGCGGAGCGGGTCCGCTTCGCCGACATGCGCGAGGTGGGCCGCAATCCCGCCGCGATCATCCCGATCTGGCGCGAGTTCGTCGACGCGGCCGGCGGCCGGCCGGTGCGAGGAATCGGCGAACCGGTGTGGGCCGCCCGCAGCGCCGCGGCGCTGGAGGAGTGCCACCGCCATGAGTCCCTGCTCAACGTCGTCTTCGACGACGGCCCCGCCTGGTGGCTGCTCTGCCCCTACGACGCCGGCTCGCTCGACGACGAGGTCCTCGACAAGGTGGGCCAATCGCACCCCCGAGTCTGCCGCGACGGGGTGAGCGAAGAGAGCGTCTCCTACGTCCTCGACGTCGACTGCTTCGCGGGGCGGTTGCCTCAGCCTCTTGCCACGGCCGAGAGCTTCGATTTTCAGCGCGGCGAGCTGGCCGAGGTCCGCCACCGGGTTGCCGCCGCGGCGGAGCGGGCGGGGATGGATGCGGGCGGTGCAGCCGACCTCGTCACCGCCGCCAGTGAGCTGGCCGCCAACAGCGTGGTGCACGGCGGCGGCAGCGGCACGCTGCGCCTGTGGCCCGAGGAGGAGCGGCTGCTGGCCGAAGTCGAGGACCGGGGCCGGATCGTCGAGCCGCTGGTCGGGCGCGTGCGTCCCGACGCCGCCCAGGAGGGCGGCCGCGGCCTCTGGCTCGCCAACCAGCTCTGCGACCTGGTCCAGATCCGCTCCGGCGCGGGCGGCACGACCGTCCGCCTGCACGCCCTGGCACGCGAGGCCGCCTACGTCTGAGGCGTGGCGGTGGCCGATCTCAATGGCGGTCGCCTAGGGCGCGCTCGGCCGCGCTCAGGTGCAGATCCTCGACCCGCTGGCCCTGGCGGTCGGCCCGCTCGGCGAGGGCGTGGAAGTCGAAGCCCTCGAGCGAGTCGCCGAAGCGCTGCTCGAGCGCGTTCCAGAGCTGGACCTTGCCGCCGATCCCGGAGGAGAGGATCTCCAGCTCGAGCATCCGGCTGAGCGGCGAGTAGCCGCGCAGCTGGCCGTTCAGCTTCAGCCGGCCGAGGCGCTCGCCGAGCTTCGCCAACGCCGGTTTGACCGGGTTCGGGGAGACCCCGAGCCGCTCCGTCAGCCGTGTGAGCGTCTCCCGGTCGGCTTCGATTTCGGCGCAAACCTCGGCCAGCGGCGGCCCCATCTCCGGATCGTCGCGGTTGCTCGACCGCAGGCGGCGTGCCAGCTCGAGGCCGCCCGCGGCCCCCGCCAGATGGTCGTTGAGGTAGATGGCCAGCAGCCGGTCCGGTTTCGCGTTCTGCGTCATCCGGCGTCCCCCAGGCCCTTCTCCTCGGCGGCCTTGTAGGCGATCTGGAAGAAGTCCGAGATCGTCAGCGCCGAGAAGAGGGAGGCGATGAAGCGGGTGAGGCGCGGAGCGAAGATCAAGCCGACCGAGAAGGCGGCGACGAGCCAGAGTCCCAGGCAGTAGGGGCAGATCAGCAGCTCGCCGAACGCTTTCTGGAAGCCGCTGCCGCGGGAGCGCTCCTCCAGCTCGGCCGGGCCGCCCTTGCCTTCGAGCTCGGTGAATGGGGCGCGCAGGGGGCTCGTCACTTTGTCCTTGGAGATCACCCGGCTGAGCTTGTGGGAGGCGGTGCCGACCAGCAGCAGCTCGCCCGCGCTGGCCTTCGCCGGCAGCTCGCGGCCCTGGCGGCGGGCGATCAGCAGCGCGGCGCCGACAAGCGTGCCGAAGATGCTCATGAAGGCGAGGTAGGGGACGAACGGGGGGCGCTCGTCTGGGTCGGCGTAGCCGGCCACCATCTCGGGCGTCTTCGTCGCGGAGTCGTCCTCGGGCCTCACCGGCTCTACCTACCCCTGCGCTCGCTCTTGCAACCCTTGCTGCTCGGCGCCGGGGCCAACCGATTACGATTCGCCGCAGTGCAGCGATTCACCGTCACCGAGCGAGAGTTGCAGCCCGACTGCAGCGACGTCCAGATCGAAGGCGAGCTTGACCTTGCCGTCGCCGATCGGCTCGACGAGGTCCTCGCCGCCGCCGCGGCGAAGTCAACTCGCGTCCTGGTCGGCCTCGAACGCTGCGCCTTCATCGACTCCTCCGGGATCGCGGTGATCCTCCGGGCCCGCAACCGGATGGAGGAGGAAGGGCACCGGCTGCTCGTTTACGCACCAACCGCCCAGGTCCTTCGCGTCCTCTCGATGACCGGCCTGATCGGCAACGGCCTCGTCTTCGACACCGTCGAGGAGGCCCTCGCGGCGTTCGGCGAGCCGGCGAGCAGCTAGCGCCGGTCGGTCGAGAGAGCCGCCCTCAGCCGAAGCGGGGCTCGAGGCGCTGGAAGGTGCGCCACCAGCCGCTGTCGAGCGCCGCGTGCTCGACCGCCTGCAGGAGCGATCCGTCGTCGTCGTAGAGCCCGTAGCTGACCACCGGTGTCTCTCCGCCGAGATCGACCGCCGCGATCCGCGCCATCAGCAGGTAGGGCGGGTAGCTGAGCCAGACCTCACCCGGTTTTGGAACAGATTTGACGTTCAATCGCGCCATGGGGTCCTCGATACCCCTGCCTTCGACGCAAAAACCGAAAACCATCCCCGAAATTAGGAGAACGAGAGGGGTCGATTTCAACCAGTGTCAGGAGACGAGATCGATCACTTCACGCTCGATCTTCAGCCGCTGCTTGGCGGTCAGGCGGCCGTTGCCGCCGGCGGCCGGGCGGATCGTCGCCCCGTCGCGGAAGCGGTCGATCACCCGGGGGTCGATGTAGGAGGCGCGGCAGACGGCAGGGGTGTTGCCGAGCGCCTCGGAGACCTCGTTCACAGCACGGGAGATCGCCCGCTTGGCGGCGGCGTCGGAGTGGGGCCGCCCCTCGCCGGCGAGTGCCACCGCGGCCAGCACGGTCCCGTGCCAGGTGCGGAAGTCCTTGGCGCTGAACTCGTCGCCGACCTTCTCGTGGATGTAGTCGTTGATGTCGTCGGAGCGGACGTCGACCCATTCGCGGCCGGCGCGGTAGGCGAGCAGGTCCTCGGGGCCGCTGCGGCGGCGGTGCATCGCCTCGATCGCGCGGCGGGCGGCCGCGTCGCGGATCGACTGCACCCGCCGCTGGCCGCTCTTGGCCGGGAAGTCGAAGACGACCTCGCCGCGCTTGATCGTGACGTGCTCGCGGCGCACCGTGGCGAGGCCGAAGCTTTCGTTTTCGGAGGCGTAGACCTCGCCGCCGACGCGAAAGAAGCCGAGGTCGAGGAGGCGCACGGCGCAGGCCAGCGCTCGCTCGCGCGGCATCCCCTCGCGGCGCAGGTCGGCGGTGACGGCCCGGCGCAGCTTCGGCAGCGCGAGGGCGAACTCCCGCACCAGCTCGAACTTCCGTTCCGCCTGTCGCTGCTGCCAGCGCTCGTGGTAGAGGTACTGCTTGCGCCCCGCTTCGTCGTAGCCGGTCGCCTGGATATGGCCGAACGGGTCAGGGCAGATCCAGACCTCCTTCCAGGCGGGAGGGATCGCCAGCTGCCGAATCCGCTCCAGCGTCTCCTCGTCCCCGATCGCCGTGCCGGAACCGTCCTCATAAGAGAAGCCCCGCCCGCGCCGCCGTCGCCTGATCCCCGGCCCCGCACAATCGGCCCGCCGCAGACGCCCACGCCGGGCCGGGGCGGCGGTCGGGCTCAACTCCGCTTCCAAGTAAGGGACACACGCCCCACGTACCCAAGCCGCAAAGAAGACGAAACCGCAAGAGCAAGGGGGGCGAAATTGAGACCCCAAACCCTTGTCGAAACACGGTGCCCCAACCCCCTCCCGCCGAGACCGCAAACGACGTCGATAGTCGACCGCGTTTGCGGTTTCGCGAGAGGGAGCGACAAATTTCTGCCCTGGCTGACCGACAGCATGGTGTGATCGGGCGGGATCAGCTGCTCAGGCTGGGATTTGAGGAGAGTGCGATTGCAAGAAGGCTGAGCGTCGGCCGCCTGAATGAGGTTCGACGAGGGGTCTACGCACCAGGGCGCCGTCGCTTGACTCGCGAGGGACAGTGGATGGCCGCGGTCCGCGCCTCGGGACCCGATGCCGTCCTCAGCCACTGGTCGGCGGCGGCGCTTTGGGGGATCCGGCCCAACTCGCGGTCTGTCATCGACGTCACCGAGCCGGTCAAGAGCCGATCCTGGGACGGGATTCGGCGTCACCACAAAGCGCTGCCGGCCGATGAGATCACGGTGGAGAAGGGGATTCCGGTCACGACCGTGCCGCGGACGATCTTCGACCTCGCAGCAACTGAGCCGCTCGATGTGCTGAAGGCGCTCCTGCGCGAGGCGGAATTCCTAGAGCTCCACGACCGCCTCTCGCTCTGGGATCTGGTCGAGCTCTGGCCCGAGCTTCGCCAGATCGTCGAGCTCGACGGCTGGCAAGCCCACAAGTCCCGCTCTGCCTTCAGAGAAGACAAGGCCCGCGATCGGCGCCTCGCCGCCGCGGGCTACACGGTCACCCACCTCACCTGGAACCAGCTGGACGACGAACCTGAGGCGGTCGCCTCTGATCTTCGAGTCTTGCTGGGGATAGATGAAAGAAGAAGAAAGAACCGCGCCTGAGCCCGGCCCGAGGCCGCCCCGCAACCAAGAAACGCGCTAAGAAACCCCGCCAGCCGGCTCGAGCCGGAACGCGGACCGCAGCGGGTGGGCCGGCTTGAAGAACGTCGCGGTCTGCGTCATCACCTGCCACGGGTCCGGCAGCATCCCGCCGGGCGCCGCCAGGAACCTGGTGAAGAGCACCGAGGCGCGGCGGCAGCTGATCGCCGACTGCGCCGGGACGTAGACGAGGTAGGGACCCTTGGCGAAGTAGAGCGGGCCGACGTCGGAGCCGGCGTTGACCGTGAAGGTGCCCGCGCAGAGCTTGCCGAGTTCCGTGTTGCCGCCGCCCCCGCCTTCGCCGCCGCCGCTGACGCGGCGGACGGAGAAGCCTTGGACGCCGCCGGTGAACGTCGCCTTGCCGCTGCCTTCGGCGGTCGCCCGCCACGGTTTCGGCAGGTTGCCGTCCCAGTCGCTGAGGAAGCGGGCGAAGAGCTTCGAGGAGGCCGGGCAGCTCAACCCGCCCGAGACCGTCACTTCGTAGGACCCGGCCGGAAGCACGACCGCGCCGATCCGGTCGTCATGCAGGACTTTGAAGCTTGGGCAGGCCGCCGCCGAGGCCGAAGCGGCGCCGCCCAGCGCCAACGTCGCGAGCGCGGCGACGAGCGCCAGCGGGAAGGCGGCGGCGAGGCGGCGGCGAGAGATGCGGACGGGACCCACGGGGCCGGAAACCTATCAGCGCCGATCCGTAGCATGCGGGCGACCGATGCCAGAACCCGTCAAGCGCAACCAGCGCTACATGCCTGGGCTGGACGGGCTGCGTGCCATCGCCGTCCTCGCCGTCATCGCCTTCCACCTCGGTCTCGACTGGGCTCCCGGGGGCATGCTCGGGGTCGGCGTCTTCTTCACCCTCAGCGGCTACCTGATCACCGACATCCTGCTGGCGCAGCTGAACGCCCGCGGCAAGATCAAGCTCACCGCCTTCTGGCTCGCCCGCGCCCGCCGCCTGCTGCCGGCGCTGTTCCTGATGCTGGCGATCGTCGTCGCCTGGGTGACGATCTTCGGCCCCGCCCAGCCGGACCAGTTCCGCAAGGGCGTCGTCTCGGCGATCTTCTACGTCAACAACTGGCAGCAGATCTTCGCCAACGTCTCCTACTTCGCCCGCTTCGAAGCCGAAGGCCCGCTCGACCACCTTTGGTCGCTCTCGGTCGAGGAGCAGTTCTACATCCTCTGGCCGTTCCTGCTGCTGGCCGGGACCAAGCTCGTCCGCGAGCACCCGCTGCCCTCCGGCGTCCGCCCCCGCCTGGCCCTGCTGGCGATCGCCGGCGCGATCGCCTCCTCGATCCTGATGTTCGTCCTCTACGAGCCCAGCCTCGACCCCTCGCGCCTCTACTTCGGCACCGACACCCGCGCCGCCGCGCTGCTTTTCGGTGCCGCCCTGGCGATGGTCTGGCCGAGCCGCAAACTCAGCCGCAGGATCGCCCCGCAGGCGCGCAACATGCTCGACGGGATGGGCGTCGCCGGCCTGGCGATCGTCGCCCTGATGATCTGGCGCACCGGCGAACTCTCGTCCTTCAACTACCGCGGCGGCTTCGTCCTCCTCTCGCTCGCCACGGTGATGGTCCTGATGCCGCTGACCCATCCGGCCTGCCGGCTCGGCACCTGGCTCGGGGTGCGCCCGCTGCGCTGGGTCGGCGTCCGCTCTTACGGGATCTACCTCTGGCAGACGCCGATCATCGTCCTCACCTCGCCGCAGGGGCTGCACGGCGACAGCCTCACCCGCAGCCTCCTCCAGGTGGCGGCGATCTTCGCCGTCGCGGCCCTCTCCTGGCATTTCGTCGAGGAGCCGATCCGCCACGGCGCTATCGGCCGCTTCTTCGCCCGCCGCCGCGCCGTCGGCTGGAAATGGGAGACCTTCGCGCCGCCGATGCGGGTCGCGATCGTCGGCCTCGGACTCGTCCTGGTGGTCGCCGCCGTCGGCATGGCCGGAGTCCATTCGACCTCGGCCGAAGGCAACGACGTCCGCGTCGAACAGGCCCGGGCGGAGGGGACGACGAAGCCGCCGCCGCTGACCAAGGCGCAGGCCGAAGACTCGACCAAATCGCAGTGCAAAGCGATCGTCCACATCGGCGACTCGACCTCCGAGGGTCTCGACAACGCCGAATACCTGCCCGAGGAAGGGCAGCGGATCCCCGCCCGCTACGGCGAAGTCGGCGTCAAAGAAGTCCACATGGAGGTGCAGGGGGCGACCTCGATCGAAGAGCAGTTCGAAGGCAACCCCAACGCCCAGGAAGTCGCCGCCGCCTGGAAGGCCGAAGGCTTCAAAGGCTGTTGGGTGCTGGCGCTCGGGACCAACGAGGCGGCCAACGTCGCCGCCGGCTCGACGATCGGCGAGCGCGAACGGATCGAAAAAATGATGACCATCATCGGCGACGAACCGGTGCTCTGGGTCAACGTCCGCTCGATCGTCCCGCCCGGCGATCCCTACTCGAAGGAAAACATGGAGAAGTGGGACGAGGAACTCGTCGCCGCCTGCGCCTCCTACCCCAACATGCGCGTCTACGACTGGGCCTCCGACGTCAAAGACGACTGGTTCATCGAAGACGGCATCCACTTCACCTCGCCCGGCTACGCCGCCCGCGCCCAGCTGATCGCCCTCGCCCTCGCCCACGCCTTCCCGGAAAAAGGCGAAACCGAAGGCGGCTCGAAGAACTGCGTCGTCAGCTGAGGCCGGCGATCTCGACCGGCTCGGGTTCCCCGGCAGGCTCGAAGCCCATGTTCCGGCCGTAGAAGTAGAGCTCGGCTTCGAGGCAGCGGATGTTGGTCTCCGCCTTGCGGAAGCCGTGCTGCTCGCCCTCGAAGGGCAGGTAGGCGTGGGGGACCCCGTTGCGCGCCAGCGCCGCGACCATCGTCTCGGCCTGGTTCGGCGGCACCACCTCGTCCTCCAGTCCCTGGAAGAGGATCACCGGCGATCGCAGCCGCCGGGCGTGGTTGATCGGCGAGCGCTCGCGGTAGAGGTCGGCGCGCTCGGGATACGGCCCGATCAGGCGATCGAGGTAGCGGGACTCGAACTTGTGGGTGTCGCGGGCGAGCGCCTCGGCGTCGGCGACGCCGAAGTAGCTCGCCCCGGCGGCGAAGGCGTCGTGGAAGGTGAGCGCGCAGAGGGTCGCGTAGCCGCCCGCCGAGCCGCCGCGGATCGCCAGCCGCGCCCCGTCGGCCTCGCCCTGCTCGGCGAGGTAGCGCGCCGCCTCGACGCAGTCCTCGGTGTCGACGACGCCCCAGGTCCCGCGCAGCCTGTTGCGGTACTCGCGGCCGTAGCCGCTGGAGCCGCGGTAGTTGACGTCGACGACGCCGATCCCGCGGCTGGTCCAGTAGAGGAACTCGCGGCTCAGCGCGGGGGTGGCGTGGGAGGTCGGCCCGCCGTGGCTCTCGACGATCAGCGGCGGCCGTTCGCCCTCCTGCGCCTCGAACTCGGGGTTCGCCGGCGGGTAGTAGAAGCCGTGGGCGACCTCGCCCTCGCCGGTGGGGAATTCGACCGCCCGCGCCCGCGAGACGTAAGCCGGGTCGACCGGCTCCTCGCTCGAGGTGCGGACGACCTCGGTCTCGCCGCGCCCGACGTCGTGGACGACGACCGCGGTCTCGCTCTCCATGCTGGCCGCGGCGAAGGCGACCGACTCTCCCCGCGCCGAGAGCACCGGGTAGCCGAAGGCGGTGAAGGGCAGCCCGAGGTCGGCCGGTTCCCAGCCTTCCGGCTGCAGCAGGAAGAGCCGTTCCTCGGCCCCCTGGCAGCGCACGCAGACGATCGCGCCGCTCTCGAGGAACGCGTAGGTGGCGCCGCCGAAGAGCCACTGCGGGTGGGCGAAGTCCGCCTCCTCCTCGGTCAGCTGGACCAGCGTGCCCTCCTCGCCGCTCAGCTCGGCGCCGGGCTCGCGGGCGCGGTAGAGGTTCCACCAGCCGTCGCGGTCGGAGGCGAAGTGCAGGCGCCCGTCCGGTCCCCACTCGGGCTGGAAGATCGACTCCTCGGCGCCGCCGGCGACCAGCCGCTCCTCGCCGCTGTCGGTCAGCGGCGCGACCCACAGCTCGGTCCCGTCCCAGGGCATGTTCGGGTGGTCCCAGCAGGTCCAGGCGAGCCAGGCCCCGTCGGGGCTGATCCGCGGGAAGGAGTAGAAGTCGCGGCCGCCGGCCAGCACCTGCGGCTCGGCCGAGCCGTCGAGCGGCAGCGAGACGATCTCGTTCACCGCTTCGCCCTCGCCGTGGGTTTCGCGCACGCAGACGAGTCCGGTGCCGTCCGGCGCCGGCCGCATGTCGGCGTAGTGCAGGGCTCCGCCCTCGGGCGGCTCGGGCGAGATCGCCACCGGCGCCTCGCCCAGCCGCAGCCGGTAGAGCCGCTGGTCGCCGAAATCGACGAAGACGACGAGGTCGGCCTCGACCAGGCACCAGGCGCCGCCGCCGTACTCGTGCACCCGGGTCCGCACGTTGGTCCCCTCGGGCGTAACCGCTTCCGGCTCGCCGCCAGGCGGGCGCCGCATCAGCACCACCCGGCCGCCTTCGTCGGGCCGCCCCTCGGCCCACCAGACGGCTCCGTCCGCAGCGAGCGCGGCGGCACCGAGCCGGCGCCCCGCCCGCGCCACCGTCGCCGCCTCGATCGGCGAGGACCAGGAGCCGTAGGGGGCGACGGTCGTCATCTACTCGCTGACCTCGACCTCGCGCAGGCGGTGCGTGTCGACGTCGTAGACGAAGCCGCGCACGACGTCGCGGTGGGGGAGGAAGGGGCTGCGACGCACCCGCAGGATCGACTGGCGCACGTCCTCCTCGACGTCGCCGAAGGACTCGATCGCAAACGATGGCGCGATCCCGGTGGTCTCCTGCAGCTCCATCCGGAAGCCGTCGTCGGTGATCTTCTGCATCCCGCAGTCGTCGTGGTGGATCAGCATCACCTCCCGGGTACCCAGTCGCCGCTGGGAAATCGCCAGTGAGCGGATCACGTCGTCGGTGATCACCCCGCCCGCGTTGCGCAGCACATGCGCCTCCCCTTGGTCGAGACCGAGCGCGGCGAAGACGTCGAGGCGCGAGTCCATGCAGGTGACGATCGCCAGGTGGCTCTGCGGTTCGACGTCGAGGTGCCGCTCGGCGAGGCCGGCGGCGAAGGATTGGTTGTTCTCGAGGAGAGAGTCGATCGTGTCCATGGCCGGGCAGCCTAAAGGCATGGCGCGGCGTTTCCGTGCCCAGCCGCCGGGGTAGCCGCGGAGCAGGCAGACGGACCGACCGAAAGTGAGACCTGATGGAGAGCAGCACCGCCGGCAAAGGAATCCTCGATGGGGACAAGGCGACCCGCGACGGCATCGTCGCCCTGCTGACCAAGGCCTACTGGATGGAGATCGAGACGGTGATGAGCTACATCTCCGCCTCCACCAACCTCGACGGGGTCCGCGCCCAGGAGATCCGCGAGTCGCTGGCCGGAGATGTCGAAGAGGAGCTCGGCCACGCGAAGCAGTTCGCCGCCCGGATAAAGGAGCTCTACGGCGTCGTCCCCGGCTCGGAAGGCTTCGCCGCCGAGCAGAGCTTCCTGCAGCCGGCCGACGAGCAGACCGACGTGATCCATGTGATCCGCGGCGTGATCGAGGCTGAGACCGGCGCGATCGAGTACTACACGGGGATCGTCGAGGAGACCGACGGCGTCGACCCCGTCACCCAGGACATGGTGATCGCGATCCTCCGCGACGAGCAGGGGCACCGCCGCCTCTTCGAGGGCTTTCTGCGCGAGTACGAGCTCGAAGGCAAGGCCTAGGCGAGGGCCGCCTCCGCCGCATGCGCTACCTCCACCTCTGCGCCCACGAGCAGTTCCCGCCCGACCAGCTGCTGCGCCAGGCGGTCGCCGCCGAGGCGGCCGGCTTCTCCGGCATCGGCTGCAGCGACCATCTGCAGCCCTGGTGGGAACCGGGCGAGTCGGGGCACGCCTGGGTCTGGCTCGGGGCGGCGGCGCAGGCGACCGAGCGGGTCAGCTTCGGCACCGCGGTGACCCCGCCGGGGCCGCGCTACCACCCGGTCCTGATCGCCCAGGCGTGGGCGACGATGGAGCTGATGTATCCCGGCCGGCCCTACCTCGGGGTCGGCTCGGGCGAGGCGCTGAACGAGGTTCCGCTCGGCGCCCGCTGGCCCACGCCCGGCGAAAAGGTCGAGCTGATGGAGGAGGGGCTGGAGATGGTCCGCGCCCTCTGGGACGGAAAGCGGCTGAGCGGCAAGGGCCGCCACTTCTCGACCGACCGCGCCTTCGTCCACTCGCGACCGGAGAACCGCCGGCCGCCGATCTACGTCTCCGCCTTCGGGCCGAAGGCGGCGGCGGTGGCGGGACGGCAGGGAGACGGCCTCTGGAGCCTCGCCGACCCCGAATCGGCGCCCGGACTCATCGACGCCTACAAGAGCGCCGCTGAGGACGCCGGCCGCCCCCCGGGCGAGATCGTCCTCCAGGCCGCCTTCTCCTGGGCCTCCGACGACGAGGCGGCGCTGGAGGGCTGCCGGGTCTGGAAGGGCTCGCAGCCGAAAGAGTTCTACCGCGACGACTGGCACGACCCGGCGGCGATGCAGGCGGAGGGCGAGCGGCAGGTATCCGACGAGGAGCTGAAGGAAGCCCTGATCGTCGCCGCCGACCCCGAGGTCCACGCCGAGCGCATCCGCGAGGTCGAGGCGATGGGCGCGACGACGGTGGCGCTGATGAACAACTCCGGCGCCGATCCGCTAGCCGCGATCGGCGTCTACGAGAGCCAAGTCCTGCCGCGACTCTTGGCCTAGGCTGGGTCGATGGCCGACGCCAACGACGTCCAGATCCGCGCCGCCACCGAAGCGGACGTGCCGCTGCTCTTTGACCTGATCCTCGAGCTGGCTGCCTACGAGAAACTCGGCACCGCCGTCGCCGGCGACGCCGAGGTGCTGCGCCGCTCGCTGTTCGAGCAGAAGGTGGCCGAGGCGCTGCTGATCGAGACGGCCGATGGCGAAACGGTCGGCTACGCGATCTTCTTCACCAATTTCTCGACCTTCGAGTGCCGTCCGGGGATCTGGCTCGAGGACGTCTACGTCCGTCCCGAGCACCGCCGCGGCGGTATCGGCCTGGCGGTGATGGAGCACCTTGCACGGATCGCCGAGCAGCGCGAGTACGCGCGGCTCGAATGGTGTGCGCTGGAGTGGAACGAGCCGGCTTTGAACTTCTATGAGGGGATTGGGGCTCGGCGGCTTGACGATTGGCGGATGCTTCGGTTGGAGAGGGATGGGATTCGTCGGCTGGCTGGGGGTGAGGGGGAGGGGTGACCCTCGCCAGACACATCTCGCCTATGGCTCATGTTGAGCGTCTGGCGAGGGTCACCCC
>DATAMR010000061.1:0-26572 GCA_036260485.1 Solirubrobacterales bacterium | reverse complement strand
ATGTCGGTCTACGACAACATGGCCTTCGGCCTGATGCTGCGGAAATTCCCGAAGGAGGAGATCAAGCGCCGCGTCATGAACGCGGCCAAGATCCTCGACATCGGCGTGCTGCTGGACCGCAAGCCGAAGGCGCTTTCCGGTGGCCAGCGCCAGCGCGTCGCCATGGGCCGCGCCATCGTGCGCAACCCCAAGGTGTTCCTGTTCGACGAGCCGCTCTCGAACCTCGACGCCAAGCTGCGCGTGCAGATGCGGACCGAGATCTCGCGCATCCAGCAGCGAATGAACACCACCACGATCTACGTCACCCACGACCAGACCGAGGCGATGACGCTCGGCGACCGGGTGGCGGTGATGCGGGCCGGCGTCCTGCAGCAGGTCGGCACCCCGGCCGAGCTCTACGACACCCCGAAGAACCTCTTCGTCGCCGGCTTCATCGGCTCGCCGGCGATGAACTTCATGCCGGGGGAGCTGAGCGGCGGCAGGCTGAAGCTGCCGATCGGCGAGGTCGACGCGGGCGACCTGGCCGGTGACCGCAAGGACGGCCCGGTCGTCGCCGGGCTGCGGCCGGAGAACTTCGAGGACGTGGCGGTGATCGGCGACCTCAAGGAGGAGCGCGGCGTCACCTTCGAGGCTGAGATCGACCTGGTCGAGTCGCTCGGCTCCGACCTCTTCGCCTACTTCCACATCGATTCGGAGGGCGTCCAGTCCGACCAGCTCGCCGACCTGGTCGAAGAAAGCCTCGAGGAAACCGGCGCCGGCGAAACCAGCGAGGGCCGCGAGCAGGTAGTCGCCCGCCTCGACCCGACCAGCAAAGTCAAGCGCCGCGAATCCGCCGAGCTATGGGCCGACACCTCGAAGCTCCACCTCTTCGACCCCGAGAGCGGCGAGAGCCTGCGGACCTAGCGTTCGTCTGTTCCTTTTCGGTGAATAGCAACGAAAAGGAACAGACGAAGCGAGTGCTGGGCATATCAGGGCGCGGCGGCGATTAGGCGCGACATCACGTCGGCTGCCTGCGCGTCGTCGAGGCCCTGCGCGTCGGTGAGGTCCTGCCAGGTTCCGAAGGCGAGGGCGTGGCCGATCGCGGCGCGAGTTCGCTTGGCGGCGTTGCCGCGCAGGCCCCTCCCCTGCGCGAGCAGGTCGGCGGCGATTGCCATGAACTGGTGGTAGGGGGCGAACTTCTCGGCGACGACCGGGACCTGTCCCTCGTCGCGGAGGAGCTTGTCGATCATTCCGCCGGCGCGGCGGTAGTAGGCGTAGAGCTCGTCGAGCGCGAGGGCCAAGCGCTCGTCCGGATCCTCGATCTCGGCCCAGCGGCTGATGTCGGGTGGCGGGTTCGCTTCGGCCCAGTGGACCGAGCAGGCGCCGAACAGCGCCGCCTCGTCGGGGAAGTGGCGGTAGAGGGTCGAGCGCCGCACGCCGGCGTGCTCGGCGACGGCGCTCATCGAGGTGCGGGCGGGGCCGAGGGAACCGTGCAGCTCGACCGCGCTTTCGGTGATCCGCCGCTTGGTCTGCGCCTCGGCTTCGGCGCGGCGCTTCTTCTCGTATTTCCGCTTTTGCTCGGACATGGGTGTACGGCCAATATTGACAGATCCGCCGCCGGTCGCTACCTTTTCGCGCAACAGCAGTGTTCAACGAATTTGAGAAGGAGAATGCGATGGCAACGGTGATCGGTCCCAGCGACGGCAAGGCGGGCTTCCTCGGCAGCATCGGGGTGCGGTTCATGATCGACGGCGAGGACGCGGGCGGCGACTTCTCCCTGGTCGAACACCCGCTCTCCCCCCACGCGCTGGCGGCGCCGCTGCACCGCCACACCCGCGAGGACGAGTACAGCTTCGTGCTCGAGGGCCGGATGGGCGGGCTGCTCGGCGACGAGGTGGTGGAGGCGGGGCCCGGCGAGCTGGTCTTCAAGCCGCGCAACGAGTGGCACACCTTCTGGAACGCCGGCGAGGAGCCCTGCCGGATCCTCGAGATCATCGCCCCCGCCGGCTTCGAGCACTTCTTCGAGGAGCTGGTCGACATGGGCGGCGTCGTCGATGCGACCCAGGAGAAGCTGGCGGAGCTCAGCGACCGCTACGGCCTGGAAATGAAACCGGAGTCCGTCCCGGAGCTGCTCGAGCGCTTCGGCCTGGTCGTCGGCGAGCCGGTGGAGTCAGCGCTCCAGCTTGCCTAAGACCGCAAATAGCGCTGGTTGAAGACGGGCCGTGCAGCCGCAGGGCGCTGCTACCCTCCCACGGTAGGCAGGTTGTCTCGTATCTGCCTGCGCGTCCGTCTTCAATCGCCAGTGAGGGATACGCGCACTTGACTCCCGAGAAGGGGTACGGCATCGATCGTGAGGGGCCGCGAGATGAATGCGGCGTCTTCGGCGTATACGCACCCGGGCACGACGTCGCCCGCCTCGCCTACTTCGGGCTCTACGCGCTGCAGCACCGCGGCCAGGAGTCGGCCGGGATCGCCTCCTGCACCGGCGGGATGATCACCACGATGCGGGAGGCTGGCCTCGTCTCCCAGGTCTTCGACGAGGAGAAACTGCGGGCGCTGGAGGGGGACATGGCGATCGGCCACGTCCGCTACTCGACCACCGGCGGCGGCTCCTGGGAGAACGCGCAGCCGATCTGGCGCGACGACGGCCGCGAGGTCGCCCTCGCCCACAACGGCAACCTGACCAACGCGGTCGAGCTCTGGGGCGAGCTGAAGGAGCGCGGGCTGCAGTTCCGCGGCACCTCCGACTCGGAGATCATGGCCGCGCTGCTCTCCTCCCACGACGGCAAGATGATCGAGGACGCCGTCGCCGACACGATGCCGCGGCTGCAGGGCGCCTACTCGACCGTGGTGATGACCAAGCGGGCGATCGTCGCCTTCCGCGACCCGCACGGGATCCGGCCGCTCAGCCTCGGCCGCCTCGGCGACCGCTTCGTCGTCGCCTCCGAGAGCTGCGCCTTCGACATCATCGGCGCCGAGTTGATGCGCGAGGTCCACCCCGGGGAGATGGTCAGCCTGACCGAGCGCGGGCTGGAGACGCGCCAGGTGGTCAAGGCCGAGCGGCGGGCCAGCTGCGTCTTCGAGCACATCTACTTCTCCCGCCCCGACAGCCGCCTCGAGGGCAAGGTCCTGCAGCAGGCGCGCGGGCGGATGGGCGAGATCCTCCACCGCGAGGCGCCGGTGGAGGCCGACCTGGTGATCTCGGTGCCGGACTCGGGCAACCCGGCCGCGGCGGGGTTCGCGCGCGCCTCCGGGCTGCCGCGCGACGACGGCCTGATCAAGAACCGCTACGTAGCGCGGACCTTCATCCAGCCCGGCCAGGAGCTGCGCAAACACGGCCTGCGGCTGAAGTTCAACCCGCTGCCGGAGATCGTCGCCGGCCAGCGGCTGGTCGTCGTCGACGACTCGATCGTCCGCGGCAACACCACCCGCCAGATCGTCGGCATGCTGCGCGACGCCGGCGCCAAGGAGGTCCACCTGCGGATCTCGGCGCCGCCGATCCGCAACCCCTGCCACTACGGGGTCGACATGTCGACCCGCGAGGAGATGATCGCCCACAAGCGCTCGATCGAGGAGATCGCCGCCGAGCTCGAAGCCGACAGCCTCGCCTACCTCTCGATGGCCGGCGTCTACGAGGCGATCGGCGGCGACCCGGGCGAGCACTGCGACGCCTGCTTCACCGGCAGCTACCCGCTCGGCGACCCCGACGAGGCGGACGGCAAATTCGCCCTCGAGACGATCGCCGCCGCACCCGCGGGAGGGTGACCGTGATTCGAGAGCGGCTGAGGGCGGCGATGGGCGTCGCCTGCGTGGTCCTGCTGGCGGGCCTCCTGGTCGTGCCGGGGGCCGGGGCGAAGTTCCGTGGCGCGCCGAACTCCAAGCTGCAGAAAGAACTGACGGCGATCGTCGAGTCGGCGGCCGGCCCGCCCGGGATCTCGGTCCTGATCGACCGCGGCAAGCACACCGAGTTCCTCGCGGCGGGCACCGCCGACGTGAAGAACCGCCGCCCGCCGACCCCCATGGAAGCCTTCCGGATCGCCAGCGTCTCCAAGGGCTTCAACGCCTACCTGGCAGCGAAGCTGATCGGCAACGAGGCCCTCTCGCTCGAGACGACGTTGGCGGAGAAGATCCCCGGCGTGCTGCCTGCCGGCGAAGCGGTGACCATGCGGCAGCTGCTGCAGCACACCAGTGGCCTCGCCGACTACATCAGGGCCCCCGCCTTCGTCGAACAGCTGATCGCGGACCCGGCCCGCTACTTCTCCCCGCTCCAGCTGACCGGTTTCGTCCGCGACGCGCCGCTCGAGTTCACCCCCGGGTCGCAGTACCACTACTCCGACACCGACAACATCGCCGCGGGCCTGATCGAGGAGAAGGCGAGCGGCCTGCCCTACGAGCAGCTGCTGCAGCGGCTGATCTTCGGGCCGCTGAAGATGCGCGGCAGCAGCTTGCCGAAGACGATCGAGATGCCGCAGCCCTTCCTGCACGGCTACGACGTCGAACCGGGCGAAAAGCCCGAGGACGTCAGCGAACTGATCAACCCGGCCGGCGCCTGGGCCTCGGGCGGGATCGTCTCGACGCCGGTCGACATGGCCCGCTTCGCCCGCCGCTACGTGCCGACCGTGCTCGCCACCTCCCCCGTCGAAGGCCCATTCCGGCTCGGGTCCTCCTCGCCGCCGGGTCCCGGCAAGAACTTCGCCGGCCTGGGGCTCTTCCGCTACCGCACCGGCTGCGGCACGGTCTACGGCCACACCGGCTCCTTCCCCGGTTACCGCATCCTCGTCGCCGCCACCGCCGACGGCAGGCGCTCGGTCGTCTTCGTCGCCAACTCCCAGATCGTCCCCGGCCAGGGCTCGCAGCTGATTTCCAAGGAGATCACCAAGGCGCAGGCGCGAGCCGTCTGCCGGGCATTGAGCTGAGGACGGCGGGCCGCCAGCAGCGACCGCCCGGCTGGTCAGCCGTGGCGGTGTTTCCCGTGCTTCTTCACGCAGCGGCGCTTGCCGTGGACGATCTTCTTCCTGTAGCCGCGCTTGCATTTGAGCGGCTTCTTCGGCGGCGTCGGAACCGGAGGAGCCGTGGTCGGCGGGGTGACCGGCGGCGGCACGATCACGCCCCCACCTCCGCCGGGCTGGCCTTCGAAGGTCGCCGTCACGTTGGTGTCCGAGTTGACCGCGAGCTGGCAGCGGCCGGTGCCCGAGCAGCCCCCTCCCGACCAACCGGCGAAAGTTGACCCAGGCGCCGGGTTGGCGACCAGCACCACCGCGGCTCCTTCTTCGAAGTCGTGACTGCAGATCGTCCCGCAGTCGAGCCCGGCCGTACTCGAGTCCACCGTGCCGGACCCCGCGCCGGCCCGGGTGACGCTGAGGGTGTGCGGGAGCACCCCCACTCCCCGCAGGTGGAGGAGGAAGTGGCCCCGGTCGCCGCCGCTGCCGTCCACCGCGAAGCTGTAGGTGGTGCCGGGCTCGGTCGTGAAGCCCACGCTGCGCCCCGCCTCGCATTCGCCGCTGCCGGCGTCGCCGACGGGGACCGGCGTCAGGCCGTCGACCGCGCTGCCGGTGTAGACGCCGATCAGCGGCTCGAAGCCGCCGGCGCAGACGTCGAGCTCGATCATCCAGCTCTTCCGCGGCGTCCAGGAGAACCAGACCGAGTGGCCGCCGGCGTCACCGGCGTGGTCGGGCTCTCCGCTCTGCTTGCCCGCCAGCATCGTCGAGCCGGGCCAGTACCAGCCGGGCCGGCCCGGGATCGCCGCCCCATCCTCGAAGTCGTCGTTCTCCGCCCGCTCTTCGAGATAGAGGCCGAAGGTCCCCTCCGCCCCGGCCCTACCGTCGAGGGCGATCCTGTAGGTGGTGTTCGCCACCGCCTCGAAGCTGAGTTGGCTGCCGGGGGCGCAGCTGCCGCTGCCGTCGTCGTTGCCCTGGACCGGGGCGAGGGTCGCGAGGGTGGCGCCCGTGTAGACGGCGAGCAGGGTGTCGAAGTCGCTGTCGCAGGAATCGACGCTGACCGTGCCGCTGTGGGGAGCGGTCCACTTGAACCAGACGGAGGAGCCGCCGGCGTCGCCGGCGTGGTCGGGCTCCCCGGCCTGCTTTCCGGCGAAGCGGTTCGAGCCTTCCGACTGGGTCGGCAGGCCGCCTCCCAGCGGCTGGGCCTTGCCGAAGTCGTCGTTGACCTGCACGCCCTCGGCGATCAGCTGGAAGTTGCCGGTGCTGCCCCCCTTGCCGTCGACCGCGATCAGGTATGTGGTGCCAGCGGTGGCGGTGAACTGGGCGACGCTGTCGGTGGAGCGGCAGCCTTTCCTTCCCTGTCCGTCGTCGCCGCTGGCGACCGGGGTCAGGCTGCCGACTTCGGTTCCCGCGTAGACGCCGAGGACGGTGTCGAAACCTGCTTCGGAGGTGCAGGTCTGGAACGCCACCGAGCCGCTCGCCGGGGCCTCCCACTCGAACCAGACCGAGTGGCCGCCGGGGTCCCCGGCATGGTTCGGCTCGCCGCTCTCCTTGCCGGCCAGCTTCGTGAAGCCGCTGCCGAAGGTGGGCAGCGACGCGAACAGCTCCCGCGCGTTTGCCAGATCGTCGTTCTGCGGTGCGCCTTCGAGCGCGAGGAGGTAGCGGCCCTCGCTGTCCTTGGTGTCGACGGCGAACCAGTAGGTCGTCCCGGCCGTGGCGGTGAAGACCGCCTCGCTGTTGCCGTCCTGGTTGCAGAGTTGATTCTGGGGAATGCGCGGCACGTCGTCGTTGGCCGCCACCGGCACGAGACTGCCGATGGCGCCGCCGGTGTAGACGGCGAGGAGGGTGTCGACGCCCGGTTGGCGGCCGCAGGCATAGAGATCGACCGGGCCGGTCTCCGTCGCGGTCCAGTTGAACCAGACCGAGTGGCCGCCCGGGTCCCCGGCATGGTTCGGCTCGCCGCTCTCCTTGCTCGCGAAGCGGGTCGTTCCTCCGGTCGAGAACGGGCCCGAGCCGAGGTCGTGGTTGGCGGAGAAGTCGTCGTTGGCGGGGCGGCCGCCAAGCTCGAGCGTGAAGAGCCCGTCGCTTTTGTCTTTGCTGTCGACCGCGATCCTGTAGTTGGTTCCGGCGACGGCGTCGAAGGCCACCTCGCTGCCGGCTTCCTGGCAGGCGCTCGGCGAGTCGTCGCTTGCCGCTACCGGCACGAGGCTGCCGAGGGTGTCGCCGGTGTACACGGCGAGGAGGGTGTCCGGGGATTCTTCGAGGTACGGGCAGGCGGCGATCGACACCGGTCCGCTGCTGGGCGCGGTCCAGGAGAACCAGACGGAAGCGCCTCCGGGCTGGGCGGCATGGTTGGGCTCCCCGGGCTCCTTGCTCGCAAGGACGTTGGAGTGGCCGATCGAGAGTTCGAGGCTGTCCGGCAGGACCCGCGGGTCGGCGAAGTCGTCGTTGGCCCCCGGCCCTTCGATGCTGAACCCGAACCGCCCCTGCGAGTCGCCCTTGGTGTCGACCGCGAACTTGTAGTTGGTTCCGGAGACCACGGTCAGTTCCAGTTCGCTGTTGCGATCGCGGCACCAGGCGCGGGGGCCGTCGTCGTTGGAGGCCACCTGCGTGAGGCCGCCGAGGCTGCTGCCGGTGTAGACGGCGAGGACGGTGTCCAGGTCGATCCCTTCGTGGCTGCAGGTCGCGATCCGGACCCGGCCGCTGCTCGGCGCGATCCAGGAAAACCAGACCGACTGCCCGCCTGGCGCGCCTGCGTGGTCGGGCTCCCCCGTCTCCTTGGTCGCCCCTTCGTTGCTCGCGCTCGAGTCGAAGGCGGGGAGGGTGGACCCGAGGAGGTGCGCCGATTCGAAGGCGTCGTTCGCCGGTCGTCCGTCGATCCGCAGGTTGAACCTGCCGCTGGTGCCGTTGGCGCCGTCGACGGCGATGCGGTAGGTGGTGCCGGCGATGGCGTCGATGCGCACCGCGCTGTCGGCTCCGATGCAGCCGCCGGAGGTCAGCGATCTGTCCGCTTCGTCGTTGGCGGCGACCTCGGTGAGGGAGTCGAGCTGGGACCCGGTGTAGACCGCCAGCACCGCGTCGATCCCGCTCGAGTTCGTGCAGGTCGAGATTCGCACCGGTTCGGAGGCGATCGGAGTCCATTCGAACCAGATCGAGTGGCCGCCCGGGTCGCCGGCGTGGTCCGGCTCTCCGGTCTCCTTGCTGGCGAGCCTGGTCGTGCTGAAGACGTCCTGGGGGGTCGTCGCTCCAACCGTCGTCGCGTCGGCGAAGTCGTCGTTTACAGGTTCCCCGTTGAATCGCAGGTTGAAGGAGCCCTGCGCGCCGTCCCTGCCATCGACAGCGATCCAGTAGGTCGTTCCCGCCGTCGCTTCGAACTCCGCCTGCGGCGCTTCGGAGAAGAAGCAGCTGGGCGGGGCGGGGCTCTGGTTGGAGGCGACCGGCGTCAGGGCATCGACGCTCGTCCCGGCGTAGACCGCGATCAGGATGTCGGTCCCGCCGAAGCAGTTGCCGTTCTGGATCCCGACCCGCCTGTTGCTCGAGGGGGTCCACGAGTACCAGACGGAATGGCCGCCCGGGTTGCCGGCATGATTCGGCTCGCCGGTCTCCTTGGTCGCTTCCAGGTTGCTGCCGGTTTCTTCGCTCAGGAACTCGGGAAGCGCCGTCGCGGTGGCGAAGGCGTCATTGGCGGGCGCGGCGGCGGCGGCCGAGGCGCAGACGAAGAGTGAGGCGATCGAGAGCGCAAGAATCGTTAGAGCGCGTTTCTCCATACCGGCAGTAGTCAAGTTTCTCCCCAACCTTGGTCGTGATGCCCGCGAATACGTGAACTTTAGAAGGAAATCTCCGGAGCACCGGCTTCAACCCGGCCCATGCGAAAAGATGCGCAGGTGAGCGCCTTCCGGATCGTCGTCCTCGCCTCGGGCAGCGGCACCAACCTGCAGGCGATCGTCGACAGGCTGCACGGGCATGGAGTCGTCGAGGTCGTCGGCGTCGGCTCCGACAAGCCGGGTGCCGGCGCCCTGGCGCGCGCCGCGGCGGCGGGCATCGACACCGCCGTCTTCCCCGCCGACGCCTACGCCGACCGGATGGGGCGCGACGCTTCGATGGGCGACTGGGTCGAATCCCACCGTCCCGGCCTCGTCGTCCTCGCCGGCTACATGCAGCTGCTGACCGAACCGTTCGTCGCCCGCTTCGCGGGGCGCATCGTCAACGTCCACCCCGCCCTGCTGCCGAGCTTCCCCGGCCTCGACGCGATCGGCCAGGCGCTGGAGGCCGGCGTCCAGGAGACCGGCGTCACCGTCCACTTCGTCGACGAGGGGATCGACACCGGGCCGGTGATCCTGCAGCGGCGGGTGCCGGTCCCGGTCGGCCGCGAGCGGCAGGTGCTGGAGGCCGCCGTCCACAACGTCGAGCACGAGCTCTACCCGGAGGCGATCCGCATGATCGCGGAAGGCAGGGTTAGGATCGACCCCAGCGACCCGCGCAAGGTCGCGATCGATGACTGATCCCGCCGCCCAAACCCAGACCGAGAGCCTCGAGGACGGCCAGGTGCGGGTGCGGCGGGCGCTGATCTCGGTCTCCGACAAGACCGGCGTCGCCGACTTCGCCAAGGGGCTGGCCGCGCTCGGAGTCGAGATCCTCTCCACCGGCGGCACCGCGACGGCGCTGCGCGAGGCCGGGCTCGAGGTGACCGACGTCTCCGAGTTCACCGGCCAGGAGGAGATCCTCGGCGGCCGGGTGAAGACGCTGCACCCGCGGCTGCACGCGGCGCTGCTGGCGCGGCGCGGCGACCCGGAGCACATGGCGACGCTGGAGCGCGAGGGGATCGAGCCGATCGACGTCGTCTGCGTCAACCTCTACCCCTTCGAGGAGACCATCTCCGGCCACGAGGTCGAGCACGACGTCGCGATCGAGAACATCGACATCGGCGGACCGACGATGATCCGCGCCGCGGCCAAGAACCACGAGAGCGTCGCGGTGGTCGTCAAGCCCGAGTCCTACGACGCGGTCTGCGCCGAGCTGGAAGAGAGCGGCGGCGAGATCTCCGCCGCGACCCGGCACTGGCTCGCCAACGAGGCCTTCGCCCAGACGGCGCGCTACGACGCGGCGATCAGCCGCTGGTTCTCGATGGAGTACGAGGACTTCCCCGAACACCTGGCGGTCGCTTACGAGAAGGTGCTCGACCTCTCCTACGGCGAGAACCCGCACCAGCGCGCGGCCCTCTACGCGGAGTCGGGGCTGCGCAGCCACGTCCTCTCCCGCTGCTCGAAGCTGCACGGGCGGGCCCTCTCCTTCAACAACGTCCTCGACCTCGACTCGGCCCGCAGCCTGGTCGGCGACTTCGAGCAGCCGGCCTGCGTGATCGTCAAGCACAACAACCCCTGCGGGGTGGCGGTCGGCAACGACGCGCTCGAGGCCTACCGCAAGGCGCTCGCCTGCGATCCGATCTCGGCCTACGGCGGCGTGATCGCGATCAACCGCCCGATCGGCAAGGAGCTCGCCGAGGAGCTGCACGAGAACTTCGTCGAGGTGCTGAGCGCGCCCGGCTACGAGGACGGGGCGCTGGAGGTGCTGACGCAGAAGGAGGCGATCCGGATCCTCTGCGAGGAGGAGCGCCGCCAGCCCGACCCGACCGAACGCGACGTCAAGCGGGTGATGGGCGGACTGCTGATCCAGGACCGCGACGGCGACCCCGAGCCGCGCGAGATCATGGAGGCGGTCACCGGCAACGAGCCGAGCGAGGAGCAGTGGCGGGACATGCTCTTCGCCTGGACCGTCAGCCGCCGCGTCCGCTCCAACGCCATAGTGATCGCCAAGGGCGGGGCGACTCTCGGCATCGGCGCCGGCCAGATGAGCCGCGTCGACTCCGTCCGCCTCGCAGTCGAGAAGTGCCGCGAGGCCCGCGGCACCGAGGCCGACGCCCTCCTCGCCGGCTCAGCCCTCGCCTCCGACGCCTTCTTCCCCTTCGCCGACGGCCCCGAGCTGGCCATCCAGGCCGGCACCACCGCCGTGATCCAACCCGGCGGCTCCAAACGCGACGCCGAGGTAATCGAGGCCTGCGAGCAGGCCGGCGTGGCGATGGTCTTCACGAAGCACCGGCACTTCCGGCACTAGCTGCCCCGTACGCCAGCGTTTTCTTACTGTTCTAGTCTCCTTGTGTGTTCCTGTCCTGGTCTCGCTGCGCTCTTCTCCTTGTCGGAACGATCCTGACGGTGGCTCCTCCTGCGCACGCTGCGCGAGATATCCCTGTCGGCCTGTACAACGTGAACGATGCGCAGGGCCACGATTCGGCAAAAGAAAATCGTCTCTACGCAATTCGCTTCGTACTCGACAAACCCTCGACGATCTACCGCTTCTTCTCCGGGTTCAACGTCGAGGGCGTCTACACGAACGGCAGCGGTGGAATCGCCTCCGAAGAGATCAGAACGAAATGCCAAGAAAAGCGCACGGAAGCGGCCTGTCCCGGCAAAGAATTCAACTCACAGTTTCAGGCACCCCCAGCGAGCCTTCCTGGTGGTTGGAGCAAAGGCACCGGGCGGATCGGATATGCCCATGGAAACGGCGGAGAAATCTGGGCCCGTCTAGTGCCGATGAAAGAAGATGGAACCCCCAATCTGGCCGGCGTGATCGCGGAAGAGAAATTCAACCCCGTCGATCGCTACGCCGCGACCAAGAGCGCATACGGAATCAGCGGCAAGACCGGGATGCTCTACGTGGGCTTCGGCGGCGCTTCCGTTGCAGCGGACACGCCCTACTTCGTCGTCTACACCAACATCGCCGCCAAACCGGAATTCGACTACGTGAGCTTCAACTCGCCGGTGACCAATGCCGGCGTCGCCGGACCTAATGGAACTAACACGCTCAACCCGGATGCGACGGGAGCGATCGCCGGCCTCGATCCGCGCGAGGCCGTCGCCTGGTCGACCAACGGGGGGTTGACCTGGGGCTGGGGGAAAGCAGTCGGCAGCGGCTCTCTGTTCGGCGACTATGAAGGCGCAGGAGACTCGGCGGTGAAACTGCCCTGGTATGCGTGGCAGGCCACTGCCGAATCGACGCCAGAAGCCAATCAGCCCTACTACGCCTACACCGAAGCCGGGGAGTACACGCTCAGCGTCACCAATGGTCCCCGCGCCGCGACCGTCACCGAAGCCGGAGGCTACGCGCCCGAAGGCTCCACGGTCGGCGCGGTCACGGTGACGGCGAAATCCGGCAGCGCCAAAACCGCTGTCTTGGGCACCGGCTTACAGAAGGGGGCGCTTGGCGCACCGGTGCAGATAGCCCCTGGCGAGACGTTCACGATCAGCAACGTCGACGCCGGGGCGGTGCGAAAGGTGGCCAAGGCCGAGGGAGACGCCTTCCTCCAAAAACTGGGGCTGATCGGTTCCGGAAGACCCTACGCGACTGCGGGGAATGAATATGACCGGGCTGAGCTTTTCGTCTACCCACACCCCCTCTTCGCGGAGGCGCCAAACGGGTACTACGCAACCGTCAAATCGACGGCGGACCTCCACAGCTACTGGCGCCTTGACGAGACGAGTGGATCGACCGCAACCGACAGCATGGAAGCCGTGTCCGGCACTTACAGCTCCGCCACTCTGGGCGCGCCGGGCCTTGTCGGCAGCTCCGATCCCGCCATCTCCTTCGCCGGCACCAGCAACCGTATGCAGGCCTCGACCAGCAGCTACGGCTTCCCCGGCACCAGCGCCTTCACGGTCGAGGCGACGGTCGAGCCGACCACGGTCGATTCGACCAGCCGGCGCATCTTCTCCTCCGAGGTTCTCTCGGGTGGGAGCGTGATCAATGGGTACGGACTCTGGAACAACGGAACCGTGAACAAACTCCAGGCCTGCCGGATCCCGAGCGGAAGCTACGACTGCGCAACCACGAGCGCGGCGGCCTCCGGAGTGGCCAAGCACGTCGCCGCCACCTACGACGGCACGACGGTGAAGCTGTACGTCGATGGAGTTCAAGTCGCCTCCACCACGTCCAAAGGGTCGATAACGGCACCGTCAACCTTCACCGTCGGTGCCCGCTCTGATTTCGCCGGCTCATGGGCGGGGGTGATAGACGATGCTGCGGTCTATGACCGGGCGCTGAGCGCAGCCGAGGTCAAAGACCACGCTGCAGCGGCTGGCTACTAATCGGAACGCGAGGCTTGCTTTTGCCGTTCGCTCGCCCGGATGACGTGCTGGCAGACGTCGTGGGGCTCGTCGCAGAGGACGAGGAGCTCCTTGTCGCCGGGGGAGATCAGGCCGTTGTCCTCTAGACCGCGGTCGATCCACTCGCGCAGGGGCGCCCAGAAGTCGGAGCCGACGAGGATCACCGGGAAGTGCTTGATGCGGTGGGTCTGGATCAGGGTCAGGGACTCGAAGAGCTCGTCGAGGGTGCCGAAGCCGCCGGGCATGATCACGAAGGCGCGGGCGTAGCGGACGAACATCAGCTTGCGGGCGAAGAAGTAGTGGAAGTGGAGCGAGCGCTTGACGTAGGGGTTGGTCGCCTGCTCGTGGGGCAGCTCGATGTTGAGGCCGATCGTCTCGCCGCCCGCCTCCGCGGCGCCGCGGTTGGCGGCCTCCATCAGCCCCGGCCCGCCGCCGGTGATCACCGTGTAGCCGTGGTCGGCGAGGCAGGCAGCGGTCTTGCGGGTCAGCTCATACCAGGGGTGGCCCTCCGCGACCCGCGCCGAGCCGAAGAGCGAGACCCCGTCGTCGACGTCGTGCAGCGCAGCGAAGGCGGTGTCGATCTCTTTGTGGATACGGTCGAGGCGGCGCTGGTCGTCGGCCTCCTGGTCGACCGGTACGCGCAGCAGGTTGCGGTCGTGCCGCGCGCCGTTGCCCCCGTTGGCTCCGTCCCCAGCCGCCATCGCTTATACGGCCGCGAACGGGTCGACGAGCTCGACCGCGCGCCCGCGATCCTCAGGGCGCTCGAAGTCACGGTCCTCACCGGCATTGGGCATCGCCAGCATGGTGATAGCAACGATAGCGCTACCGCCAAACATGGCTATCCGTGCTTCTTACCGTGCCTTAACTTCTTGTCCCCGCACTTCACGGCGATCGTCGGACGCTGCTGGGAGGTGAGTCCGTTCTGGGCCACGAAGCGCGCGCTCGCCTTCTGTGGCCTGGCACAAAGGTTTTCGGAGTTTTCGATCAGGCTGTACTTCCGGCCGCCCTTCAGCTGCAGGATCACCTTCGAGTAGGGCGCATCGGGGACGACTTCGAAGGTGTTCCGCAGCCCTTGGCCTTTGGTGGTGTCGACGCGGCCGTGCAGGAGGACGCGAACCTGGCCGTTCAGTTCGGTGACCAGATCGGGCAGCGAATGGCCGAAGCCGACACCGATATAGACGTTGCCCGTGAGCGGCTTTTCGAACAGCGGCGTGAGGACCTTGATCCGGCCATAGATCGATGCCTTCGGGCAGGTTCGCGAAAGCAGTTGAGGCTGGGTGCAGACCTCGTCCAGGTTCCCCTGGTCGAGGAAGAGCGAGTGCGGCAGGCCCACCTGAATGCTTGCGGTGTTGGCATAGCGGCCCTCGCGCGGCGCCGTCAGCACCGCGCGCAGGGCGGGATGACCCGAGCGTCGGGTGGCCCCGGCCAGAGAGAGGCGCAGATGGGGCTTGTAGCGCAGGGCGCGACAGTTGGCGGCCTGGAAGTACTCACTGAGTGGGGTGACAACTAAGAAGGTGGTGGTGGCGGTGCCGGTGATCGCCTTCGGCGCACAGCTGGTTGGGTTGAGGACGAAGTCGGGGCGATTGAGATCGACGGCGATCGAGCGCAGGTCGAGGGGCAGGCCGTGGAGGATGGTGGGGATCGGGTCGGAAACCGCACTGACCTGGGCGGTGAAGGGGTCGATGTGGAGGGCCGTGCGCACGGCGACGACGCCGAGGTCGAACGGCCCGGCGATCGCCGGGGTGACGATCTCGAGCGAGAGAGGCGCGCCCTTGTAGGGACCCGCAAGATAGGCGTGCCCGCTCACGTAGAGCGGTTCCGGCCCGGCGCCGGCGGAGGCGACGACCGACCCGACCTCAGAAGCTTGGGGACAGGAAGGACTTGCGAGCTCGACCGCACCCTGGCCTTCTCCCGAGCGCGACTCCGCTTGGGCGATTTGGGCATCGGAGCAATAGGGGATCCCCGCGAGCTTGCCGAGCAGGCCCTGCGGAAGCGTGGTGGAGATGCTCCGCAGTTGCTGAGAGCCGTCGGGACGGCTGAGCCTGAGGACGAAGGGGCTGTAGGCGCCCGCCGTCGGGTCGAGCGTGCCGGCGGAGAAGCTCGCCTTGCTGGGCAGCTGCGAAGTCTGGCTTGCGCATGGCGCACCGTCGGTCCCCGAATCGACCTCGAAGGTGGCCGTCTGCACCTGCGGGTGCGCAGGATCGGCGTAGGGATAGAGAACCGCATCGGTGGAAAAGGTCCCGCAGGTGGGAGGGGTGATGAGAGGCGCCCGCTTTCCTTCCCTGAAGTGGAGGCGGAAATGGGAGAAGGGAAGTTGGGGCAGCTCGACGCCGGGTTCCCCGAACGTCGTCTTCAGCTGTCCGGTCCGTGGATCGGGATCGACCCGGCCAGGCAGCTTGATGAAGATCCCGTATTGCGGGTCTTCGATCACCATGTAGATGGTCAGGAGGTTGTCGAAGATGTTGTCGTGCTGGTGACCGACGTAGATCGCGCCATGCAGCACATGGGGGGCGAGCTGAGGTTCTTCTCCTCCTGGGGCGCCAACTTCTTCTTCGAGAACCGGCGATTCGATTTCGACCGTACCGATCTTCGAGGCTTCGGGACAGCCACCATCGCCGCCGAGCTTCTGCTCGTTGTATTGAGCAAGCGTGCAGGCGGCGAGACCGGAGGCGACCGAAGGGTTCGTGGTCACCCCCTCGGGCAGGGTCACGACGGCTTTTTCGATGGCGGAGTCGGCGACGGCATCTTCGGCGGGGTCTACCAGCCCTTGATTGCCTTCTATGTCGAGCGAGAAGTCGAGGCCGCTGGGCGATTCAGCCGAACTGGAGGTGGGTTTGTTGGCGACGGCCGGGGAGAATCCCACCTGATCGCAGCCACCGAACCCGAGCGGCTGCGGCGAGGGGGCCGCATCGTTCGTCAGGACTTCGTAATGCAGGAAAGGCGGCCCAGATCGCTCCCAGGAATCGGCTTCCAGCAGCGTCGCCTGCGGCCCACGACATGAGCTCGGCAGGGTGATGAATGCCGTTTGTTGTTTACCGGTGTAAGGGCAATTTCCCAGCGATCCCGGGACACCACCGGTGGATTCCGCGTTCGCTTTGACGCAATGGCCGCGCAGTGCGTCATGGGCCGGGCTGGCCGGATTCCCCCAGAGAACGAGCTCGGAGCCGAAGAAGGCGACCGCCTGGCTGATGTTCAAAGCGCCAGAGCGGACCCGGTAGGGGGCCACTTGGCTGAGCCCGCCTTCGATCGTCACCGGAACGTTGACGACGACGAAGCCGAGCTTGACCGCGCTGCCGGGCGGGGGCACGAGGTTGTAAACCGGCACCGTATATTTATTGGTGGGAATGCCCGGTGAGATGTTGATCTCGACGGTGATCAGGCCGATCGCGCTGCTGTCCGGGCAGGCCGGCTGGCTGATCGTGGTGGTGATGGTCGAGAATTCGCGGCCGGTACACCGAGGCGTTGCGGTCGGGTTTCCAATGAATCCGGGTGGTAGCTCGGCAATGACGTCCTTCACATGTCCGTCCGGGATTGCACCTCCGATATCCGAAGGCAGCCGATTGAGCTGAAAGCTGACGGTGGTCGCAAACGGATGAGAGCCGGCCTGCATCTCGGCCGCGCCAGCGGCGGTCGTGAAGGTGACGTCTGGATTGAGCAGGCCGAATTCAGCCTGCGCGGCGGGAGTCACCATCCCCAGCAGTCCCAAGACGCACACCAAGGATGCAACAAAGCGCTTTCTCATCGCCGGCCTCCCTTCTTGGTACCAGCCTGTCGCTTGTGCTTCTTGGGCACACAGGCCGTGCGGCCGCCTTTTCGCTTCACCTGCCGCTTGCCTTGCGGGCAATGCTTGGGCGGCTTAGGATTGCCCTGTCGGGGGACGTTGCTGACTGGACCTGGGACGACTGGTGCCGGGCTGCCATGCTGACACGCTTCTCCTTCACATGGAGGCTGCGCCTGTGGCACGGGGAAGCCCCCGCCTTCGCGGGCGTTGTAGATGTCGATCAGGCCCGGGTCCTGGGGGAGAAGGCTCTCGCCGATGGCGAAAAACACGTTGCGACCGGCCGGATCGGCATCGATGAATTCGGAGTCTTGATCTCCCTGGCCGCTTGAGATGAGGCTCAGGCAACCCGCCATCGCCGGGACGTATCTTTCGGCGCCAGCTTCCTCGCAGGCAGCGGTCCCGCCGGCGCTCTGCCACTCGTAGACGTCGGCGTGGCCATTGATGTCACGCGAGCTCAGGGGAACGAAGCTGTCGAAGAAGAGGCGGACGGTGGAGCCGTCACTGGTCAACGGGTTCCCCGGATAGAGTGAGCTGGTCCAGGTCGGGATCCGCGCCGCTGCCCAGACGGCCGGCCGCGTTTCAGAGATCGTGATGTCCCGCCCGAGAGGCCGCGCGCCGGTGGGATCGCAGGAAACACAGACAAGCCGGCCCTCTCCACCATCGGCTCCCGCGTCATAGACGAACAGCTCGCGGTCGGCTTCGCCGTTCCGCTGGTCGGTGTTGTCGAAGTTCGTCAGTGGCGCGCTGGACATGAAAGCCGCTTGGAGGCCGTCAGGGCTGACGCGGGCGGCGCGGAAGCTCGGTTCGTACGCGATGGCTTTCGATTCGAATTGTTGGTTGTTTCCGCTGATGTTCAGATCGGTTTGGTCCAAGATGCCGAGGAGCCGAGCTTCTTCCCCCAGTTCAAGGAAGTACAAATTGGGTTTGCCCGCAACGGCTCCGGTTGCGAGCGCTTTTCGAGAGGCAAAGTAAATCCGCGATGCGTCCTCGCTGGCACCAAGCATTCCCATCGGATCTGCCACCCCTTCCGCGAGCAGGGCGACTTCCGGTTCGGCAGGGTCAGCAGCCGTGTATCCGTACAGTCGTTCGCCGACCGAGAAGATCGCCCGGCTGCCATCCGCCGATGCGGTCCAGAAGCGGGCGGCGGCATTGCTGACAAGTTTCGATACCGGGAGGGTGCACGCATTCTCAGGCTCGCTGCATTCGCCAGAAACAATCGCGCTCTGAGGCTTGTCGGCGTTGATCCGCCGGTACAGAGTTCCGGGACCTTCGCCGCCCACCGTCCAGTAAATCGAAGTGCCGTCCTCCGAAACCGCCCTGTAGGAGCCGACTCCCCGCAGCTGCAACTGCGAAAGATCTTCTGACGGGATCCCCACGCCGGCAATCGAAGAAGACTGGCTCGGCGAGCCGTCGGGCAGAACTGCGACCAGCCTCAAGGTGCCGCCGCAATCCTCATAGAGGATGCCTTCTTTTCCGACAAGCGGCCGGAGTGGTGCTTCAGGAGTCAGCGTATCGGGGGCACGAAACACAGTGCATCGACCATCCGCAGACACTCCTTGGACCAGCGGAGTGAAGAGCTGGCGAGAGTCGACCGGAAGATGCGGTGGTTCAACCGTAGTGAGAGCGCGATACCCTCCGCTGCCCTGCGCAACACAGTTGCTGCGGCTAAAGAGATTGGGGAATTCGCGAAGTTCGGCGGGATCGAGCTGCGGTTCGGCGAAGAATGAGAGACGCAGCCAGCCCTGGCAGAGATCGCCGGAGAATGCCTGGTATTCAGTATCACCGGTTTCGATTACGCTCGCCAGCGCTTCGCCGCGCCCAGGCGAGATCGATTCGGTGCTCCAACCGTCGGTTCCACGGCGCGACAGATACTGCGATGAGTACGGGGCTGCGGCAGGATCTGCGAACGCGCGATAAGACGAGTACGTGAGAGCTTCGCCGGAGGTGGCGCTTTGGTCGAGTCGAGCAGGTATTTCGGCGACAGGAGCATTGACCGCGACGATGTCCGAGCCTCCTTTGTCAATGGGGGAGACCAGCTCGTAAGCCCGGCAGTCGCTCAGAAATTCGGCAGGGCCAATACGAAACTGCTGGTTCGGGCAGTCAACGCGGGCTGGCAGCACGGCATCGCGGGTGATGAACGTTCCTTCGCCTCCGTCCAACCCCGGTTTTCCCCCTACGCCCCTAACCACCGCTTCTTCTTCGCTTCCGCCTTGGAAACGAGTAGTTGCGACGAAGCGGAAATGGTAGGTGGTCGCAGGCGTCAGACCTGGTAGTACCACCGCACCGGTGAGCACCGGGAGATCCGAGCCCGAGTCGAGCGGGGCGGGGGGGACCGGCAGCCTGTTTTGACAGGCGCCTTCGGAGCATTTTCCGAGTCCGTATTCGACGTAGTAGGTCGTGCTCAACCAGAAATGAGAATTGACCTGGGCCTGCAGAGATGCCTGATCGACTCCGACCGCGCTCGCGAACTGGTCGGTGATGGAAGGTGGCGCCTCGGGTGGCGCGCAGATGGTTGGATCGGGGTTCGGCCCGTAGGCGCGGACCAGACTTACGGTACCGATGAATTCGTTGTACGAGGCGAAGATATCGTCCGCAGGGAGACCGCAGGCCCCGCTAGTTGCTAAATCATCGATCGTGGTCGGAACGCCGAAGTTTGGAGCTAGGGTTACCTGAGCGAAAGGCGGCGCCGGGGGAAACGCTTCTTCGGCTTCTTCTTCTTCTTTCGACGGCAACAACTTCCCTCCAGCTGCGTCGAACTCGACGACCCGAGGTTCCAGCCTCACAGATCCGAAGCCTTTCCGGTCAAAAACCGCGTAAAGTTCGCCGTCACGTCCGAGCCCTAATCCGCCAACGTCCACGCCTGACGGGACCGGATAGCTCTGGAGGATTTCACCCGCTGGGCCGAGTTTGGCGAGGCTGTATTCAGTGAAAGGCGACTCCGGCCCTTTGAGCGTTGCGTAAAGGTCGCCGTCCGGGTCCACCTCCAAGGCTGACACGATCTCACCGGACAACGAAGGACCGGTGATTTCGCCTTGGAACAGTCCCTGCGCGCTGAATTTCTGGATCCTTTCCACGTCGCCTGCATAGAGCGTGTCACCGGGGCCTATGGCCAGGTAGCCGGCAGGTCGCCCGAGTCCAGTCTGGATGCCGATCGAGAATTCGCCGGGACCAGTGCCCGCGTCTCCCCCTTGACAGACATCGGATGGATTCACTGGGCAACGGTTGGGTTCGAGTATGTTCGTTTTGTTGACATTGCCGCCGAGCATGAAGAGGAACGCGCCGTTCTGATCGAACACCTGGATACGGTGTGACTGTTCTTCCGCAACAAAAATGTGGTGGCTGGAGGCAACGGCGATCGCCACCGGTTTCGCGAACTGCCCTTCCCCGCCCCCTTCGGTGCCGGCTTTGCATCCGGTTTCGGAGGTGCAGGTCTGAAGTTCCGCCGCAGGCGACGCGGCGTTGACATTCCAACCGAACGCCTTGACGAACTCTCCCCAGGCAGTGAACTCGTCGATGCGTGCGTTGGTGCGATCGACGACGAAGACATGTCCGTTGCCGGGGTCCGTGGCAACGCCACGAGGATGGTCGATCTCCCTCGCTCCGCTTCCTTTCCCGGGGCCTGACGCCGGCACCTGCCACAGCGTCGCCGGCGCTGCGAGTGCCGCTGAAGACGCCGCAAATGAGATCAGCAGGAACGCACAGAAAAGCGCAGCGCCGAAGGCGGTCGGTCGGGACCCGGCAAGTGGGCGGGGCAAGTGGGCGTTCGTTCTCATATGTGTGCGCTCCTCAGGGTTTGACTGTGAGCGAAGGGAGGACGCTGCCCGTGGGGCTTCCATGCAGCGTCCTCCCGTCGTCTATTCCGCAGTTACAGCCCAGGTGCCCGTTGCACCACACGCTTTATTGAGGTCGCAGTCGATTACCACCGTCGTCCCGGTCTGGGGCACGGCGTTTCCGGACGCGACGGGTTCGGGGAACCACGTGCCTCCTTCGAAGGTTTCTTTGAAGAAGGACGAGAACGCTGCTTCTTCAAACAGGGCTCCGGCATAGACGCATAGTTTCCCTGGATCGGCCCTTGGGATCGTCGGATGGTATTCCGGGTATTGAGGGTTCGGAGGAGTTTCGTTGATCGGGAAGGATTCCGGGCTCTCCTCAGGATCTTTTGCGCCTCCGCGACCCGGACAACCCGGCGCGCTCGCTTCGGTCGGACCGACGTAGATCGCTTCGGGAGCGTCAGCGAGCGGAATTGGGAAGGAGATCGGGAACCAGCGCAGGAATTCACCTTCTGCAACGCCGGCTTCGGTCTTACCGCCTCCCCATACCCCGGTCTCCGTTTTGTTCGGGGGCAGGGTTTCGGTGAAGCCGGTCGTCCCGTTGGTGCCTTTTTTGCCGTTGCAGACGAGGTTGGTGGTAGCACCTTTGTATTCGGTGCCGCCTTCTTTGCAGGTCACCGAGTCGACCGTTTTTTCGCCGGTGAAATTCGTTCCCGCAGGGCTGACGCCCGCGGCGCCTGCACTACCGGCGGAGCCGGTGTCGCCCTTCGGTCCGGCGGGCCCAGCGGCCCCGGCGGGACCTTGCGCCCCTGGCGCCCCCGGCTTGCCCGCGTACTGCTTGGCGATCTTCGTGACTTCCTTCTTCTGCTTGCCGGTGAGAGCGCCGGAAGCGGCATAGGCGCCACCGCTCAGCGCTGCCACCAATGCGACGATCGAGATGACGAAGCCGGCGGTGCCGAGCTTCTCGTGGATTTTCGTGAACATCTAGTTCTCCTCTCCATTGCTGTGTGCCGGGCTACACACAGCCGGCTCTGAAGTACGTGCGGGGTCGGCGGCCAGGGGCACCGCCGCCCCGCGGGCGCGATCGGCGGGGACAGCGGATCGGCGCCGTTTGGTCGGCGGCGTGGGTGCGGTGGCACCGTCGCCCCGAAGTCTTTTCTGCAGTGGGCCGATTCGCATCGCCCCTCCTTTCCCTGGCTCCCTGGTTGATCGGCGATCGCCTCCCATGGCGACGCCTCCTGCCACGAGAACCAGACCAGCGGGCCAGATCCGTGTCAAAACCTGCCGGTGGTGTCAGCGAGGCCCACTTGGGCTACCGGTCCGCTCGAGCCCGCATGTAAAGCGGGGTGACGAGGGTGTGAATCCACCCCACTGCCCTCGATGCGGAGCGGATCTGCACACTGTTTCTCTCCAAAGTAGAAAGTCCCTGAGCAAACCCCAAGACCTCAGTCAGGCATCTCGAAGAAGAGGAGACCCGTGATCCCGGGGCGCGGTTTCTCACCGCTCTCCTCCAGGCGTACCAGGCACCCCTTCCTGACCTCCACCAACCGGGCCACGGCGACTTCGAAGCGTTCACCCACTTCGCGAAACCCCCGAGCGTCGAGCGGAAGGGGGAGGCGGACGACGTGGTGGCGGTCGTCGCTGTGCAGGGCCCCGGTGCGGGCCGCCTCGACCGCATCGCGGAAAAGGCTCCTCCAGGTCTCGGCGCCCAGGTCGCGCAACCTCCGCTCCGCAACGCCGGCCACCTCGTCTCTCCTGAAGATGAGCTCATCGCAGTCGGTGATGAAGGTCCGCTCCACGGCGCCACGCCGGTGGCGTTCGCTTTGAACCGTCACCAAGCCGAGCGCCCGCAGGCGCTTGATCTGGTAGCGGACCTGTTCGACCGGAGCGGCGAGGTCGGTGGCGAGCTCGGCGGCGCTTGCCGCTTCGAGCGTCAGCTGCTCGAGGATCTGCCGCCGAAGCGGATCGGCGAGCGCCGTCACCAGGTTCCTTGCCGTCATCGCCTGTCGGCCTCCACCCGCTCGAAATGCAAGATGAACGCGGATGCCCGAATCGGCGACTCGCCGCTTTTCGCGACTCGATCCAGGCTGGCTTCCCGCACCGACAGGACTCCGTGAAACAGCTCGTCGAGGATCTCGAAGACCTCGTCCCAACCCTGCTCGTCGAGAGGAAGGGGGAAGCGGACGTTGGCGGATTTGGGCCGGTAGCCGAAGGTGTCGGCCTCGACGGCCTCGGTCACTTCGCGAAACATCAGCCGCAGGGCGCGCGTATAGGGATAGTCGAGATGATGCGACGGGGTTACCCGGGCATCGTCGATGCTGATGATCGCCCCGCGGGGTTCAGCGATATAGAGGTTCTCAGCGAGGCCGCGACGGCGCGTCGTTCCGTGCAGCTTGACCAGCCCTGCGTCGCGCATGCGGTTGAGGTGATAGCGGACCTTTTCGGCGGGGACTTCGAGCTCGGAAGCGATCTCGGCGACGGTTGCGGGTCGGATGGAGAGGATGGTGTCGATGCCCAAGCGGATGGGGCTGGCGATCACTGCCAGCTTTTCCCTGTTGAGCTTTTTGCCGTCCTCGACCATCGGTTGTGGTCGGATGTCGAGTCGTGGCAGCGTCATCGGTCACTCGCGGATGGCGACTCCCGATGCGTGGCGCTCCCCTAGCGCCGACTGCTTACTGCCTGTGCCGCTGGATTCCCCGGAACATCCTGCGACAGGACTCCAATGTACTCCGATAGGCAAGTCAAGTTTGCTCCAAGGTGGAGAACTCTCCAGCAATCTGCCGCCCTTGATCAACCGGGCATCTCGAAGAGCAGGAGCACCGCGGTCGCCGCTCGGGCCCGGCCGCCCGATCTGCTCAGCCGCGAACCGCTCTTGTCCCGCACATCGAAGAGGTCGCGAACGGCAGCCTCGAAGATTTCGTGGACCTCGCGGAAACCGCGGCGGTCCAGCCGGACCGGGATACGCACGATCCCGCAGTCGTCACGCTTGTGAAAGGACCCGGCGTGGGTTGCCTCCAGCGCCTCTTTGAAGATCGATCTCAGGCTCTGCGGGATCTGCCTGCGGTGCCGGGTCGCCACGTGGGATCCCGCGCCTTCCTCAGGGAAGACGAGCTGGCGATAGTCGGCCACGTAGATGTGCTCGACCGCGCCCCGGCGCCATCTCTCGGCATGAACGCTGACGATGCCCGCGCGTCGCAGGCGCTTCAGCTGGTAGCGAATCCGTTCGACCGGCACGTCGAGCTCCTGGGCGAGCTCGACGGCCGTCGCCGGCCCGAGGACCAGGCAGTCGACCACTGCCGAGCGAAGCGGATCGATCGTGACCGCGAGCTGCGGCGCCACCCTCCGGCTCGGCCCGTCCTCTCCCATCAGCATCCTGGCGGCGGCCCTCAGGCCCCTGCTCGCTCCGGGCTCTCGAACAGCAGAGTCGTCACCCGGGCCAGGATCTCCTCCTCCTGCTCGTCGGCATCGAGGCGGGCCGCGCTCTCCGCCCGAGCGGTCAACACTTCGGCGGCGACCCGGTCGTAGATCGACATCGCTTCTGCCCAGCCCTGCTCGTCGAGCGGGAGCAGGAATCGCAGCAGCGCGTGCTCGGGCCGCTCGGCGTAGGTGCCGGCTCGGGCCGCCTCCATGGCCTCTCTGAACATCAGCCGCAGCAACCGAGCGTCAGCGACGTCGAACCGTCTGCTCGACAGGTCGCCCAGCTCTCCGCTCTTGAGCAGATGCTTGCCTGGGTCGACGCTGTAGACGTTCTCGGCGATGCCTCCGCGGCGGGCCTTCCCCTTGACCTCGACGAGGTCGACTCGGCGCAGCCACCGCAGCTGCTGGCGCACCTTCTCGACCGGAGTCTCGAGCTCCTTCGCCACCTCGGCCGCCGTCGCCGGCCGCAGGGTCAGGCTGCTGACGATCGCGAGGCGCAGCGGGTTCTCGATCACCGCAAGCTTGTCGCGCGCATGTTTCCCCGGACGGTCTGCCATTGCTTACACCCGCTCGTCGCGGGCCCCTGTTGAAAGCGGCAGCACTCAAACCGAGGGCTGAACTGGTGTCAAATGCTCTCCAAGGTCAGAGGGGATTGAGCGTCGTCCCGTGCGCCCAGAAATCCCACCCCGCCTCGGCCTTGCAGGAAGGCAAATATCGCGCGGGTTCTCGAAGCGCCCGCGGGCTAGGCCGAGAACGGATCGACGAGATCGATACCGGCGCCCTCGACATCGGCGACGTTTCGCGTCGCAAAGATCAACCCGGCTACCTTCGCGGTGGCTGCCAGCAGGCCGTTGACGACGGGCAGCGGATCGGGCACGTTCATCCTCCCCCACTCCTCCGCAATCGCGCGGTCGACCGGGAGGATGCGGTCCCGGTGAGCTTCGCCGAGGCGAGCCAGCCAGCCGTCGAGGGCGGCGGCGGAATCGGTGTCGCGCCGGCGGACGCTCTCGACGCCGCGGCGGATCTCGCCGATCGTCAGGACGCTCAGGTAGATCTCCTCGTCACCGAGCTCGCCGAACCACGCCCTGACGTTCGCGTCGGCGCGCTCCCCCTTGCGCAGCTCCGAGATGACGTTGGTATCGAGCAGGTAGCTCAAAGCTCGACCGCGCGCCCGCGATCCACGGGCCGCTCGAAGTCCTGATCCTCGCCCGCGTCGGGCATCGCCAAGAGCATTTCCTTCAGCGACTGCCTCGACCCTTTCGGACCGAGTGCCTCGCGCAGGATCTGCCGGTGCTCCTCCTCGGCCGAGTGGCCATGGCGAGCGGCGCGGACCTTCAGCTCGCGCACTACGTCGGTCTCTAGGTCTCTGACTAGGAGCTGTGCCACAGTGCTATCAATGCTAGCCCTGTCTATAAGTGCCCCCGGCGGGACTCGAACCCGCGCCGCGCGGCTTAAAAGGCCGCCGCTCTAACCAGCTGAGCTACAGGGGCGAGCTGCTCATGGTAGAGGGAGGCTGAGGGGCGTGCCGGGAGGTTTAGGAGAGGTCCGGCAGGCCCTCGTAGGCGGTCGAGGCCTCGGCGTGGGTGCGGCGGGGGATGCGGCCGGCGCGGTGGGCGAGGTGGCCGGCTTCGACGCCGCGGCGCAGGGCGGTGGCCATCGCGGTCGGGTCCTCGGCGCCGAAGATGGCGCTGGCGGCGAGGATCGCGTCGCAGCCCAGCTCCAGCGCCTGGGCGGCGTCGGAGGCGGTGCCGATGCCGGCGTCGAGGATCACCGGCACCTCGGCGCGCTCGGTGATGATCGCGACGTTGTACGGGTTGCGGATGCCGGCGCCGGAGCCGATCGGCGAGCCGAGCGGCATCACCGCGGCGCAGCCTGCCTCCTCGAGGCGGCGGGCGAGGACAGGGTCGTCGTTGGTGTAGGGGAGGACGGTGAAGCCATCGGCGACGAGCGCTTCGGCGGCGTCGAGGAGCTCGACCGCGTCCGGATAGAGGGTGCGGTCGTCGCCGATCACCTCGAGCTTGATCCACTCGGTCCCGAACGCCTCGCGGGCGAGCTTGGCGGTGCGGACCGCGTCGCGGGCGGTGTAGCAGCCGGCGGTGTTTGGCAGGACGAAGAGGCCGAGGCGGTCGATCACGTCGAGGACCGAACCCTCGGCCGCGGGGTCGACGCGGCGCAGGGCGACGGTGACGATCTCGGTCCCCGAAGCGGCGAGCGCCGTCTCCATCTGCTCCAGCGAGCGAAAGCCGCCGGTGCCGGCGATCAGCCGCGAGCCCCACTGGCGGCCGCCCAGCTCCCAGGTCTCGGCCCCGCCCTGGATCGCGGCCAGTACCTCGACCGCCTGCCCCTCGCGCAGCGGCGTCGTCCCCCACTCGCCGCGGGGGACGACCTCGCCGTCGAGCGCGACCGCGACCCCACGTCCCTCCTCCCCCGCGCCCGAGGCGCGGACGGCGGCGTCGAGCGTGGCGCCGGCTGGCAGCTCGTGCGGAGCGCCATTCAGCTCGATCCTCATCGCGCCACCTCCGTCGGCGGTAG
>DATAMR010000032.1:0-1948 GCA_036260485.1 Solirubrobacterales bacterium | reverse complement strand
CCCCATCGCCTGGAAGAAGCGGGCGCAGCTCTCGGCGGCGACGTCGACCGCCTGCGGGGTGAACTTCTTGAGGCCGTGCTCCTGGGCCTCGTCGACGGTCTCGATCTGGGTCGCGATCCCGACGTGGCAGGTGTCGAGCTGGCAGCCGCGGCAGATCGTGCAGCCGAGGCTGACCATCGCCAGGGTGCCGACGCCGACGCGGTTGGCGCCGAGGCAGTGCAATTTGACGATGTCGTGGCCGGTCCGGTAGCCGCCGTCGGCCCAGATCTCGACCCGGTTGCGGATCCCGGCCTCCATCAGCGCCCGGTGGACCGCGCGGGTGCCGATGTCGGAGGGCAGCCCGACGTGGCGCAGCGCGTGCTGGCGGGCGGCGCCGGTCCCGCCCTCGAATCCGGACAGGGTGATGATGTCGGCGCCGGCCTTGGCGATCCCGAGCCCGATCGTGCCGATGTTCGGCACCACCGGGACCTTGACCGAGACCCGCACGTCCGGGTTGACGGTCTTCAGCTCGTCGATCAGCTCGGCCAGGTCCTCGATCGAGTAGAGGTCGTGGTTGTTGGAGGGCGAGATCAGGTCGGTGCCGGGCGCGGCGTTACGCGCGGCGGCGACCTTCTCGGAGACCTTCTTGCCGGGCAGGTGGCCGCCCTCGCCGGGCTTGGCGCCCTGGCCGATCTTGATCTCGGCGACGTAGGAGCTGTTCAGCATCTCCGCCGAGACGCCGAAGCGGCCCGAGGCGACCTGCTGGCCGCGCCATTTGCGGTACTGGCCGTACATGTCGCGGATCTCGCCGCCCTCGCCGTTGATGCAGAGGACGTTGATCGATTTCGCCGCGTCCGCGTAGGCGCGGAAGGCCGGCTCGGACTGCGAGCCGAAGCTCATCGAGGAGATCACGATCGGGTAGTCGTGGTGGCCGACGCCGGCGTCGACGCCGGCCGGGTCGACCGGGTCTCGATCGCCCTTCAGCCCCATGATGTGGCGCATCGAGATCGGGCTCTGCTTCTCCAGGTCGCGGACTTTCTGCGAGTACTCCTCGTAGGTCCCGGTCCCGTTTGCGGTCGCGATCGCCGCCTTGTAGACCTTGGGATAGAAGCGGAACGTCTTCGCCGGTTTTGCCGCCGCGTCGTCGCCGCTGAGGGCGTGGGCGCGGGCGTTGGTGCTCTCGTCGAGCTCGGCGAAGCCGGTGCCGGCCTTCTCGGAGGCGGCGTAGAACTCGGTCTGGAAGATCTCCGCCAGCTCCGGTTTGATCCCGATCGAGCTGAACTGGCGCGCGTAGCCGCGCACCTCGTGGATACCGATCGTCGAGATCACTTTCTCGATCCCTTTGCGCAGCGCCGCGCAGAGGTTGGCGACGTCGGACTCGTAGTCCTCGACGCAGATCACCTCGACCATCGTGTACGGGCAGACGCCGTTGGCGCCGAGCCCGAGGGCGAGCATCACGTCGTGGACGTTGCGGATCGCCGCCGAGCGCAGGACGATGCCGCAGCGCCGGCGCAGGTTGACTTCGCCGCGCTCGACCTTGAACTGCTTCAGCGCCTGGTCGATCGCCGAGGTCGCCAGGTGCGGGTCGAGGTAGCGCCGCTCGGAGTCATAGACGGTGCGGTCGGTGAGGATCAGCAGCTCGCTGCCGTTGCGGACCTTCTTCACGGCCTCCTGCTTGATCCGGTCGATCGCGCCGCGGGTCGTCTCCGACTCGAGCAGGGAGATGTCGACCGCGGCGGCGCGGCCGCGGAACTCCTCCCAGAGGTCCTCCAGGAGGTAGGTGTGGTGGTCGCGGGCGATCTTGCGATAGGTCTTGTCGGAGAGCGGGGCGAGGCCATGGTGGCCGCCGAGGATCACCGGGAACTCGGTTTCGACGGTTCCGGTGTCGACCCCGGCCGAGTCGAGCGAGGGCCGGCGTCCGAACAGCGCCCGGGTCGAGAAATGCTCGAGCTCCCGTTCGCGGTCGAGC
>DATAMR010000049.1:0-7408 GCA_036260485.1 Solirubrobacterales bacterium | reverse complement strand
CGCGACCAGCGCCCGTCCAGCACCTCCAGCTCCTCTATCCGGTGCCCTTCGACCTCCGGCTCCAGCTGCCTGACGACGGTCTCGACCTCGGGCAGCTCGGGCATGCACCCAGTTCTACCTCAGCGTTGAGGTCGCAGTTGTTCTCGCATAGCGGCAACAACTACGACCTCAACAGAGGAGTGGGCGGCGGTCAGGTCACCTTGGCGCGGGGGTGGGCGTTGAAGTAGACCTCCTTGAGCCGCTCGCCCGAGAGATGCGTGTACATCTGGGTGGTCGAGATGTCGGCGTGGCCGAGCATCTCCTGGACGGCGCGCAGGTCGCAGCCGCCGGCGAGCAGGTGGGTGGCGAAGCTGTGTCGCAGCGTGTGCGGACTCATCTTGCCGGCGAGCCCCGCGTCGCGGGCGTGGCGCTGGACGATCTTGTAGAGGCCCTGGCGGGTCAGCGGCCCGCCGCGAAAGTTGACGAACAGCTTCGGCTCATGACGGTCCCCGATCAGCTTCTGCCGGCCGCCGCGCAGGTAGCCGCTGATCGCCGCGATCGCCTGGCGGCCGAGCGGCACCAGCCGCTCCTTCGAGCCCTTGCCGCGGGCGCGCAGGAAGCCCTCGCGCAGATCGACGTCGCCGAGCTCGAGCCCGATCGTCTCCGAGGCCCGCAGCCCGCAGGCGTACATCACCTCGAGCAGCGCCCGGTCGCGCAGCGCCGTCGGCTCGCTCCCCTTCGGCGAGGCGAGCAGCTTCTGCACCTCCGAGTAGTTGAGGACGTGCGGCAGCTTCTTCGAGCGGCGCGGCGCGCTCAGCGCCGCGGTCGGGTCGTCGCCGATCAGCTCGTCGCGGCGCAGGTGCTTGTAGAAGGAGCGCAGACAGGCGGCCTTGCGGTGGATCGTCGCGGCGGAGCAGGCGGGTCGCCCCTCCCCCGTCGCCAGCTCGGCGAGGAACTCGGCGATGTCGGCGCCGCTCGCGTGCAGCGCGTCGCGGTTGTGCGCCGAGAGGTATTCGCCGTACTGGAAGAGGTCGGTGCGGTAGGCGTTCAGGGTGTTGCGGGAGAGGCCTCGCTCCAGCTCCAGGTAGGAGAGGAAGTCGAGGACCAGGGACTCGAAGCGGGCGTCGGCACCGGGCTTGGCCGCAGGGGTGGGTGCTTGCGGCTTTATCGCTACTGCCATGAGCGGGTGATTCGTCTTGGCGTGGAGCAGTCCTTGGGGCGCAAGGGACCATGCGTGCTGGCGGGCGGGTCCTGCCGCCGCAGGGGACCCACCATCTCCTGAACTACCAGGAGATGGTCCCCCCTACGACGCCACCCGCCCGAGGTGCGTGCCTGCTGCGAGCGGAGATGCGAAGAAGAGAGGGTCTTCCGGGATGGAGCGTCCCATGGTCGTGACAGGCAGGCCAGAAGCGGCATAACTCTCCAGGTCCACGGGCTCGGGGCAGATCTCGTGGCGTCCCTCGACTGCGCGCGTGAGTTGGCGCTCTGCCTCGGTCGAGCCGGCAGCCTCGATGGTCGGCATCGCCACCTCCACCTCACCCAGAAGCAGTTCGAGGGGGGTTGCGGTGTGGTGACTGAGATGAAGGTGCCGCTCGCGGGGATCGGATGACGAGAGGCGGGGAGAAAGGATCGTGGGGAGTCCCAGGGACAGCGCGGCGTGTGCGCTGTCCAGCGCGGCCATGCCGCCATGGCCGTAGGCGGTGTCGGAGCCGATGATGCCGGGACCGGGTCCGACCAGAGCCGCGTCCCAGTCGAGGGCGGCTGCCGCGTCGAGGGCGCCGACGGTGCTGAGGGCCTCGTGTTCGCCACCGTAAGATGGGGCCGCGGTGATGTGGCCGGCTAGGAGGTCTCGTTCGCGGAGTTGCTTGACGTCGCGGGAGAACGATCCCGGCAGCGCCCCGCCTCCCGTCTGCACGTAGCCGACCCGCAGCCCCGGGGCCTCCTGCGCCGCCGCCCAGGCCGCCGGCGCCAGATGGCCGTGGAGAGGCAGAACCAGAACGCGCAGCGGTGCGCCTTTTGACCGCAAAGCGGACATAAGGCGCACCGATTCCTCCTCCACCGGCTCGACCGGGTGCTGGAGCGAGGTGTAGTTGAGCTTCATCACGTGGGCGTCGCCCTCCGCCCGGCCCTCCAGACCCCGGGTGAGGTTGACGTGGACTACGTCGAAGCCGCCGGAGCCGAGCCGCAGGTCGAGGGCGGCGACGTTGACGACAACCTCGTCGCCCTCGCGCATCTCGCCGAGCAGGACCTCGTCGGCCCAGGCGCGTCGGCGCTCGCCTTCGACCTCGACCTCCAGCGGATCGGCCGAAGCGACGACGCCCCGGCGCAGCTTCAGGCGCCCCACGCCTACTCGGCCGCCGCGGTGACGATCCGCTCGCAGACCTCGAGCATCTTGTCGAGGCTCCGCGCCGGGACCATCTCGTCGGAGGTGTGGACCGCGTCGGTGCCGTTGGAGAGCAGGATGCAGTCGAAGCCGTCGCGGCGGAAGACGTTGGCGTCGCTGCCGCCGCCGATCGCCACCCGCTGCGGCTCCAGGCCAGCGCCCCGCAGCCCCGCCTCGGCCAGCGCCAGAGCCGCCGAGTCCTTCGGGACCTGGTAGCCGCGGAACAGCTCTTCGATCCGCACGTCGACGTCGCAGCCGTGCTCGCTGGCGCCCCAGGCGCAGGCGTCGGCGATCTTCCCCGCCACCTCCGCCGCCCGCTCCGCGTCGAGGCTGCGCGCCTCGGCGTGGATCGAGCAGTGGCCGGGGACGACGTTCCCCGAGGTCCCGCCCCGGATCAGGCCGACGTTCGAGGTCGTGCCCTCGTCGAGCCGGCCGATCTCCATCCGCGCGATCGCCTCGGCCGCCGCGGCGATCGCGCTGCTGCCGTCCTCGGGCCGGATTCCCGCATGGGCCTCGACGCCGATGAAGTCGGCGAGGATCTTCTGCTGCGTCGGGGTCGAGACGATCGCCTCGCCGACCGGGCCCGCGTGGTCGAGGACGAAGCCGGCGCGCGAGCGCAGCTGCGAGGCGTCGAACGCCTTCGCCCCTCGCAACCCCTGCTCCTCGGCGACCGTCAGCACCAGCTCGATCCCAACCGGCCCCGGCCGTTCGACGTGGCGGGCGACCAGCTCCATGAAGACCGCGACCGCGGCCTTGTTGTCGGCGCCGAGGATGGTGTCGCCGCGGCTGCGGAAGACGCCGTCGTCGTCGACCACCTCGACCTGCCCCCGGTGCGGGACGGTGTCGACGTGGGCGCAGAACATCAGGCACCCCTCGCCGCTGCCGGCCGAGCGCGCGATCAAGTTGCCGGCGCCGGCTTCCGCCGCACCGGCGGCGTCGTCCTCTGCTACCTCCAGGCCCATCGCCCGCAGCTCGGCGGCGAGGGTGTCGGCGATCTCCCGCTCCTCGCCGGTAGGGCTGCGCACCTCGCAGTAACGCACGAAGCGCTCATACAGTCGCGATCCCTCCACGAGCCGAAGGCTAACCGGGAATGGACCGTGGGCGCGGAGGGCTAAGCGGAGCGGCGGAGGCTGGCGTCGTCCTCGACGCCCTCGTCCTCGGTCGCCTCGATCTCGCCGCCGTCGACCGGGCGGGCGCCGGCCTGCCGCGCCGCGGCGCCGATGAACTCGCGGAAGAGCGGCTCGGGACGGTTCGGGCGCGAGTTGAACTCGGGGTGGTACTGGGAGGCGACGAAGAACGGGTGGTCGTGCAGCTCGACCATCTCGACCAGGCGCTCGTCCGGCGAGGTGCCGCCGCAGACCAGGCCCTCGTCTTCGAGCCGGCGCCGCAGCTGGTTGTTGACCTCGTAGCGGTGGCGGTGGCGCTTGTAGATGACCGCCTCGCCAAAGATCTCGCGCGCTTTCGTCCCCTCGTGCAGTTTCACCGGGTCGGCGCCGAGCCGCATCGTCCCGCCCATGTCGGAGACCTCCTTCTGCTCCGGCAACAGGTCGACGACCGGGAACGGCGTCTCGGGGTCGAACTCGGCCGAGTTGGCGCCGTCCATGCCGCAGACGTGGCGGGCGAACTCGACGACGGCGATCTGCATCCCGAGGCAGATCCCCAGGTAGGGGATCGATTTCTCGCGGGCGATCCGCGCTGCTTCGACCTTGCCCTCGATCCCGCGCTCGCCGAAGCCGCCGGGGATCAGGATGCCGTCGCAGCCCTCGAGCTTCTCCGGCTCGAAGTTCTCCGAGTCGACCAGCTCGACCTTGACCCCCACCCCGTGGTGGAAGCCGCCGTGCTCGAGCGCCTCGATCACCGACTTGTAGGCGTCGGCGAGCTGGACGTACTTGCCGACCACCGCGATCCGCACCTCGCCGGTGGCGGAGTCGGCGCGGCGGACCATCTCCTCCCACTCGGAGAGGTCCGGCGAGGGCGCCTCCATCCCGAAGTGGTCGAGGACGAGGTCGTCGACGCCCTCGGCGCGGAAGACGAGCGGCACCTTGTAGATGTTGTCGACGTCATGGGCGGAGATCACCGCGTCGACGGGAAGGCTGGCGAAGAGGGCGATCTTGCCGCGGATCTCGCGGTCGAGCCGTCCTTCGGAGCGGCAGACCAGCGCGTGCGGCTGGATCCCGATCCGGCGCAGCTCGTTGACCGAGTGCTGGGTCGGCTTGGTCTTCAGTTCGCCGGCGTGGCCGACGTAGGGCACCAGGGTCAGGTGGACGAACATCGCCCGCTTCTGCCCGAGGTCGGTGTAGAGCTGGCGGATTGACTCGAGGAACGGCAGCGACTCGATGTCGCCGACGGTGCCGCCGATCTCGGTGATCACGAAATCGACCGCCTGGGACTCGGCGACGATGAGGATTTTCTGCTTGATCTCGTTGGTGATGTGCGGGATCACCTGGACCGTGGCGCCGAGGTAGTCGCCGCGGCGCTCGCGGCGGATCACCGAGTTGTAGACGGCGCCGGCGGTCACGTTCGAGGCCCGCGAGGTGTTCTCGTCGGTGAAGCGCTCGTAGTGTCCGAGGTCGAGATCGGTCTCCGCCCCGTCCTCGGTGACGAACACCTCGCCGTGCTGGAAGGGGCTCATCGTCCCCGGGTCGACGTTGATGTAGGGGTCGAACTTCTGCAGCTGGACCCGGTAGCCGCGGGAGACGAGAAGGCGTCCGATCGACGCCGCGGTGATGCCCTTGCCGAGGGCCGAAACGACACCTCCGGTAACGAAGATGAAGCGCGTCTCGCCTTTGATTGCTGGACTCATGCTCTGCCGAGCGAGTCTAGCCAGCGCAAAGGCGGAACCGAATCGATGGTTGCGGAAATTGAGCGAATCTCTCCGTAGATCGTCAGCGCCAGGACGACCGCGAGGGCGATGAGACGCGCATCGGCGCCGAGCGCGGTCAGCAGCCAGACCCCGGCGATCGCCCCGATCAGGTTGGAGCCGGTGTCCCCCAGCATCGCCCGCTCTCCCAGCGTCAGCCAGGCGCCGACCGCCACCGGGCCGACGAAGATCCCCAGCAGCTCCAGCGGCGCGATCGTCCAGGCGCCGAGGCAGAGCCCGGCCCCGAGCAGCGCCAGACCCTTCTCCGCCCGCCCGGGCCGCAGGTCGAGCAGGTTGAAGAGGTTCGTCGCCAGGACCAGCAGCACGACGTCGGCCAGGTAGCGCCAGTCTTCGAGCCCCCGCCCGGAGACGACGTAGGCCGCCAGTGCCAGCGCCCCGATCGCCTTGATCGCGCCGGTCGAGAGCGAGCCGGCCCGCAGCGCCGCCCAGTGGCCGCGCCAGCCGCGCGGGGTAGCGACCGCCTCGCCGCGCCCCAGCGCGTCGTCGAGGAAGCCGAGGAAGGCGATCCCCAGCAGGTAGGGCAGCCAGCGCCGCAGGTCGGGCTCCAGCAGATCGAGGTCGGCGCGGTCGTCGAGGAAGGCGAGCGGGGCGAGCGCCACCAGCGCCGCCGTCGCCAGCACCGCCCCCAGCGGGAAGGCGAGGAGCGCGCCGCGGTAGTTCTCCCGCACCAGCCCTGCGTCCCGCAACCCGCGCGCCCCGGCGGGGACGACGAACAGCGAGATCGCCAGGGCCAGCGGCAGCCCGACCCAGTACAACGCCTATTCGCCTTCAGTCAGCAGGTCGGGCAGCAGCTGGTCGGCGCTGCTCTTGACCCCGAAGCTGCCGTCGGCGCCGAGCAGGGCGAAGACCGTCGCCAGCTTGCCGGCGGTGAGATCGACGTCGTCGACGCTCGCGAGGCCGTTCGACTGGAAGAAGGAGATCGAAGACGAGTCGTCGCTGGAGGTCTCCACCCCGACCGCCGGCCGGCGGGTGGCGGTCGCCCCGCTCATCAGCCCGGCCTCGAGCTGGCCGGTCTTTTCGCGCTGCACCGCGCCCATGTCTTCCGGCTGGTCGCGGACGACGATCACCCCGTCGAGCCCACCGAAGTTGCCGCTTGCCCGGGAGAAGAGATGGCCGCGGACGACGTCGGGCAGCTCGCCGCCGCGCACCAGCTGCCGCCCCAGCCCGGTCCCGAGTTCGGTCAGCTGGTCGGAATCGGTGCGCAGTTTCGCGAAGCGCGTCTGAGCCAGGTCTTCGGCCAGGCCGTTGACGTCGACCGGCTCGCGGACCACCCCCACACCCACCAGCCGACCCCCGGTCGGGGCGAGGGCCGCCTCGACTTCCTCGGTCACCGGGCTCGGCAGGCCGCCGAGGGCCAGGATCGCGTACCGCTTGCCCTCGAGCCGTTCCCGCGTCAGCGCCGGGTAGACGCGTTCGGCGAACTCGTCGGAGCGGTTGAGGTCGGCGTTCAGTTCGTCGGCCCGCGAGCGAGCGTCCTGGAGGTTGCCGACCAGGCTGTGCTCGAGGTCGCGGCGCGTGTTGGTCAGCGCGTCGCCGCCGAACTCGGCGCCGACCAGGATGCCGACGGCGAGCGCGATGAAGACCGCGATCAGCGAGGTGGCGTGGTAGCGAGCGGAGTACCCCATTCGAGCCCGAAGGCTAGTGCCTGGTCAATCGATGCCGAGCCAGATGCGGATCTTCAGCCAGACGAGTTCGAAGACGTCGTTGAGCGCCGGCGAGGTGATCACGAGGATCGTCACCAGGACGAGGAAGGCGACGGCGAAGAACAGCAGCGGCGCCAGCGTCGAGCTCGGGTTGTAGAGCCGGCTGACCCCCTTGGCGTCGACCAGGCGCTCGCCGATCTTCAGCCGGGTGAGGAAGGTCGAGGACATCCCGCCGCGCTTGCGGTCGAGGAACTCGACCAGGTTGAAGTGGGCGCCGACGCTGACGATCAGCGCCGCGCCCTTCTCGTCGGCCATCAGCATCGCCACGTCCTCGCTGGTCCCCGCCGCGGGAACGAGCTGGTGGTCGAGCCCGGCCTCCTGCAGCCGCTCGCGACCCGGCGCGCGGCCGTCGGGGTAGGCGTGGACGATCAGCTCGGCGCCGCAGCTCAGCGCCTCGTCGCTCGCCGAGTCCATGTCACCGAGGATCAGGTCGGGCTTCAGGCCCGCCTCGAGCGCCCCGTC
>DATAMR010000025.1:0-16520 GCA_036260485.1 Solirubrobacterales bacterium | reverse complement strand
TGGGGGGGGGGGGGGGGGGGGGGTGGGTACCCCGTCTCCAGACACATCTCGCTGCGCTCGATGTTGAGTGTCTGGTGACGGGGTACCCACCCCTCCGCGACAGTGCGCAGTCCCATAGGCTCCTCGCCGATGGAGCTCCCTGTGGCGAAGCTGAAGGACGAGGCGCTGCTGCCTACTCGTGCGCATGAGGGGGATGCTGGGCTTGATCTTTATGCCTGTGAGTCGGCTCATATTGGGCCTGGGGAGCGGTGGAGTGTTGGGACTGGGGTGGGGGTTGAGATTCCCACAGGGCATGCTGGGCTGGTCTTGCCGCGGTCAGGGTTGGCTCGGGACCATGGGATCGCGCTTGTGAATGCTCCCGGGCTGATCGATTCCGGCTATCGGGGTGAACTTCGGGTGCTGCTGCTGAACACGGATCCGGCCGAGACCTTTCGGGTTGCGCCGGGTGAGCGGATCGCGCAGCTGCTGATCACGCCGATTGCTACGCCCGAACCGGTCGAGGCTGCCGCGCTTACGGACTCTGCCCGTGGCGAGGGCGGCTTCGGCTCCTCGGGGCGCTAGCGGTGGGAGTTCTGGTCGCTGTGGCGACCAAAAGTCCCACCGATCAAGACTCGGCCGCCTGACGCGCCGACTCGTGGGCTGCCGCCTCCAGCTTGTCGGGGAGGGGCTCGAGATCCGGGCGGGTGCCGTAGCGGCGCTCCAGGGCCAGGGCGATCAGGTGGTCGGCGAGCCAGGCGTTCTTCGGCAGCAGTGGGCCGTGCAGGTAGGTGCCGATCACGTTGTCGCGGTGGACGCCCTCGAAGCCGTCGCGGTCGTTGTTGCCGTGACCCGAGAGGACCTTGCCCAGCGGCTTCGCCCCGGTGCCGAGGTAGGTGCGGCCGCCGTGGTTCTCGAAGCCGGCGATCAGGCGTGGGCCGCCGCCGAGGTCGGCCTCGATCGTGACGTTGCCGATCAGGCGCGGACCCGGCTCGCGCACGGTCTCGAGATCGGCGATGCCCAGCCCCGGCAGCTTCTCCTCGCCGAGCTGGTAGCTGTGGCCGAGCAGCTGGTAGCCGCCGCAGACCGCGAGCAGGACGGCGCCGTCATCGGCCGCGGCGGCGATCGCCTCCTGCTTGCTGGCGACCATGTCGGCGGCGACGGCGCGCTGGTCGCGGTCCTGGCCGCCGCCGACGTAGAAGAGGTCGTGTGCGGTGGGATCGACCGGCTCGCCGGGGCCGGCGCCGGCGTGGACGAAGCCGATTCCGCGCCACTCGCAGCGGCGCCGCAGGAAGATGATGTTGCCGCGGTCGGCGTAGATGTTCATCTGCTCGGGATAGAGGCTGAGGACCCGGAGCTCCATCACCCGCTCCTCTCCAGCAGGACGACGAGCGAGCCGACGTGGAGGTCGGTCGGCGGGATCTCGTATCGCCCGGCGGGGACGAGGCCGAAGGCCGCCGCCTCGGACTCGAGCGTCTCGGCGGCGAAGGTCGCGATCCGCACCTCGTTTGGCTCCTCACTCAGCGATCCCTCGGGCGAGACCGTCTGGCGCAGCCGCCGGACGAGCAGCTCTTCGGGCCCGACCGCCACCTCGGTCGCCAGGCTCGAGTAGACCCAGCCGTCGACCTCGCGGACGTCGGGGAGGGGAGGGGGCGAGCCATCGGGCTCGGGCATCGCCTCGATGATCGAGGCGGCGAGTAGGCCGCCCGGCCGCAGTGCGGCGGCGATGCAGTGCAGCGATTCGGCCCGCGCCCCGGCCCCGTCGAGCAGCTGCAGCAGGTGGGTGGGGGCGAGGACGAGGGTGGTCGACTCGTCCAGGGCGAAGTCGCGCGCATCTGCGTGGAGTGTGTTCACCGGCAGCTCGGCGCCGCGTCGATCGAGGACCGCGAGAAGCTCGGCGTCAGCATCCAACCCGACCACCTCGTACCCGCGGCGGGCGAGGTGGAGGGCGACGCGGCCGGTCCCGCAGCCCAGCTCGAGGACGGTCCCGCCCTGTCGCTCGGCCAGCTCCTCCCAGAACGGCAGGTCGGCCGCGTAGGCGCCGCACTCGACGTCGTGCCAGATCGCGTTCGCCGTCATCGCGCTCATCGCCAGAACTCCTCGGCCAGGCCGCGATCGGCGAGCAGCTTGCGGAGCTCCAGCAGGGCGGTGTAGGTGGGGAGGGCGAAGAGTCGCCCCTCGGAGCCGGCCACGGCGGTGTCGAGCGAGGTCTCGATCCCCGGCACGACCTCGATCGCCTCCTCGGGCCAGCCCGCGTACTTCAGCCGCAGCGCCATCTCCGGGGCGCGGGTGCCGGAGCAGACGACGCGGCGCACGGCCCCGTCGAGAAGCTCGAAGTCGGCGTCCCAGATCCAGGAGACGTCGCGGCCGTCGGCAATCCGGTCGTTGAGGGCGATCCAGAGGTCGACCGGCCCGCGCTCGCGCGCCTCCAGCAGCAGCGTCCGCAGCACCTCGTTGGCCCCCGCCGGGTTCTTGATCAGCAGGATCGAGACCGAGCCCTCGCCGACTGCAATCGTCTCGACCCGGCCGAAGGCGGCGCGCATCTCGCCGAGGGCACTGGCGATCCGCTCCGGCGCGACCCCCAGCCGCAGCCCGGCGGCGATCGCCGCCAGCGCGTTGTAGACGTTGTAGAGGCCGGGGACGGGCAGCCTCAGCTCGATCTCGCCGCCGGGGACCCGCACCGTCGAGCGCGAGCCGTCCATCCCACGCAGCTCGATCGCCGTCGCCGCGACCTCCGGCCGCGGCCGTTCGGCCCCGCAGTTGGGGCACGAGTAGTGGCCGAGGTGGCCGACGAAGGCGCGCTCGTAGGCGTAGGGGTGGCGGCAGCGGCGGCAGTGCTTGGCGTCGAAGGCGTGCTGCAGCTCGGGCAGCGCCTGGGAGGGGTCCTCGATCCCGAAGTAGAGGACACCCTCGCGCCGCTTGCCCTCGGGGTCGCGGCCGAGGTCGGCGATCAGCGGGTCGTCGGCGTTGAGCGCGAACTCGGTCTCTCCGACTCGGCTCGCCACGGTCTTCGCCCACTCGTCGGCGAGCGCCTCCATCTCGCCGTAGCGGTCGAGCTGGTCGCGGAAGAGGTTGCCCAGGACTATGAGCGAGGGTGCGAGCTGCTCGGTCACCCGCGGCAACCAGGCCTCGTCGACCTCGAACAGCCCCTCGCCGCCTCGCTGCTCGAGCAGAGCCGTCGCGACGCCCCAGGTCATGTTCGAGCCGGCGCGGTTGTGGACCGGCGCTCGGCCGTCGGCGGCGAGGATCGCGGCGACCATCCCGGCCGTCGTCGTCTTGCCGTTGGTGGCGCTGATCACCGTCGTGCCGCCTTCGAGCCGGGCGCCGAGCCGGGCGATCGCCTCGGGCTCCAGGCGCAGCAGCACCCGTCCCGGCAGGGTCGTGCCGCCGCCGCGGCCGCTGCGGCGGCTGGCGGCGCCGAGCGCCCGCGAGAGAGCCAGCTTGGCCCCGAAGAGGGGTTTCACGCGGGAACCAGGATCGAGAGGCAGCGCGGCAGCACCTTCAGCGAAACCGGCAGGTCGGTGAGGTGGTCGCCGTCGGCGTAGACGGGAAAGGGGCGGCTGGCGTCCAGCTCGAGGCGCGAGGCGCGGAAGGTGGTGACCTCCTCCTTGTCGATGTGGGCGCCCCTGAGGACGTCGCGCAGGCCGCGCAGGAAGCGCAGCTTGCCGACCTCGGTGATCGCGACCACGTCGAAGAGGCCGTCGTCGATCTCGGCTTCGGGGGCGATGTACATGCCGCCGCCGTAGACGCTGTTGTTGGCGACGTCGACGAAGTAGCCCTCGAGGCGTTTGCGCTCGCCGCCGGCGACGACGGTGAAGCGCGCCGAGCGCCAGCCGATCAGGGTGCGGACCATCGAGTAGGCGTAGACGAGGTTGCCGCGGATGAAGTGCGTTTCGTTGGCGAGGCGGTTGCATTCGGAGTCGAAGCCGACGCTGACGATGCCGAGGAAGCGCTTGCCGTTGGCCTCGCCGACGTCGATCCGGCGGCTGTGGCCGGCGAGGACGACCTCGATGGCGGCCTCGGGTTCGTCGGGGATGCCGAGCGCCCGGGCGAGGTCGTTGCCGCGCCCGCCGGGGATCAGGCCGACGGGAGTGTCGGTGCCGGCCAGGGCGCCGCCGACCGCACCCATCAGGCCGTCGCCGCTGATGACCACCGGCACCTCGCCGAGTTCGACCGCGCGCTGCGCCAGATCGACGCCGTGCTCGAGGCTGCGGGTCCGCTCGACCCGGAACTCGACCCGGCGCGCGTCGAGAACGGCCTCGACCCGCGGCAGCAGCTTCAGCGACTTCCCGCCGGCCGAGGAGGGATTGACGAGCAGGGTCAGGGGCATCCCGGCGATCTCCATCGGCGCCCAGCCTAGAGGGAGTCGAGGATCGGCCCGCCGCCGCGCAGCCGGAGGACAGCGAAGCTGCCGTCGCCCGCCGCTTCCGTCCAGATCGGCTCGAATCCACGGCGTTCGAGCCGGCGGCGGCGCATTGCCCCGGCGAGCCCGCCGAGCGGGTCCTCGCCCCGGATTACGGCGAGGGCGAGGAAGCCGCCGGGGCGGAGCACCCGCGCCGCCTCCGCCGGAGCGGGGCGGGCATCCAGCGCCGCCAGCAGATCGAAGTGGTCATCGGGGAAGGGGATCGAGGCCGGGCTTCCCTGCTTGAACGCGATCCGGCCCTCGGGATCGAGCCCGACCCGCCCACCGGCCCGCCGGATCGCATCCGCGGAGCGGTCGATGCCGCGGACCCGGGCGCTGGGAAACTCGCGGGCGAGGAACAGCGCCCCCTCGCCGTCGCCGCACTCGAGCTGGAGGATTCGCTCGGGGCCGCCGACGTGGAGGACCGCGGCGGCGAGTGGAGTGAGGGGTGGGGAGGGCATTTGTCCTCTGGAACGTTTACTAGGGTTCCGCGCCGTGGAGCAGCAGACCGATCGTCGCTGGATCATTCTCGCCGTCTTCGCCGTGGTCGCGGCGGGCGTCGTCGCCGCCGTCCTGATCGGCCAGAGCGGCGGCTCGGACGACAGCGGCTCCGATTCGACCCAGGCGGGCAGTAGCGGCAGCTGCGCGGAAGTCGAAGCGCCTGCACCCAAGACGGTCAGCTTCAAGGCCCCGAAGCAGGTGTTGAAGCCCGGCGAGGAAGCGACCGCCGTCGTCAAGACCAGCTGCGGCACCTTCGAGATCGCCCTCGACACCACGCGGGCGCCGAAGACCGCCAACTCCTTCGCCTTCCTCGCCGAGGAAGGCTTCTACGACGACCTCACCTTCCACCGCGTCGCCCCGGGCTTCGTCATCCAGGGCGGCGACCCGGAAGGGACCGGGAGCGGCGGCCCCGGTTACAGCGTCGACGAGAAGCCGCCGCCCAACCTCGCCTACACCAAAGGCATCGTCGCGATGGCGAAGACCTCGGCCGAGCCGCCTGGGCGCTCCGGCAGCCAGTTCTACGTCGTCACCGCGCCCGACGCCGGCCTGCCGCCCGAATACGCCCTGGTCGGCAAAGTCACCGAGGGCTACGACGTGGTCGAAAAGATCGACGCGCTCGGGACGCCGGAAGAAAAACCGAAACAGACCGTCCTGATCGAAGAAATGACGATCGACCAGGGCTAACCCCCTACGGGGCTGTGAGTAAGCTCGTTCGGTGGCGAAGCTCGACGTCGGCGACCAAGCCCCTGATTTCTCCCTTCCCGGCACGGGCGAGAAGACCTACCGGCTGGCCGACTACCGCGGCCGCAACCTGATCCTCGCCTTCTATCCCGGCGATGCGACGACCGTCTGCACCAAGCAGTTCTGCAACTACCGCGACCAGGGCGACCGCCTCGACCAGCTCGACGCCGTGGTGCTCGGGATCTCACCCCAGTCGGTCGACTCGCACGAGCACTGGGTCAAGGAGCAGGAACTGAACGTGCCGCTGCTCGCCGACGAGGACCTGGCGGTGGCCAAGAGCTATGGCGTCACCGGCTGGATCGGGCCGCTGGCGCGGCTGACCGAGCTGAAAGACGCGCCCGGCGGCCGCTACGTGCAGCGGGCGATCTTCGTCGTCGACGGCGACGGGACGATCCGGCACCGCACCGTCTCGCGGACCGGCAGCAGCTACGAGTCGGTCGAGGACCTCGAGCGCGCGGTCGCCTCGCTGGCTTGATGGCGGCCGAGCCGCGGCCGTTCACGGTTGACGGCGCTCCGCAGCTGCGGGGCGAGAGCGCGGGGGAGGGGCCGCCGGTCGTCCTCTGCCACGGCATCACCGCGACGCGGCGCTACGTCCTGCACGGCTCCAAGGCCCTGGCCCGCGCCGGCCACGAGGTCATCGCCTACGACGCCCGGGGGCATGGCGAGTCCGACCCGGCCCCGGTGGGGGAGAGTTATGGATACCCGGAGCTGGTCGGCGACCTGGAGCGGGTGATCGCGGCGCAGGCGGGGGACGGGCGATTCCTCCTCGGCGGGCACTCGATGGGCGCCCACACCGCGATCGCCTACGCGCTGCGCCATCCCGAGCGGGTCGCGGGCGTGGCCCTGATCGGCCCGGTCTACACGGGCGCGATCGAGCCTTCCTCGCTCGAATACTGGGACGGCCTCGCCGCGGCGCTGGAAGCCGATGGAGTCGCCGGGTTCGTCGCCTACATCGACGATGTGCAGGGAATCGACCCCCGCTGGCGCGACTCGGTCCTGCGCTTCACCCGCGAGCGGCTGGCGCTGCAGCGACACCCCGAGGCGCTGGCCGTGGCGCTGCGAGAGGTGCCGCGCTCGCGGCCCTTCGGTTCGCTCAAAGAGCTGGGCGCGCTCGAGGTGCCGACCTTGGTCGTCGCCAGCAACGACGACGCCGATCCCGGCCACCCCTACGAGGCCGCAACCGCTTACGCGGGGGCGCTGCCGAACGCGCGGCTGCTCAGCGAGGGCGAGGGCGAGTCGCCGCTGGCCTGGCAGGGCGGCAAGCTCTCCCGGGCGTTAGCCGGCTTTTACGCCGAAGCCTTATCTTCCGCCCGATGAGCTACCCCAGCGAGGGCACCCTGCAGCGCGCGATCGCCTTCGCCGCCGCGCTCGGAGTCGGCGTCGCCACCTACATCGCGGTGGAGGCGGCCGGGGGCGATGCGCCGACCTGCCTCGCCGGCAGCAGCGGCTGCGCGACGGTCGCCAAGAGCTCCTACTCGCACGTCGCCGGGGTCAACATCGCCGTCTTCGGGATCTTCGGCTACGTCGCGCTGCTGGCGAGCGCTTTCTTCGCCAACGACCTGGCTCGCTTCGGCGGCTTCCTCGTCGCGCTGGGGGGCTTCGGCTACAGCGTCTTCCTCACCTACGTCGAGCTGTTCAAGATCGAGGCGGTCTGCCAGTGGTGCGTGGCCAGCGCGGTCCTGATGACGATCCTCTTCCTGCTGAACGCGACCAGGCTGATCGGCTACGCCGGGAACGCCGAGGCGCTTCCCGACCGGGCATGAGCGACGCAGATCGCCGCAGCCGGATCCTCAAGCTCGCCGCCGGGGCGGCCTTTCTCGCCGTGGCGGTGGTTTTGGTCCTGATCGTGATCGCCACCTCGGGCAGCGGCGACGGCGGCGACACGAAGCTGGAGGGCGTCTCGGAAGTCAACCGGCGCCTGGCCGGGATTCCACAGCACGGCATGGTCTTGGGCGACCCCGGCGCTCCGGTCGAAGTGGTCGAGTTCGCCGATCTCCAGTGCCCGTACTGCAAAGCCTTCACCGAAGACGAACTCGCGCCAATTATCGAGAATCAAGTCAAGAAAGGCGAAGCGAAGATCGCCTTCCACAACTTCGTAGTCATCGGCGAACAGTCCCTGCCGGCGGGCGCCGCGGCGCTGGCGGCCGGAGCGCAGGGACGCGGATGGAACTTCGTCGAGCTCTTCTACGCGAACCAGGGCTCCGAGAACAGCGGCTACGCCGACGACGCGTTCCTCGAAGCCATCGCCAAGGGCGCCGGAGTCCACGACATCGCCAAATGGAACGAAGAACGCCAGAAGTTGACCGCCGAAGTCGAAGCAACGAGCGCCGAAGCCCAGCAACTCGGTTTCACCGGCACGCCGTCGCTGGCGATCAAGGGGCCGCAGACCGAAGGCCTGAAAACGATCGAGACCCCCTCGACGGGAGATCTGGAAGCCGCAATCGCAGAAGCGGGCTAGGACTTTTCCCGGCCCTTCCTGCTCCAGGTTTACATAACCACCATTATCGTGCGTTGAATACGGAACGGCGTCCTCTCTTCTCCGTAGCGTCACGAATCCAATGTCCGATCCCGTATTCCGAGGTCTCGCCGCATCTGTATTGCTTGTATGGCTAGTCGCGGTCATCGCTTCGTGGGTGGAACCAGGCTTTGACCCGACGCCGGAGTTCCTTCGAACGATGGCCGGCATCGGTGCCAGTTTCTTCTTGGCCTATGTAATCGAGGCCACCTGGCTGGCTTCGCGCTTCGAGAAAAACAAGCGAACGGAATATTTTCTCGGGGGCCTCACCGGCCTAGCCACTCTGGGCTTCCTCGGAGTTGCTCTCGCCTTGTGGTTAAGCGCCAAACCCACCCCGTTTCACCACACCGAAGACCTGTACTTCTGGTTGTCATCGCTGTCGCTGGGCGCGCTTGGTCTCCTCGTAGCGTTTCAGCCAGTCATCACCCATGTTTGGCTGCAGGACGGCTCTGGCAACTAGGCCTGGCGTGTTCCGACGCCCTTGACCATTGGCCGCACGATCGGGGGCGCCTTGGGCAGTTCCGGATGCTCGACATCTCTCAGCTCGAAACCCGCGGCCTTGAGCGCCGCCTCGGTGTCGCGGTTGCAGTGGCAGCCGTCTCCCATGAAGCGCCAGGGCTTTTCCAGGCGGTCCTGCCACTTGGCTAGGTCGGGATGGTTCGAGCGGACGTGCTCGAGGAAGAGCATCTGGCCTCCCGGTTTGAGGACGCGGCGGACCTCCTGCAGGGCCGCCGGCTGGTCGGGGACCGTGCAGAGGACCAGGGTCACGGTGACCGTGTCGAAGCTGTCGTCGTCGAACGGCAGGTCTTCGGCGCCGGCTTGAACCAGCTCTGCGCCGGCGCAGAGCTTCGCCGCACGCTGGCGCAGCTGCTTGAACATGTGCGGGTCTGGCTCGGTCACGACCAGGCTGTCGAGACCCTCGTGGGGATACAGATCGAGATTCAGCCCGGTGCCGGCCCCGATCTCCAGAACCCTCCCCCGCGCCCCGGCCAGGACATCGCGGCGCATGTCGCGCAGCCCCGCCTCTTCGGCCGCCTTGAAGCAGCGGTCGTAGAGAGCTGAGAAGCCGCGGCCCCAGGTGGCGTCGTAGATCCGTCCCATCTTGCCGGGGTCTACGGACTCAGCGGGGCCGAGGTTCAGCGGCCGTCAGGCGGCGTCGCGCTGCGGCGCCGGGGCCTCGTCGGCATCCTCGGCCAGAGCCGGCTCGCTCGCCGCGGCCCGCTCCTCGTAGGCGCGGCGGGCGCCGTGGTCGACCTCGATCATCAGCTTGTCGACCTTCATCGCCCGGCCGAGCGCCTCGCGCCAGCTGCGCGGCAGCGGGCTGAGGACCTTGTAGAGGACGCCGTTGGCGCGCGGGACGAAGACGTCGAAGCGCGGCACTTCCATCGCGTCGACGATCTCGTTGGCGACGTCGGAGGCCTCGACCGGTTTCACCCACTTCTGGCCGACGCCGCTGGTCAGCTCGGTGTTGACGACGGTCGGCATCACGCAGAGAACCTCGACGCCGGAGCCGCGCAGTTCGGCCCGCACGGCCTCGCTGATCCCGACGACGGCGTGCTTGGTGCCCGAGTAGGTGGCGATCCCCGGGACGCCCGATTTGCCCGCCTGCGAGGCGATGTTGACGATGTAGCCGCTGCCCCGCGGGCGCAACCGCTTGATCGCCAGCTGGGTGCCGGTGATGACGCCGTGGAGGTTGATGTCGATCTGGCGGCGGACCGACTCGGGGCTCTCGTCCTCGAACGCGGTCACCGGCATGATCCCGGCGTTATTGATCACCGAGTCGACCGGGCCGAGCTGGCGTTCGGCCTCGTCGAGGAAGTGGGCGAAGGAGTCGCGGTCGGTGACGTCGAGCGCCAGCGCGACGGTGCCGCCGCCCAGCTCCGCCGCCGTCTTCTCGGCCAGCTCGAGCTGGAGGTCGCCGATGGCGACGCGGCATCCCTTCGCGACCAGCGCCTTCGCCGTCGCCTTGCCGATCCCACGCGCACCGCCGGTGATCGCCACGACCTTGCCGCTGAGTGAACGCCGCTCCTTCGCCATCGTGCTTCCTCCTCTGTAGTCCGGCGAACTTCCCTAGGCCGCCGGTTTGTAGACCGTGACCACGGCGGCTCCGCCGAGGCCGATGTTGTGCTGCAGCGCCACCTTGGCGCCGTCCACCTGTCGCTTGTCGGCCGTGCCGCGCAGCTGCCAGGTCAGTTCCGAGCACTGCGCCAGGCCGGTCGCCCCGAGCGGGTGTCCCTTGGAGATCAGCCCGCCTGAGGGGTTGACCACGACCTTGCCGCCGTAGGTGGTCGCCTCTTCCTCGACCAGCTTGTGCGCCTCGCCCTCGGCGGCGAACCCGAGCGCTTCGTAGGTGATGAGCTCGTTGGCGCTGAAGCAGTCGTGCAGCTCGCAGACGTCGACTTCCTCCGCCGCGACGCCGGCTTCGGCGTAGGCCGCGTCGGCCGCGGTCTTCGACATGTCGGAGCCGACGATCGTCATGCAGTCGGCGTTCTCGTCGAAGGTGCTGCTGAGGTCGGTGACCATCGACTGGCCGGCGATCTCGATCGCCTGGTCCCAGAGCCCGTGCTTGTCGACGTAGGCCTCGGAGGCGACGATCGCGCAGGCCGAGCCGTCGGAGGTCGGCGAGCACTGCAACTTGGTCAGCGGGTCGTGGATCATCTTCGCCGCCTTGATGTCCTCCAGGGTGTACTCGTCCTGGAACTGGGCGTAGGGGTTGTTGACCGAGTGCTTGTGGTTCTTCCAGCCGATCCAGGCGAAGTGGTCGGCTTCGGAGCCGTACTTCTGCATGTGGTCGCGGCCGGCGTTGCCGAACATCTGCGGCGCCGGCGGCGAGGCCTCCGGGTCGCGGATCTCGAACATCCGCATCGCGTGCTTGTCGAGCGCGTTGGTGCGGTCGGTGTACTTGACCCCGAGGCTGCCCGGCTCCATCTTCTCGAAGCCCAGCGCCAGGGCGCAGTCGGCCGTCCCGCCCTTGACCGCCTGGCGCGCCAGGAACAGCGCCGAGGAGCCGGTCGAGCAGTTGTTGTTGACGTTGACGACGGGAATCCCGGTCAGGCCGAGCTGGTAGAGCGCCCGCTGCCCGTAGGTCGAGTCGCCGTAGCAGTAGCCCGCGTAGGCCTGCTCGACGTCCTCATAAGGGATGCCCGCGTCGCCGAGCGCCTTCTCCCCCGCCTCTTTGGCCCAGTCGGGGTAGTCGCCCTCCTTGGTGCCGGGCTTCTCGAATTTGGTCATGCCGACCCCGATGACATACGTGCGGTTGCTCAACTGCTCGCTCCTCCCATGTTTGGCTGACTGGCCAAATCTACCGTGCCGACGGGATTGGGCCAAAGACGCCAGGCCAAAAAGGCGATCAGGATGCCAAGCGCCGTGCCCGTCGCGCGCTGGCCGGCGGCGCGGAAGGCGGCCTCGCCGAGGGTGCTGCTCATGAGCACGACGTAGGTGGTGATCGCCGTCGTGAACAGCGCGTACTGAACCGTGAGCAGGCCGAAGCTGAAGGCGGCGGCGACGGTGAGGACGGCGGCTAGGGCGAGGTCCTGGCCCCCGAAGGCCTCGGCGACGGCGGTGGCGAGGATCAGGCCGAGGACGGTGCCGATCGCGCGCAGGATCAAACGATGGTCGGTCTCGTCGCGTTCGGGCCGCATCACGAAGAGGATCGTCAGCGGGATCCAGAAGCCGTGCTGGTCCAGGCCGAGGAGCCGGTAGGCGGCGACGCCGGCGGCCAGCGCGGCGCCGAAGCGGAGCGCGTGGCGGGCGCTCTGGGATTCGTGGCTGAGGTTGGAGCGCAGGGCCGCGGCCGCCTCCCTCCCACTCCAGGCCTTTTCCGGCTCGTCGGCGGCGCGGTCGGTGGCGAGCCAGACGATCAGCGACCAGGCGACCTGGGTGAGGCCGCCGAGGGTTCCGTAGAGGAGCGCCGGGCCGGCGTCCCCCGCCGGCAGGAAGAGGCCCTGGGCGATCAGCATCGCCAGCGTCACCGAGAGGCCGACGATCGCCAGCCGCAGCGAGACGCAGAAGGCATAGCCGGCGAGGAGGCCCATCAGGCCGAGGGCGAGGACGGCGGTCGGTCCCGCCTGGCTGCTGAGGATGCCGAGCGCGGCGGCGGCGCCGATCAGCGGCGCCGAGGCCGCCTGCCAGCCGGCCCGCGGGCGCGCCGGGGCGTCCATGCCCGGGAAGCCGTTGACCAGGGCACCGGTGGCGATCGCGCCCTGGGTCGGCGCGTCGAAGCCGAGCTCGATTCCCAGCGCCAGGCCAATCGGGACCGCGAGCAGGAAGCCGCGGCGGATCGCCGGCCGCGGCTCGGCCGGGCCGATCGCGAAGAGCGGCGAGGCGCGCAGCCGGCGGGCCGTCCCGGCGGCGTTGAAGAGCGGCTGGGACTGGGAGCGGGCCGGCACGGGCCTGAGGGTAACCTGAGGCTCCGTGGTATTCGCCGAGATCAGCTCCGACCCCGCGGCCGGGGTGGGGATATTCGCCGCGCTGGCGGCGGGGGTCATCTCCTTCCTCTCCCCCTGCGTGCTGCCCCTGGTGCCGGGCTACCTGTCCGCGGTGACCGGCGTCTCGGCGAACGAGCTGGAGAGCGCCGGCTGGCGCCGGGTCCTCGGGCCGAGCTTGCTCTTCGTCGCCAGCTTCTCGGCGATCTTCATCCTCCTCGGCCTCACCGCGACCGGGATCGGCTCGATCCTCCAGGACCACCGCGAACTGCTGACCAAGATCTCCGCGGCGCTGATCATCGCCATGGGTGTGCTGTTCGTCAGCTCCCTCTTCATCACCCGCCTCAACCGCGAGTGGCACGTCGACGCGCTCCTCGAGCGGGCGGGCAGGGGCGGCCCGATGGTCGCCGGCGCGGCCTTCGCGATCGCCTGGACGCCGTGCATCGGACCGACCCTGGGCGCGATCCTCGGCGCCGCCTCCCTCTCCGGCTCCGCCGCCCGGGGCGCCTTCCTCCTCGCCGTCTACTCAGCCGGCCTGGCGATCCCCTTCATCCTCACCGCCGTCGCCTTCTCGCAGATGACGACCGCCTTCGCCGTCGTCAAGCGCCACTACCAGGCGATAGTCGCCGTCGGCGGCCTGATCCTGATCGCGATGGGCGTCCTTATATGGACCGGAGAGATCAACCAGCTCAACACCCAGGCCCAGAAATGGTTCAACGAAATCGGCCTGGAATTCCTGACCGGCACCTAGCTCGCCCAGACCGCAAAAAAGCACCCTGAAGGTGCCTTTTCGCGGTCTCGCCGATCAGTTCCGAGAGGGCGCGACGGTCTCGAGCTCCTGCCCGACCGCCTCGACGATCTCCAAGCCGTCGTCCTCCAGGTCGCGGGAGCAGACGATGCGGAAGCGGCCAGTGCCGATCTCCCCGTCCGGGACCACCGGCAGCCCCCGAATCGTGTCCCAACCCAGCCGCTCGACCTCGAAAGGGTTCATCCGCACCTCAGCCGCCGGAAACGGGCAGTTCGAGTTGTGCTGGTCGATCGCCTGCGAGATCGCCTCCAGGTTCTTCGCCTCGGGAGAAGCCACGGCTGCAGTTTAGGCGCCATCTCCATGGGTCCCGTCCCGGGTCCCTCCTACCATCGACGGGTGAGCTTCGAGCGGACCATTGCCCATCTCGACATGGACGCCTTCTACGCGTCGGTGGAGCTGCGGAAGCGGCCAGAGTTGCGGGGGAAGCCGGTGATCGTCTGCGGGTCGGGGCCGCGGGCGGTGGTGACCACGGCCAGTTACGAGGCGCGGAAGCTGGCGGGGATCCATTCGGCGATGCCGGCTGCGGTGGCTCGGCGGCGGCTACCGGACGCGGTGTATTTGCGGCCTGACTTTCCCGCCTACCGGGAGGCTTCGGCGCAGGTGATGGAGGTCTTGCGGCGGAACGTGGAGGTGGTCGAGGTCGTCGGGCTGGACGAGGCCTACCTGGACCTGACCGGGCTGTTTTCACCGAAGGCGACGATGCGGCGGATCGCGGCGGAGATCCGGACCGACACCGGGCTGACCTGCTCGGTCGGCATCTCCGAGAGCCGGATGCTGGCCAAGGTCACCAGCGAGCTCGGCAAGCCCGCCGGTCTCGTCGTCCTTTCCCGCGAGCGGGCGCTGGAGCGCTTCGCCGAGGACTCCCCCGGGCTGATCCCCGGCATCGGGCCGAAGACGGTCGCTCGGCTCGAAGAGATGGGGATCAAGAGCCTCGCCGACCTGCGCGGCTGGCAGCGGCCGGCGCTCGAAGACCGCTTCGGCCCGCGCTCGGGGGCCTGGCTCCACGGTCGCGCCAATTTCCTCGACGAGACCCCCGTCGTCACCGAACACGAGACCAAATCGCAGTCGACCGAGATCACCTTCGACGTCGATGTCACCCAGCGCGCCGAGCTCGAGCGGCACCTGGCCGAGCTCTCCGACGAGCTCTGCCGCCGGCTGCGCAAGCGTGAGCTCGCCGGCCGCACGATCGGGATCAAGATCCGGCTCGACGACTGGACCAACGTCACTCGCTCGCAGTCGATCGACGAGCCGACGAACGATCCCGAGATCGTCGGCCCGATCGCCCTGCAGCTGCTGCGCGCCTACGACCCGCAGCGGCCGGTGCGCCTGCTCGGCGTCCGCCTCGCCTCCTTCGAGTCGGGCGAGGCGTCCGAACCGGAGCCGACACCCGGTCAGCTCCGACTCGGCCTCGCCTCTTAGTTGCGTGGTTCCTTTGTCGTCTATATCCGGACAAAGGAACCACGCAACGCTTTAGCGGCTGGCGAGAACCGTTCCGACTCCCGGGAAGCCGAGCTTCAGCTTGACCGCCCAGGTCAGGTCGTAGTCGCGCCCGGCGACGTAGGGGCCACGGTCGATCACCGGCACGGTGACGCTGCGGCCGTGGTAGCGCAGCTTCACCTTCGTCCCACAAGGCAGCGTCTTGTGCGCGACGCCCATGGTCGAGGGCGTCAGGGTGCCGCCGCAGGCGACGCCGTTGCCGAAGATCCCCGGCCCGTAATAGGAGGCGCCGGCGAGGCGGTAGCTCGTCAGCTTGCGCTTGGCGCTGCGCGAGGCGGCGATCCGGCGGTCGTGGACGCCGTAGGCGCGGACCGCGTAGCTGCCGATCCGCTCCGGCGCCCAGCGCACGGCGAAGGTCCCGTCGGCCCGCGTGGTCACGCCGCGCACGCCGCCGTCGGGGCCGCGGAAGACGACCTTGACCCGGTGCCGGCCGCTCGGCCGCACCTTGCCGTGGACCGCCAGCCCGTTCCCCGCCAGCACCGTGTGCGTGGAGAGGTGCAAGGAGACCTGGGAGCGGGTCCGCTCGTGGTGGGTGTTGCGCTGGCTCTGCGCCGCTGCCGGCGCCAGGCCGATCGTCAGCGCAGTGGCAGCCGCCACCGCGGGCATGAGGAATCGCATCTGTTCGCTCGCTTTCTGCTGCCTAGCGTGTTCGCTGACCCTGCGCTCAGAGGCGAGGGGACTCGGCAGGTCGTTTCTCAGAGAACACGCTAGGGCGTCCTGGAGAGCGGGAATGTGAGCGGACGCACACATTCTCCAAATGCAACGCAAGTCACTATTCGGCTTTAGACCGCGTTATCCGCAGATTTACCCGGCCCTGGACCCGTGTGCGAAGATGGATTTGTGACGAAGCCCGAACGCCTCACCGGCCTCGATACCTCCTTCCTGCACCTGGAGCGCTCGGGCGCCCACATGCACGTCGCCTCGACCAGCATCTTCAAAGGCGAGGCGCCGACCCACGCCGAGTTCCGCGACCACATCGCCTCGCGCCTGCACCTGGTGCCGCGCTTTCGCCAGAAGCTGCGCTTCGTCCCGCTCGACCAGGGCCGCCCGGTCTGGATCGACGACCCGCACCTGAACCTCGACTACCACGTCCGCCAGACCGCGCTGCCCGCGCCGGGGTCCGACGAGCAGCTGCGCAACCTCGCGGCGCGGATCTTCTCCCAGCAGCTCGACCGCAGCAAGCCGCTGTGGGAGTTGTGGCTGGTCGAGGGGCTGCGCGACGGCCGCTTCGCGATCATCGGCAAGAGCCACCACGCCCTCGTCGACGGCGTCTCCGGCGTCGACATCACCACCGTCCTCTTCGATCTGGAGGAGGAGCCAGAGAACCCGCCGGTCCGCCCGCCAAAGTGGGCGCCCCGGCCAGAGCCGACCAACCTCGACCTGTTGCGAGACGCGCTGCAGGAGCGGGTGACCAGCCCGCGCGAGATCGTCCGCGGCATGCGCGCCGCCCTCCGCGGTCCGCGACAGGTTCTGCGCGGCCTGGGCGCCACCGGGAAGATGCTCGAGGTGGCGACGGCGGCGCCGTCCACCCCCTTCAACGTCGAGATCGGTCCTCACCGCCGCCTTGCTTTCGTGCGCAGCGAGCTCGACGACCTGAAGCGGGTCAAGAACGAGCACGGCGGCACCGTCAACGACGTCGTCCTCTCGGTCGTCGCC
>DATAMR010000021.1:0-17624 GCA_036260485.1 Solirubrobacterales bacterium | reverse complement strand
ACGACGTCGAGATCCAGAGCGGCGGCTCCCGGTTCCACCTGCGGGTGCTACCGGCCGAGGACTTCCCGAAGCTGCCGGAGCCAGCCGAGCAGCCCGGCCTCGTCCTCCCCGCGGCGGCCCTCGAAGCCAGCATCGATCTCGTCGCCCGCGCCGCCTCGCGGGACGACATGCGCCCTGTCCTGACCGGGGTCTTCGTCGTCGCCAGCGGCAAGGAGCTGACGATGGTCGCGACCGACTCCTACCGGCTGGCGGTGAAGCGGACCGAGCTGGAGACCGAGCTCGGCGGCGAGCTGGAGGCCAACATCCCGGCGCGGGCACTACGCGAGCTGGGGCGGATCCTCTCCTCCGAGGGTGCCGGCGAGGCGTCGATCTCGCTGCTCGCCAACCAGGCCGTTTTCCAGGCAGGGGCGATCCTCCTCTCGACGAGGCTGATCGACGGGCAGTTCCCCAACTTTCGACAACTCCTGCCGGAGTCCTACGAGCACGACGTTCGGCTGCCGCGCTCGGACCTGCTCGACGTCACCCGCCGGGTCAGCCAGCTGGCCCAGCGCAACGCGCCGCTGCGGCTCTCGTTCCGCTCGGGGGAGCTGACGGTGGCGGCGGAGACGCCCGACGTCGGCGACGCGCAGGAGACGATGCCGGCTGCCTTCGAGGGGGAGGAGCTGGAGATCGGCTTCAACCCCGAGTTCCTCAAGGAGGGGATCGAAAGCGTCGCCGGCGACGAGATCCTCCTGCGGCTGATCTCGCCGCTGCGGCCGGGACTGCTGGAACCGGTGGAGGGCGAAGAGTTCCGCTACCTGGTGATGCCGATCAGGCTCAACGTCTGATCGTGGGCGCCCCGGCCGGGTGAGCGCGCCGTGCTCGTCACCGCGATCGAGGCAAGGCCGCTGCGCAGCCTCGACCGGGTCGGGATCGAGCTCGGGGCCGGCATCGTCAGCGTCATCGGCCCCAACGGGACCGGCAAGACGAACCTGATCGAGGCCCTCTACTTCGCCCTCACCGGCCGTTCGTTTCGCACCTCGGACCGCCGCGACCTGATCCCGTTCGGCGGCTCGCTGGCCCGGGCCGAGGCGACGATCCGCGACGAGGACGGGCTCGAGCACCGGCTGCTCGCCTCGGTCACCCGCAGCGAAGGGCGACGCCACCTGCTCGACGGCAACCCGGCGGACCCGGCGACGATCGCCCGCCACCGCCCCCCGGTCGCGGTCTTCGCGCCCGACCGGCTGACGCTGGTCAAGGGCCCGCCGGCCGAGCGCCGCGCCCACCTCGACGGCTTCCTCGCCGCCCGCTGGCCGGCGCGGGGCGAGCTGCGCAAGCGCTACGGGCAGGCGGTGGCGCAACGCAACGCGCTGCTCTCGCGGCTCGCCGGCGGCTACGGCTCGGCAGAGGACCTGCGGATCTGGGACGCGGGCCTGGCGCAGGCTGCGGCGCCGCTGATCGAGGCGCGGGCCGAGGCCGTCGCCGAGCTCGCCGACCCCTTCGCCGCCGCCGCGGCAGAGCTCGGCCTGGAGGACGCGGCACTGGATTACGCCCCGCGCGCCAGCGGCACGGCCGAGGAGATCCAGGCCGGCCTCGAGGAGCGCCGCGAGCAGGACGTCCGCCTCGGGCGCAGCTCCTGGGGCCCCCACCTCGACGAGCTGAAGCTGACGAGCGGTGGCCGCTCGCTGCGGCGCTTCGGCTCGCAGGGACAGCAGCGCGCCGCCCTCCTGGCCCTGCTCTTCGCCGAGCGCGAGGCTCTGCTGCAGGCGCGCCGGGTGACGCCGCTGCTGCTCCTCGACGACGTGATGAGCGAGCTCGACCCGGGACGGCGCGAGCGGCTGGTCAACCGGCTGGGCGACGGCGGGCAGGTGCTGATCACCGCCGCCGACGAAGAGTCGGTCCCGGCGGCAGCTCTGGTCTCCGTGGTGCAGATGCCTCCGCCGCAGACAGAAAGTGTCGCCGCGTGAGCCGCCGCCGTGCCCCTCGCCCCGCCGCCGGCGCCTTCAAGGAGGCGTTGCAGCGGGTGGCGCCGAAAACGCCGCTGGCGGCGATCCAGTCGGCTTGGGCGGGGGCCGTCGGCGAGCAGCTCGCGGCCGTCGCCGTGCCGGTCTCCGAACGCGGCGGGACGCTGACGATCGAGTGCGCCGACGCGGTCTGGGCGCAGGAGCTGGACCTGATGCAGGAGACGCTTCTGGAGCGCCTGCGCAGCGAAGTGGGGGAGCAGGCCCCCGAAGCTCTCCGGTTCCGCGTGAATTCCGAGCGCTTCTAGACACGCTTTTCTGTCATTTGCAGGGAAATTGGCACAAACGGACGCCCCGTCCGCGGGGCTCAACTGGTATTCTTATGGCAACTTGCATCGCGCCCCGACCGCTGTGGACCGAACTCCACGACGTCGGGGTTTTCTGTGTCAACCGGAAGGGACTCATTGCCTGACAAAAAAGCCAGCGGCGACTCCTATGGCGCCAAGGACATCACCGTCCTCGAGGGCCTGGAAGCGGTTCGCAAGCGCCCCGGCATGTACATCGGCTCGACGGGCCCGCGTGGTCTTCACCACCTGGTCTACGAGGTCGTCGACAACTCGGTCGACGAGGCCCTCGCCGGTCACTGCGATGCCGTGCGCGTCGTCCTCCACCCGGACAACAGCTGCACCGTCGAGGACAACGGCCGCGGCATTCCGGTCGAGACGATGGAGAAAGAGGGCCGTCCGGCGGCGGAGATCGTCCTCACCGTCCTTCACGCCGGCGGCAAGTTCGGGGACGGCGGCGGCTACAAGGTCTCCGGCGGCCTGCACGGCGTCGGCGTCTCGGTCGTCAACGCGCTCTCCGAGCGCCTGCACCTCGAGATCAGCCGCGACGGCTACGTCTGGAGCCAGGACTACGAGCGCGGCAAGCCCCAGGGGGACCTGACCAAAGGCGAGAAGACCGACGCCCACGGGACCAAGATCACCTTCCTTCCGGATCTCGAGATCTTCGAAGAGATCGGCTTCGACTTCGACGTCCTGGTCGAGCGGCTGCGCGAGACCGCCTTCCTCACCCGCGGCCTGAAGATCGACCTGGTCGACGAGCGCGGCGAGACCAACAGCGTCACCTTCCAGTACGAGGGCGGCATCGAGGACTTCGTCCGTCACCTCAACGGCAACAAGGATGCGGTGCACAAGAAGGTCATCTACTTCGACGGCGGCAAAGAGGAGGGCCAAGTCGAGATCGCGATGCAGTGGAACAACTCCTACCAGGAGTCGATCTTCAGCTTCGCGAACAACATCAACACCCACGAGGGTGGCTCGCACCTCTCCGGCTTCCGCTCGGCGCTGACCCGGACGCTCAACGCCTACGCCCGCAACAAAGGGCTGCTGAAAGAGAAAAAAGACGACAACCTCGCCGGCGAGGACGTGCGCGAGGGATTGACCGCGGTGATCTCGGTCAAGCTCCACGACCCGCAGTTCGAGGGCCAGACCAAGACCAAACTCGGCAACCCCCCAATTCGCGGGCTGGTCGAGGAGATCACCAACCGCAAGCTGGGCGAGTACCTCGAGGAGAATCCCGCCGACGCCAAACGCGTGATCATGAAGGCGATCGACGCCGCCCGCGCCCGCTCGGCGGCCCGCAAGGCACGCGACCTGACCCGCAAGTCGGCGCTGGAGAACTCGACCCTGCCGGGCAAGCTCGCCGACTGCTCGGTCAAGGACCCGAGCCTGGCCGAGATCTTCGTGGTCGAGGGCGATTCCGCCGGCGGCTCGGCCAAGCAGGCCCGCGACCGCAACACCCAGGCGGTGCTACCGCTGCGCGGCAAGATCATCAACGTCGAGAAGAGCCGGATCGACAAGGTCCTCGCCAACAACGAGATCCAGGCACTGATCACGGCGATCGGCACCGGCGTCCACGACGAGTTCAACATCGAGGAAGCCCGGTACCACAAGATCGTGATGGCGACCGACGCCGACGTCGACGGCGCCCACATCCGCACCCTGGTCCTCACCTTCCTCTACCGCCAGATGCCCGAGCTGATCAGCCAGGGCTACGTCTACATCGCCAAGCCGCCTCTCTACCGGGTCAAACAGGGGAACCAGGAGACCTATCTGGAGCGCGAGTCCGAACTCGAAGAGCTGCTGCTGCGCGACAAGCTCGAGGAGTTCGAGCTGACCGATGCGAGCGGCGAGACCCGCAAGCTGACGCCAAGCCGCTGGCAGGCCTACATCCGTCGCTCGAAAGAGTACGAGGGCTGGGGTTCGTCGCTGCAGGCGGACTTCGGTCACGAAGTGGTGCGCTTCCTCGAGGAGTCGAGCCTGCTCGACGAGCAGGTCGCGAGCGTCAGCGCCGCCCGCGACGAGCTGCAGCGCGGCGGCGGAGAGAACGAGCCGTTCGACACCGAGGTCCTGGACAGCAGCGAGGACTGCGTCACGGTCAAGGCGATCGAGCGCAAGAGCGGGCTGGCGAGGACCCACCGGCTGCCGGCGGCGCTGTTCGCGCACCACGACTACCGCAAGTTCGCCGAGGTCCACGCGGCCCTGCTGAAACAGGTCGGCCGACCGCCGTTCGAAGCCAAGCGCGGCGAGAAACGGAGCGTCGCGCTCTCGTTCGAGGCACTGCGCGGGGCGGTTCTGGAGCTGGCCCGCCAGGGCGTGCAGCTGACCCGGTTCAAGGGACTGGGTGAGATGAACGCCAAGCAGCTGCGTGAGACGACGATGGATCCCGCCTCGCGGACGCTGGCGCGGGTCACGCTCGAAGACGCGACCGCCGCCGACACGATCTTCTCGATGCTGATGGGCGACCAGGTCGCCCCACGCCGGGAGTTCATCGAGGCGCACGCGAAAGAGGTCAAGTTCCTAGATGTGTAAGGAGACGAACTGATGGCTCTGGACGCCCTGACGGGGAACATCGAGGACCGCGGGCTCGAGCAGGAGATGCGCTCGTCGTACCTCGATTACGCGATGAGCGTGATCGTCGGTCGGGCGCTGCCGGACGTGCGCGACGGCCTCAAGCCGGTGCACCGTCGCGTGCTCTACGCGATGCACGACATCGGCCTGCAGCCGACCCGGCCCTACCGCAAGTGCGCCTTCATCGTCGGCGAGGTGATGGGCAAGTACCACCCGCACGGCGACTCGGCGATCTACGACACGTTGGTGCGGATGGCGCAGGACTTCTCGCTGCGCTACCTGCTCGTCGACGGCCAGGGCAACTTCGGCTCGATCGACGACGACCCGGCAGCCGCGATGCGGTACACCGAGGCGCGCCTCGGCCGCCTCGCCACCGAGCTGCTGCGCGACATCGACGCCGACACCGTCGACTTCGGCCCCAACTACGACGAATCGACGCAGGAGCCCCAGGTCCTGCCGGCCCGATTCCCCAACTTGCTGGTCAACGGCACCTCCGGCATCGCGGTGGGGATGGCGACCAACATCCCGCCGCACAACCTGCGCGAGGTCGCCGGCGCCGTTGCCGCCTACATCGACGATCCCGAGATCGACCTCCCGGGCCTGATGGAGCACATCAAAGGCCCGGACTTCCCCGGCGGCGGACTGATGAGCCGCGAGGGGATCCGCGACGCCTACGCCTCGGGTCGCGGCAGCATCCGCGTCCGGGCTCGCGCCCACGTCGAGCCGCTGAAGGGGGGCAAGGAGGCGATCATCGTCACCGAGCTCCCGTTCATGGTCAAGAAGGGCGGCGAAGGCGGTCTGATCACGAAGATCGCCGACCTCGCCCGCGACAAAAAACTCGAGGGCATCTCCGACCTTCGCGACGAGAGCGACGAACGCTCCGGGATGCGGCTCGTGATCGAGCTCAAACGCGGCGGCCCGCCGGCCAAGGTCGTGCTCAACAACCTCTACAAGAAAACCTCGATGCAGTCGACCTTCGGCGCCAACATGGTGGCGCTGGTCGACGGCGTGCCGCGGACGCTGAGCCTGCTGGAGCTGATCGAGCACTACGTCGAACACCAGCGCGAGGTCGTCACCCGCCGGACCCAGTACGAACTGCGCCGCGCCGAGGCGCGGGCCCACATCCTCGAGGGGCTGCTGGTCGCGCTCGACAACCTCGACGCGGTGATCAAACTGATCCGCGCTTCGACCGACCCCGACGCCGCCCGCGACGGGCTGATCGAGAAATTCGAGCTCTCGCGCGAGCAGGCGCAGGCGATCCTCGACATGCGCCTGCAGCGCCTGACCGCGCTCGAGGCCGACAAAGTCCGCGCCGAGCACGCCGACCTGATGGAGCGGATCGGCGAGCTGCGGGCGATCCTCGGCGACGAAGCCAAAGTCATGGCGCTGGTCAAGGACGAGCTGGCCGAAATCGTCGAGGCCTACGGCGACGAACGCCGCACCGAACTGGCGCACTTCGAGGGCGACGTCGGGATCGAGGACATGATCGCCGACCAGCAGATGGTGATCTCGCTGACCGCCTCGGGCTACGTCAAGCGGCTGCCGCTCGCCACCTACCGCCAGCAGCACCGCGGCGGCGTCGGGGTGATGGGGATGAACCTCAAAGACGACGACTACATCGCCCACCTCCACATCAGCTCGACCCACGACTTCCTGCTCTTCTTCACCAACCGCGGCAAGGTCTACCGGCTCAAGGTCTACGAGCTGCCCGAGGGTTCCCGCAACGCCAAAGGCAGCTCGCTGAACAACCTGCTGCCGCTGCGCGAAGGCGAGCGGGTGATGGCGGTGATCCCGACCCGGGACTTCAAAGAGAACAAATACCTCGCCTTCGCCACCGCCAAAGGGTTGGTGAAGAAAACCGAGTTCCTCGCCTACAACACGCCGATCCGCGCCGACGGGATCATCGCGATCAAGGTCCGCGACGGCGACGAGCTGGTCCAGGTGCGGCTGACCTCGGGCGAAGACGACATCCTGATGGTCTCCCACTCCGGCCACGCTTCCCGCTTCTCCGAGAAGCACGTGCGGACGATGGGCCGCGACACCAGCGGCGTCAAAGGGATGAACGTCGCCGGCAAGGACAACCGGGTCTTGGCGATGGACGTCGCCCGCGACGACACCGAACTGTTCGTCGTCACCGAGAACGGCTACGGCAAGCGGACGCCGGTCTCCGAGTACCCGGTCAAGGGCCGCGGCACGAAAGGCGTCCTCACGGTGAAGATGACCGAGAAGAAGGGCGGCCTCACCGGCGCCCTGATCGTGGCGGAGCACCAGGACCTGCTCTTCATCTCCCAGAACGGGATGGTCCAGCGGACCTCGGTCGGCGGCATCTCGCAGATGGGCCGCTCGACCCAGGGCGTGAAGGTGATGAACATCAAGGACGACGACCGCGTCAGCGCCGTCGCCCTGGTGGTCGAGTCCGAGGACGCCACCCCGCCGGCAGCCGAGGGCGACGGTCAGCCCGAGCTGGCCGAGGGCTCTCAGGACGGCGCCTCGGACGACAGCGCCGCCGAGTAGGTCCTAGCCGTCTAGAACGGGACTTCGAGGAAGGTTTCGAAGCCTTCGCCGGTGAGCGGGAAGCGGGGCTGGCCGGGGAAGTTGACGCTGAGGCCGCCGAACCAGGCCTGGCTGCCGTCGGGGGCGGCCCGGTAGCGGCCGGTGCCGTGGAACGGGGCCGGTGGGGAGAGGCTGGCGGCGGTGAGGGATTCGTTGGTGCGGATGCGGCTGTGCCTGCGCAGGACGGCCATCCGCACGATGGCGAGCTTGCCGCGGGATTCTTCGTCGGTGGCGAAGAAGAGGGTGCTGCGCCGGTCTTCGACGGCGAAGAAGGCGGTGGCGTCGACGCCGTCGCGGGCGATCGAGAGGAGGGCCGACTTCGGCTGGGAGAAGTTGCCGAAGGGGAGGTTGAAGCCGCCGCCACCGCGCCGCCGCCGGCACTTCGGCGCCTGGACGACGACGACGCCCTTGGCCCGGTGGACGCGGAGCGAGACGTAGCCGTTCTCGCCCCTGAAGCGGAGGTTGCCGCGGAAGACGCCGCGCCGCTTGATGAAGCGGTTCGCGCCGCGGCAGGTGCGCACCCGGTTGCGCCAGGCGCGGTTGCGGGATTCGCGGAAGCGCATCTTCACCTTGCCGAAGTTGCCGAAGGTGGCCTGCAGCCGTTCCGGCCGGGCGACGCCGCGGGCCAGGTAGGCGGTCTGGACGCGCTTGCCGCCGCGGCCCTTCCAGACCTCGAGGAAGACGGCGCTGCCGAAGGTGCTGACGCCGACCTCGTAGCCGTCGGCCTCGAGCACGAAGCCGGAGCGGAAGAACGGGGTCGGGGCGACCGGCTTGCCGTGCTGGGTGAAGAGCTGGCTCGGCGGCAGCGGCGGCAGCAGCTTCAGCGGCGGCGCCACCGTGCGGTGGTGCACCTTCTGCACCTGCCGGTGCTTCGCTTTGTGCTTGTGCGCCTGCCCGCCCCCGGCGAGCGCCGGGAGGAAGGCCGAGGCCCCGATCGCCAAGGCGAGCACGGCGCAGAGGGCGACCCGCGTCCTCACCGGACCCGCACCCTCGCCGCGCGCCCGAACAGGCGGGCGACTTCCTTGCCGAAGTAGGGACCGAAGGCGGGCGAGCCTTCGTCGAAGTAGCCGTAGTCGGTGACGCTGTTGAGCGTGCCGCCTTCGATCGTCCAGCCGCCGCCGGAGGCGCCCCCGGTCAGCTGGCAGGAGACCGCCTGGTTGAGCGGGCCGGGGAAGGCGAAGGAGTTGGCGTCGTGGCCGAGGAACGGGACTCCGCGGCAGATCCGCTGGGTTTCGCCGTCGAACGGTTCTTCGGCCGGGTAGCCGTGGACGTCGTAGGTCTGGCGCGACTTCAGGTTCCAGGCGATCCCGGCGCCGCCGACGGCCTCGACGAGCTTTTCGCCGGCCTCGTTGGGTCCCACCACCATCGCTCCGACGTCGAAGTTCTCGCTGCCGTTCGCGCGCCACTGCTTGGTCGAGTCGATCCAGCGCACCGGGAAGACGCCGAAGGGCCGCTGGCCGAAGCGGTAGGCGGGGACGAAGACGCTGCGGCCGTCGAACCAGCGACCGCGTCGGCCGCCGCTGTTGACGCAATGCCCGGCGGTGATGACGACGCTCTCGTTGCGCGAGCGCACGGCGGTGCCCGAGCATCGCCCGTAGCCGAAGATCCCGAAGGAGAGAAAGACGGCGCCGTTGACGCGGAATTCGGGGGTGGTGGGGTCGGCCACCTGTTCGAAGTTGGCGCCGAAGGTCCCGAGGCGGGCCGCGATCCGGTGCGGCTCGCCGCGATGGCCGTGCCTCACGCCGGACTGCACCCGCGGCCCGGAGTGGCTCAGCTCGAGCGGCTTCGCCGCCCGCATCCGGGCGACCGTCCAGAAGTGCCCGGCCTCCCGGGCGGAGCTGCGCTCGACCCAGGCGCCGCCGCGCGCCGCGCTTGCGCTGCAGGCCGGAATGGCGACAAAGATCAGAAGCGCGGCAAGCGCGCATGCCGCGCCCACGCGCTTGGTCCCGCCGGCCCTCGAATTCATCAGAGCCGCTTTCGAGCTATGCGCTCAAAAGCCTTCTTTGGTCGATTTGTCGCGCGCTAAGCGGCCTGCGGCAAGTACTGCTCCCAGGCCGCCGGGATCTTCGGGCTGGCGACCTGGATGAAGACGGTCGGCGGCGGTGCCTTCGGCGTCTTCGCGGGGTGCATCTGGATCTCGCGGGGGAGGCGGTTGCCCTTGCGGCGGTTGCAGGGCGCGCAGGCGGCGACGATGTTCTCCCAGACCGAGAGGCCGCCGCGGGAGCGGGGGATGACGTGGTCGACGGTGAGGCCGGACTTGGTCGAGCCGCAGTACTGGCAGGTCCAGTCGTCGCGGGCGAGGACGGCGCGGCGGGTGATCTTGCGGCGGTGCGCCTCGCGCGGGATGCGGACGTAGTTGACGAGCCGGATCACGTCCGGCCGCTCCATCGTCATCCGCTCGGAGTGCAGCGCCGCGCCCCGGCGCTGCTCGAGAAGTTCGGCCTTTTCCTTCAGCAAGAGGACAGCGGCTCTTCGCAACGTGCAGACGTTGATCGGCTCATACGTCGCGTTGAGTACCAGAACCCTGGCCATGACTGCGGGAAATTGTAGGCACCTCGGCGCCCGTTCCGGTTTGGGAGGAGAAATTTCGGCCTTTTCAGGCGAGCGGGTAGGAGCCGAGGATCCGCACCGAGGCGGCCTTGGTCCGCAGCGCCGCGATCGCCTCGGCGACCGCCGAGTCGCTCTCCCGGCCCTCGAGATCGCAGAAGAACATGTAGCGGCCGAGGCCCTGGCGCAGCGGTCGCGACTCGATCCGGGTCAGGTTGATCCCGCGGGAGGAGAACTCGCCCAGGCACTCGACCAGGGCGCCGGGATGGTCGGCGCCGACCTCGGAGAAGACGAGCGAGGTCTTCCAGGCTCCGTCGCCGGCGACCTCGGTTCCCTCGGGGGCGATCCAGACGAAGCGGGTGACGTTGTCGTCGGAGTCCTCGACCCCCTCGATCAGCAGCTCGCAGCCGTAGAGGCTCGCCGCGGCGCGGGCGCCGAGCGCCGCCCACGGCCGCGCCGACTCGCTCACCATCCGCACCGCCGCCGCGGTGCTGCTGACGCTGCGAAGTTCGACTCCGGCGAAGCTCTCGCGCAGGAACCGCGCGCACTGGGCCAGGGGCTGGGGGTGGGAGAGGACCGCCTCGACGTCCTCGGCGCGGGTCCCCGCGCGGGCGATCAGGTGGACCCGCACCCGGTAGTCGTGCTCGCCGGCGATCGTCACCGCGCCGGTCTCGAAGGCGAGGGTGTCGAGGGTCGGCCGGACCGAGCCCTCGCGCGAGTTCTCGATCGGGACCAACGCCCGGTCGGCCTCGCCGCGCTCTACCGCGACGATCGCGTCGTGGATCGTCGCCGTCCGCAACGGCTCGTAGCCGCCCTCGGGCAACGCCTCGCCAAGAGCATCCTCGGTGAAGGTCCCAGCCGGTCCCAGGTAGGCAATCCGCATGCCCACAGCCTGAACTATTCGACCAGGAGGGTGTAGGTCGCTTCGTTGTTTTCGGTCAGGTTCTCGCCGGGAACCGCTTCGACTTCGATTTCCAGCGTCACTTCGCCTGAGGGGGTCGGCGTCAGCGGGATCAGCGCGGTACCGGTTTCGCCGAGCGGGAGTTCGTCGATTTCGCCGGTGACCGTGTTCCCTTCGTAGGTGACCGCCACGTTGACCCCGTTCTCGGTCGATTCGCCCGAGTTGGTCACGCTGACTTCGACGTTGACTCCTTCGGCGCCGGCGATCGTCGTCGGCGCGCCTTCGATCAGTTCGGTTTCGTTGACGGTAACGCTCGAGAGTTCGGTGCCGTGGACGCCGGAGACTTCGCCGGTTTCGTTGCCGCTGATCGCGCCCAGGGCTTCGCTGACGGTGCTTTCTTCCAGCCACTTTTCGTCGGCGAGGAAGGTGCTCTCCGGCAGGTCCGAGTCGGAGATCCCGTTGGCGGCGAGGACGTTGTCGACTTCCGGCCGCACCACCTGTTCGTAGATCACGTCGGAGGCGAGCAGCTTCTGCATCTGCTTGGTGATCGCCGCGATCGCCTTCTCGGCGCCGCGGTCGGCCAGCGCGGTCGGCATCTTTTCGGCGATTTCGTCCATCGCGTTGGCCCGCAGCTGGTAGCTGAGCTCGAGGTTGGACTGCGGGCGCGACATGTCGCCCGGGGTGCTGAGGTCGTCGATTCGGCTGGCGTAGGTGTCGACGGCGCTGCGGTCGGCGTTGACCTGGTCGACGAAGTCGGTGACCGAGGCGGCGCCCGGTTCCTCGAGCCGTTCGAAGAAGGTCTTGCTCGTCTGCTGGGTCTCTTCGACGATCGCGGCGACGTTGCGGGCGTAGTCGCTGAGCTCGCGGTTGGCGCGGGCGTCGAGGCAGCCCTTGATCCCGAGCACGATCAGGATCAGCAGGACGAGGCCTCCGCCCAGGGCCAGCAGCCGCCGCAGCATGATCTGCTGGCGCTCGGGTCGACGTTGGGGCCGCTCGCGCCGGGGCGGGCGTCGTGAGGTGAAGTCCTCCACGGGGCCGAGAGTATGAACGCTGCGGTGGCCGAACCGCCAGGAGACGCCGCAAACGGTGCGTTTTTCCCACGCTATTCGCAGGAAGGCATCCTTTACCGGCGAACTGGGAAGAGCGATGGTCGGCTCCCTGGTGCTCAACCGCTTCCTGATCGAGCGCCGCATCGGCAGCGGCGGGTTCGGCGTCGTCTACGAGGCCTGGGACGGCCGCCTCGAGCGGCCGGTGGCGGTGAAGGCGATCGAGCAGCGGGGGGAGGCCGGCCGGCGGGTCCTGCGCGAGGCGCAGGCGGCGGCGCGCCTCAACCACCCCGGGATCGTCACCCTGTACGAGCTGGGGGAGGAGGACGGCAACGCGCTGCTGGTCACCGAGCTGGTCGAGGGCTCGACCCTCGCCCGCCTCGCCAACGCCGGCCAGCTCTCCGACCGTGAGATCGGCGAGATCGGCGCCGACCTCTGCGAGGCGCTCGACCACGCCCACTCGCGCGGCGTCGTCCACCGCGACATCAAGCCGCAGAACGTGCAGGTGATCGAGGACTCCGAGCCGCGGGCGAAGCTGATGGACTTCGGCGTCGCCCACCTGGCCGACGACGCCCCCCTGACCGCGGTCGGCGACGTGGTCGGCACCCTCGCCTACATGGCCCCCGAGCAGGCGGAGGGAAAGCCCGCCGGCCCCGAGGCCGACGTCTACTCGCTGGCGCTGACCCTGTATGAGTGCTGGAGCGGCGAGAACCCGCACCGGCGCGCCTCCCCGGCCGCGACCGCGCGGGCGATCGGCGCCCGGGTGCGGCCGCTGCGCCGCCTGCGCCCGGACCTGCCGCGCGAGCTGAGCGAGACGGTCGACGCCTGCCTCTCGTCCCGTCCCAACCACCGGTCCTCGCTGGAGGAGCTGGGGACGGCGATCGAGGACGGGCTCGACGATCTCAGCGACCACCTTCCCGACGCCGCCCGCCACGGCATCGTCACCCGCGCCAGCGCCCTCGCCGCCGCGGTGGCGGTCGGCGGCTTCCTCGCCCTGCACGGCGCGGCCCTGCCGTGATCCTCGCCGCGGCGACCGATCTCTAGGATCTCCCCATCGGCGCTCTAAGTCGTCTGGAGTCGATGTTCGAAGGCCTCGTCGAGGGGGTCTTCAGCCGTGCCTTCAGCTCCGAGGTGCAGCCGGTCGAACTGGCGCGCAAACTGGCGAAGGAAATGGACGCCCACAAGACCGCCTCGGTGCAGCGGGTCTACGTCCCCAACGAGTACACGGTCTTCCTCTCCAAGCAGGACCGCAACAAGCTCGAAGGCTACGAGCGCTCGCTCGAGCAGGAGCTCTCGGGATATCTGCTGGAGCACGCGCGGAAGCGCGGTTACGACCTGCTGACCCGGCCCCAGGTCGACTTCGACACCGACGAGCGCCTGCGGCTGGGCGAGTTCGGGATCCAGGCGCGGTTGGTGAAGCCGCCCGCGCACGAGGGCCAGGCTCCCGAACAGGGCGAAGAGGGCCACACGATGGTCTACTCGGCGGTGCGCGAGCGCGACCGCAGCCGGCCGAAACGACCCGAGGAGGCGGTCGGGGCGCTGGTCTCCACCCGCGCCGTCGTCTCGCTCGGCGACCGCCGCTACGTGCTCGACGGCCCGCGGGCGACGATCGGGCGCTCGAAGTCGGTCGAGTGCGTGCTCTCCGACCCCAACGTCTCGCGCCGCCACGCCGAGCTGCGGCGCGGCGAGAACGGCGACTGGCAGATCGTCGACCTCGGCTCGACCAACGGGATCAAGGTCAACGGCCGCCGCGTCCCCTCCACCCGGCTCAGCCCCGGCGACCAGGTCACCGTGGGCACCACCACCTTCAGCTTCGATATCGAGCAGTAGCGGCGGCTGCCGCTCTCATTAAGGTGCCTGCTGCGTGGAATACGACCCGATCTCAGTAGCCCTCAAATTCGGCTTCCTCGCCGTCCTCTACCTGTTCGTGCTCGTGATCGCGCGGAGCGCCTTCAAGGACCTGCGGCGGACCGTGGCGCCGGCACCCGACGCGACCGGGTTCCACGCCGCGCCGGCCTTCGGCGAACCAGCCCGGGGTCCCGACGGCTGGCTGATCGTCGAGCGCGGCGGCGGCCTCGAGCGCAACCACCGCTACGACTTGATCGGGGGGCTCTCGATCGGGCGCTCGAAGGACGCCGACGTGCAGATCGACGACCGCTACGCCTCGGGCATCCACGCCCGGGTCTTCTCCCGCGAGGGACGGTTCTTCGCCGAGGACATGAGATCGACCAACGGCACCCTGCTGAACGGGGCGACGCTGCAGGGGGAGGCGGAGCTGATCGACGGCGACACGGTCCAGATCGGCGACACGGTCTTCCGGCTCGAGGTCGGGTGATCGGGTGAGCCTGCGGATCGCCGAGGAGGCCGTGCGCACCGACACCGGTCGCCAGCGCAACGCCAACGAGGACTCCTACTTCACCCGGGCGCCGCTGTTCGTCGTCGCCGACGGGATGGGGGGCGCGCAGGCGGGCGAGGTCGCCTCGAAAGCCGCGGTCGAGTCGTTCACCGGCGAGTTGCCCGCGGCGCCGGCGGAGCGGGTCCTGGAAGAGACGATCGAGGCGGCGAACCGGACGATCCACGAGCTCGCCCGCAAGGACCCGAGCCTGGCCGGGATGGGGACGACGACGACCGCGGCGATCGTCGACCTCGAGGCCGAGACGGTGGCGATCGGCCACGTCGGCGACAGCCGGGCCTACCGGCTGCGCGGCGGCCGCTTCGAGCAGCTGACCCGCGACCACTCGCTGGTCGAGGAGATGCGGCGCAAGGGCCAGATCACCGACGCCCAGGCCGAGGACCACCCGCAGCGCTCGATCATCACCCGCGCCCTGGGGCCCGAACCCGAGGTCCAGGTCGACGTGCAGACGGTCCCCGCCCAGGACGGCGACGTCTTCCTGATCTGCTCCGACGGGCTGACGACGATGCTCGACGACGAGGCGATCGGCCGCATCCTCGCCCGCGCCACCTCGCTGGACGCGGCGGTACGGGCGCTGATCGACGAAGCCAACCGGGCGGGCGGGCGCGACAACATCACCGTCGTCTCCTTCCGCGTGCAAGACACCGCGGCGCCCGCCGCCGGCAACCCGCAGACCGGGGCCGACGAGGGCGCGACCTTGATCGGCTCGGCGGCCGAGGAGGCCGGCCTGAGCGCGACCGAGGTCCGCCGCCGCGCCGCCGGCGAGGCCGCCCGCAAGCGCCAAGAGGAGATCCAGGCGCGGCCGAAGAGCCATCGCCTGCGGACCGCCGCCAAGGTCCTCGCCGCCGTGCTCGCGATCGCCGCCGTCGCCTTCGGCGCCTGGTACGGCAACCGCCAGATCTGGTTCCTCGGCACCGACGAATCGGGCCGGGTCGCGCTCTACCGCGGCGCCCCCTACGAGCTGCCCTTTGGGATCGACCTCTACTCGGAGCGCTACGCCAGCCCGATCCAGACCGGGTCGCTGCCGCCCAAGCGCCAGGACTCGGTCACCGGCCACAAGCTGCGCTCGCGCAGCGACGCCGTCTCGCTGATCGAAGACATCGAAAAGACCGAGGGGCTTCCTTGACGTCGGCCAGGAACCGGGAGCTGCTCGCCCTGGTTCCCGTCGCGATCCTGCTCACCGCCGGTTTCGCCGGGGTCTTCTCCCAGGAGAACGACCAGCTCGGCAACCTCAGCCTCGTCTACGGCGCCTACTTCCTGGCGGTCTGCCTGGCGACCCACGTCTACCTGCGGATCCGCCTGCCCAACGCCGACCCCTACCTCTTCCCGCTGGTCGCGACGCTGACCGCCTTCGGGCTGGTGATGATCTACCGGATCGACGAGACCCTGGCCCGCGACCAGGCGAACTGGTTCGTCCTCGGCCTGATCCTCTTCGCGCTGACGATCCAGTTCCTGCGCGACTACGAGGTGCTAGAGCGCTACCGGTACACGATCGCGGTCGCCGGCCTGGCGGTGCTGCTGGCGCCGCGGCTGCCGGGGATCGGCCAGCAGGTCAACGGCGCCTACCTCGGGGTCAAGGTCGGGCCGGTCGCCTTCCAGCCGGCCGAGTTCACCAAGATCGCGATCATCGTCTTCCTCGCCAGTTACCTGCGCGAGCATCGCGAGGTGCTGATCGTCGGCGCCCGCCGGGTCCTCGGGGTGACGCTGCCGCCGCTGAAGCACTTCGGGCCGCTGCTGGTCGTCTGGGGCGCCTCGATGTTCATGCTCGTCTTCATCCGCGACCTCGGCAGCTCGCTGATGTTCTTCGCCGCCTTCCTCGCCCTGCTCTACGTGGCGACCGGCCGCTTCTCCTTCGTCGCGATCGGGATGCTGATGTTCCTCCTCGGCGCCTGGTTCTTCGCCAGCACCGTGCCCCACGTCCACGACCGGGTCGAGATCTGGCTGCACCCGTACGACGAACCGCAGGGCAACGGGTACCAGATCCTGCAATCGATTTTCGCCCAGGCCGACGGCGGCCTCTTCGGCAAAGGCTTCGGCCAGGCGCTGATCACGGTGCCGGGGACCGACAACGCGCTACTGCCGGCGGCGCAGACCGACACGATCTACTCGCTGATCGTCAACGAGGTCGGTCTCTTCGGCGCGGTCGGCGTCGTCCTCGTCTATCTGCTGGTCACCGCCCGCGGTTTCAAGATCGCGCTGCTGGCCAGCGACGGGTTCTCGAAGCTGCTGGCGGTCGGCCTCAGCTCGGTCTTCGCGATCCAGGCCTTCGTGATCATCGGCGGCGTCACCCGGGTGATCCCGCTGACCGGCGTCACCCTGCCCTTGATCAGCTACGGCGGCAGCTCGATCGTCGCCAACTTCGTCCTGCTGGCATTGCTGTTGCTGATCTCCGACCGCGCCCGGCGTGAAGCGGCCGAACCGGCGGGGCGGATGGCGACCATGGGAGCCCCGGCGTGAACCGGCAGATCGTCAAACTGTTCGCCTTCATCGTCGTCCTCTTCGGCGTCCTGATCGGGTTCACGTCCTACTGGTCGGTCTTCGACGCCGACGCGCTGAAGGAAAGAAACGCGAACAAGAGGCCGCTGCTGGAGCAGCAGCAGATCCCCCGCGGCCGCATCCTCGCCGCCGACGGCACGGTGATCGCCAAGTCGGTGCCGAAGGGGAAGGGCTCGGCCAAGCGCTACGTCCGCCGTTATCCGGAAGGCACCCTCTTCGGCCACCCGATCGGCTACATCTTCGTGCAGTACGGAGACACCGAGTTCGAGCAGTTCCACAACGACGAACTCGTCGGCGAAGGCTCCGAATTCAGCTCGATCGCCGACGAACTGCTCGGCCACACCCAGGAAGGCAACGACGTCGTCACCAACATCGACACCGAAGCACAACGGGTGGCGCTGGGCGACCTCGAGGAACAGGGCTTCGGCGCGGTGGTTGCGATCGAACCCGACAGCGGCGCGGTCAAGGTGATGGCCTCCAACGCGCCGTTTGACCCGAACCGGGTCCCCGACGAATACTCGAAGCTCGCCAACAACGACATCGAAACGCCGCTGCTGAACCGGGCGACGCAGGGGCTCTACCCACCGGGTTCGACCTTCAAGGTCGTGACTGCCGCGGCCGGGCTCGACAGCGGCGTGATCACCCCGGAAACGACGATCGAAGCTCCGGGCTCGCTCGAAGTCGAAGGAACGCCGCTGGAAAACGACTTCAGCGAGGACTTCGGCGCGATCGCCCTCGACACCGCGCTGACCAACTCGGTCAACACCTGGTTCGGCCAGCTCGGGCAGCAGCTCGGCAACGACACCCTGTTCGAAT
>DATAMR010000018.1:0-9688 GCA_036260485.1 Solirubrobacterales bacterium | reverse complement strand
GAGTGTCTGGGGCAGGTCACCCGCCCCCTCCGCTACACGGCATGGTCGACGGTGTGGCAACTGGGTGCTCAGCTGCTATTTCTGGATCGCTTCGAACTCGCCGGTCTCTGGGTCCACAGTTGGGAAGGAGCCGGTTTCGAGCTCTTGCTCGACAGCGACGTTGACGTCTTGGAGCGCTGGCTCGGGGGCGCCGGCTTGGCGGCGGAGGGTGATCAGCTGGCGCAGGCGGGTCTGGCGCAGCTTGAGGATCTCCAGGACCTCGACCAGGTAGACGCTGGCGGCGAGGGCGAGGATGCCGAAGAGGGCGATCACCGCGGTCCAGAACGGGTCGAAGTTGCCGTGGTCGTCGCTGTAGGGGACGAAGCGCAGGGCGAGGGCGAGGAGCGCCATCACGGTGGTCCAGCCGTAGAGGTAGAGCAGGGTGCGCCGCTGGGAGAAGCCGATGTCGGCCATCCGGTGGTGGAAGTGCCAGCGGTCGGCTTTGTAGATCGGTTTCCCGTATTTGAGCCGCTTGGCGACGACGAAGCCGGTGTCGAGGATCGGCACCGCGAGGATGATCAACGGCAGGAACAGCGCGATCACCGCGTTCGTCTTCAGCGCTCCCTGCACCGCCACCGCCCCGAGGAGGAAGCCGAGCAGGTTGGAGCCGGTGTCGCCCATGAAGACGCTGGCCGGCGGGAAGCCCCAGCGGAGGAAGCCGAGGGCGGCGCCGGCGGTGAGCGCGGCGAGGACGCCGGCGGCGTTGCGGTCGAGCGAGAGGGCGATCGTCGCCAGGGTGACGCCGGAGATCACCGCGACCCCGGCGGCGAGGCCGTCGACACCGTCGATCAGATTGATCACGTTGATCACGGCGACGATCGCGATCACGGTGCCGACGTCGCCGAGGTGGATGACCCCTCCCCCGGGCAGGGTCAGCAGGTCGACAGTCCCCGGAGTCAGGCGGCCGAAAAAGGGAAAGGTGAATTCGTCGACCGTCACCCCCGCCGCGACCGGAATCACGACCGCGGCGGTCTGGCCGAGCAGCTTGACCGCCGCCGGCAGGTCGAAGACGTCGTCGAGGACGCCGACCAGGGCGATCGCCAGGGCGCCGATCAGGATCGCGTGGCTTTCGCCGTCGCCGGGCAGGAAGACGAATCCCGCGACGACGGCGCCGCCGAGGATTCCGAGGCCTCCGAGCTTGGGCGTCGGCACGGTGTGCAGCGAGCGCTCGTTGGGCTGGTCGATCGCCCCGATCCGCAGCGCCAGCCGCCTGGTCAAGGGCACGAGGGCGAGCGTCAGCACCCCGGCGACCAGGAAGGCGAAGAGGGCGTCGAGGTCAGTGGGCATAGCGGTCGAACCAGAGGGTAAGCGCCATCAGGCCCCAGATCTGGCGGCTAAGGTCCTCGCGGCCGGAGATGTGGCGGTCGAGGATCGGGGTCACCGCGGCGGGATCGAGCAGGCCCTGGCGCTCGACCGCGCCCGGCGCCAGGGTCTCGCGGGCGAACGACTCGAGCGGCCCGCGCAGCCAGGCGGCGAGCGGGATCGAGAACCCCTGCTTGCGGCCATGGACGATCTCCTTCGGCAGCAGCGGCGCGAGGGACTGGCGCAGCAGGCGCTTCTTCTGGAAGCCGCGGACCTTCATCGCCCGCGGCAGCGAGAAGGCGAACTCGGCGACCTTCTGGTCGAGGAAGGGGACCCGCAGCTCGAGCGAGTGGGCCATGCTGAGCCGGTCGGTCTTGACCAGCAGATCGTCGACCAGGTAGATGCCGAGGTCGACGTCCTGCATCCGCGCCAGCGGCTCGGCGCCGGCGGTCTCGGCGTAGCGCTCGCGGTAGAGATCGACCGGGTCCCAGCCCGCGGCGCCGGCGCCGGCGAGCTCGGTGCGGGCGCCCGGCGAGAAGATCTCCTTCCAGGCGTGGTGTCGCTCCAGCGGCGGCAGCGCCGCGGCGCGGGCGAAGCGCTTGGCTTTGTAGTCGAAGCCGACGCGGTCGTGGCGGCTCGGCAGCGCCTCGGCCAGCGGTCGCGCGAGCGGCGCGAGGCGGCCGACGCGGCGGGCGAGGAGGTCGGCGACGTAGGTGTAGTAGCCGCCGAACAGCTCGTCGCCGCCCTCCCCCGACATCGCCGTCTTGACGTGCCCGGCGGCGAGCTGGGAGACGAGGTAGGTGGGCAGCGCCGAGGAGTCGCCGAAGGGCTCGTCGAAGGCCTCGACCAGCCGCGGCAGCAGCTCGACCGCGTCGGGGCGGACGACCAGCTCGTGATGGTCGGTCCCGTAGCGCTCGGCGACCAGCCGCGCCCGCGAGAGCTCGTCGAAGCCCTCCTCCTCGAAGCCGATCGAAAAGGTCCGCAGGGGTTCGTCGAGGTGGGCGCTGGCGAGGGCGGCGAGGCCGCCGGAGTCGACCCCGCCGGAGAGCAGGACCCCGACCGGGACGTCGGCGACGAGGTGGGCGCGGACGCTGTCGTCGAGCACCTCGCGCAGCTCGGCCGCGAGCTCGTCGGCCGAGCCGCGGCGCGGCTCGGCGCCGGGGACGGGACCCGGGCGCGCGTAGCGCCGGATCTCCACCTCTCCCCCCTCCCAGGCGAGCAGGTGACCCGGGAGGAGCTTGCGGGCCTCGGCGAAGATCGTCAGCGGCGCCGGGATCGAGTTGAAGGCGAGGTAGGCGGAGACGGCCCTGGGGTCGATCTCGCGCGAGAAGCCGGGCTGCTCGAGCATCGCCTTCAGCTCCGAGGCGAAGGAGAGCCCGCCGTCGACGTGCCGGTAATAGAGCGGCTTGATCCCGAAGCGGTCGCGGGCCAGCAGCAGCCGGCGGCGGCGCCTGTCCCAGAGCGCAATCGCGAACATCCCCCGCAGCCGCTCGACGAACCCCTCGCCCCACTCCTCGTAGCCGTGGACCAGGACCTCGGTGTCGCAATCGGTGGCGAACCGGTGCCCGCGCCCCTCCAGCTCCCGCTTCAGCTCGCGGTAGTTGTAGATCTCCCCGTTCTGGACCACCACCGCCGAGCCGTCCTCATTGGCGATCGGCTGGTGGCCGTGGTCGAGGTCGATGATCGAGAGTCGCCGCGCGGCCAGCGCCACCGGGCCCTCGTGAAACAGCCCCTCGTCATCCGGCCCGCGATGAACGAGCCGCCCACTCATCCGCCCCACCGCCTCGAGGTCGGGACCCCCCTCGGGGCTGACGACTCCACAGATCCCGCACATAGGCGGGCAGTCTCGCAGTCGCGTCCTACGGCTCGGGCGGCGGCGTGACCGCCGGGCCGCGGCCCATCACCTTCGCCACCGTCGCCAGCAGGACCTGGAAGTAGAGCGGGACCGAGCGGTCGGCGATGTACTCCATGTCGTGGGCGAGCTTGTCGGCCCAGGTCTCCTCGCGGGTGATGCGGGTCTGGGCGAAGCCGGTGACGCCGGGGCGGACGACGAGGCGCTGCCAGTACTGGGGGATCTCGCGGCAGAGCTCGGCGTAGAAGGTGGGACGGATCGGGCGGGGGCCGACGATCGACATGTCGCCGCGCAGGACGTTCCAGAGCTGCGGCACCTCGTCGAGGTGGGTCTTGCGCAGGGCGCCGCCGATCCGGGTCCGCTCTTCCTCCGTGCGCCGGGTCAGCTCCTCGCCGTAGTAGGGGCCGAGGCGCGTTTCGGCGTCCGGCTTCAGGGTGCGGAACTTGTACATCCAGAAGAGGTGTCCGGCTCTGCCGACGCGGGCGCCGCGGTAGAGGACCGGGCGGCCGGAGTCGAGCAGGATCACCAGCGCGATCAGTCCCAGCAGCGGCGAGAGGACCAGCAGGATCGAGGCGGAGATGAGGACGTCGAGCGCCCGCAGGAGCGGGTCGATCGGCCGCGGGTCCCCCTCCGCCGCGGGCGCGACGAGTTCTTCGAGGCCGGGCTCGGCCTCGGAAAGCTCGCTCAGGAAGGCGTTACGGGATGAGTCTCTTCGGGCAATGGTTGGGCTCCGACGGTACCGAGGATGGTCTCGACCAGCGTGGACGGATCGCGCAGCGTCGGCCTCGACTCCGAGGTCCGCTTCTCCAGCTCCAGCGCCCGCGCGTCGGTCAGCGGCCGCAGCCGGCCGGAGCGGATCAGCGCTTCGTCGACGCCGCCGAGGCGGCCGCCGTAGGTCGTGTAGACGGGGATCCCGAGCGCGGCGGCCTCGCGGTTCATCGTGCCGCCGGCGGAGAGGACGAGGTCGGCGAGGGCGACGAGGCTCTGCGCCTCGACGGCACCCGGGGGCACGATCACCGAGGGCAGCTCGAGGCCGGTGATGAACTCGCGCTGGGCGTCGGTGCGGGGCAGGACAACCGCGTGGACGTTCTCGTCGCGGCCGAGGCGGTCGAGCACCTTGGGGAAGAGCGGGTTCGACTTGCGGTGGTAGAGCGAGACGTCGGGCGGCGGGCGGACGATGACGACGACGCGCCCGGTCTCGACCCCGAGCCGGACCAGCGCCTCGGGATCGGGCTCGAAGTCGTAGAGGTAGTACTCCTCCTTCAGGCCCGGATAGGGGAAGTACTTCTCCTCGCCGACGCCGAAGCGGCGCAGCCGATCCAGCGGCACCGTGTCCGGGAACATCACCCGCCGCGCCAGCCGGCAGCCGATCCGGTGCTGGGTGACCGCGTACTCGTAGTCGTGCATGTTGGCCTCGGGGACGCCGAGCGTCTTGGCGGCGATCGCCAGGTCGTTGGAGCCGTGGGCGAGCGCCAGGTCAAAGCCGCGGCCGCGGCCGAACCGCAGCATCCCGGCGCTCCGCGAGGCGAGGCTGTAGGCCTTGCGCAGCCGCGAGGCGCCGCCGTGGCTGCCGATCGGCGTGTGCTCCATGCCGTGCAGCGCCAGCAGCTGCTGCGTCTGGGCGTAGTCACGCGAGGTGATCTCGACCTCGTGGCCTTCCCTGCGGAGGCGCTCGATGATCGGGCGCAGGACCAGGACGTGCGCCGGGGCGCTCATATCCACCCAGATGCGCATGGGGTTAAACGGTCGCCGCGATGTCGGCGTAGAGCGGGAAGCGCTCCATCAGGGCGTCGGTGCGGGCCCGCAGGTCCTCCTTGGAGGACTCGAACTCGGGGCCGAGGGCGGTGACGATCACCTCGGCGATCTCGGTCATCTCCTCGGTGCCCATCCCGCGCGTGGTCAGCGCCGGGGTGCCGATCCGCAGGCCGGACGGGTTCATCGGCGGGCGGGGATCGAAGGGGATCGCGTTGCGGTTGACGGTGATCCCGACCTCGTCGAGGCGGTCCTCCCCCGTCTGGCCGTCGAGGCCGGTCGGAGTCAGGTCGACGAGGACGAGGTGGACGTCGGTGCCGCCGGTGAGCACCGGGACGCCACCCGCTTCGAGGGTGGCGGCGAAGGCTTGCGCGTTGGCGATCGTCTGCCGCTGGCGCTCGCGGAACTGCTCGCTGGCGGCGATCTGGAAGGCGACCGCCTTGGCGGCGACGGTGTGCATCAGCGGCCCGCCCTGCTGGCCGGGGAAGACCGCCTTGTCGATCGCTTTCGCATGTTCCTCTCGGCAGAGGATCATGCCGCTGCGGGGGCCGCAGAGGGTCTTGTGGATCGTCGTCGTGACGACGTCGGCGTGCTCGACCGGGTTCGGGTGCTCGCCGGCGGCGACCAGCCCGGCGAAGTGGGCCATGTCGACCATCAGCTTGGCGCCGACCGAGTCGGCGATCTCGCGGAAGGCGGCGAAGTCGAGCTGGCGCGGGTAGGCCGACCAGCCGGTGACGATCAGCGCCGGCTTGTGCTCCTGCGCGAGGCGCTCGACCTCGTCCATGTCGACGAGGAAGTCCTCGCGCCCGACGTGGTAGGGCACCGGGTTGTAGAGCGTGCCGCTGACGTTGATCTTCATCCCGTGGCTGAGGTGGCCGCCGTGGTCGAGGGCGAGGCCGAGGAAGGTGTCCCCCGGTTCGAGCAGCGCCATGTAGACGGCGTTGTTGGCCTGGGCGCCGGAGTGGGGCTGGACGTTGGCGTGATCGGCGCCGAACAGGCTCTTGGCGCGGTCGATCGCCAGCTGCTCGGCGACGTCGACCTCCTCGCAGCCACCGTAGTAGCGGCGGCCGGGGTATCCCTCGGCGTACTTGTTGGTCAGCACCGAGCCGACCGCTTCGAGGACCGCCTGCGGGACGAAGTTCTCCGAGGCGATCATCTCCAGCGTCCGCTGCTGGCGCTGCAACTCGGCGTCGAGAACCGCGGCGATCTCGGGATCGACCTCGGCCAGCGGCGCGCTCTGGAAGTTGTCCGGCAAATCGGCCATCGAGGGCCGACGATAGCAACGGGTCGGGATAGTCTCCGGCCGGTGCGAACCCGCTTTCTGCTCTCCGCGCTGGCGCTGATCGCCCTCGCCCTGCCGGCCGCAGCCTCGGCCGCGGCCGAGAACCCCTGCGCAGGGCCCGAAGCGCGCTTCCTGCTCTGTCCCAACCTGCGGATCGGACCGCCGAGCGAAATCTACGCGCAGAAAACTGGCGGTCACGTGCTGCTGCGGGCGACGAGCGACGTCCGCAGCCGCGGCCTCGGGCCGATGGAGCTGCACGGCCACCGCGACGGCCCCCGCAGCATGCGGACCACCCAGTGGATCTACAGGAAAGGCGGCGGCCACATCGCCGTCCGAAGCGAAGCCCGGTTGCACTTCACCTACGTCGGCACCTACTTCGGCGGCTCCTACTGGAAGGTCCACCAGCTGGCCAACTTCGAGCTGCGACGCGTGGCTCCCGACGGGACGGTGGGCGACGTCGTCCGCACCAGCCCCAAGCTCAACTACTGCCTGCGCGACCTCACCCACACCCGCCCGGGCCGCCGCTCGCCCTCCAGCTGGGTCTACCCCGGCTGCAACCAGAACCCCTTCCAGGACCGGGTCCGGCTCGGCACCTCGGTCGGCTGGTCGGACATCTACCCCGCCGCCTACCACCAGCAGTGGATCGACGTCGCCGGCCTGCGCGGCTGCTTCGCCTACCGGATGATCGTCGACCCGAAGGAACACCTCTTCGAGTCGAACGAGAACGACAACACCTCCCAGCGCCTGGTCCGCCTGCCCTACAAGGGCACGCCAGGCTGCTGAATCAACCGAGGCCGACGGAGGCGAGCTTGCTCGCCAGGTCGCCGGGGGACAGCGCACCGTCGCGAATGATCCGCCAGGACCCGTCCTCCTCGATCGTGGCGATGTCGACCACCGTCGAGGGCAGACCGCGCAGGACGGCGCCGTCGATCGCCAGGTCGGCGCCCTCGACGATCTTCTTCGGGATGTCGATGAAGCGAGCCGGCGCCGGCTCGCCGCTGAGGTTGGCCGAGGTCTGGAAGACCGGGCACATCGTCCCCGCCAGCGCGCCTCCGATCAGGCGGATCCCGAGGCGTTCGGGATCCTCGCGGCAGGCGAGCGGGTAGCGACGCTCGGGGTTGGCGACGACGAGGGTGACGGGGCCCGGCAGCAGGGCGCTGACCGCCGCTTTAGTCCGCGGGCCGAGTCCCGAGACCAGCTCCCTGATCGCCAGCGGCGAGAAGTACATGACTGCCGAGGGCTTGCCGTCGTCGCGGCCCTTGAGCCGGTGGATCCTGGCGATCGCCGCCGCGTCGAGCGGGTCGCAGGCGAGCCCGTAGAGGCCGTCGGAAGGAAAGACGGCAACGCCGCCACTCGAGATGCAGCGTTCCAGCGCCTTGCGCGCCAGCTGCGCCTCGCCGCTCTTGAGCCTGATCGTCTCCGTCACGCGATACCCCCACCCGCACCGAAGACCACCCGCTCGATCCCGGCCAGATCTCGCCGCGTCTCGACCTCGGCGAAACCGGCCTCCCGCATCAGGGCCGCAACCGCCTCTGCCTGCCCCTCGCCGACCTCCACGGCAAGGGCGCCGGTCCCTTGTTCCGCATAGCGACACAAATGACCGGCGCACTCCGGAACGAAGGAGCGGTAGGCGTCGAGACCGTCGGGGCCGGCGAGGAGCGCCTCGCGCGGCTCCCACTCGGTGACCTCGGGCTGGAGTGAAGCCCAGTCGCGCTCGGCGACGTAGGGAAGATTGGCGAGGACGAGGTCGAAGCCCTCGCCCTCGGGCAGGGTGCCTTCGAAGAAGCGGACCCGGTCGGCGAGGCCCAGCCGCTCGGCGTTGGCGCGGGCGACTTCCAGCGCCGCGGGCGAGGTGTCGGTCGCGGTGACCGCGCAGGCGGGTAGCTCGTCGGCGACCGCGAGGGCGATCGCCCCCGAGCCGGCGCCGACGTCGAGCACGCTCGCCGGCTGAAGCTCGACGGCCAGTTCCACCAGCAGCTCGGTCTCCGGCCGCGGGATCAGCACCCGCCGGTCGACGACCAGCTCGAGATCGCGGAACCCTTTGCGGCCGAGGATGTAGGCGACAGGCTCGCGCCGCAGCCGCCGCCGCACCAGCTCGCCGAAACGCCGCCCCGCCGCGGGCGGGACCTCCGCCCCACCGTCGGCGATCAGCGCGGCCCGCTCGCACCCCATCGCCTCACCCAGCAGCAGTTCGGCATCCAGCCGCGGCTCGTCGACTCCCGCCGCCGTCAGCGCGTCGATGGACGCGGCAAGCGCGTCGCGAACCGTCGCAGCGGTCATCGTCGCCACGATCTCAAGCTGCGGAGGCCGCAGCCTCCAGCCTCTGGCGCTTCTCCTCGGCTTCCAACGCGTCGGTGAACTCGCCGAGCTGCCCGGCGAGCACGCCTTCGAGGTTGTGGGAGGTGTGCTTGATCCGGTGGTCGGTGACCCGGCCCTGGGGGAAGTTGTAGGTGCGGATCTTCTCCGACCGCTCGCCGCTGCCGACCTGGGCCTTGCGCTCGGAGGCAACCTTCGCCTGCTGCTCGGCCAGCTCGCGCTCGTACAGCCGCGCCCGCAGGACCCGCATCGCCCGGTCCTTGTTCTGCAGCTGGGACTTCTCGTCCTGCATCGAGACGACGACGCCGGTCGGTTTGTGGGTGATCCGCACCGCCGAGTCGGTCGTGTTCACCGACTGGCCGCCCGGGCCCGAAGAGCGGTAGACGTCGATCTGCAGGTCGTTCTGGTCGATCTCGACCTCGACCTCCTCGGCCTCGGGCAGCACCGCGACGGTCGCGGTCGAGGTGTGGATCCGCCCCTGCGACTCGGTCTCCGGCACCCGCTGCACGCGGTGGGTCCCGCCCTCGAACTTGAAGACCGAGTAGGCGCCCTCGCCCTTGACCTCGAAGGTGACGTCCTTGAAGCCGCCCGAGTCCGACCCCGACTGCGAGAGCACCTCGGTGGAGAAGCCGCGCTCGTCGGCGTAGCGGGTCAGCATCTTGTAGAGGTCGCCGGCGAACAGCGCCGCCTCGTCCCCGCCGGTCCCGGCGCGGATCTCGACGATCACGTTTTTGGCGTCGTTGGGGTCGCGCTCGACCATCGCCAGGCGGATCTCCTCTTCCAGCGCCTCCAGCTGCCCCGGCGCCTCTTCGACCAGCTGCCGCATTTCCGCGTCCTCGCCCTCGGCAAGCAGCTCCCGCGCCCCTTCCAAGTCATCGCGCAACGTCCGCCACTTGGCCCCCAGCTCACTAGCGGGCTGCAGCTCCCGATATTCCCGCCCAACCTCGGCATAACGAGCCCGATCCGAAATCACCGCCGGATCCGACATCTGCCTCTCCAAGTCAGCGAACCGACTCTCTATCTGCTGAACCAGTGACTCGATCACGGATCACAAAATAGAGCTATCGCGGATTGCAGCGGGGGTGGGGGTCTCCTCTCAGGACACTCAACATCGAGCCATAGGCGAGATGTGTCCGGAGAGGAGA
>DATAMR010000015.1:0-25322 GCA_036260485.1 Solirubrobacterales bacterium | reverse complement strand
TCCTCGGGCTCTGCCGCGGGCGACGCGGGCTTCCTCGATGCGAGCTCCAGCGGCAACGACGTCTTCTTCCTCACCCCGACCAAGCTCTCGGTCCTAGACAAAGACGAAGAGCCAGACGTCTACGACGCCCGGGTCAACGGGATCCCCGCGACCCTGCACCCGGTCTCCGAATGCGCCGGGGAAGCCTGCCAGCCCTCGGTCGGCCCTCCCAACGACCCGACCCCGGCAAGCGAATCCTTCCACGGGGCCCAAACCCCCCTGGTCTGCCCGAAGGGCAAGAAGAAGGCCAAAAAGCAGGGCAGAGTCGTCTGCGTCGCCAAGCACAACAAGCACCCCAAACACAAGAAGAAAAAGCAAAAGCAAGCCAACAAGAGCGGGAGGGCAAGCCGATGAGGACCTCGAAGCGCTCTGCGGCCCTCGGCGGCCTCATCTCAGCAGCAGCCCTCCTCTGCTGCCTGCTCGCCTTCCCCCTCGCCGCCTCGGCGGCCTCCCCCTGGTGGCAGGTGGTCACCGGCGCCCGCCCCACCAACCTCTGGGAACCCGAGGACAACCTGCAGGAAATCGACGTGGAAGCCGGCAAATTCGAAGGCGCCGCCGCCACCGCGGCAAAGATCGTCCTCGGCGGCAAAACGCTCGGCTGCCTGGGCGCCGAAGGCGCCGAAGAATGGAGCAAAAAAATCTGCTCCTTCTACGGCTTTCCGCTCTCTGAAACCGCGGCCGAGCTCGAGGGGGCCCTCGAACCGGCTCTGGGCCCCGAAGTCGAAGTCAGCGGCGGCCCCGCCACCGTTGAACCCTTCGAAGTCCGGGTCCCCGAGACCAGCGCCCCGAAGATCGGCTTCGTGCAGGAAAAATTCGATCCCGCCCCCGACTTCACCGCGGCCGGGAAGTTCACCACCAAGGTCCTGGCCGAAGGCGGCAGCGGCCGGATCTCGATCATCGCCACCAACATCGGCGACGCGACGATGGACTCGGGCAAAAAAACCCTGACGATCGTCGACCAGCTGCCGGCCGGGATCGAAGCCACCGGTGCCGAAGCGATCGCCGGCGGAAACGCCCCCGGCGTGGGGCCGGTCAGCTGCGAAGTCAAAGCGCTCGGCAGCCTCGTCTCCTGCACCTTCAAAGGCCAGCTTGCGCCCTTCAACTCGATCGAAGTCGAAATCCCGGTCAAGGTGACCGGCGAACCCTCGCCGCAGATCCTCTCGGGCGAAGTGGTCGTCTCCGGCGGCAACGCCCAGCCAAAGGCGGTGGAACAGAGCCTCAGGGTGAGCCCCGATCCGACCCCCTTCGGGATCGAGTACTTCTCCAGCCGGGTCGAAGAAGAGGGGGGCGAGCTCGCCACCCGCGCCGGCGGGCATCCCTTCCAGCTGACCACCGCCCTGCAGTTCAACTCGGGCCGGATGAAACCCTCGGTGGACCGAAACCAAAGGGCCGTCGAACAGCCTGCCCAGCCCCGCAACTTCCGCTTCCCGCTGCCGGCGGGGCTGACCGGCGTCGTGGCCTCCCTGCCGACCTGCAGCCTCGCCGACTTCGGCCGCGAAGCCAAAGAAACCACCAACAGCTGTCCCGACGAAGCCGCGATCGGCGCCGCCTCGGTCTCCTTCTTCCTCGCCGGGGCGATCGGCTTCGCCCGCCCGGCGGTGCCGGTCTTCAACCTGCCCCCCGCGGTGGGCGAGCCGGCCCGCTTCGGCTTCACGATCGCCAACGTGCCGATCGTGATCGACACCGAAGTCGACCCCGACCGCGAATACCAGGTGATCGCCACCGTCAGGAACGCCAGTCAGGTCCCCGAGGCCCTCGGCGCCACCCTGGCGATCTGGGGAGTGCCCGGAGACCCCCGCCACGACAACTCCCGCGGCTGGGGCTGCGTCTACAACATCGGCGAACCCGGCACCTGCCAGCGCCCCCCGGGCCTCGGCGAAGACGCCTTCCTGCGCCTGCCGGTCTCCTGCACCACGCCGATGAGCTTCGGCGTGGAAGTCGAACCGTGGAACGTGCCCTTCGCCACCCAGATCGCCAAAGCCCCGTTCGCCGGCCCGGCGATGAGCGGCTGCAACCAGGTCTCCTTCGCGCCTGAGGTCACCGCCGCCCCGACCAGCAGGCTGGCGGGGAGCCCCAGTGGCCTGGACTTCGGGCTGGCGATGCCAAACAACGGCCTGCTGCAAAAGGACGCGATCTCAGAAGGCCAGGCCAAGCGGGTCGAAGTCGCCCTGCCGGTGGGGATGACGGTCAACCCCTCCCAGGCCGAAGGGCTGGTTGGCTGCTCGAGCACCGATCTGGCCCGCGAGAGGTTCGACTCCGCCCCCGGGGAAGGCTGCCCGGAGGCCTCCAAGGTGGGCGAACTGAAGATCCAAACGCCGCTGCTAAAAGAGGAAGCCCGCGGCTCCCTCTACGTGGCAACCCCCTTCGCCAACCCCTTCGGCTCCCTCATAGCCCTCTACATGGTCGCCAAGATCCCCGAGCGCGGAGTCCTGATCAAGCAGGCCGGCCTGGTCAAGGCAGACCCCAGTACCGGCCAGCTGACGACGATCTTCGACAATCTGCCGCAGATCCCGTTCTCCACGGTCAAGCTGAACCTGCGCTCAGGCGCCCGCTCCTCGCTCGTCACCCCGCCTGCCTGCGGTAGCTATGAGGTGGTCGCGAGGTTCACCCCCTGGTCGGCCAAAGACCCGAACAACCCCACCCAGGCCGAGATCGTCCCCCGCACCAGCTCCTTTGCGATCGAACGGGGCGTGGGCGGCGGAGCCTGCCCCTCGGGCGCCACGCCGCCCTTCCACCCCGGCCTCTTCGCCGGCACGGTCAACAACGCCGCCAAGAGCTACTCGCCCTTCAACCTGCGCCTGACCCGAAACGACGGCGAACAGGAGTTCACCAACTTCTCGATCAAGCTCCCCCCGGGCGTGATCGGCAAGCTCGCCGGCATCGCCACCTGCACCGAGGCACAGATCGCCGCGGCGACGGCCCGCACCGGCCCCAGCGGAGCCCAGGAAGAGATCAATAACCCCAGCTGCCCGGCCAACTCGCTGGTCGGGCGGACCCTGGTCGGCTCGGGGGTGGGGGCGAGCCTCACCTACGTGCCCGGCACCCTCTACATGGCCGGCCCCTACCACGGCGCCAAGCTCTCGGTCGTCGCGATCACCCCGGCCAAGGTCGGGCCCTTCGACCTCGGGACGGTGGTGGTGCGCCAGGCGCTGAAGGTCGACCCCGAGACCGCCGAAGTCTTCGTCGATGCGACCGGATCGGATCCCCTGCCCCACATCATCCAGGGCATCGAGGTCCACCTGCGCGACATCCGCGTCTACGTCGATCGGCCCGAATTCGTCCTCAACCCGACCAACTGCGACCGCACCTCCACCGCCTCCACGGTGCTGGGCTCCGGCCTTGACTTCGCCTCCGCGGCCGACAACGAACCGGTCACGGTGACGAGCCCCTTCCAGGCGGCCGACTGCTCCTCGCTGGGCTTTGCGCCCAAGCTCTCCCTGCAGCTATTGGGGGGGACGAAGCGGGGCGCCACCCCGCGCCTGAAGGCGGTCCTCACCGCGCGCAAGGGCGATGCCAACATCGGCAAAGCCCAGGTCACCCTGCCCCACTCGGCCTTCCTCGAACAGTCCCACATCCGCACCGTCTGCACCCGGGTGCAGTTCAACTCCGGTGCCGGCAACGGCGAGGGCTGTCCGAAAGGCTCGATCTACGGCAAGGCCAAGGCGATCACGCCCCTGCTAGACGAGCCCCTGCAGGGCAACGTCTACCTGCGCTCCTCCAACCACGAACTGCCCGACCTGGTGGCAGCACTTCACTCCAGCAAAGCCGACATCAACCTGGTCGGCCGGATCGACTCTCTGAACGGCCGCATCCGCAACACCTTCGAAGGCGTGCCAGACGCCCCGGTCACCAAGTTCATCCTCGAAATGCAGGGCGGCCAGAAGGGGCTGATCGTCAACAGCACCGACATCTGCCGGGGCAAGCACAAGGCGATCGCGGCCTTCACGGGTCAAAACGGCAAGCTGCACGAATTCAAGCCCGCCGTCAAGGCGAGGTGCGGTGGGGGCAAGAAGGCCAAGAGAGGTAGAGCCCGGGTGCGTTGAGGGGGCGGGGGCATCTCAAGCCGAAACTGCTCGTAGCCGGCCTGGCCACCCTCGTCATTGCCACTTCGGCGGCGGCGACGGTGTTCCAGGGGGGAGGCCTTCGCATCACCGTGCTGGGGCAGATCCAGCCCTTCAAGCTGCCGCGCGACCATCTCGCTCCGGTGGCAGTGTTCATCTCCGGTCACATAGCCACGGTCCACCGCTCGGTGCCGCCGCAGCTGCAGAGGATGGTGATCAAGGTCAACCGTCACGGACGTCTACGTCCACAGGGGATCCCCTCCTGCACGATCAAGCAGATTCAGCCTGGGGACACCGCTCGCGCCCTGGCCAACTGCGGTGACGCAATCGTCGGTTCCGGCCGCTTCTGGGCCACCGTCGTTCTGCCCGAACAGCGGCCCTACCCGACCCGCGGCAGGCTGCTGGTCTTCAACGGGAAGCGAAACGGGAGCCCCGTCCTCTTCGCTCACATCTTCACCAGTCAGCCCTTCAACTCCTCGTTCGTGATCACCTTCAGGATCAGGAAAATCCACGAAGGATTCTTCGCGACCCAGCTGACCGCGGACCTCCCGCAGGCGCTCGGCAGCTGGGGATTCGTCGACCGCATCAAGCTGACCCTGCGTCGCAAATTCACCGATCACGGCAGGGAGCGCAGCTACTTCAACGCGAGCTGTCCGGCGCCGCCGGGGGCGCGGCTGACGGTCTTCCCCCTCGCCCGGGGAAGCTTCTACTTTGCGGACAGGCCCCCGATCACGATGGACGTCGTCAAGGGCTGCGCGGTGAAGAAATGACTCGAGCGCGCGTGGTAGTCGTCGTTCTGGTGTCGCACCTGCTCGCGCTCGTCGCGGCGACTCCGGCTTCAGCCACCTACGACCCGATCGCCTCCGGGGCCACGGTCCTCCAGCTGGACAAGAGCTTTTTCGGGCTTCTGCGGGCCCATGGCGTGGCAATCTCGACCCGCGAAGGGGCGAGTTTCGCAAAGGGCTCCCTGCGGTTCCCCGTCTCGGGGGGGAAATTCGACCCGGGGGCGAGAAAGGGCACGGTCGAGCACGAAGGCACGGCGCTGTTCAGGCGCGGGAGCCGCAGGCTCGCGTTCAAGGACCTGCAGCTGAAGGCGACGCGCCGCAGCTCGCCGCTGGTGGCGAGGCTCGGTGGGGGTCAGCTGAAACTCGGCCCGGCCAGAGGTTTGACGATCGCCCGTCACGGATTCGGAGAGCGGATCTCGGTCGCGTCGATGCGACTGACGGCGAAGTTCGCCACCCGACTCTCGAAGCGACTTGGGCTCCGCGGCGTGTTCGAGGAGGGGATGCCGGTCGGCTCGGCGGTGACCAGCACGGATCCCGCAGCGGTCACGATCCTTCCCAAGAGGACGGCTCAACTCGAACTAGATCCGGCGATGGCAGCGAAGCTGAATGACCTCCACGTCGCGGTCAACCCGATCTTTCCCGCGGAACGCCCCGGGCTCTTCACTCTGCCGATCTTCAGCGGCAAGATGGCCCTCGGTTTCGACTCCGGTTTCCTCCAGCTCCAGGGTGGGATCGAATTCATCCAGCTCGGAGGCGGGCAGGTGATCTGGCGGGAAAGCCGTACCGACCTCGACGCCAGGACGCTGAACCCCGAAGTGGAAGTCTTACCCTCGCCTCCGTATCCAGGGAAGGCAGGCCAGCTGCCCGTGGCCGCACTGGACCTCGATACCGGTGCACCTGTGGCCAACTCAAGCTCCCGGACGCTCACGGTAACTGGGGCTACCCTGGCTCTCTCGGACCTCACGGCGGCTCTCTTCGACGGGGTCTTCGCCAAGAACCAGGACAAGCAAGGCAGCTTCCGCGGCGGCGAAATCCTGGGTCGACTCTCCTTCGTCGCCGAAGCTCAGTAGAGGCGGAACCGGCGACTCTAGGGCGTGCTCGTTTGCGCCTGCCGAACTACGCGCCCGAAAGATTGCTCAACTAGGAATTGCAGCGCTGTTGCGACAAAATAGTCCTGCTCCGTTCTGGGTTGCCGGCAGCCTGAGCAACCGAAAGTTGACCCCATTAAGGCGGTGGGATAGCTATCTCTCGGCATCGGTACGCCGTGGTGCGGCTCGGGTCGGCCTGCGGCGCTGTCAGGGAACCTAGGGAACAAAAGGAGAGAACCACGTGAGCAGTCACGCGAAGGCACCTACCGCATGGCCGGAGCGGTCAAATCCGGGCAAATCCAAGGCGCGACTCGCCGTTTTGCTGGCGACGCTGGCAGCCTTCCTGCTCGTCCCGGTCGCGCAGGCGAACGCCGCGAATACTTTCAAGCTGAACATCATCGGGGCCGGTAGTGGGGAAGTCGATTCGACCGTTGAATTCTTCCCACTTTATGCGGGTACCCCGCCAATCGCTTGTGCGTACACGGCCCCAGGGCCTGCTACGGGAACCTGCGAAAACGAAATGGCAGAACTCGAACAGCCACCTTTCGAAAAACCGCGGGGCATTCCGCTTGAAGCGACCCCCGTCGCAGGCTCGATCCTCGACCATTGGGTAATCACCAAAGGCACCGTCCTTGCCGCCTGTGAACCCGGTCAACTTCTTTGCTTTCCGGGTGCCGACGAGGGGGCCGGGGTCGAAGCCACCGCTATCTTCTGTCTCGAAGCCGAACCGGGATGCGGCCCCGAATTGACGCTCTTCGTCAACGGACCCACCGGTGCCGGTTCTGTGACCTCCGCTCCGGCCGGCATCAACTGCGCGGCGGGTGAAGAATGCAGCGGCGAATTCGTCGGTCCCACGACCCTTACGGCTGCGCCCGCAACCGGCTACGTGATCGCGGGCTGGATCGGCTGCAAACAGTCGGGTGGAAACCCGGCGACCTGCACCGTGAACATGGATGCCGATAAGGAAGTGACCGCGATCTTCCTCAAAGAAGGGACCGAAGGCCCCCCGGGTCCTCAGGGTCCCAAAGGTGATAAAGGCCCCAAAGGTGACACCGGCCCAGCTGGCCCAACTGGCGCCCAAGGCCCCGCAGGAGCCAACGGAGCCCAGGGCGCCACCGGCGCCACCGGCCCCGCCGGTCCTGCCGGCCCCGCTGGCAAGGTCAAGGTGACCTGCAAGATGAGCGGCAAGACCAAGGTCAAGTGCACGGTCAAGGCCCAGGCGAGCAGCAGCCGCCTCAGCTGGCGCCTGACGCATGGCGGTCACACGATCAGCCACGGCAAGACCGGCACTGCCCGCCTGCAGCAGGTCCTCAACAACCTGCCCAGCGGCAACTACGTGCTCAGGGTCAAGGGCCAGCAGCCCGTGAGGGTCTCGATCGGCTGACATCTCGATCGATCCGGCTGGATCGATTCGGGCGCCGGCGGTCTTCGGACCGCCGGCGCCCTTTTTTTTACAGCCCCATCGTCTTGCCGACGATCTCCTTCATGATCTCGTCGGTGCCGCCGCCGATCGGGCCGAGGCGGGCGTCGCGGACGGCGCGCTCGATGCCGTACTCGCGCATGTAGCCGTAGCCGCCGTGGATCTGCAGGGACTGATCGGCGATCTCGAGGACGGCGCGCTGGGTGAGCAGCTTCGCCATCGAGACCTCCTGGATGCAGTCGTGGCCCTCGTGGAAGAGGCGCAGGGCGTTGTAGGTGAGGGCGCGGCTGGCCTCGGCCTTGGTCGCCATCTCGGCGACGTGGTGGCGGATCGCCTGGAACTTGCCGATCGGCCGGCCGAAGGCTTCGCGCTCCGAGGCGTAGGCAACGGTGATCTCGATCAGTCGCTGCATAGCGCCGACGGCGCCGATCGCCATCAGCAGCCGCTCCCAGGCGAAGTTGAACATGATCAGCTTGAAGCCACCGTTCTCCTCGCCGAGCAGGTTCTCGGCCGGGACCTCGACGTCGGTGAAGGAGATTTCGCCGGTGTCGGAGGAGTGCCACCCCATCTTCTCCAGCTTGGCGCTGACTTCGTAGCCGGGCATCCCGCTCTCGAGGACGAGGAAGGAAATCCCCCCGTGGCCGCCCTCCTCGCGGGTCTTGCAGGCGCAGACGAGGAAGTCGGCGCGGACGCCGTTGGTGATGAAGGTCTTGGAGCCGTTGACGACGTAGCCGTCGCCGCTGCGCCTGGCGGTGGTGGAGAGGGAGGCGACGTCGGAGCCGGCTCCCGGCTCGGTGATCCCGAGCGCGCCGATCTTCTCGCCGGCGATCCCCGGGACCAGCCAGCGCTGCTTCTGCTCGTCGGTGCCGAAGTTGAAGACCGGCGGCATCGCGATCGAGGCGTGGGCGTTGAGCCCGGCGGCGACGCCCCCCGAACCGCCCGAGCGGGCCAGCTCCTCGACCCAGACGGCGTCGTGCAGGTGGGTGCCGCCCTGGCCGCCCAGCTCCTCGGGGAACTTCAGCCCGAGGAAGCCGAGCTCGGCGCAGCGGGCGAACAGCTCTCGCGGGAATTCCCGCGCCGCCTCCCACTCGTCGACGTTCGGCGCGATCTCCTTCTGCACGAAGCGGCTGACCGTCTCCCGCAGCTCCTCGTGCTCGTCGCCGAAGGGCGGCAGCGTGGCCCGCGCGCCGCTGTCCTTGACAACACTCATCGGAGGTCGGGGCGCCTTTGCGTCCTCATGGTTCGCAAAAGCGCCCCGTCGCCCTTACAGCCCGTAGCTCCGCCCGATCACGTCGAGCATCACCTCGTCGGTGCCGGCGCCGATGCGGTTGAGGCGGACGTCGCGGTAGGCGCGCTCGATCTCGTACTCCTTCATGTAGCCGTAGCCACCGAGGATCTGGATGCAGTCGTCGGCGACCTCGCAGGCGATACGCGAGGAGAAGAGCTTCGCCATCGTGATCTCGCGGACCGGGTACTCGCCGTTGCCGAAGCGCCAGGCGGTCGCGTAGGTGAACTGCTTCGCCGCCTCGGTCTTGGTCGCCATCTCGGCGAACTTGTGGCGGATCGCCTGGAACTTGCCGATCGAGCGGCCGAAGGCTTCGCGCTCCTTCGCGTACTCGAGCGTCTTCTCGATCATCCGTTCGCAGCCCGCATGGGAGCCGGCGGCGGCCACCAGCCGCTCGCCCTGAAGCTCCCAGGCAATGTGGTAGAAGCCCTTGCCGATCTCACCGAGGACGGCGTCGGCCGGGACGCGGACGTCTTCGAAGGCGAGTTCGCCCGTGTCGGAGGCGTGCATCCCCATCTTCTCCAGCTCGGCGGAGACGGTGAAACCCGGGACCTTCTCGCCGTTCTCATCGCGCAGGTCGACGACGAAGAGGGTGATGCCGGCGTGGCGCTCGCTCGGGTCGGTCTTGCAGACGAGGACGATGAAGTCCGCCCGCGGCCCGTTGGTGATGAAGGTCTTGGAGCCGTTGATCACGTATTCGTCACCGTCGCGGATCGCGGTGGTTCGGATTCCGGCGACGTCGGAGCCGGCGCCCGGCTCGGTGATTCCCAGCGCGCCGATCTTTTCGCCTTTAAGGCCCGGTTCGAGGTACTTCTTCTTCTGCTCCTCGCTGCCGAGCAGGTGGATCGGGGGGAGGACCATGTCGGTCTGGACCGCGAAGCCCATGTTGGTGCCGCCGGAGCCCGAGTAGCTCATGCACTCGGCGCGGACCAGCGAGTAGAAGTAGTCGCCGCCCTGGCCGCCGTACTCCTCCGGGAAGCAGAGGCCGAGGAAACCGAGCTCGCCGGCGCGCTTCATCTTCTCGCTCGGCCAGTAGGTGTCCTCCCATTCGTTGCGGTGAGGCCACATCTCCTTTTTCACCCACGACTCCATCGACTCGCGCAGGTCTTCATGCTCCTGGCTGAAGATGAAGTGCTTGCGCCCTGCTGCGTGGTCGGGCTTGATGACGCTGGAGCCGTCGGTTGCGGTCGCCACTGGTCTCTCTCCTCCTGATGAATTGCGGGACCGCATCGGCCCCCGAATGCGAAGTGGACAGTAGCACTTCCTACTTTCAGTTCAGTGCTATGGTCCGCGCCGATGACCCAGGGAGATCAGCGGTGGAGCGGCGAGAAGGTCGCCTACGAGGTGGCCGGCGGCGTCGCCACGGTGACCCTCAACGATCCGGACAAACGCAACATGCTCTCCGGCCAGATGCTGAGCGAGCTGGTCGAGGCGATGAAACTGGCGAAAGCCTCCGACGAGGTCCGCGCCGTCGTCCTCACCGGGGCGGGCGACAAGGCCTTCTGCGCCGGCGCCGACCTCGGCGGGTTCGCCGCCGACGTGCCCCTGATCGCCAAACACTTCGCCTCCGACCTCTTCCTTGAGTTCTTCCGCCTGATGCCGCGCCTCGGCAAGCCTTCGCTCTGCGCCGCCAACGGCCACGTCCTCGCCGGGGGGATGGGGCTGGCCCTCTCCTGCGACCTGGTGATCGCCAAAGAGGGCGCGACCTTCGGCACCCCGGAGATCAACGTCGGCGCTTTCCCCTACATGATCATGTCGATCATCTACCGCAACGTCCCGCGCAAGAAGGTCAACGAGATGATGCTGCTGGGCGAGCGTCTCTCGGCCGAGCAGGCGGTCGAGTACGGGCTCGCCAACAAGGTCGTCCCCGCCGGCGAGTTCGACGCCGCGGTCTCCGAGTGGGCGACCAAGCTCGCCTCCAAGAGCCCGGTGCTGATGCGCCTCGGCCACGACGCGATGTACCGCCAGCAGGACATGGCGCTCGACGACGCGCTCGAGTTCCTCCGCTCCCAGCTCTCGCTCACCTTTACCACCGAGGACATCGTCGAGGGGGTCACCGCCTTCTTCGAGAAACGCGACCCGCAGTGGAAAGGCCGGTAGACGATGGCGACCGAGGAGAAATCCCCGAACCTGCTGCCGGGCACGGCCCCGCTGGCCGACCTGACCGCGCAGCTGCACGAGCGCCGCGCGAAGGCCCGGCTCGGCGGCGGCGAGGAAAAGATCGCCAAGCAGCACGAGCGCGGCAAGCTCACCGCCCGCGAGCGGATCGACCTGCTGGTCGACGAGGGGACCTTCGTCGAGCTGGGTATCCACGGCCGCCCGCACTTCGCCCAGCGGGCGATGGACGGGGTCGAGGCGCCGGCCGACGGCGTCGTCACCGGCTGGGGTGACGTCGACGGCCGCGCCACCTGCATCGCCGCCTACGACTTCACCGTGATGGCCGGCTCGATGGGGATGACCGGCGAGCTCAAGGTCACCCGCCTGCGGGAGATGGCGCTGCAGAAGCGGATGCCGTTCGTCTGGCTGCTCGACAGTGCCGGCGCTCGCATCCAGGAGGCGGCGGGCTCGCTCTTCGCCGGCTCCGGCCACCTCTTCCGCGAGGAGGTCGAAATGTCGGGCGTGATCCCGATGGTCGCGGCAATGATGGGCCCCTGCGCCGCCGGCACCGCGTACATCCCGGCGCTCTCGGACTTCGTGCCGATGGTCTCCGGCCAGGGCGCGATGGCGCTCGCCGGCCCGCACCTGACCAAAGCCGTCACCGGCGAGGAGATCTCGATGGAGGACCTCGGCGGCGCCAAGGTCCACTGCCGCAAGTCGGGGGTGGGGGACCTCGAGGTCGCCGACGACGAGGAGTGCATCGCCTCGGTCCGCAAGTACCTCTCCTACTTCCCGGGCAACTGCGAGGAGCGGCCGCCGACGATCGACGTCTCCGACCCGATCGAGCGCGCCTCCGAGAAGCTGATGGAGATCGTCCCCGAGTCGCCGCGCCAGCCCTATGACATGTACGACGTGATCCGCGAGATCGTCGACGACGGCGACTGGTTCGACCTGAAGCCGAAGTTCGCCAAGAACGTGATCACCTGCTTCGCCCGCTTCGGCGGCCAGCCGGCCGGGATCGTCGCCAACCAGCCCAAGCAGCTGGCGGGCGTCCTCGACAACGACTCCGCCGACAAGGCCGCCCGCTTCATCAACCTCTGCGACGCCTTCAACATCCCGCTCGTCTTCCTCCAGGACGTCCCCGGCTTCATGGTCGGCTCGAAGGTCGAGCACGCCGGGATCATCCGCCACGGGGCGAAGATGCTCTACGCGGTCAGCCGCGCCACCGTCCCGAAGGTGACCGTCGTCGTCCGCAAGGCCTACGGCGCCGGCTACTACGTGATGTGCGGCAAGGCGTACGAGCCCGACCTGATCGTCGCCTGGCCCGGGGCCGAGATCTCGGTGATGGGCGCCGAGGGCGCGGTCGAAATCATCGGCCGCTCGGCGATCGAGGCCTCCGAGGACCCGGAGGCCACCCGGGAGGCGATGCTGAACGCGGTCCGAGCCCAGATCGACCCCTATATCGCCGCCGGCAACGCGGTGATCGACGACATCATCGACCCCCGCGAGACCCGCCAGACGATCGCGAAAGCACTTCAGATGTCGCGCAACAAGCACGTCGAGAAGCCGCGCAAACGGCATGGGGTGATGCCGGTATGAATTCGTCTGTTCCTTTTCGTTGCTATTCCCCGATAAGGAACAACTGAGGAGGCGGAATGAGCTCTTTCGACGACCCGGTGATCATCAGCTGCTCGATCAGCGGCGTGATCGCCAACCGCGACCAGTGTCCGGCGATCCCCTACACGCCCGAGGAGTACGCGGCGGAGGCGCGTCGCGCGGTCGACGAGGGGGCATCGCAGATCCACATCCACGCTCGCAAACCCGACGGCACCCCGTCCTATGAGGTCGAGGACTTCCAGGCGATCACCGAGGCGATCCTGGCCGAGGTCGGCGACGTGATCGTCAACTACTCGACCGGGGCGATCGGCATCCCGATCGAGAAGCGGATCGAGTACCTGCGCGCCTGCAAACCGGACGTTGCGGCGCTGAACATGAGCTCGATGAACTACGCGAAGTACTCCAAGCGGCGCAAGGACTTCGTCTTCAAAGCGGTCTTCGAGAACAGCTTCGACACGATCATCGAGTTCCTCACCGCGATGAAAGAGATCGGCGTCAAGCCAGAGCACGAGTGCTTCGACTCCGGCCACGTCGCCAACCTCGACCCGCTGGTCGACATGGGCCTGCTGGAGCCGCCGCTGCAGATCTCGCTGGTGATGGGGGTGACCGGCGGCATCCGCCCGACGCCGCGCAACGTCACCCTGATGTCCGACCAGATCCCCGGCGGCCCGGAGGGGCCGAACCAGTGGCAGGTGATCGGCATCTCCCGCGACCAGTGGAAGCTGCTCGCCTCCTCGCTGGTGCTGGGCGGCAACGTCCGCGCCGGGGTCGAGGACAACCTCTATTTGCCGAATGGCGAGATGTGTCGCTCCAACGGCGACCTGATCGCCAAGGCGCGGCAGATGGCCGAGGACGTCGGCCGCCGCGCCGCCACCGTCGCCGAGGCGCGGGAGCTGCTGGGCGTCCCCAAACGGGCAGCGGCCTAGGCGGACCGCCCGATGGCGGACCTCCCCCTCTCAGACGTCAAGGTCCTCGACCTGACCCGCCTGCTGCCTGGCGGCTTCTGCTCGCTGCTGCTCGCCGACCTCGGAGCCGAGGTGCTGAAGGTCGAGGACACCGGCATGGGCGACTACATACGCTGGGCGCCCCCCTATTACGGGACGGATGAGCAGCAGGCGCTCGGCACCCGCTCCTCGCTCTACCTCTCGCTCAACCGCGGCAAGCGCTCGGTCCGCCTCGACCTCAAGTCGGAGGCCGGGAGGGAGGCCCTGCTGCGCCTCGTTGCCGCCCACGACGTCGTCCTCGACGGCTTCCGCCCCGGCGTCCTCGACCGGCTCGGTGTCGGCTACGAGCGGATGCGCGAGGCCAACCCGGCGGTCGTCTACTGCGCGATCACGGGCTACGGCCAGGACGGCCCCTACGCCCAGCGCGCCGGCCACGACATGAACTACCTCGGCCTCGTCGGCCTGCTCGGCCTGACCGGCGCCAAGGACGGGCCGCCGGTGCAGTCGGCCGGGCAGATCGCCGACCTCGGCGGCGGCGGCCTGATGGCCGCCTTCGGGGTGATGGCGGCGCTGCACGAGCGCGAGCGCTCCGGCGAGGGGCAGATGGTCGACGTCTCGATGGCCGACGGCGCCCTCTCCTGGCTGGCGATGGTCGCCGGCCGTTACTTCTGCGACGAAGAGGTGCCCCGCCGCGGCGAGCAGCAGCTCGCCGGCGGCCTCGTCTGTTACCTCCCCTACGAAGTCGCCGACGGCTGGGTCAGTTGCGGCGCCCTGGAGCCGAAGTTCTGGGCCGCCTTCTGCAGCGGCGTCGGCCGTCCCGACCTGATCGAGAAGCAGTTCGAGGCGCCGGGCACCGAGGCCTGGGCCGAGGTCGCCGAGGTCTTCCGCTCCCGCACGCGCGACGAGTGGCTCGCCTTCAACGACGAGCACGATTGCTGCATCGAGCCGGTTCTCGACCTCGACGAGGCGCTCGACTCCGAGCTGGCCAAGGCGCGCGGGATGGTCGTCGAGCTCGACCAGCCGCAGCTGGGCAAGGTTCGCCAGCTCGGCAACCCGGTGAAGTTGAGCCGCACCCCGGCAGACCCGACCCGACCCGCGCCGGCCTTCGGCGAGCACACCGACGAGGTGCTGGCCGAGGTCGGCTACTCGGCCGAGGAGATCGTGGCGATGAAGGAGTCCGGCGCCGCCGCCGGCCCGAGCGCCCAGATCCAGGGGGAGTTCCGCGCATGAGCACCAATGCCACTCATGCCACCGAGAACGGCCTGCTGCGGATGCGCGAGCTGGCCGAGGCCTCCGGCGTCCCGGCGCCGACGATCAAGCACTACCTGCGCGAGGGGCTGCTGCCGGAAGGGATCAAGACCAGCCGCAACATGGCCTATTACCCGCCCGAGCTCGTCGACCGGATCAAGCTGATCAAGCGCCTGCAGGAGGAGCGCTTTCTGCCGCTGAAGGCGATCAAGACCGTCCTCGACGAGGATCCCGCGCGGGCCGAGGCGATGCTCGCCCTCGGCGATCAGATCCTCGACCGGGCGCTGGCCGGCGAGCGCTCCCGCACCAGCGCCGCCGAGGTGCGCAAGCGCTACGGCCTCCCCAAGGAGGTCCTCGACCGCCTCGCCGAGCTCGAGGTCCTGACCCCCAACAGCCGCGGCTACTCACCCTCCGACGTGACGATCATCGAGGCGATCGGCCGCTTCCGCGCCGGCGGCTACGACGAGCAGATCGGCTTCACCGTCTACGACACCCTGCGCTACAAAGGCGCCCTGGAAGAGCTGGTCCGCCAGGAGGTCGACGTGGTGATGGAACGGCTCGCCGGCGAGGTCCCGCCCGAGCGGGTGGTGGAGATGCTCGAAGCCGGCGCCCAGCCGCTCAAGGACCTGATCGCGGCCCTCCACACCAAGCTGATGGTCGCCGAGCTCGAGCGCCGCAGCTAGCCAGTTAGTAGGCGGTGCCGGCGCTCTCGAGCTGTTCGCGCTCGACCGCGATGTCCATCAGCAGCGTCGTCGCCCCAGTCTCACGGGCCACGCGCTCGGCCTCCTCGAAGGTCTCGTTCACTCCCTCGGCTCCGGCGGCCGCCCGCGCCCGGGCCAGGGTCAGCACCGCCACCGGGTAGCTCCAGAGCATGCCCCGCTCGCGCGCCACCCGCGCGGCCTCCTCCGCCACCTCGAGCCCCTCGTCCGTCCTGCCGACGAGGACCAAGGCGCGGGCGCGGAGCTGGCCGCGCCAGCCCTCCATCTCGCCGCCGTTGTCCATCGCCTCGCGATAGAGCCGCTCGGACTCTTCGATCGACTCCAGCGCCGCCTCGTTCTCCTCGGCGATCAGCAGCGCCCAGGCGAGGTTGGAGAGCGCCAGGCTGCGGGAGAAGACGTCGCCGAGCCGGTCGGTCAGCTCACAGTTGCGTCGGGCGATCGCCAGCGCCGCCTCCGGGTCCCTGCGGATCACCAGGCTGGCCTGGTTGCTGCGGATCCAGCTGGCGGTCTCCGCGTCTTCGGCCTCCACCGCCGCCTCCAGCGCCCGCTCGAAGAGCTCCTCGGCCTCTTCGAATTCGAGCTTCTCGCGCCGCACCATTCCCTTGCCCATCAGCCCCCAGGCGATCGGGCTGCCGAGGACGATGTTGGCGCCGACCGAGCCGTCGCCGCCGACGATCTCCAGCATCTCGTCGAGGATCCGCTCGAAGCCGGCGAAGTCGGCGACGCAGAGGTAGGCGTAGGCGCCCGCTCCCCGCACCGCAGTCCGCAGGTGCCGGTCGGCGGTTCGGTCGGCGAGCTCGATCGTCTCGTCCACGGCCTCGATCCAGGTCGGACCGTGGTGGGGGAGGCCCGGCCGCACCGCCGTGGCGACCTTGAGCAGGACCAGCGAGTGCAGGTCGTCCTGCCGCATCGCGATCTCCTCTGCTTCGGCGGCCAGCCGCGCTTCCTCCTCACGGCTCATGCCGACCCGCCAGGCGTACTGCAGTTGCAGCAGCCGCGAGTGGATCGCCAGCGCCGCGACCTCCTCGTCCTCCTCCAGGTCGGCGGTCTGCTCCATCACGTCGTGCCAGAGGCGCAGGGCATCCCGCGGGCGGCTGTGGCCAGCCCAGTGGGCTCCGCGCGCCGACCAGCGTGCCGCTTCCAGATGCTCGCCTCCCTGGCGCAGGTGGTCGGCAATCAGCGCCGAGAGCTCGTCGTAGCGCTCCGGTGGTTCGAGCTCGACCAGCGCCCGCGCCGCCGCGGCGTGGGTCGCGGCCCGCTGTTCGGCCAGCTGGGTCCCGTAGGCGACCTCGCGCGTCAGCGGGTGGCGGAAGGCGATGACCCGCTCCGGGTAGATCTCCGCTTCGTAGAGGAAGCCGCCATCGACGAGTTCGCCCAGCGTCCGCTCCATCGTCTCGGAGTCGTGGCCGGCGGTCAGCCAGAGCGCCTCGCCGCTGACCTCCTTGCCGACGACCGAGGCGACCTGCAGGAGCTGCTTGGCGGTGGGATCGAGGCGGTCGATGCGGGCGGCGAGGACGGCCTGGACGGTGACCGGCACCCCCGCATCCTCGATCGGCTTCGCCAGCTTGTAGGCGCCGCGCTCGCCCTGCAGGTAGCCGGACTCCGACAGCTCGCGGACGATCTCCTCGATGAAGAAGGGGTTGCCTCCCGTGCGCTCGTGGATCGGCTCGTCGATCCCGTCGAGCGAGGGGTCGGAGCCGGCGAGGTCGCGCAGCAGCTTGACGGTGTCGCCGCGGTCGAGCGGCTGCAGCTCGATCGTCTCGTAGCGCGGCGACCCCGCCCAGGCCGGCTGGTGTTCGGGGCGGTAGTTGACGAGGACGAGCGTCGGCGTCCCGTCCATCCCCTCGACCAGCCCCTCCAGCATCGCCTGGCTGCCCTCGTCGATCCAGTGCAGGTCCTCGATCACCAGGACCAGGACCTTGCGTCGGGCCGGATTGCCGACCAGGCGGCAGAGGAAGTCGGCGAGAGAGCGCTGGCGCACCTCCGGGTCCATCCGCGGCACCGGCCTGTCGGGATCCGGGACCCCGAGGAAGTCGAAGATCAGCGGCAGGTCGTCGGCGAAGGCCGGGTCGAGGAGGAGCGAGCGGCCGGCGATCTTCTCCCGCGCCAGCTGCTCGGGATCCTGGTCGTCGATCCCGTAGAAGGCGCGCAGCATCTGCAGGATCGGCATGAACGGGATCGACTTGCCGTGCGCCTGGCCCTGCGCCTCGAAGATCTCGAGCCCCTCGCCGCGGCAGCGCTGGGCGAACTCGTGGTAGAGCCGGCTCTTGCCGATCCCCGGTTCGGCGACGACGCCGACTGCGGTCGCCTCGCCGCCCTTGGCGCGCGCCAGCGCCTCCTCCAGCCGCCCGATCTCCTCTTCGCGGCCGACGAACTGCGAGAAGCCGCGCTCGCGGGCGAGGTCGAGGCGTGAGCGCGCCTGGCCGACCCCGGCAAGCTCGAAGACCTGCACCGGCCGGCTCGCGCCCTTGATCTCGAACTCGCCGAGGTCCTCGAGATCGAGGTAGCCGCGCGCCAGCTCGGCCGTCCCCTCGGTCAGGTACGCCTTGCCGGGCTCGGCCAGCGCCTCCATCCGCTGCGCCAGGCCGACGGTGTGGCCGATCGCGGTGTAGGAGGAACCGCCGCCGCCGTCGATCGCGCCGGCGACGACCTCGCCGGAGTTGATCCCGATCCGGGTCGAGAAGTTGAGCCCCTTGGCGCGGCGCAGCTCGGCGGCGTACCCGGCGACGTCGTCGAGCATCTGCAGGGCGGCGTAACAGGCCCTCCTGGCGTGGTCCTCGTGGGCGATCGGGGCGCCGAAGATCGCCATGATCCCGTCGCCGGTGAACTTGTCGACCGTGCCTTCGAAGCGGGTCACGGTCTCGGCCAGCAGCGAGAAGAAGCGCTGCATGATCTCGCGCCACTCCTCCGGGTCCTCCTGCTCGGCGAGGTCCATCGAGCCGCTCACGTCCGCGAACAGGACCGTGACCTGCTTGCGCTCGGCGTCGTCCTTGATCGCGTCGTTCACTTCGACACAAAGGTTACGCCCATCCCCCTGTAGCCTCGGTCTGGTGCGATCGGTCCTCGTCACCGGAGCATCCACCGGCATCGGCCGCGCTACCGCGCTGCGCCTCGACGGCTCCAACTGGCGGGTCTTCGCCGGCGTTCGCAAGGAGGCCGACGCCGAGGGCCTGCGGCAGGAGGCCTCGCCGAACCTGGTCCCGGTCATCCTCGATGTCACCGATCCCGAGCGGATCGCCGCCGCCGCGGAGCGAATCGAGGCGGAGAGCGACGCTGGCCTCGACGGCCTCGTCAACAACGCCGGGGTCGCCGTCCCCGGCCCGCTGGAGACGATCCCGCTCGAGGATCTGCGCCACCAGCTCGAGGTCAATCTGATCGCCTACGTGGCGGTGACCCAGGCGATGCTGCCGCTGGTCCGCCGCGTCGAAGGGCGGATCGTCTTCCTCGCCTCGATCGGCGGCCGCATCGCCTTCCCCTTCGGCGGGCCCTACCACGCCTCGAAGTTCGCGACCGAGGCGATCGGCGACGTCTTCCGCCAGGAGCTGCGGCCCTGGGGGATCGAGGTGGCGATCATCGAGCCCGGTTCGATCGACACCCCGATCTGGGGACGCGGCCAGGACAAAGCGGCGGAGATCGCAGCGCGCTCCCCACAAACCAACCTGCTCTACGGCGCCGCGATCGAGAAGTTCCGCAAGGTGATCGAGGACACCGCCGAACGCGGCATCCCGCCGGAGAAGGTGGCGAAGGCGATCGCCCATGCGCTCGAATCGAGGCGGCCGAAGACGCGCTACCTGGTCGGGCTAGACGCCAAGGTGCAGGCACGGATCAAGCCGCTGATCCCAACTCGCTTGTTCGATCGCATAGTCGCCCGCCAGTTGAACTCGTAGAGCCGTCAAGACGCCTCAAGCGTTCATATACTGGCGTAGCCGATTGACTGGTCAATCAACGAAGGGCATGCGTGCGCGCAGCGGCGGTACAGCTCAACTCCAACGGGGACAAGGACAGGAACCTGGCGTCAGCCGAGCGCCTGGTCCGTGCGGCGGCCGCCGACGGCGCTGAATTCGTCGCCCTACCGGAGAAGTGGAACCTGCTGGCGGGCGGGGAGGAACTCGTCGCCGGCGCCGAGCCGCTCGACGGCCCGAGCCTGACCGCGGCGCGCGGCTGGGCGCGCGAGCACTCGATCCACCTCCTCGCCGGCAGCATCTCCGAGCGCGGGGGAGAGGGCGAGAAGCTCTCGAACACCTCGGTCCTGATCGGCCCCGAAGGCGACGACCTCGGCGCCTATCGCAAGATCCACATGTTCGACGTCGACGCCGGCGGGGTCGCCTACCGCGAGTCGGAGTTCGAGCGCCCCGGCGATGAGCCGGTCGTCGCTCCCGTGGGGGAGCTCACCGCCGGGCTCACCGTCTGTTACGACCTCCGCTTTCCGGAGCTCTTCCGCATCCTCGCCCTGCGCGGCGCCAGGCTGATCGCGGTCCCCTCGGCCTTCACGCTGGCGACCGGCCGCGACCACTGGGAAGTCCTGCTGCGGGCGCGGGCGATAGAGAATCAGCTGTTCGTGATCGCGCCGAACCAGTGGGGCGAAGCGCCACCGCACTACAGCTCCTTTGGCCGCTCGGCGATCGTCGACCCTTGGGGGGTGGTCCTCGCCACGGCCCCCGACGGCGAGGGCTTCGCCGCCGCCGAGCTCGACTTCGCCGCGCAGGACCGCGTCCGCGAGTCGCTGCCGTCGCTCGCCAACCGCCAACCGGCCGCCTACGTCTGGCCGCAGCCGGAGAGCCGCGACTGATGGCGCAGGCGCCGCCGGCTGACAAACGCCGCCTGATCCTCGACGCCGCGATCCGCGTCTTCGCCCGCCAGGGCTTCCATGCGACCCGCGTCTCCGACATCGCCGACGAGGCGGGGGTCGCCTACGGCCTCGTCTACCACTACTTCAGCTCCAAGGACGAGGTCCTGAACGAACTCTTCATCGAGCGCTGGTCGCTGCTGCTGGCGGCGATCGAGGAGGCCGACAGGGCCGGCGCCAGCCCGCGCGAGAAGCTCGGCGCCGTGGCGCGCTTCATCTTCGACTCCTACCGCCACGACCCGGAGCTGATGAAGGTGATCATCGTCGAGGTCACCCGCGCCGCCAACTCGTTCGGCAAAACGCACCTGGAGGAAATCCGCCGCGCGTATGAGTCGATCGCCAAGATCGTCGCCGACGGCCAGGCGAGCGGGGCGTTTCGCGGCGACGTCGCGCCGATGTTCGCCTCGATGTCCTTCTACGGCGCGATCGAGCAGCTGCTCTCGGGCTGGATCTTCGGGACCATCCCCGCCTCGGAGACAGACTTCGACGAGGCGCGGGATCTCCTTGTCACGACCATCTGCGACGGCCTCGAGCCGCGCGGATAGGGTTTACTGCCCACTTCGCATGGGGAAAGGTTCGAGCTAGTGGACAACGATCTGGTCAAACGCCTCGTCTGGAGCGGCCTGCTGGCCGCGACCGGCGCGCTGGCGAGCATCGCCGCGGCCCGGATTGCCGGGCTCGTCTACCGCCGCATCTACAACGAGGATCCACCGGACTAGGCCAAATGCCCGCCGAGCCACCCCAGAACCCGCCTCCGATCCCGCCGCCCGGGCCGCCACCGCCGCCCGAGGACCGCTCGATCGCCGACCTCGTCGTCGAGGTCTCCGAAAACGCATCGACGCTGGTGCGGGAGGAGATCGAACTCGCCAAGGCAGAGGTCTCCGAGAAAGTCGGCAAGATCCTGCGCGGCTCCGCCGTCGGCGCTGCGGCTGGCGCCTTCGCCTTCCTGGCGCTGATCATGATCCTGCACGGGATCGCCTGGCTGCTGGGCGAAGAACTGTTCAGCGGCAACATCTGGGCCGGGTACTTCGTCACCGCGGCGATCTTCCTGCTGCTCGCCGCCCTGGCCGGCTGGATCGCCTCCAAAGCGCTGAAAGCGGGCGCCCCGCCGGTGCCCGAGCAGGCGATCGAAGAGGCGAAGCTGACCAAGGAGATGCTCGAAAAGGAGGTCTCGTGACCACCGGTGCCCCTGGCCGCTCCCCGGCGGAGATCCGCCGCGACATCGACCTCAAGCGCCGCCAGCTGGGGACCTCTGTCGAGGCCCTGCGAGGCCGCGTTAACGAGCTGACCGACTGGCGCCGCCAGGTCGAGGAGCACAAACAGCAGCTGATCGTCGGCGCCGCAGCCGTCGGTTTCTTCATCGGCGCCCGCGCCATGTTGCGCCGCAGGCGCAACCGCTAGAGCCGACTAGGCGACGAGGTCGGTGCGAACCGATCCGACCCCGAGCAGTCCGGGGCCGACGTGGGCGCCGAGGACGGGGCCGACCTCGGAGACGAAGGCCGGCTCGCAGCCGAAGATCTCGTAGCAGTCTTCGACCATGACGTCGGCGGTCTCTTTGTCCTGGATGTACTGGACGACCCAGGCGTCGCGGCCGGAATCGTGGCGCTGGCGCATATAGCCGCGCAGCCGCTCGAGCGAGCGGGTCCGGGTGCGGACCCGCTCGACCGGGGTGATTTCCTCCTCGAGGGTGAGGATCGGCTTGATCTTCAGGGCGCTGCCGATCCAGGCGCGGGCGCCGCCGATACGGCCGCCGCGGCGCAGGTACTCGAGGGTGTCGATCGCGAACCACATCTTCAGGTCGTTGCGGGTCTCCTCGGCCTGGGCGATCGTGGCGGCCGCGTCGGCTCCGGCCCGCGCGGCGGTGGAGGCGCCGAGCGCGCAGAGGCCCATGCCCCCGGCGGCCGAGCGCGAGTCCAGGAGGTGCAGCCGCTCGCCGCCCTTGTCCTCGTCGATCAGCCGCTGGCGCGCCTGGCCGGCGGCCTCGAAGGTGCCGGAGATGCCGGCCGAGATGTGGATCGAGACGACTTCCCGGCCTTCGGCCAGCAGCGGTTCGTAGACCGCGAGGAAGTCGCCGATCGAGGGCTGCGAGGTCGTCGCCCCGCTTTCCGAGCCGCGCAGCCGCTCGTAGAAGGCATCGAAGTCGGAGATCTCCGACTCCCGCTCCTGCTCGCCGTCGACCGAGACGTAGAGGCTGATCGTCTTGATGTCCCGCTTCGCCAGAAGGTCGAGCGGGAGGTATGCGGTCGTATCGCAGACGACCGCAGTCTCGGCTGGCGAGCTCACAGATCGATTCTAGACGCGCCGACCAACCCGGCACGCCATCGCCCGCTACACTTTGTGAAGTGACGGATACGCCCCAAGCCGCGATCACCCTGACCGAGAAGGCCGCCGAGAAGATCGGCGAGCTGCTCGGCTCTCAGGCTGACGGCTCCGAGCAGGCGCTGCGGGTTGCCGTTCGCGGCGGCGGTTGCTCCGGTTTCCAGTACGCGCTCGCCTTCGATAAGGCCAAGGAGGACGACAACCTCTTCGAGGTCGACGGCGTCGCCGTCATCGTCGACAAGGTCAGCATGCAGTTCGTCTTCGGCTCGGAGGTCGACTACGTCGAAGGCCTCCAGGGCGCCGGCTTCCAGGTCAACAACCCGAACGTGGTTGCGGCCTGTGGTTGCGGTTCCTCTTTCCAGGTGAAAGAGGATTCCGCCGAGCAAGCAGCGGCTGTCTAACTATTCGATCTGAAGCGGTGGGGACTGAGCCGGCAGGCTCTCTGCGGGCGATGCAGTGACTTCCGGCTGCTCGACCCCGAGGGCCTCGGCCAGCTCGCCGGACTCGAACATCTCCTCGATGATGTCGCAGCCGCCGAGCAGCTCGCCGTTGACGTAGAGCTGCGGGAAGGTCTGCCAGTCGGAGATCTCGGTCGTCACTTCGCGCAGCGGCTGCAGCGCGGGGAGGACGTCGATCGCGCCGTAGTCGACGTCGACCTGGTCGAGCACCTGGACCACGCGCATCGAGAAGCCGCAGCGCGGCATGTCCGGGGTCCCTTTCATGAACAGCAGGACCGGGTTGGCGCCAATCAACTCTTCGATTTTGGACTTCAGCTCTGGGTCGGCCATGTGGGCATTGTAGGGAGGAGGGATTGTCGACTTTGTTCGGGACAGCCGAACAAAGTCGACACGGTCATCCGGGAACGCTGGTTTTGACCGACAGCGCGTGGATCGTGCCGTCGTCGAATCGCTCTTTGACCGCGGCCTTGACCAGGCGGTGCTGGTCGATCCGGGAGAGGCCTTCGAACTGCGGGGCGCTGACGGTCGCGCGCAGGTGGTCGCCGGTGCCGGTTTCGTCGATCACCTCGACGTCGGCGCCCGGCAGGGCGGCCTCGATCATTCCTTCCAGCTCGACCAGATCGGCGGCCATGCTCAGCCGGCGAGGCGCTCGCCGACGGTCTCGAGCATCTCCTCGACCCGGACGAACTTGACCCGTGGGCGGCCGTGCGGCTCGCCGCGGCCGACCTCGGCCGCGTTGATCGCCTGCCAGTCCTCGAAGCTGATGTAGCGGGTGCCCTTCTCGCGCAGCAGGTCCTCAACCGCGACCGGGTCTGGGCTCTCGGGAGCCAGCAGCGTGCCGGACTCGACGTCGGCGAAGAGGTGCTGGACGGTCTCCAGGGCGTCTTTCTTGTTGGTCCCGATCACGCCGGAGGGGCCGCGCTTGATCCAACCGGCGGTGTAGTGGCCGACCTTGTGCCCGGAGTCGTGGGAGTCGAGGACGCGGCCGCCTTCGTTGAGGATCAGGCCGCGGCTCTCGTCGAAGGGGACGCCCTCGATCGGGATGCCGGTGTAGCCAACCGAGCGCAGGACGAGCCCGCACTCGAGCTCTTCGCGCTCGCCCGTGTCCTTGGCGCGCAGAGCGCCGCCTTCCTCGACCAGCTCGTTGCGACCGACGACGATCGATTCGACCTTGCCGTCGCCCTTGATCTCGACCGGCGAGGCGAGAAAGCGCAGGACGATCCGCTGCTTCTTGCCTTCCGGCTCACGCTCGGAGAACTCCTTCAGGGTCTCGACGTTGACGCGGGTGGTCTTGTCGACCTCCTCGGACTCGAGGAAAGCCGCGCTGGCCGGGTCGAGCTCGACCTCGGCCGAATCGACGACGACGTCGGCGTCCTCCATCTCCCCGAGCTCCTTGATCTCGGGGTTGGTGAACGCCGCCTGAACCGGGCCGCGGCGGCCGAGGACGACGATCTCGCGGATCTGCTTCGCGTCGAGCGCCTCGATCGCGTGGTCGGCGGTGTCGGTCTGGCGCAGCTCGTGGTCGGTGAGGGCCAGCATCCGGGCGACGTCCATCGCCACGTTGCCGTTGCCGATCACCACGGCGCGCTCGCTGGAGAGGTCGAACTCGCGGTCGGCGTAGTCGGGGTGGGCGTTGTACCAGCCGACGAAAGCGGTGGCGGCGTGGCTGCCGGGCAGGTCCTCGCCGGGGATCCCGAGCTGGCGGTCGGTCTCGCAGCCGACCGTGAAGACGATCGCGTGGTAGAGCCGCTCCAGCTCCTCGACCTCGATGTCGTGGCCGATCTTGACGTTGCCGAAGAAGCGGAAGCCCTCGCGGGCGGCGGTTTTTTCGTAGACGCGGGTGACCGACTTGATCTTCGGGTGGTCGGGCGCGACGCCGCCGCGGACCAGGCCGAAGGGGGTGGGGAGGCGGTCGAAGAGGTCGACCTGGGCGTGGACGCCCTCATCCTTGAGGATGTGCTCGGCGGCGTAGAAGCCGGACGGGCCGGCGCCGACGATGGCCACTCGCAGGGGGTTCTCTGGGCTTCCGATCTTGCTCATTGGACGCGGAAGAATAGGGAATTCGGGGAGCGGGGCGGACTACGCGGCCAGCAGCATCGCGGTGCTGCTGGGGCAGACGCCGTGGCTGATCGCCGGCAGGCGCGGCAGCAGGAAGAGGTCAGCGCGGCCGCCGCCTCGTCGACCTGGAGCCAATTCTCCCCGACCAGGAAGCGGTCGCACCAGCCGCACATGGTCAGCGTCTCCCCTCCGCGCTCCGCCACGGCTGAGATCAGAGGCTGCGCCTGGCCGCGCCGGCCGCGCCGTATCAGGCGACGCGGGAAGGCTCGCCGGCGACGCTGCCGGTCGTCGCCGTGCCGTCGAGCGCGTCGAGGGCTTTGCGGACCGACATCGAGACG
>DATAMR010000058.1:0-30819 GCA_036260485.1 Solirubrobacterales bacterium | reverse complement strand
CTACGTCAACTTCTACCTCGGCAACTCGCGGATCGTCCACCCGCTGCTCGACCCGCGCCACGACGAGGAGGCGGCGGCGATCCTGCGCCGGGTCTTCGGAGACCGCGAGGTGGTCGGAGTGCCGGCCCGGGAGATCCTCCTCGGCGGCGGCAACATCCACTGCATCACCCAGCAGGTGCCGCGAGGCTGAGCGCGTAGTCGCCCGCCGCGTCGGTGAACCAGCCGCGCAGCTCCAGCCCGGCGCCGTCGTAGGCGGCGGCGATCCGCTCCCGGGTGAACTTGGTCGAGATCTCGGTCCGCATCTCCTCTTCGGCGCCGAAGTGGATCTCGAGGTCGAGGTCGTCGAGGCGCACGTCCTGGTCGGCGAGGGAGCGCAGGCGGATGTCCATCCGCTCGGCCTCGGAGTCGTAGCGGGCGACGTGCTCGAAGGCGTCGAGGTCGAAGTCGGCGCCGAGCTGGTTGTTGAGGACCGCCAGCACGTTCTTGTTGAACTCGGCGGTCACCCCGGCGGCATCGTCGTAGGCGGCCTCGAGGCGATCCCGGTCCTTGATCAGGTCGGTCCCCAGCAGCAGATGGTCCCCGGGTCCCAGCAGGGCCCGGATCCGCTCGAGGAAGGCGTGGCGCTGGCGCGGGTAGAGGTTGCCGATCGTGCCGCCGAGGAAGGCGATCATCCGCGTCCCGGAGCCGTGCGGGACGCGCTCCAAGTGCTGCTCGAAGTCGCAAACGAGACCGTGCACGTTCAGCCCGGGGTACTCGTCGACGAGCTCGGCGGCGGTGCGCTGGGTGATCTCCTCGGAGATGTCGACCGGGACGTAGGTGTCGAGGCTGCCGCAGTCGCGCATCGCGCTCAGCAGGTGGCGGGTCTTCGCCGCCGAGCCGGAGCCCAGCTCGACCAGGGTCTCCGGGCAGCCGGCGGCGACGTGGATCTCGGTGGAGCGGGTCGTGAGGATCTCCCGCTCGGCTCGCGTCGGGTAGTACTCGTCCAGCTCGGTGATCTGCTCGAAGAGCAGCGAGCCGCGCTCGTCGTAGAAGTATTTCGGCGCCACCTCCTTCGGGTAGGCGCAGAGGCCCGAGCGGACGTCGCGCGCCATCTGAGCAGCGGCGTCGGCGTCGAGGTGGACGTCGATCGCGATCGTCATGCGTCCCTCGCGCAGCGCAGGCCGGCGAAGATCTGGTTGCGCTGCGGCAGGTCCCAGTTGCGGAAGCTCGGCCGGGCGACGCGCGGATGGGTCGCCCAGGAGCCGCCGCGCAGGACCTTGTACTCGCCGCCGAAGAAGACCTCGGAGTACTCGCGGTAGGGGAAGGCCGCGAAGCCGGGATAGGCGAGGAAGTCCGAGGAGGTCCATTCCCAGCCGTGGCCGACCCCGTCGAGCTGCGGGCGCGCCGCCTCCCACTCGAACTCGGTCGGCAACCGCTTGCCCGCCCAGCGGGCGAAGGCGTCGGCCTGCTCCCAGGAGACGTGGATCACCGGCTGGTCGGGGTCGATCGGCTCGCGGCGGCCGCGGGCGGCGTCGAGCCAGCCGTCGCCGTCACGGGTCCAGTACAGCGGCGGCTCCGCCCCGGTCTCCTCCATGTAGGCGATGTACGCGCCGTTCGCGACCGGAGTTCGATCGATCTTGAAGGCGGCCAGCTCCACCGCGTGCCGTGGCCGCTCGTTGTCATAGGCGAAGCCTTTTGCGGGAGCCCCGATCTCATAGCTGCCCCCCTCCACGACGACCGCGTCCGGGGTGCGGGGCATCTCTCGAACGGGCGGATACTCAAAGCGTCGGGCCAATTGGCCCGACGCTTGTCCGGGCGAGAGATGCCCCGCACCCCGCCCCGGCTCGTAGCCGTCGACCAGTTGCAGGAGTTGGAGCATGGTCTCGTTGTGCTGCAGCTCGTGGGCGAGCAGCATCTCGTAGACGAACCCTTCCCGCAGCAGCGAGTCCTCGACATCGGCGCCGATGTCCATGCCCTCCAGTACGTCGAGGGTCCGCTCGCGGACGTCCGCCAGGTAGACGCGCAGCTCCTCGTCCCGGAGGATCGGCAGCTCGCCGCGGATCTTGCGCGGGTTCTCGATCGCGTCGTAGAAGCGCCCGAGCTCGCCATGCAGCGGTTCCCGCCCGCCGATCGTCTGCACCAGCCAGAGCTCCTCGAAGTTGGCGATGTGGCCGAGGTCCCAGGCCAGCGGGCTGAGGATCGGCGAGTAGACCCTGTTCAGCTGCTCGTCGTCGAGCGGCTCGACCAGCGCCAGCGTCCGCTCGCGAGCCTCGGAGAGAGCCTCCGCGATCGCCGCCTTCGACTCTGAGGACACGTCGGCCGGGATACGAAGACCCTAGCGAGCATTGCGAACCGGCCTGTGAATCAGCTGGTCCCCGCCGCCTCGGGGTCGAGCCAGACCTGCTTCAGCCAGGGGGCCGAGATCGCGAAGCTGGCGCCGTCGGTGGCGAGCGGCTCGAGCGGGACGAGGTGGACGCGGCGGCTCGGCGTGTAGCGGTCGGTGTTGGCCATGCCGGCGGCATTGCCTGCGTGGCTGCCGCCGGAGACGAGGAGGAGATGGGTCTCCGGCCCCCAGCCGTCGTGCGCGACGAGGCCGGCGTCGGAGGTCCAGTTGTTGTCGGCGAGGAAGTAGTTGTAGCCGTGGTGGGAGGAGGCGCGCTCGTCGGCGCTGCCGTCGGGGCGCAAGCGAAACTGAACGCTCTCCCAGTCGTCCTCGTGGTAGCCCTTCTCGCCGGCGATCGGCATCCCGCGCAGGGTCGCCGAGTCGGCGTAGTAGGTCCAGTACTGCACGTAGAGGTTGCCGGCGCGCTCGCCCGAGCAGTCGGCGCCGAGCGCTTCGGTTTGCTCGGCCTCGCCCTCGCGGCAATCGACCACGTGGACGAAGACGGTGACCGGCAGGCCCTCGTCGGTCCTGTGGATCAGCCCCTCGCCGGCGGCGTCGCCGCACTCGCTGCGGCGGCAGCGGCGGAAATCGACTGGGACGGCCCGTGAGCCGCGCTCGAAGGCGAGCATCGGCATGTGTTGCCGCACCAGCCCACCGACCTCGTCCCCGTAGGCGGCGATCAGCTCCGGCTCGTCCCCGCACCCGTCGGCGAGGGAGGCGGCGCAGAGGATGCGGTCGGCGACCGCGAGCGCCAACGGCGCCCCGGGAACCCGCACCCCGGCGGCGACCAGAACCAGCATCGTCACCGAGACCAGCGCCACCAGCCCGACCCACTCGACCGTCCCCTGTCCCCGCTCCGAGCCCATGACCCCGACGCTAGGGAGCAAGGTCCTACGTGTGGGCGCCTAAAGTGCCGTCTTCGTGTCAGAACGGTTGCGACTTCTACTCATCGGCGCTTTGGCGCTCGCGGCGTTGTCCTGTGCCACCGGCTCGGCCCAAGCCGACCTGCGGATCAACATCGGTCACTCGGTCAGGGACCGGCCGATCGTCGCCTTCAGGAGCGGCCCCCGGCTCGCGCCGCTGCAGGTGGCGGTGGTCGGCGCGATACACGGCGACGAGACGGCCGGGATGCGGATCGCCCGCCGGCTGATCAAGGCACCGCCGATCCCCGGCGTCCGCCTCTTCGTGGTCCCGACGATCAACCCCGACGGCGTCGCCGCCGGCACCCGCGGCAACGCCCACGGGGTCGACCTCAACCGCAACTTCCCGTACCAATGGCGGCCACTCGACGGAGGCGAATACTCCGGGCCGCATCCCCTCTCCGAGCCGGAGGCCCGGGGCGCCTACGGCTTCGTCTATCTCATCCGTCCCGACGTGACGATCTGGTTCCACCAGCCCTTCGGCCTGATCGACCGGCCGACCGGCAACCCCTTTGCCGCCAGCCGCTTCTCAGAACTGATCGACCTCCCCCTTCACCGCCTCCCGGGCCGCTACCCCGGCAGCGCGTCCCGCTGGCAGACCCACATCTTCCCCTGGAGCACCGCCTTCGTAGCCGAGCTGCCCGCTCAGGTCAGCACCCCACTCATCAGGCGAGGCACCGCCGCCGTGCGCACCCTGGCCGCCGAGCTTGCGAGCCCTGAGATCGCGGATAGCCACCGAACCCCTGACTAGGGCGGTCGCAGCTGGGATTGCGTCTCGATTCGTCGCTGCCGTCCTCGCCCGAAGCACGCTAACCTGGCCTGCGATCACACAAGTCCACCTTGTGCATTGCCCGCCGATGAGCCGCCTCCGAGCGGCTCTTCGTGCGTCTATGGGCATTTGAGTCCCTCCAAGAACCTCGATAGACTCGTATTCGCGATCGCACGTTTCAATCGTGCATTGCCCGCCGATGAGCCGCTTCCGAGCGGCTCTTCGTGCATCTAGGCCGCTCCTACCGGCGATGCTTCTTTCAATGGCGGCCCCTCGATGACCAGCGAGTTCACCGCGCAGCCTTCAAGGACCCGGTAGAGCTTTCGGTTTGCCGCTCGGGCTCGTGAGTTGTTGTCTCGATCGCTGTCCACTCGATGGTGCAGGTAGGCGGCGAGATCGGCGCACTGAACCCCAGGACTGTCGCGGCTGTCGACAAACAAGACGTTGTCGATGATCCGACACTCTCCGCAACCCTCCACGCAATCCACCTTGTGATCCCGCACGGCACCGGCGAAATCTCGGCGCGTCGTCTCCTCCTCGTCGGCAATCAGGAGGCAGTGCTCTTGCAGTCTCTCGACTCGATCCTCGATGACAGGAAGCATTCCCCGGACTGCCTGCATCCGGTGCAGGTTGAGGTCGTTGGGGAGAGCAGGATCATTCCACTTCACTCCTATGAAAATCACATCGGTCGCCGCCGTCGCCAGTGCGCGCAGGCCGCGGCGATAAAGGCGGATGCGGAGATCGATCAGCTTCTCGAGGGGCTTGAATCCCTTCGTGCCGTGAAAGAGGGCGTGCCCATGCAGCTCGGCGGTGACGGCTGCGGAGAACTCCGCCGGAAGAATCCCGGGAACCCGTTGAACGTCCTTGGTGAGCTGCGGAACATTTTCCGCTGGGACCAAAGCAACGGCAAGCCAGTACCGCTCGCCCCTTACATAGGACTCGTCTATGTAGCCGAGCAGCACGCGCTACCCCGCACAACCTGGCGCTAGAGGTTGCCGATCTCGGCGGCGATTTCGCTGGCCGCCGCTTTGGCGTCGGCGAAGAGCATCGAGGTGTTCGGTTCGTAGAAGAGATCGTTGTCGATGCCGGCGAAGCCGGGGCTGAGGGAGCGCTTGATCACGATCACCTCTTGGGCCTCGGAGACCTCGATGATCGGCATCCCGGCGATCGGCGAGTCGGGGTCGTTTTTGGCCGCCGGGTTAGTGACGTCGTTGGCGCCGACGACCACGGCGACGTCGGTGCGCGACATCTCCGGGTTGATCTCCTCCATCTCCTTGAGGTTCTCGTAGGCGACGTCGGCCTCGGCGAGGAGGACGTTCATGTGGCCGGGCATGCGGCCGGCGACGGGATGAATCGCGTAGTTGACCGTGACCCCGCGCGCTTCGAGCTCGTCGGCGACCTCCTTGATCGCGTGCTGGGCCTGGGCGACGGCGAGGCCGTAGCCGGGGACGATCACCACGGTGTCGGCGTAGGCGAGCTTGATCGCCGCGTCCTGGGCGCCGATCGAGACGTGGGGCTTTTCCTCGCCGCTGCCGCCCCCGCCGCCGGCGGGCGCGCCGCCGAAGCCGGAGAAGAGGATGTTGGCGACCGAGCGGTTCATCGCCGTCGCCATCTCCATGGTGAGGATCGTTCCCGAGGAGCCGACCAGGGTGCCGGCGACGATCAGCGCGACGTTGTCCAGCGCGAACCCGGCGGCCGCGGCGGAGAGGCCGGTGAAGGCGTTCAGGAGCGAGATCACGACCGGCATGTCGGCGCCGCCGATCGGCAGGACGACGAGGTTGCCGAGGATCGCCGCGAGGACCAGGAGGAGGATGAAGAGACCCTGCGAGGGCGACTCGTGGTCGACGGCGAGGACGACGCAGATGGTGACGATCGCGATCAGCAGGACGGCGTTGATCACCTGCTGCCCCGGCGCCGCGATCGGCCGGGTCGGGATCAGGTCCTGGAGCTTGGCGAAGGCGATGTTCGAGCCCCAGAAGGAGACCGAGCCGACGACGCCGGCGAAGATGATCGGGATCAGCTCGTCGAGGGGAAGCCCCAGGCTCCCGTGGCGAATCTCAGACCAGGCGATCAGCGCGACGGCGCCGCCGCCGACGCCGTTGTAGAGGGCGACCATCTGCGGCATCTCGGTCATCTGCACGCGGATCGAGGCGATCACGCCGACCGCGGTGCCGATCCCGAGGCCGAGGAAGATCAGGCCCCAGTTGCCCATCCCGTCGAGCAGCAGGGTGGTGACCACGGCGATCGCCATGCCGCCGGCGGCGATCAGGTTGCCGCGCTTGGCGGTGGTCGGGTGGGTCCCCTGTTTGATCCCGATGATGAACAGCGAGAAGGCGACGATGTAGAGGGCGGTGGCTCCGTCGCCGCCCGGCTCCAGCACGGCGAAGGGACTCACGATCCGCCTCCGTCAGCGCCGCCTGCCCCCGGACGCGAAGCGGAGGAGGCAGGCTTGCTCTGGGGTTTCGGCTTGCGCGCGAACATGCCAAGCATCCGGTCGGTGACCATGAAGCCGCCGACGATGTTGATCGCGCCGAAGGCGACGGCGATCGTCCCGATCAGGTACTCCAGCCCGTCGTCGGCGTAGCCGAGGACGATCAGGCCGCCGAGCATGACGATGCCGTGGATCGCGTTGGTCTGCGACATCAGCGGCGTGTGCAGGGTGGTCGGGACCTTCGAGATCACCTCGAAGCCGACGAAGACGGCGAGGACGAAGATCGTGATCTCGGTCATCAGGCTCATGGCTACTTCGCTGCCCTCTCGTTCTTGATCTCGCCGCCCTGCGTGATGCAGGCGGCGGCGATGATGTCGTCCTCGAAGTCGACCGTGACCTCACCCTCGTCGCTGACGAGCAGGCCGAGCAGGTTCTCGAGGTTCTTGGCGTAGAGCTGGGAGGCCGGCGCCGGCATCTCCGAGGCGAGGTTGCGCGGGCCCATCACCTTGACGCCGCCCTCGACCACGGTCTGCCCCGGCTGGGTCAGCTCGCAGTTGCCGCCGGTCTCGGCGGCGAGGTCGACGATCACCGAGCCGGGAGCCATGTTGCGCACCGCCTCGGCGGTGATCAGCAGCGGCGCCGGGCGGCCCGGGATCGCGGCCGTGGTGACGATGATGTCCTGTTTCGCCGCGTTCTGAGTGAGGGCGTCGCGCACCTGCGCGTTCTCCTCGTCGGTCAGGGGACGGGCGTAGCCGCCCTCGCCCTCGGCGTCGGGGATGAAGTCAAGTTCCAGCGGCCGGCCGCCGAGCGAGGCGATCTGCTCCCAGGCGGCGCGGCGGATGTCGAAGCCGGTGACGATCGCACCGAGACGCTTGGCGGTGGCGACCGCCTGCAGGCCGGCGACACCGGCACCGAGGACGAGGACCTTGGCCGGCGGCACGGTGCCGGCGGCGGTGGTCATCATCCCGAAGAAGCGGCCCGACTCGCGAGCGCCGATCAGGGTCGCGGCGTAGCCGGCGGCGGCGGCCTGCGAGGAGAGCGCGTCCATCGCCTGGGCGCGCGTCGTCCGCGGGATCGCCTCCATCGCGAAGGCGGTGACGCCGGCACTGGCCAAAGCTTTGTTGGTGTCGGCCGCGACCCACGGGTTGAGGTGGGAGATCAGCAGCTGGTTGCCGTTCAGGCGCGCGATCGCATCGACGCTCGGCACCGCGACGTGGAGGACGACCTCGGCGCCCCAGGCGGCGTCGGCGGCGGCGATCTCGGCCCCGGCCTCCTTGTAGGCCTCGTCGGTGTGCCCGGCGGCCTCGCCGGCGCCCGACTCGACGACGACGTCGACCTTCTCGTTCTTCTTCAGCGATTTGACCACGTCGGGGATCAGCGCGACACGGCGCTCCCCATCAGCGGTCTCTTTCGGCACTCCGATCTTCATGGCGCGGCGCGGGAGGATATGCGATTCGGCCGAGAGGGCGTCCCGACCCCCTCGCCGTCGCGGGCGCCGCCTCTCGCCTGTTCCTTATCCGTGCGAGACAACGAAAAGGAACAGACGAAGCGCTTGGCTCGGCCCTGGTAGGCGCCGCTCTAAGCGGCGGAGCCGGCGAGCGCGGCCAATCGCTCGAGCGTGTGCAGCTGCTCGCTGCGCTCGACGTGGACGGGAGAGCAGATCAGGCGGTCGATGCCGGCGCCGCGGAAGCGCTCGACCCGCTCCGCCACCTCGGCCTCGGTCCCGACCAGCGAGGTCGCCTCGACGATCTCGTCGGGCATCGCCTCGAAGGCGCCGGCGCGGTCGCCGTCCTGGAACCGTTTCTGCACCTCGTCGGCGACGTCGCCGAAGCCGAAACGGTGGGCGAGGTCGACGTAGAAGTTCGTCTTGCGGCTGCCCATGCCGCCGAAGTAGAGGACGAGGCCGGCCTTGACGACGTTCTTCGCCGCCTCGAGGTCGCCGTCGATCGCCACCTGCAGCGAGGGGCTGACCTCGAGGTCGGAGCGCTGCCGGCCGCCCTTGGCGAAGCCGGCCTCCAGGTGCTCGCCCCAGGTCTCCTCGAAGGCGTCGACGCTGAAGAAGATCGGGATCCAGCCGTCGCAGATCTCGGCCGCCATCTCGACCGATTTGCGGCCGATCGCGCCGACGAAGACGGGGATCTCGTTGCGCAGCGGGTGGAAGTTCAGCTTCAGCGGCTTGCCCTCTCCCCCGGGCAGCGGCAGCGTGTAGTGCTCGCCCTGGTGGTCGACGGGACCCTCGCGGGCGATGATCTCCCGCACCACTTCGATGTACTCGCGGGTGCGGCCCCAGGGCTTCGCGTAGGGCACGCCGTACCAGCCCTCGGAGACCTGCGGTCCCGACGGCCCGAAGCCGAAGAGGAAGCGGCCGCCGCTCAGTTTGTCGATCGTCGCCCCGGCCATCGCCGCCGCCGCGGGCGGGCGGGCCGGCACCTGCAGGATCGCCGCGCCGAGGTTGATCTTCTCGGTCTTCGCCGCCAGCCAGGCGAGGACGCTGACCACGTCGGAGCCGTAGGACTCCGCCGCCCAGACCGACTCGTAGCCGAGCCCCTCGGCGGCAAGGACGACTTCGGCGGCCTCCTCGCCGGCCGGTCCGATTCCCCAGTAACCAAGGTTGAGTCCGAGCTTCAGGCCCATCGCCTCAGCACCCTATTGAATAGGGGCGGAATGGGTAACGGCCGTCCCAGCATGGAGCAAGGGCTTTCCAACGAGGAGGCGGCGAAGCGGCTGCGCAAGCTGGGACCGCCGGCGGAGACCTCGTCGCGCTCGCTGGCGAGCATCGTCGCCGGCAACGTCTTCACGCTCTTCAACGCGATCATCGGCGCCTTCTTCCTGCTCGACCTCGGCCTCGGGCTCTACGCCGACTCGATCTTCGGCCTGATCGCCGTCATCAACTCCAGCATCGGCATCTACCAGGAGAAGAAGGCGAAGGAAACGCTCGACGAAATCGCCGTCCTGGTGGCCCCCCACGCCAAGGTCGTGCGCGACGGCGAGACGGTCGAGCTGCTGGCGGGCGAGGTGGTCCCCGGCGACGTGATCCAGGTCGGGCCGGGCGACCAGCTGATCGCCGACGGCGAGGCGATCGCCTCGCGGGGGATGACGATGGACGAGTCGCTGCTGACCGGCGAGGCCGACGGGATCCGCAAGGGCGAGGGCGACCGGGTCCTCTCCGGCTCCTTCTGCGTCTCGGGCTCTGGCCACTACCTGGTCGACGCGGTCCGCGAGGAGAGCTACGCCGGGAAGCTGGCGGGCGAGGCGAAGACCTTCCGCCACCCGCCCTCGCCGCTGCAGGAGGAGGTCAACCGGGTGATCATCGCCTCGACCTACGTGATGGCGCCGCTGGCGATCGCCCTGCTGATCAGCTTCAAGGTCCGCGGCACCGACCTCACCGAGGCGGCGCAGACGGCGACCGCCGGCCTCGTGACCCTGATCCCCGAGGGGCTGGTGCTGCTGATGAGCGTCACCTTCGCGGTCGCGGCGATGCGCCTGGCGAATCGCAACACGCTCGTCCAGCAGATGAGCGCGACCGAGAGCCTCGCCTCGGTCGACACGATCTGCGTCGACAAGACCGGGACCCTGACCGCGGGCGAGCTGCGGCTGACCGGGGTCGAGTACGCCGAGGGGGTCGACCCCAAGTCCGGGGCGGCGGCGCTGGGGCGCTTCGCCGCCAGCGCCGGCGACCGCAACCAGACGCTGGAGACGATCGCCGCCGAGTTCCCGGGGAAGGCCGGGACGGTGCGCGGCGAGGTGCCGTTCTCCTCGGAGTGGAAGTGGAGCGGGGTCTCGCTCGACGGCGCCGGCAACGGTGCGACCTACGTCCTCGGGGCGCCGGACATCCTCGCCGAGGCCGGCGCGCTGTCGCTGCCGGCGGGGCTCGCGGCCAAGCTCAAGGAGGAGACCGCCGCCGGCCGCCGGGTCGTCGCCTTCGGCCAGACCAGCGAGGCGCTGCCCGACGATCCCGCCGCCGGCGCGGCGCCGAAGATGCAGCCGCTGGCGCTGGTCGTGCTGGAGGAGACGCTGCGGCCCGACGCGGCGGAGACGATCGCCTACATGCGCGACCAGGAAGTCGACCTGAAGCTGATCTCCGGCGACGCGGCGGCGACGGTGACCGCGGTCGCCTACGCGGTCGGCGTGCCGCGCGACGCCGGGGTCGTCGAGGGGCCGGACCTGCCCGAAGACGAGGAGCAGCTGGCGAAGGTCGCGATGGAGAACACGATCTTCTGCCGGATCAAGCCCGAGCAGAAGAAAGCGCTGGTCGGGGCGCTGGTCGCGGCCGGGCGCTACGTGGCGATGATCGGCGACGGGGTCAACGACGTGCCGGCGCTGAAGCGGGCGCGGATGGCGGTGGCGATGGGCTCCGGAGCGCAGGTGACCAAAGGCGTCGCCGACGTCGTCCTGCTCAAAGACCAGTTCGCGCGGCTGCCCGAGGCGGTCGGCGAGGGGCGCCGCATTGCCCGCAACATCCACCGCCTCGGCCGCCTCTACCTGACCAAGACCGTCTACGCGGCGACCCTGATCCTGCTGGTCGCGGTCCCCGGCTTCGCCTTCCCCTTCCTGCCGCGCCACCTCACCTTGGCGGCGTTCCTGACGATCGGCATCCCCTCCTTCGTCCTCGCGCTACTGCCCTCCGACGGGCCGCTCTACCGCGGCCGGCTCTTGCGGGCGCTGGCGGCGTTCGCGGTCCCGGCCGGGCTGGCGACGGCGATCGGCTCGATCGTCTCCTTCTTCCTCGTCGACACCCTCGCCGGCGCCAGCCTGGAAGCGGGTCGCACCGCGGCGACGACGACCCTGATCGTCCTCGGCCTCGCCTTCATCCTCCTGCTGGAGCGCGGGCCGGGCCGCGAGCACATCGCGATCCAGAGCAACATGCTGGCGATGGTCGCCGCCCTCGGCGCCGCCTTCGCGGGCATCCTCGCGATCCCCTTCCTGCGCGACTTCTTCGACATGGTCCTGCTCAGCGCGCCGGAATGGTTCCTGGCGCTGTTCTCGGCCGCGGCCGGGCTGACCTTCGCCAGCCTGCTGTGGAAACTGCCTCAGATCGAACGCCTGGAAGTCCCCGGGGAGCGCGTGGAAGCGACGCCCGAGCCCGACCCGCCAGCAGGGCCAGCTTAGAGAGCGAATCTTTCGACTAAGGGCCATGGGGACGCGGGTAGTCGGTGCCTACCGTGCTCCCATGGCGACGACCTTGAGACCGGCCCGCCCCCTCCGCGGCGCCGGCGAGTACCCGCTGGAAGCGGGGAACTTCGACGAGGCGTTCGCCGCGACCGGGGCTCCGCGCCATCCCTACGCGGAGCTGCTCGACGCGCTCGCGCGGCAGGGCCTGCAACCGCTGCGCGAGCGCGTCCGGTCCAACGTCGCCGCCGCCGGGCTGCGGTTCGGCCCTGGGCGGGAGATCGCCGTCGACCCGGTGCCACGGCTGATCGAGGCCGAGGAGTGGGAGCGGCTCGAGGCCGGGCTGCTGCAGCGGGCGCGGGCGCTGAACGAGTTTCTGCTCGACGCCTACGGGCCGCAGCGGATCTTCGACGCCGGGGTGATTCCCCGTCGCCTGCTCGAGACCTCGGAGGGGTTCGAGCCGGCGATGCGCGGCCTGCTCGACCCGGCTGTGCCGCCGGCGACGGTCGCCGGCCTCGACCTCGTCCGCGACGAGGAGGGCGAGCTGCGGATCCTGGAGGACAACCTGCGGATGCCCTCCGGAGCCTGTTACGCGATGGGCGTGCGAGAAGTCGTGGCGCCGGAGATCGAGGCGCCGCTAATCCCGCGCGAGCTCGGCGACTACGCGGGGGAGCTGCGGGCCGCGATCCTCGCCGCCGCCCCCGCCGGTCGCGAGGAACCCGCCGCGGCGATCCTCTCCGACGGCCCCGAGAACGGCGCCTGGTACGAGCACGAACGCCTCGGCCGGGAGATGGGATTGCCTGTCCTGACCCTCGAGCAGCTCGAGACCGGCCGCGGCCGCCTCTTCGCCCGGCGTGGCCGCGACCGCGAGCAGATCGACGTGATCTACCGCCGCCTCGACCAGGACCGGCTCTGCGAGGTCGACAGCACCCCCACTCCGCTGGGCGAGCTGCTGCTGCCGGCGCTGCGGTCCGGCAGGCTGCGCTGCGCCAACGCCTTCGGCACCGGCCTCGGGGACGACAAGCTCGCCCACGCCTACGCCGAGCGGATGGTCGAGTTCTACCTCGGCGAGCCGCCGCTGCTGCGCTCGGTGCCGAGCTACGACCTCGGCGACGAGGAAGGCCGCGCGGCGGCGATGGAGCGGCTGGAGGAGCTGGTGATCAAGCCGCGCGGCGGCTTCGGCGGCCACGGGGTGACGATCATGCCGCGGGCGACCGAGCGCCAGCGCCAGCGTGCGATCGGCCTGCTGCGGCGCCGCCCCGAGCACTTCATCGCCCAGGAGACGATCGAGATCTCCAGCCACCCGACGGTCGCCGGCGGCACCCTGGCGCCGCGGCGGATCGACCTGCGCCCGTTCGTCCTCAGCGGTCGGGACACGGCGAGCGCGATGACCGGCGGGCTGACGCGCTTCGCGCGCGAGGCCGGCGAGATGGTCGTCAACAGCTCCCAGGGCGGTGGCTGCAAGGACACCTGGGTGCTCGAGGCGCGGCGATGAAGCGCCGTTCGTTAGCGTCGCTCCACATGCGCCCGCTGATCGGAGTCACGACCTCGGAGGTTCGCTCGGCCGAGCGGATCAAGCAGACCCCGGAGGGCGAGCCGAAGGTGCGCGAGATGGCGCTCGGGCTCACCTACCTGAAGGCGCTGGAGGCCGCCGGGGCGCTGCCGCTGGTGATCCCGCCGCTGCCCGAGGACGCGATCGAGCCGCTGCTCGACCGCCTCGACGGGCTCTGCCTCTCCGGCGGTCCCGACCTCGATCCCGACACCTACGGCGCCGAGCCGCACGCCGAGCTCGGCCCGACCGAGCCCGACCTCGACCGCTTCGAGCTCGCCGTCGCCCGCCGCGCCGACGCGCGCGAGCTGCCGATCCTGGCGATCTGCCGCGGCACCCAGGCGCTGAACGTGGTCCGCGGCGGCGCGCTGTACCAGCACCTGCCCGAGCTCTCCGAGGAGGTCCCGCACCGGCAGACGACGCCGGGGACCGAGACCAGCCACGCGGTCGAGATCGAGCCCGGCAGCCGCCTCGCCGCGGCGCTCGGCTACGAGGAGCTGCCGGTCGCCGACGGGCTCGACGTCAACTCCTTCCACCACCAGGCGATCGACCGCCTCGGCGAGGGTTTGAAGGTGACCGCCCGTGCCTCCGACGGGACGATCGAGGGGGTCGAGGACCCGAGCCGCGAGTTCCTCGTCGGCGTCCAGTGGCACGCCGAGACGCTCGTCCACCGGCCCTACGAGGCGAGCCTGTTCGCCAACTTCGTCGCGGCCTGCCGGCGCGACGGGGCAGAGTTCCAGCAGCGCAGCGGTCGCGAGGTCGCGTGAGCGAGGGGGCCGGCACGCTGCCGGCCTGGGCGGCCTGGGCCGAGCCGCACGAGCTCGGCCCGTACACGGTCGGGATCGAGGAGGAGGTGATGCTGCTCGACGAGGTCAGCTGGGCGCTGGCGCACCGGATCGACTCCGTCCTTCCCCGCCTGACGGGACGCGATGCGAGCTTCACCGCCGAGACGCACGGCTCGGCGCTGGAGATCCAGACCGGCGTCCACGCCTCGATCGGCGGCGCGATCGCGGAGCTGGGAGAGCTGCGGGGCGAGCTGGCCTCGACCCTGGCGCCGCTCTCGATGCGGGCCGCCAGCGCCGGCACCCACCCCTTCGCGGTCTGGCAGGAGATCGTCGTCTCCGCCGGCGAGCGCTACCAGTTCGTCTACGGCTCGATGCGGGAGCTGGCGCGGCGGGAGCCGACCTTCGGCCTCCACGTCCACGTCGCCGTCCCCGACCCCGAAGACGCGGTCCACGTCGCCAACCGGCTGCGGACCCACATCCCGCTGCTGCTGGCGCTCTCGGTCAACTCGCCGTTCTGGCAGGGGCGCGACACCGGCCTCGCCTCGGCCCGGACGCCGCTCTTCCAGGCCTTTCCCCGGGTCGGGATCCCGCGGGACTTCAGCGACTACGCCGACTACGCCGAGTCGGTCGACGTCCTGATCCGCAGCGGCGCCGTGCCGGAGCCGACCTTCCTCTGGTGGGACGTACGGCCGCAGCCGCGCTTCGGCACCGTCGAGGTGCGGATCATGGACGCGCAGACGAAGCTCGGCGACACCGCCGCGATCGCCGCGCTGGTCCAGTGCATCGTCCGCGCCGAGGTCGAGGCGGGCACCCACCTGGAACGGTGGATGCCGCAGGAGGTCCTGTCGGAGAACCGCTTCCTCGCCGCGCGGGACGGGATGGACGCGGAGCTGATCGAGCCGGAGCTGGAGCGGCGGGTGCCGGCGCGCGAGCTGCTCGCCGACCTGGTCGCCGTCTGCCGCCCGCACGCGCAGGACCTGGGATGCGAGGCGGAACTGGAAGGCGTGACCGAGCTGGGACGGCAGACCGGCGCGCAGCGGCAGATCGACCTCGCCCGCTCGCTGGAATCGCTGCCGCGCGTGGTGGGAATGCTCGCCAGCGACTTTCTCGCGCGCAGCTAGTCGCTCGGCGGGAGGACGAACTGGCTGACGATGAGGTTGGCGGCCAGCCGCGGCTCCTTGCCCTCGCGGCGGCGCTCGATCCGGACCTCGATCACGACCGTGCTCTTGCCGACGTGCAGCGGCTCCGCCTTGGCCTCGATCTCGTCGCCGAGGATGCCGGCGGCGAAGACGTTCAGCTTCAGCTCGATCGTCGTGAAGTTGTGGCCGGGCGGGATGCAGCGGAAGGTCGACCAGGCGGCGACGGTGTCGCCGAGCGCGGTCCAGACGCCGCCGTGGACGAAGCCGCCGGGGTGCAGGTGGCGCTGGTCGACGACGATCCCGCCGCGGGCGTGGGTGTCCTCGACCTCGAGCGGCTCGATCCCGAGGTCGCCGGGGAAGCTGCCGGGCAGGAAGGCCCGGACCGACTCCGGCGTGATCATCGAGCTCGGGTGGGGCGCGTCGCTCATCGCGGCGGCAGCCTACTCCTCGGGGTCGAGACCGAACCCCTCGAGCCCGTGGTCGCCGTAGGGCTCGTCGCGATCGCGGGCCGCCTCGCGGAAGCCGGACTCGGCCGCGCGGCGGGCGAAGCCGTGCCCCTCCTCGGTGTGGCGGGCGATGCCGTCGAAGAAGGTGCCGAGCACCTGGGTCTGGGTCAGCCCCTGGGCGTGGACGGTCTGGTTGACCAGCAGCTTCATCATCACCAGCTGGTTGATCGGCATCCGGGCGACCCGCTCCAGCAGGCGCTCGAAGCGCTCGTCGAGCCGGGCGGCCGGCGCCGCCTCGGTCGCCAGCCCCCACTCCGCCGCCTCGGCGCCGGTCAACGAGTCGCCGGTGAGTAGCAGGCGCTTGGCCCGCATCGGGCCGAGGCGACTGGCCCACATCGCGGTCGTCGGCGAGCCCCAGACGCGGGCCGGCGGGTAGCCGATCTGGTGTCGGGCTGTGGACACCCGCACGCGCCTGGCGGCGGCGGACACACTTCGCAAGGCGGCGTCCTCAGTCGGCCAAATGGCTGTGCCATTCGGCCTCCCTGCGTCCTTGCCTTGCTCGGTCCGGCGCTCGCCAGTCGCACACGCGTGTCCACAGCCCGACACCGCGTCCTCGGCGATCACCAGTAACGCCCTTCGTATTCGATTGGACGTAGCCCGCAGCCAGAGGTCGCCCGATCAAGCAGATCAAGGACGCAGGGAGCGTGGCGTGCTCTGCACGCGAGCGACCGAGGACGCAGATATGCGTCTCCACGAGCCGACCCTAACTCGTCAGTGGTGAGTTAACGCCCCCATAGGGGCGCTAACTCACCAATCGCTGCTTAGTTGAGTCTTTCGACGAGCATTGCCTTGCCCTGACCGCCCGCTACGCACATGGTCTCCAGGCCTACCTGCTTGTCGTCGGTCTCGAGCACGTTCAGCAGGGTGCCCATGATCCGGGCGCCGGTCATCCCGAAGGGGTGGCCGAGCGCGATCGCGCCGCCGTGGGTGTTGAGCTTGTCTTCCTCGATCCCGCATTCGGCCATGATCGGGATCACCTGGGCGGCGAAGGCCTCGTTCAGCTCGACCCGGTCGACGTCGGAGATCGACATCCCGGCGCGGTCGAGGACCTTCTTGATCGCGCCGATCGGGGCGACGCCCATCAGCTCCGGCTCGTTGCCGTGGGTGGCGGCGGTGACGATCCGGGCCCGCGGGGTGAGGCCGAGCTCCTTGGCCTTGGTGTCGCTCATCAGCAGCACCGCGGCGGCGCCGTCGTTGAGCGGGCAGGAGTTGCCGGCGGTGACGCCGCCGCCGCCGAAGGCCTCCGGCAGTTCGGAGAGCTTCTCCAGGGTCGAGGAGGCGCGGGGGCCGTCGTCCTTGCTGACCTCGGTGCCGTCCTCGAGCTTGACCGGGACGATCTCGCGGTCGAAGAAGCCGTCCTCCTGCGAGCGGACCGCCAGTTCCTGCGAGCGCTGCGCGAACTTGTCCATGTCGGCGCGGCTGACCTCGTACTTCTTGGCGACGTTGACCGCGGTGATGCCCATGTCGATGTAGGCGTTGGGCTGGCCGTTCTCGCCGATCAGGTTGGGGTTGCGATCGTCGGCGCCGGCAGGCTCGGTGCGCTCGTTGAAGCGGCTGACCCACTCGACCCCGACGGCCAGGTAGGCGTCGCCCTCGCCGGCCTTGATCGCGTTGCCGGCGTGGCGGATCGCGTCGAGGCTGGAGGAGCAGTAGCGGGAGACGGTGACCCCGTTGACCTCCTGCGGCAGCTTCTCGCTGAGCAGGGAGATGATCCGGCCGATGTTGAAGGCCTCCAGGCCCTGCGGCATGCCGACGCCGCAGAAGACGTCTTCGATCAGGGCCGGGTCGACCTCGGGGTTGCGCTCGAGCAGCTGGTCGACCACGTAGGCGCCCATCTCCTCGGGCCGCAGCTGGGCCAGCGAGCCCTTGAAGGCACGGCCGATCGGCGTGCGGATGGTGTCGACGATGACTGCTTCAGGCATTCCTGATCTCCTCTGAGGCTTGGAAGGGCTTGCGACTGCGGCAGCAGGGTAGTTGACGAGCGTCATGGACGTTTCGTGCGGATTCGCACAAAGAATGGCGGGAGCGTCTTGAACCTGCGTTACATTCGCCTCAATCCACCTCGCGCTGACCGCGAGATTTGCCGTTCGGCGGCAAAGAAAGGAGGGCCCCTTCATGCCTGAGGGTTACTGCGTCAAAGAGCGGAAGAAGGTCGAGATCAAAGACGCGAAACAGGTGACGATGAAGAACGGTCGCCCGGCGATCCAGGGAGTCTGCCCGGATTGCGGGACGAAAATCTTCAAGATCGGAAAACTCGAATAGGGCCCTCCCCGAGGGGAATTTGAACCCGGCAGTGCCGGGGAGCGTATGCCGGGTCGGATGATCCAGTTGGGAACTTCGACCAAAGGCGCGCTCAGCCGCGAACGCGACGTCCGCGAGGCCTACGCCGCCCATTCGGGCGAGCTGTACGGCTTCGCGGTTCGTTCGCTCGGCGACTCCGGACTCGCCGAAGAGGCCGTCCAGGAGACCTTCGTCCGCGCCTGGCGGGCCGGCGACCGCTTCGACCCGAAGATCGGCTCGCTGCGGACCTGGCTCTTCGCGATCCTCCGCAACGTCGTCATCGACCTGGGGCGGGCGCGATCGGTGCGGCCGGGGGTCGCCGAGGGCGGGGTCGAGCCCTCGGTCGAACCGCTCGACGAGGCGCTGCTCGCCTGGCAGGTCGAGGAGGCGATGCGGCGGCTCGGCACCGACCACCGGCGGGTGCTGGTCGAGACCTACTACCGCGGCCGGCCCTACGCCGAGGTGGCGGAGGAGCTCGGGGTGCCGGAGGGCACCGTCAAGAGCCGCGTCTACTACGGACTGCGGGCGCTGCGGGTCGTGCTCGAGGAGATGGGCTATGAAGACTAGGAACGAGTGCCGCGAATGGCGGGAGCTGCTTGGCGCCTACGCGCTCGGGCACCTCGAAGGCGACGAGCGCGCCGGCCTCGAGGCGCACCTCGAGGGCTGCCCCGGGTGCCGCGAGGAGCTGGCGGCGCTGGCACCGGTGGCACAGATGCTCCCCCACGCCGACCCGGCGCGTTTCGAGCTGGCGCCGCAGCCGCCGCCCGAGCTGGGGCGGCGCATCGCGGCGACGATCGAGGGCGAGAAGCAGCGGACCCAGCAGCGCCGGCGACGGCGCACCTTCGGCGGCCTCGCCTTCGGCGGGGCGGCCGCGGCGGCGGTGGCGGCGGTCCTGCTCCTCTTCGTCTTCGGCGGCGACGGCCCGGACGCCAGCCAGCCGGTCCGGTTCACCGACCTTCCCGAGGGCATCAGCATCTCCGCGACGCTGGAGCCCCATGCCTACGGCACCGAGATCCACATGTACGTGCATGGGGTGCCCTCGGGAACCCTCTGCCGCGTCTGGCTGAAGGGGCCTGGTGGGGCCTCCTATCCCGCCGGCACCTTCCGCTACCGCTGGGGCGACGACTCCGACGCGGTGCTGAGCTCGGCGCTCGACATCTCGCGGACGCGGGAGGTCGTGGTCGACACGGGGAAGCGCACCTTCGTCGCACCGGTGAACCCGCCGGGCGCGACGGCAACGATCGGACAGGAGGAAGCGACGTGAAGAAGACCATCTATGGGCTCTGCCTAATCGCCGTGTTGGCGGTGGCGGTCGCCGGATGCGGCGGCGGCGAAAGCACCAGCGGCGGCATCTACGGCGGAGGCGGAGGCGAAACCACCGGCGAAACGAGCTCGAGCGGCCGCTACGGCGACGAAAAAACCACCGCGAGCACCGGAGGCGGCAGCGTCGGCGTGGTCAAAGCGGCCAAGGTCGGCGACCTCGGGACGATCATCGTCGACTCCGAAGGGCTCACCCTCTACGACTTCCACAAGGACAAGGGAGGCAAGTCCTCCTGCTACGGCGCCTGCGCCGGCGCCTGGCCCCCGCTCCTGACCGAAGGGGAACCGAAGGCCGAAGCCGGCGCGATGGCGAGCCAGCTGGGCACGACCAAGCGCAAAGACGGCACCGTCCAGGTCACCTACGCCGGCTGGCCGCTCTACACCTACGTCGGCGACAAAGGCCCGGGCGAAGCCAACGGCAACGACTTCTCCCAGTTCGGCGCCCAGTGGTACGCGCTGCTGCCGAATGGCGAAGAGCCGGCGGACTGAACCGTCAAGCAGTACTAAAAATCTCTCCATCGTTCGGGTAAGGTCCCTGCGGCTGTGGTCGCAGGGACCGAACAGGGGGAATCACGGTGAGCCGAGCCGCATACGCGTTCTGCCTGTTCGCCGCGCTCGCGGTCGCGGCGGCCGGCTGCGGCGGCGGTGAGACGACCTCGGGCGAGACCGCCGGCGAAAAGCCGGCTCCGAGCACCACCACTACCAACACCACGCCCACCGAAAACAGCGACAAACCCGAGAAAGGTGCCTGGGGGGTCGTCTTCGGCGCCGAAGGGGAAGAGCTCGGGATCATCCTCTACGACCTCTCCGGTCACACCCTCTACACCTTCAGCAAGGACGAAGGGGGTGCTTCGTCCTGCTACGGCGCCTGCGCCAAGACCTGGCCTCCCGCCCTCACGGAAGGCAAGCCGAGAGCCGACGGCGAGGCCTCTCCCGGCAAGGTCGGCGCGACGAAGCGCAAGGACGGCACCGTCCAGCTCACCTACGCCGGCCACCCCCTCTACACCCATGCCGGCGAAAAGCAGACCGAAACCAACGGCAACGGCGCCCGCGCCTTCGGGGGCACGTGGTTCGCAATCCGCCCGAGCGGCGAAAAGCCGTAGGCGCGACGGGTCAGTCTTCGGAGACGCCGCTGAGCTTGGCGCGCTTGCGGTAGCTGAGCCTGGGTGGGACCAGCTCGCGGATCTCGGAGAGGAGGCGGGCGGAGAGCTCGCCGGGGTCCTCGCCGGGGCGGGGCTGGCCGCCGACCGGGTCGAAGAAGCGGAGGCGGAGGCGCGGGCGGCGGGGGAAGCCGGTCAGCTCGGTCGTGCCCTCGATCGCGACCAGGGTGACGTGTGCCTCCGGCACCTCCAGCGCGAGGCGGCCGATGCCGCTGCGGGCGCGCAGGACCTTGCCCTTGGAGCGGGTGCCCTCGGGGAAGACGCCGATGCAGGCGCCCGCGCGCAGGGTCTCGATCGCTTTCGCCAGCGCGTCCTTGTCCCCCTTGCCGCGCTGGATCGGGATCTGCCCCATGCCGTCGAGGATCGGCGCCAGGCCGCGCACGTCCCAGAGCTCGGATTTGGCCAGGGCGCGGATCTGGCGTCGCTTGCGGGCGGCGATGCCGACCATCACCGGGTCCCAGTGGCTGTCGTGGTTGCCGAGGATCAGCAGGGGCCCGGACTCGGGCAGCGTCTCCAGCCCCTCGACCTTCAGTCGGCCCCAGCGGGCGACCGGCAGGTTGACCGCCATCGCCACGGCGTAGGTGCGGGTTCGCTCGCGCATCCGGACCGGAGTTCTACGCGTTCCGACGGTCGCGCGTCAGCCGGTGGGCCGGCCTCGGCAATATGGAGGGCTCAGCGACGAAAGGAATCGATGGGCGGGGACAACGGTCAGCAGGGCGGCGGCATCGAGGTCGAAGCGCTCGTCCGCGAGTTCAAGAACGGGCCCCGGGCGGTCGACGGCATCGACCTCGAGGTCGCCCAGGGCGAGATCTACGGCTTCCTCGGCCCCAACGGCGCCGGCACGTCGACGACGGTGCTGATGCTGACCACCCTCCTCCCTCCCACCGCCGGCAGCGCCCGGGTCGGCGGCTTCGACGTCGTCTCCGAAGGGCCGCAGGTCCGCTCGACGATCGGCGCCGCCCTGCAGGAGGCCGCCCTCGACCCGCTGCTGACCGGCCGAGAGCACATGCGCCTGCAGACCGCGATGCACGGCCTCGGCAAGGCCGAGCGCGCCGAGCGCGGCGGCGAACTGCTGGAGCGGGTCGGGCTCTCCGACGCGGCCGACCGCAAGGTCGGCGGCTACTCGGGCGGGATGAAACGCCGGCTCGACCTGGCGCTCGCCCTAGCCCACCGGCCGCGCATCCTCTTCCTCGACGAGCCGACCACCGGCCTCGACATCCAGAGCCGCACCGCGCTGTGGGAAGAGGTCTCGCGGCTCGCGGCCGAGGACGGGGTCACGGTCTTCCTCACCACCCAGTACCTGGAGGAGGCCGACGCGCTCGCCAACCGGGTCGGGATCATCGACCACGGCCACCTCGTCGCCGAGGGCACCCCGGCCGAGCTGAAGGCCGAGATCGGCCGCCCGACCGTGGAGGCGATCCCGCGCTCGGCGGACGACCGCGAGCGGATGGCCGCCGTGCTCGGCCGCTTCGGCGAGCAGGCGGGGGGTTCGCCGCGCGCCGTCGCCGTCCGCCTCGAGGGCGGCGAGTCGCAGCTGGCCGAGGTGGTGCGCGCGCTCGACGCCGAGGGGATCGCGATCGAGCACCTGCAGCTGCACGCGCCCTCGCTCGACGACGTCTTCCTCGCCAAGACCGGCCGCTCGCTGGAGGGCGCCGACGAGGAGGAGCCGGAGGGCGCCGAGGCCGAGGCGGGCGCGCCGGCGTGAGCGTCAGCCTCCGCACCCAGGTCGGCCAGCTCGCGCACCGCTCGGTGCTGCGCACCGCCCGCCAGCCGGCGCAGATCGTCCCCGCGATCGTCTTCCCGCTGTTCCTCCTCGCGGTCAACTCCGGCGGGCTCAAAGACGCGACCAACCTGCCCGGCTTCCCGACCGACTCCTACCTCACCTTCATCCTCGCCGTCCCCTTCATCCAGGGCGCGCTGTTCTCGGTGATGAACTCGGGCACCGACCTCGCCCGCGACATCGAGACCGGCTTCCTCAACCGCCTGGCGCTGACCCCGCTGCGCGGCGCGGCGCTGCTCAGCGGCCTGCTGGCGGGGGCCTTCGTGCTCGGCGTCGTCCAGGCGGTCGTCTACCTCACGGTCGGGCTGCTCGCCGGCGCCGAACTCGTCACCGGGGCGGCGGGCGGGCTGGTGCTGATCGCCCTCTCGGTCTCGATCACCGTCGCCTTCGGGACGATCGGCCTCTTCGCGGCGCTGCGGTTCGGCTCCGGCGAGGCGGTGCAGGGGCTGTTCCCGGTCTTCTTCGTCTTCCTCTTCCTCTCGGCGATGGCGCTGCCGCTCGACCTGCTGACCACCGACTGGTTCCACACGATCGCCAGCGTCAACCCGGTCACCTACCTGCTGGAGGCGATCCGCTCGCTGCTGTTCGAAGGCTGGAACCTCGGCGACCTGGCGCTCGGCTTCGGCATCGCCGCGGCAATCGGAGTGCTGGGGATGCTGGCGGCGAGCAGCGCCCTGAAGACGAGGCTGGTGCGCACGTGAGCGAGAACCGACCCGCCGGAGTCTCCACCGTCGCCCGCGCGGTGGCCTGGCGCAGCATCCACAACTTCCTCACCAACCCGGCCTTCCTGGTCCCGTCGCTGCTCTTCCCGCTCTTCTTCTTCGTCTCCTTCGCCGGCGGCCTGGCGGCGATCGGCGAAGTCCCCGGCTTCGACTTCCCCAGCGGCTACACCGCCTTCCAGTTCGTCTTCGTCCTGCTGCAGTCGGCGGCCTTCGGCGGCGTCTTCACCGGCTTCGCGATGGCGCGGGACTTCGAGACCGGCTTCGGCCGCCGGTACATGCTCGCCGCCGGCCACCGCAGCGGCATCGTCGCCGGCTACGCCCTAGCCGCCCTCTTCCGCGCCTTCGTCACCTGGACGGTGCTGACCGCGGTGGCCCTGCTCGCCCAGATGGACGTCGGCGGCAGCGCCGGAGAAATCGTCGCCCTCTACGCGCTGGCGATCCTGGTCAACGTCGCGGCGACGATGTGGGCCGCCGGGGTAGCCCTCCGAGTCCGCTCGATCCAGGGCGGCCCCCTGATGCAGTTCCCCGTCTTCCTGATCCTCTTCCTAGCCCCCGTCTACGTCCCCCTGGACCTACTAAGCGGCTGGATCCACGCAATAGCCTCCATCAACCCAGTCACCGCCCTCCTGGAGGCCGGCCGAGGCTTCATCTCCGGAGACCCAGTGCTCGTCGGGCTGGCCTTCGCAATAGGCCTGGCCCTCACCCTCCTCTTCTCCCTCTGGGCTCGCAGCGGCCTCCGAAGCGCCGAAGCCGCCGGCTAGCGAGGAGCAATCCCTGTCGCGGGCGGTGGGGTGCCCTCCCCAGGACACTCAACATCGAGCCATTGGCGAGATGTGTCCGGGGGAGGGCACCCCCACCGCCCCTACACCAGTTCAATGGATCTAAGTGACGAAAGTCACGCCTCTGTAACAGCAACAAAGCGAACCTCCATGTTCTTGGCTTTAAGCAGCGAAACCCGGCACCCCCTGGCGCTTCAGACTTGACGATCTAAAGTGTCTTTCGTGACGCAGCGACCCCTAGAGCTGATCCTCGCCCGCAACCTGATGTCGGCCCTCTCGACGCCGGCTTTCCTGGTCGACGAGGGCGGGCTGCTCGTCTTCTACAACGAAGCGGCCGGGATGCTGCTCGGCAAACGCTTCGAGGAGCTCGGCACCGTCGGCCCGCAGGAGTGGGGCTCGCTCTTCGGTCCCTTCGACGAGAGCGGCGAGCCAATCCCCTACGACGACCTGCCGATCGTCCGCGCGGTCCGCGCCGGCCGACCGTCCCACGCCGAGATGACCGTCCGCTCGACCGACGGCACCGAGCACCACGTCGAGGTCTCGGCCTTCCCGATCCTCACCGCCCACGGCTCGCAGGGCGCGATCGCCGTCTTCTGGCCCTCGCTGGCGAACGGCAACGGAGCGGGACCGGCGTGAAGGTCAAGCTCTGGGGGACGCGCGGGTCGATCCCGGCCCCCGGGCCGGAAACGATCCGCTACGGCGGCAACACCTCCTGCGTCGGCGTCACCCTCTCCGACGGCTCGATGCTGGCGCTCGACGCCGGCACCGGCATCCGCTGCCTCGGCCTCGCCCAGCCCGACGAGCCGGCCCGGCTGCACATCCTCCTCACCCACCTCCACCTCGACCACATCCAGGGCCTCGTCTTCTTCGCCCCCGCCTTCCGCCCGCAGACCGAGATCGTGATCTGGGGGCCCGCCTCCCCCGAGGCCTCGCTGCGCGACCGCATCGCCCGCTACATCTCCGCCCCGCTCTCCCCCGTCGAGGTCCGCGAGCTGCCCTGCGACGTCTCCTTCCGCCACTGCCCGGAGAGCGAGTGGGAGATCGGCTCCGCCCGGATCCGCGCCGCCTCGGTCTCCCACCGCGGCCCCACCCTCGGCTACCGGATCGACGACGGCGACTCCTCCCTCGCCTACATCCCCGACCACGAGCCGGCCCTCGGCGCCGACCTCGACGCGCTCGAGGAGGACTGGATCAGCGGCTTCGCCCTCGCCCAGGACGCCTCGCTGCTGATCCACGACGGCCAGTACACCGACGCGGAGTACCCCTGCCACGTCGGCTGGGGCCACTCGGCGACCTCGCACGCGCTCAGCTTCGCGCGGCGGACCGGCGCCGACCGCACCGTCCTCTTCCACCACGACCCGCTCCACTCCGACGATCAGCTCGACGAGCTGGGCCGCGAAGCGCGCGACCGCTGGATCGGGTTCGGCGGCGATCCGGCGCGAATCGAGCTGGGCGCCGAGCGGGTCGAGTACGAGCTCCCCGCGCGCGCCCCCGGCGCTCTAGTCTGAGTGCGTGTCCCCGGCCGAGAGGATCGAGGCAGCCGCTGAGCGCTCGCCGCTGGTGAAGAGCGCGCTGGAGAAGGCGCGCTCCGCGCATGCGGGACAGGTCCGCAACGGCAGCGGCGGGATGCCCTACGTCGAGCACCCGATGGCGGTCGCCGCCCGGCTCGACGAGCACGGCTACGGCGAGGAGGTCCTGGCCGCGGCGCTCCTCCATGACGTCGTCGAGGACTCCGGCACGACCCTCGACGAGATTCGGGAGGAGTTCGGCGAAGGCGTGGCGGGGATGGTGGGCGCCCTGACCGACGACGAAGCGCTCGACTCCTACCGCGAGCGCAAGGCCGAGCACCGCGAACGGGTGGCGGCGGCCGCGGGCGAGGCGCTGGCGATCTACGGCTCCGACAAGCTGACCAACGTCAGGGCCCTGCGCGAGGCCTACGAAGCCGAAGGCGACGCCGTGCGCGACGAATTCAAGGTCCCGATCGAGCTGAAGACCGAGATCTGGGAAGCCGACCGCGATCTGCTGCGAGAGAAGGCGCCGGAGCTGCCCTTCCTCGACGAGCTCGACGAGGAGCTCAGTCTTTTTCGGGCTCGCCTAGAGGCTCCTGCGCCGCCGCCAGCCTGAGCCGGCGCTGCAACGGCAGCACGAACCAGAAGAAGGCGAAGGAGAGGGCGGCCAGACCGCTGACGACGACCGTCGCCGTCGAACCGAAGAGGACGTCGGTGATCAGCATGATCGCGCCGGTCATCGCCAGCGCCAGGAAGATCAGGCCGACGATCGAGAAGCGGTTGGCGTAGAAGACGAGCCGGCGCTTCTGCTGGTAGCGGAAGGTGACGCGGTGGTAGGCGGAGGGCGAGATCAGCATCACCGCCGCGATCGCGGTGCAGATCAGCGTTCCGAAGTAGACGTCCCGCTGGAAGCTGGTGATCTTTTCGAAGCCCTGCTGGAACGGGACCGCGAGGAGGAAGGCGAAGAGGACCTGGACGCCCGGCAGGGCGACGCGCAGCTCCTGCAGCAGCTCGGAGAGGTTGCGGTCGAGGCGTTCCTCTTCGGTCTCGTCGCGGCCGGAGTCGCGTTCGTGATCCTTGTCCCGCGCGGTTCCGTTCTCCATTGCACGACCATATGCGAATCGAGACGGCACTCGTGCTCTTCAACCGGGACCTTCGGGTCCACGACCACCCGGCGCTGGCGGCGGCGGCGAAGGCCGAGCGCACGGTGCCGCTCTTCGTCTTCGACGAGCGGCTGCTGGGATCGCGCTTCGCGGCGCCGAACCGGGTCGCCTTCATGCTCGAGGCGCTGCGCGACCTCGACGAATCGCTGCGCAAGGCGGGCGGCCGGCTCTTCGTCCGGCGCGGGGACCCGGTCCGCGAGGCGATCGCGGTGGCGCGGGAGTGCGGCGCGGGGGCGATCCACGTCAGCGCCGACTGGAGCGCCTACGCGCGGGCGCGCGAGACCCGGCTGGCGCGGGCCTGCGAGGAGGAGCGAATCGGGTTCACCGCGCACCCCGGGGTGACGGTTGTGCCGCCGGGCGCGGTGACGCCGACCGGCGGCGACCACTTCAAGGTCTTCACCCCCTACCACCGAGCCTGGAGCGAGCTGCCGTGGCGGGAAGAACTGCGGCTGCCGAGCCGGCTCGCGGTTCCCTCGAAGCTGAAGGCGGGGCGGCTGCCGGGCCTCGACTCGCTGCTCGACGGCAAGCCGTCGCCGAACCGGATGGCCGGCGGCGAGAGCGAGGGCCGCAGGCTGATGCGCGCCTGGCTTCGCGACGGCCTCGCCTCCTACGAAGACGGCCACGACGACCTGCCGGGCGACCGCACCTCCCGGCTCAGCGCCCACATCCGCTGGGGCTGCGTCTCGCCGCTGGAGCTGGCCCGCGAAGCGACCGAGCGGCGCGGCGGCGCGGCCTACGCGCGGCAGCTCTGCTGGCGCGACTTCCACCACCAGGTGCTGGCCGCGACCCCGTCCCTCCCCCATCGCGACTACCGACCGCGGCGGGACCGCTGGTCGCGCTCCGAGCGGGCGCTGGAGGCCTGGCGGGAGGGGCGCACCGGCTACCCGCTGGTCGACGCGGCGATGCGCCAGCTCCGTGAGGAGGGCTTCATGCACAACCGGGCGCGGATGACCGTCGCCTCCTTCCTCTGCAAGGACCTCTACGTCGACTGGCGGGCCGGCGCCTGGCACTTCTGGGACCTGCTCTCAGACGGCGAGATCGCCAACAACGCCGGCAACTGGCAGTGGGTGGCGGGAACCGGCAACGACACCCGGCCCAACCGGGTCCTCAACCCCGTGCGCCAGGCCAAGCGCTTCGACCCCGGCGGCCACTACGTGCGTCGCTACCTGCCCGAGCTGGAGGGGGTCCGCGGCATGGCGATCTTCGAACCGTGGCGGATGGAAGGCTTCGACCGCCTCGGCTACCCCCCGCCGCTGGTCGACCACGACGAGGCCGCGGCGGCGTTCAAGGCGCACCGCGGCGCATAGGATCGGCGAATGGGACGGCTCGCCGTCATCCTCGGCAGCAACGCGCTCGGGCCGGGCGGCGAGGAGATCGCGGCTGCGGCGGCCGAGCAGGGGGCGGCGATCGTCCAGCGCCACCGCGCCACCGACGGGACCTTCGTCCTCCCCCACGCGATCGACCACGAGGCGGCCCTGCGGCCGCTCGCCGAGCAGGGATGCGACCGGGTGCTGGCGATCGGCTCGGTCGGCTCGCTGCGGCCCGAGGAGCTCGGCGTCGGCAGCCTCGTCTGCCCCGACGACTTCATCGCCCTCAACCTCGGCGACTCGGTTTTCGGCGACGCACGCGCCCACTCGGCGCCCGGCTTCGCTCCCGGCTGGCGGGCGGAAGTGATCGCCGCCTGGAGCGACGGCGGCCAGCCCCCGCGGGACGGCGGCGTCTACTGGCAGGCGCGCGGACCGCGCTTCGAGACTCCGGCCGAGATCCGGCTGATGGCGGCCCACGCGCACGTGGTCGGGATGACGATCGCCAGCGAGTGCGTCGTCGCCGGCGAGCTCGGCCTCGACTACGCCGCCCTCTGCGTCGTCGACAACCTCGCCAACGGCCTCGGCGAGGGGACGATCGGCGTCGAGGAGATGGCCGCCGACCGGGCGATCAACGCCGAGCGCCTGCGCGAGGGCCTGGCCGCGGTCCTCCCCCGCCTCGGGGCGGTGGGCCGATGACATTCGTCTGTTCCTTATCCGTGCATGGGACCGAAAAGGAACAGACGAAGATGCGGCCATGGGTCTGACGGTCGAAAACGCGCTGCTGGACGGGGAGTGCGTCGGGGTTCGCTGCGTGGACGGGGCGATCGCGGCCCTCGGGCCCGACGTCGCGGCGCAGCCGGGAGACGAGGTACTCGACGCCGGCGGCGCCCACCTGGTGCCGCCGCTGGTCAACGGCCATACCCACGCGGCGATGACGCTCTTCCGCGGCTCCGGCGGCGACCTGCCGCTGATGCCTTGGCTGGAAGAGAAGATCTGGCCGGTCGAGGCGAAGCTCTCCGAGGAGGACGTCTACTGGGGCGCCCGCCTCGCCTGCGCCGAGATGCTGCTCAGCGGCACCACCCGCTTCTGGGACATGTACTGGCACCCGGCGGCGACCGCGCGGGCGGTCGCCGACGCCGGGATGCGGGCGACGATCGGCGCTCCGCTCTTCGACCTCGGCGGCACCCCGGCCGATCTGCGGGAGATGGCGCATCGCGGGCTCGAGGAGCTCTCCGGCTTCGGCCCCGAGATAACCCCCGCCCTCGCCCCGCACGCGATCTACACGGTCAGCGAGGAGTCGCTGCGCTGGATCGCCGAACTCAGCGCCGAGCGCGACCTGCCGGTCCAGATCCACCTCTCCGAGACCGAGCAGGAGGTTCAGGACTGCCTCGCCGCGCACGGCGTCCGACCCGCCTTCTACCTCGACCGCGTCGGGCTGCTGAGCGAGCGAACCGTCCTCGCCCACGGCGTCTGGCTCGACCCCGAGGAGCTGGCCCTGGTCGCAGAGCGGGGCGCCACCGTCGTCACCAACCCGGTGGCGAACATGAAGCTCGCGGTCGGCGGCGTCTTCCCCTACCCCGCCGCGCGTGCGGCGGGGGTCGCGGTCGGGCTCGGCACCGACGGCGCCGGCTCCAACGACTCGCTCGACCTGCTCGCCGACCTGAAGACCTTCGCCCTCGCCCAGAAGCACGCCGCCGCCGACCCGACCGCGATCGACGCCGCCGAAGCCTGGGCCGTCGCCACCGGCGTCGCCGCGCCCCGCCTCGGCGCGACCAAGCTCGAGCCGGGCGCCCCCGCGGACTTCCTCCTCCTCGACCCGCGCTCACCCGAGCTCGGCATCGGCGACCTGACCGCCGACCTCGTCTACGCCGCAGCCGGCGCCGTCGTCGACACCGCCGTCGTCGCCGGCCGGGTGCAGATGCGGGGAGGCGAAATCGAGGGATTGGAGGAAATCGTGATTCGCGCCGCCGAACAAGGGGAAAGACTGGGGCTATGAACGACCAGGCGACCTCCTCCGTCCGCTACGAGGAGACGACCAAGCGCTACGGCGACGCCACCGCCCCGGCGGTCGACAAGCTGACGCTGGAGGTCCCGGCGGGTGAGATCTGCGTCCTCGTCGGCCCCTCCGGCTGCGGCAAGACGACGGCGATGCGGATGGTCAACCGTACGGTCGAGATCACCGAAGGCGACGTCCTCCTCGGCGACCGGTCCGTCCGCGACCGCGACCCGGCGCAGCTGCGGCGGGAGATCGGCTACGTGATCCAGCAGATCGGCCTTTTCCCCCACCGCACGATCAGCGAGAACATCGGCGCCGTCCCCCAGCTGCTGGGCTGGAAGAAGGACCGGATCCGCGAGCGCAGCGCCGAGCTGCTGGAGCTGATCGGCCTCGACCCCGAGCTCGGCGACCGCTATCCCGCCCAGCTCTCCGGCGGCCAGCAGCAGCGCGTCGGCGTCGCCCGGGCGCTGGCCGCGGACCCTTTGGTGATGCTGATGGACGAGCCCTTCGGCGCGATCGACCCGATCAACCGCGAGCGCCTGCAGAACGAGTTCCTGCGCCTGCAGGCCGAGATCGGCAAGACCGTCCTCTTCGTCACCCACGACATCGACGAGGCGATCAAGATGGGTGACCGGATCGCGGTGATGCGCGAGGGCGGCAGGGTTGAGCAGTACGCGACCCCGGCCGAGCTGCTGATGGCGCCGGCCAACGAGTTCGTCGAGGATTTCGTCGGCGCCGACCGAGCCCTGAAGCGGCTGGCGCTGATGCGGGTCTCCGACATCGACCTCTGGGAGGCGCCGCTCGCCCACGTCGGCCAGGCGACGGCGGAGGTGCGGGCAAAGCTGCGCGACGCCGAGGTTCCGTATCCATTGCTGGTCGACGGCGAGCGGCGGCCGCTGGGCTGGCTGTCCGCCCGCGACCTCGCCGGGGAGACGGTCCCGCCCCAACCCGACAGCCCGCTGGGGCCGCTGCTCGACCGCGACGACGTGATGCGCGACGCGCTTGCCGACCTACTGCAGGGAGAGGCGCAGTACGCGGCTGTGGCCGATCGCCAGGGGCGGATCGCCGGGGTGCTCTCGGTCGAGATCATCTCCGATTTCCTCTCCTCTCCCGAGGCGAGGACCAAGGAGCATGGCGCCGTGGAGCGGCCGCATGGGTAGCGGCTCCGCAGTGCTCGCCGCGGTGGGCGAAGTCGGCCCGGGCTTCTTCAAGGAACGCAGCTCGGAGACGCTTC
>DATAMR010000056.1:0-38566 GCA_036260485.1 Solirubrobacterales bacterium | reverse complement strand
AAGTTCGGGAACTGGCCGTCGATCAAGCGGGTGCTGAGGGTGATCGCCCCGGCCACGAACACCGCCTGGTTCGGCAGCAGGGTGATCTCCGCCGCGCCGGCCTCCTCGACGGCGAGGATCCGGCCGAGCTCGCGCAGCGCGCGAGCCGGGATGTTGGCCTCGAGCTCGCCGCTCAGCTCGGCCTCGAGCTCGGTTCGCTTGACCGCCAGCCGGTAGGAGTCGGTGGCGACCATCGTCATCTCCTTGCCGCTGGCCGAGACGAAGACGCCGGTGAGAACCGGCCGCATGTCGTCGCGCGAGGCGGCGCGGGCGACCAGCTCGATGCTCTGTTCGAGCGCCGCCGCCGGAATCTTCAGGCCGGGGTCCTCCTGCGGCTGGGGCAGGTTCGGGAAGTCCTCGGCCGGCAGCACCCGCAGGTGGAAGCTGGAGCCGCCGCTGCGAATCTCGACGTCCCGCTCGGCCTCCCGCGACTCGATCTCGACCGTCGGGTCGGCCAGCGAACGGGCGACCTCGGCGAACAGGCGGCCAGGGAGGAGGACCGAGCCCTCGCTCTCGACGTTGGCCTCGAGCGTCGTCTCCAGCCCGAGGTCGAGATCGGTGGCGGCGAGGGTGACGCGGCCGCCCTGAGCGCTGAGCAGGACACCGGAGAGCGCCTGGGTGGCCGCGCGGGTAGACACGGCCCTGGAGACGATCGAGAGCTTTGAGACGAGATCTTCTCGTTTGGTCGTGAGCTTCAAGTTGATGATTGCCTTCTTGAGTTGAGTTAGGTCCTGTGGAAAGAAGTCCGGCTGCGACGCATTTGGCGTTGTCCTGCGGATTTCCGGTTGTGGAAAGCCCTGTGGGGGGCTGGGGATTCTTACAGTGCCGGCGGCTGTCAGCGCTCCTCGGCAACGGGATTGTGGATAGCGCCGCGTAACTCGCGGACCTTCTCGGCCAGCTCGACGTCCTCGTCGAGGCTGGCTTCGACGCGGCGCAGCGAGTTGAGGACGGTGCTGTGGTCGCGGCCCCCGTAGAGGCGGCCGATCTGCGGCAGCGAGAGGTCGGTGAGGTCGCGGGTGAGGAAGATCGCCACCTGCCGGGCACGCAGCGGGGTGGCGGCGCGGCTGGAGCCGACGAGCTCGGCGCGGGAGATGCCGTAGCGCTCGGCGACCCGCTGCTGGATCTCCTCGACGGAGGTCGGCTGCGAGGCGCGGTGAAGGGGGATGACTTCGGCGATCAGCTCCGTGCTGAGCGGGCGGGCCATCAGCGAGGCGTGGGCGAGGACGCGAGTCAGGGCGCCGTGCAGCTGGCGGACGTTGGCGTCGATCCGATTGGCCAGCTCGGTCAGGGCGCCGGAGTCGGCGATCTCGACCCCGGCCTCCTCGACCAGGTGGCGCAGGACCGTGAGCCGGGTCGCCAGGTTTGGTGGCTCGACGGCCACCGTCAGCCCCCACTCGAAGCGGTCGCGCAGGCGCGAGGCGAGCGTCGAGAGCTCGCTGGGGATGCGGTCGGCCGAGAGCACCAGCTGGCTGCCGGACTCATACAGAGCGTTGAAGGTGTGGAAGAACTCCTCCTCGGTGGCCGGCTTGCCCTGGAGGAACTGGACGTCGTCGATCAGCAGGACGTCGATGTCGCGATAGCGGACCTTGAAGGCGTCGCTGCCCTTCGACTTCAGCGCCGCGACGAACTCGTTGGTGAAGGACTCGGCGGTCGTGTAGCGGACGCTGAGGCCGGGAGCGTTGTCGCGCAGGTAGTTGGCGATCGCGGCGAGGAGATGGGTCTTGCCGAGCCCGGGTGGGCCGTGGAGAAAGAGCGGGTTGTAGGCCTCCGACGGGGCCTCGGCCACCGCCAGGGCGGCGCCGTGCGCCAGCCGGTTGCCGGGGCCGATCACGAATCGCTCGAAGGTGTAGTTGGGATTCAGGTCGGGGTCGTGCTCAGGCCCGCCCCCGAGCGGACCTGGCTCGGCGAAGCTCACCTGCTCCAGCGGCGTCTCCGCTTCCCGCAGCGCTTCGGCGATCAGCACCGAGTAACGGCGCTCGCTCCAGGCGCGGATACCCTCGGGGGCGGCGAGAAAAAGCGTGTCGCCTTCGGCCCCGGCCGCTTCCAGAGGCTCGAGCCAAAGGCGGTAGGTGGACTCCGGGACCGAGGCCCTCAGCCGCTCCTGGGTTTGCCGCCAGAGGGCGTCGAGCTCGTGTCGGGGAGAGTCGTCGGGCACCGGCTGGCGACCATAGCGGCGTGCCTGAGGAGCCAACCGGGGCGCCCCGCAAATCCCGCAGAAAAAGATTTTCGGGCCGCTCCCTATACTTCCGCCGGCAATGAAGCGCACCTATCAGCCAAAGAAGCGGAAGCGGGCCAAGACCCACGGTTTCCGTGCCCGGATGAGCACCCGCGGTGGCCGCGCCGTCCTCAAGCGTCGCCGGCGCAAAGGTCGCAAGCGCCTCACTCCTTAACCGTGGCGCCTAAGCGCCGACGCCTTTCGCGCAGCGGCGAGTTCGACCGCGTGTATCGCGACGGGTCGTCGACCGCGACCCGATACCTCGTGCTCTACACCTTTCCCCGCAAGGACGAAGACCGCGAGGAGGTCCGGCTCGGCGTCTCGGTCAGCCGCAAGGTCGGCGGCGCCGTCGATCGCAACAAGGTGAAGCGGGCGCTGCGCGAGGCCTTTTGGGGCCTCGCCGACCGGCTGCCCCCGCGGCACGATTTCGTCATCGTCGCCCGTGCTGAGCTCAAGGAGCTGATCGAGCGGGAGGGAATGGCGGGCGTCGCGGCCAACCTGGAAGAGGCTCTTGCCGGGGGCCGTTCCACGTGAAACGCATCTTCCTCGCCCCGGTCCGGGGCTACCAGCGCTGGATCTCCCCGGCCTTTCCCCGCCGCTGCCGCTACGAGCCGACCTGCTCCGCCTACGCGGTCGAGTCGGTCGAACGCTACGGCGTGATCCGCGGTTTTCTCCTCGCTGGATGGCGGATTCTGCGCTGCAACCCCTTCAGTCACGGCGGCTTCGACCCCGTCCCCGATAGATTCACGCTCCGCACCGGCCCGGTCCACCCGGCCGAGTGGCACAAAGCTCACCGATGACGCCCCTCACCGCCAACATCCTCCAGCCGCTGATCGACGTCGCCAACGGCGTCCTGCAGTTCTTCCACGACAGCGCCGGCCTCAGCTGGGGGATGTCGATCATCGCCCTCACCGTCGTCACCCGCGCGGTCCTGATCCCGCTGACCTACAAACAGCTGAAAGGCATGCGCGCGATGCAGGCGCTGCAGCCGCAGATCAAGGAGCTGCAGGAGAAATACAAAAACGACAAACAGCGCATGCAGCAGGAAATGATGCGCTTCTACAAAGAGAACAAAGTCAACCCGCTGGCTTCCTGCCTGCCGCTTCTCGCCCAGCTGCCGGTCTTCATCACCCTCTTCTACGTGCTCCGCCACGAGCTCCCGCCGGACATGGGCTGCCCGGAGGCGGGGCACTGCGCCGCCTACGGAGCCGAATTCCTCTTCATCCACGACCTCACCGGCAAGGCAGAAGGCGGCGAACTGATCGCCCTGCTGATCCTCTACGTCGGCACCCAGCTGGCTTCCGGCGCGGTTATGGCGGTCACCGCGGATAAAAGCCAGCGGATGATGATGTTCGCGCTGCCGCTGATCTTCGTTCCCTTCATCCTCAACTTCCCGGCCGGGCTGATCCTCTACTGGATCACGACCAACTTCTGGACGATCGGGCAGCAGCTGGTGATCAAACGGATCGTCCCGCCGCCGGTCGTGGCCACGCCCGAGGGCGCGGCGGCGATCCAGGCGTCGAAACCGCCTCCTCCTCCGCCTCGGAAGAAAAAGAAGCGGCGGTGAGGCTGGTGTGGAGGGGTATGGACACCCCCTTCACTCAACTTGCTCGGGTGGTTCGCCTGCAGCAGTCCTAGGGCGCCTCGACCGAGAAGTACAAGCCGTTCAGGGGGTGTCCATACCCCTCCAACGAGCGCTTTCTGGTGAGCTGAGGTCAGCCCTTGGGGCGCTTCTTCGCGATCCCGGGGTTTCGGGGGAGGTTCGGTGGCGTTGGGCCGGTCTTGCGGATTACGTGGAGGTGGCGGTGTTCGCTGCCGGCTCGGTTGCCTACGTCGATGATCTGCTCCGGGCTCATTGCCAGGGCCTCTGAGGCGCTCTGTAGCTGCCTCTCCTCGTCCGCGTCGCGTTTTCCCTTCCAGGCGACGAGGACTCCATTTGGCTTCAGCAGCGGAGATGCGAGCTCGGCGAGGGTCGAGAGACGGCCCACGGCGCGGGCCGTTACGGCGTCGTAGGTCTCCCGGCCCTCGCCTGCCGCCAGATCCTCGGAGCGGGTGTTGAGGACGCTCGCGTTGCCGATTCCGGCCACCTCGATCGCCCGCAGCATGAACTCGCACTTGCGTCCCACCGACTCGACCAGGTCGATCTGGGAGCCGGACAGGGCGACCGCGAGGGCGAGGCCGGGGAAGCCCGCTCCCGCGCCGACGTCGGCGACCCGCCGTGCTTCGCGCAGCTCCGGGACCTCGAGCCCGGTGAGGCTGTCGAGGACGTGCACCTTCCAGGCGCGCTCGTCGACCACCGAACTGACCGAAGCCCGCTCCTCGGCCAGCAGAGCGAGGACGGTCTCCAGCTTCACCCGCGCCGCCGCGTCGAGCGCCGCGGCTGGGTCCCCGGTCACTCGGGGAGGAGCGGCGCGACGATCACGCAGCGATTCGGCTCGTCGCCCTCGCTGTAGGTCTCGATCCCGGCGCGCTCTTTCAGCCGTTCGTGGACGACGCGCCGTTCCTGCGCGCTCATCGGGTCCATCTCGACCACGCGGTTGTTGGTCTGCGCCTGGTCGGCGGCGCGGTCGGCGCGGCTCTCGAGCGTCTCGCGGCGGCGGGCGCGGTAGCCGGCGGCATCGACGACCACCCGTTTACGCTCGCGCAGGCCGCGGAAGGCAGCCTGGTAGCAGAGCAGCTGCAGCGCGTCGATCGTCTGCCCGCGTTTGCCGATCAGCAGGCCGTAGTCGTCCTCCCCCTCGACCGTGAGCAGGATTCGCTCGTCGTTCTCGTCGACGACGACGTCGCCGTCGAGGTCGAGCTCGTCCAGCACGCCCTCGACCAGCTCCTGGGCGCGCTCGGCGGGGTTGTCGGGCCACTCGTAGCTCTCGGACACGGCCAGCAGGCTATCCGACCGCCGGAAAAGGCGTTGCAATCGCGCTGGGGAATGTGCGGGCGGCGCGTTGACTAGGCTGGCCTGCAATGGGCAAGGTCTACGCCGTGGCGAACCAGAAGGGTGGGGTCGGGAAGACGACGACCGCCGTCAACCTCGCCTCCTGCGCCGCCACCGAGGGCAAACAGACCCTCCTCGTCGACCTCGACCCGCAGTGCAACGCGACCGTTGCAGTCGGCGGCGACCGCGACCTTCACCCCTCTTCCTACGACTGCCTGACCGGTGAGACCTCGGTCGCCGAGGCGGCACGGCCGGCGGGCCCGGACAACCTCTGGATCGTCCCCGCCAACAAGGACCTCGCCGGCGCCGCTGTCGAGCTGCCGCGGATCGAGGGCTCGGAGACGCGCCTGCGGGAACGCCTGGGTCCGATTCGCGAGCGCTTCGCGGTCACGCTCCTCGACTGCCCGCCCGCCCTCGGCCCGGTCAGCGTCAACGCCCTGACCGCCGCCGACCGGGTGATCGTCCCCGTCCAGGCCGAGTACCTAGCGTTGGAGGGCCTGGTCCAGTTCCTGGAAACCCTGAGCCTGATCAGGCGTGAGCTGAACCCTCGACTAGAGGTTTCGGGTCTGCTGATCACCATGCATGACGAGCGGACCCGGCTGGCCCAGGACGTCGAGACGGAGCTGCGCGACCACTTCGACGGGATGGTCTTCGAGACGGTGATCCCCCGCAGCGTTCGAGTCGCCGAGTCGCCGAGTTATGGTCTGCCCGTGACCGAGCACGCCCCGTCCTCCCACGGCGCCGTCGCCTACCGCGCCCTGGCGAAGGAGCTCGCGAGCCGTGGCTAGCACCCGCCGCGGGATCGGCCGCGGCCTCTCCTCGATCATTCCCGAGTCCGAGGTCCCCGCCGCCGGCGAGCTGCGCGAGCTGCCGGTCTCGCTGATCAAGCCGAATCCCAGCCAGCCGCGGACCAAGTTCGACGCCGACGCCCTGGCGGCGCTTGCCGCCTCGATCGAGGCCAGCGGCGTCGTCCAGCCGCTGCTCGTCCGCCCCCTCCCCGACGGCAGCTACGAGCTGGTCGCCGGCGAGCGCCGCTGGCGCGCCGCCCAGCAGGCCGGGATCGAGAAGGTGCCGGCGGTCGTCCGCGACCAGGAGGAGGCCGAGCGCCTGCAGGCCGCCTTGATCGAGAACATGGTCCGCGAGGACTTGAACCCCGTCGAGGAGGCCAAGGCCTGCGATGCCCTGGTCCGCGACCTGGGCCTGACCAAAGAGGAGCTCGCCCGCCGCGTCGGCCGCAGCCGCCCGGCCGTCTCCAACCTGATCCGGCTGCTCGAGCTCCCCGACGAGGCGCTGCAGCTGCTCGAGGCCGGCGACCTCAGCGAGGGCCACGGCAAGGCGCTCCTCGGCGTCCCCGGCAACGACATTCGCCGCCGCCTCGCCCGCGACGCCGCCCGCGGCGGCTGGTCGGTCCGCGAAACCGAGGAGAGGGTTCGGCTGGCTGGCCAGCCAAAGACCAAACCAAGACGAGCCCCGGCCGACCCCGACGCCCAGGCCGCCCTCCGCGACGTCGCCGACGCCCTCGAGGAGGCCCTCGGCCACGAGGTCGTCGCCCGCGCCAAGAAAGACGGAATCGTCGCCGAGCTCAGCTTCGCCGACGTCGGCGAAGCCCACGCCCTCGCCCGCCGCCTCCGCAAGCGCACCGGCCCCTGAGCGCTCCGGCTCTCGTCGCTATCATCGCCGTCCCCGGGCGATTAGCTCAGTTGGTTAGAGCGCGTCTCTGATAAGGACGAGGTCCCTGGTTCGAATCCAGGATCGCCCATCTAGGCCCGACCTATACTTCGGCGTCAACCACGGTCGGGAGCTCCTTTTGCAGCAGATGCAGATCTATGGCGTCAGCTTCGACATGGTCGGCAAGCAGCCGATCGTGTTGCTGAAGACCGTGGACGGAAACAGGTTCCTGCCGATCTGGATCGGCCACCCCGAGGCGGCGGCGATCCTGATGAAGCTGCAGGGGGCCTCGACGCCGCGGCCGATGACCCACGACCTGCTCTCCGACATGCTCGAGAACCTCGACGCCAAATGCGAGCGGGTCTCCGTCACCGAGCTGCGCGACAACACCTTCTACGCCTCGATCACGGTCTCGGTCAACGGCTCCGAGGTCGAGATCGACTCGCGCCCCTCAGACGCGCTGGCCCTGGCGGTCCGCGTCTCGGCTCCGATCTTCGCGGCCGAGGAGGTGATCGAGGAGTCGGCGATCGAGTTCGAGCACGAGGTCGAGGACACCGAGGAGGTCGTCGACAAATTCAAAGACTTCCTCGACGAAGTAACCCCCGAGGATTTCGCCCAGGGCGATTCTTAGGGCTGCAAAGCGGCGCATCTCGTCGTCGTCGATCGGTCACGTGCAGAGCACGCTCCCTCGCTCCTCCTAGAGCTGCTTGCTTTTCGCTCCTAAGAAACGCCCTGGGGCGTTAGTGCCAAATCGAGGATTCGCGCCACCAGGCCCTCGAAGGGAAGCCCCGCCCCCTCCGCGGCCTGGGGGAGGAGGCTGGTGTCGGTCAGGCCGGGGATCGCGTTCGCCTCCAGCAGCCACGGCCCGTCCTCGCTGAGGATCAGGTCGATGCGGGCGAAGCCGGTGCAGCCGAGCGCGCGGTAGGTGCCGAGCGCTGCCTCGGTGACGGCGCGTGTCTCCTCGTCGCTCAGGTCGGCGGGGCAGGCGAAGCGGGTGCGGCCGATCTCGTAGCGCGCCTCGAAGTCGTAGCGGTCCCCCTCCAGCAGGATCGCCTCGACCACCGGCAGCGGCTCGTCGCCGAGCACGCTGACCGCCAGCTCGCGGCCGTCGACGAAGCGCTCGAGCAGGACCCGGTCGTCGTAGCTGAAGGCGGAGACCAGCGCCTGCGGGACCTCGCCCGCCGCACGGGCGAACTTGACCCCGAGCGAGGAGCCGCCGCGACTCGGCTTCACCACCAGCGGGAAGCCGAGCGTCTCCTCCAGGCGGCCGAGCGCGTCGGCGGCGCCGAACTCGCGGAAGGCCGTCTGGTTGAAGGCGAACCAGTGGGGGGTTGGGAGGCCGGCGAGCTCGATCGCGTCCTTCGCCTGGACCTTGTCCATGCAGCGCGCGCAGGCCGCCGCGCCCGGTCCGGTGAAGGGGATGCCGAGGATCTCCAGCAGCTCCTGGACGGTGCCGTCCTCGCCGCCGACGCCGTGCATCGCGACGAAGGCGACGTCGGGCCGCTCGGCGACCAGCCGCTTGACCAGGTCGGCGCCGACGTCGATCGGCAGCACCTCGTGGCCGAGCCGCTCCAGCGCGTCCTCGACCCGCGCCCCCGAGCGCAGCGAGACCCCGCGCTCCAGCGAGCGGCCGCCTTTCAGCACCGCGACCTTCATCAGGCCTCGCCCGCCTTGCGGAAGGGGACGACGTTCGGCGCCGGCTCCTCGGCCGCCTCGGGCAGCCGCTGCTCGCCGGTCAGCGCCCCGTAGAGGTCGACCTGCTCGGCGATCACCTTGCCGATCCGCCGCACTCCCTCGCGGATCTCGTCCTCGTTGACCCCGGAGAAGTTGAGCCGCATCGAGTGGCTGCCGCGGCCGTCGACGTAGGCCGCCTGCCCGGGGACGAAGGCGACGTCGGCGCGCAGCGCCTTCGCCAGCAGGTCGCTGGTGTCGATGTAGTCGGGCAGCGTCGCCCAGATGAAGAGGCCGCCTTCGGGCTCGGTCCAGGTCGCCTCCGCCGGGAAGTTGGCGCGCAGCGCCTCGAGCATCGTGTCGCGCCGGTCGCGGTAGATCTCGACCAGGTCGTTGACGTAGTGCTGCCAGCGCCGTTCGGCAAAGTACTCGCGGACGAAGTACTGGGTCAGGGTCGAGGTGCAGAGGTCGGCGGCCTGCTTGCCGAGGACGATCTTCTCCATCACCGGCGGCGGCGCCACCGCCCAGCCGAGCCGGATCCCGGGGGAGAGGATCTTCGAGAAGGTGCCGAGGTAGATGACGAAGTCGCCGCCGTCGAGCTGGTACAGCGGCGGCATCGGCTCGCCGCCGTAGCGCAGCAGCCCGTAGGGGTTGTCCTCGACCACCAGCAGTTCCTGCGCGCGCGCAAGCTCGACCAGGCGCCGCCGCCGCTCCAGGGACATCGTCACCCCGGCCGGGTTCTGGAAGCTCGGCACCGAGTAGATGAACTTCGGCCGCCGCCCTTCGGCGCGCAGCTCGTCTAGGAGCTGCTCCAGGGCCTCGACCTGCATCCCGTCCTCGTCGCATTCGACCTGGACGACGTCGGCCTGGTAGCTGCAGAGGGTGGGGATCGCGCCGGGGTAGGTGGGGGCCTCGCAGATGACGACGTCGCCGGGGTCGATCAGCGTCTTGCAGACGAGGTCGATCGCCTGCTGGCCGCCGGTGGTGACGATGATGTCGTCGGGGTCGGGCAGCATTCCCTCGGCGCCCATCACCTCGAGGATGCAGTCCTTGGTCTCCTCGAAGCCCTCGGTCGGCCCGTACTGCAGTGCCTTCGCGGCGGACTCCTGGGCGATCCGCGTCATCTGCGCGGCGAAGCTCTGGGGCGGGAAGGTCGAGGTGTCCGGCAGCCCGCCGGCGAGCGAGATCACTTCCGGCCGCGCCGTGATCGCCATCAGGTCGCGCATCGCCGAGGAGCGCATCACCCCGGTGCGCTCGGCGAACAGGCCGGCGTAGCGCTCGAGGTCGCGGGTGCCGGCGTGGGATCGCCTGCGGTGGGTCGGCTCGGGCACTTCCGCCATCGCTGAAGTGTGGCGGATCGACGCGCGGGCGCCAGCCTCGGTTAGGTTTTCGCACATGGACGTTCTCACCGAGCTCGGAATCGGACTCGCGGTCGGCATGCTGGCCGGAACCACCGGCACCCACGGATCTGCCCGTGGCCGGATGACGATCCTCGCCGCCGTGATCGGCTTCGTCGCCGGCTTCCTGCTCGAAGGGATCGTCGGCGGGCTGCTCGGTTTGGCCGGCGCGGTCCTCGCCTGCATCGTGATCAGCGACCTCGTCTACGGGGCCAGCCGCCGCGAGGGCAGCGGTGGCGGCGCGCTCGCCTTCATCGTCAGCCTGGCGGCACTGGTCGTGATCGCGATCTCGTTGCTGCTCTCGATCGCGGTCATCGCCATCGTTCTGGCGCTGGCCTGGCTGGGCATCTCCCGCCACCGCCGCGCGCAGCGCAAACACGCCGGGCTGCGCGTCCTCCGCTAGCGGCGGGTCGCGCCGGGCATCATTCAGACGGTGCCACGCAAGAAGCTCGTCCTCACCTACGTCGACTCGCTGCGCACCGACATGCTGCAGCGGGCGATCGCCGAGGGCCGCGCCCAGACCTTCGCCGCCCTGGTCGAGCGCGGGGTGCTGATCGAGGACTGCGTCTCCAGCTTCCCCTCGGTGACTCCCGTCGCCAGCGCCGAGATGGTCACCGGCGTCGGCGCCGACGAGCACTGGATCAGCGGCATGAACTGGTACCACCGGCTCGAGCGGCGCTACGTCGAGTACGGCTCCTCGCTGGAGGCGACCCGCGCCTTCGGCGTCTTCCGCGCCCTCTACGACCTCGTCTACAACATGAACCTCGCCCACCTCAGCCCCGAGGTGGAGACGGTCTTCGAGAGCCTCGAAGACGCCGGCGCCCGCACCGCCTGCACGCCGTTCCTCATCTACCGCGGCCGGCAGCGGCACGAGGTCTCGCTGGAGGGCTTGCTGAAACGCGCCGTCGACGCGACCAAATTGAAGTTCCACCACCACACCTGGGGGCCGACCGACCTCTTCTACGGCGACCTCTACGCCAGTCGCGACGTCCCCTGCAAATCGACCTCGATCCCCGGCAACCGCGACGGCTACGCCGCCTGCTGCGCCGGCGAGCTGGTCAAGGAGGACCTCTACGAGTTCCTCCTCCTCTCGCTGCCGGACAACGACCACTACTCGCACCGCCACGGGCCGGAGGCGAGCGTCGAGTCGATCGCCAAGGCCGACGCCGCCTTCGGCGCCTACGCCGAGGCGGCGGGCGGGCTCGACGCCTTCCTCGAGGGCCACGCGGTGATCCTGCTCGCCGACCACGCCCAGACCGACGTCCACCGCGGCCTGCCGCTGGCCGAGCTGCTCGCCGCCGAGTGGTCGGTGCTGCAGCCCTCCGAGGAGAAGCCAGAGCGGGCCCAGCTCGCGGTCAGCCCGACCGGCCGCGCCGCCCACGTCTACCTGTTGCCGGGGGAGGGGGAGCGGGCCGAGCCGCTCGCGGTGGCGGCCCGGCTGAGCGTGATCGAGGGCGTCGACCTGGTCTGCCGGCTCGAGGGGGAGGACGGGATGCCGCTGCGGCGCGAGTGCGGCCCGGGGATGCCGGCGGCGGGCGGCGAGTGGGCGGTGGTCGAGCGCGGCGACGCGTCGGTGCGCTTCCGGCCCGGGGAAGAGGTCGCCGACCTGCGCGGCGGGCGCTGGGAGGTGGAGGGGGAGCTGGAGGCGCTCGCCGCCTCGGTCGAGGGGGGACGGCTGCGCAGCGAGACCTACCCCGATCCGCTGGCGCGGGTCTGGTCGGCGCTGACCGCCCCGCACGCCGGCGACTTCGTCCTCTCGCTCGAGCCCGGCTTCGAGGCGGTCGACTGGGGCGGGGTCAGCCACGCCGGCGGCGGCAGCCACGGCGCCCTGCACGCCGGCGACTCCCTCGGGCCGCTGCTCTTCGTCGGCTGCGGGCCCGCCTCGGCGGACGAGCGCGAGCAGTGGGCGCTGCGCGACGTGGCGCCGGTCATCCGCGAGCACTTCGGGGCGGCGCGGGACGGGTGAGGGACGGGGGCGCTCTGGGCGGCGGGTCCTGTCGGAGCGTGCCTTCGTGCTCGCGGGGCTGTGCTCGAAGTCACGCTCCGCCACCCGCCGCAGTGGCCGTGGCGTTGCTCATCGTCACGCTCCTTGTTTCAGTTGCTTTGCCAGCCTCCGCGTCGGCAGGTGAAAAGGTCACCCGCGCCGAAGCGATTGCCGCCGCCGATAAGGACCCGAAGGTCCGCGAAGAGGAGCGCGAGCATGGGGAGCTTGGGCCGACGGCCACCTTCGAGGACGGCCACTGGGAGGTCGCCTACTTCGAAGGCGGCGACGAGCTGGCGCTGGTCCTGGTCGACGCCCACAGCGGCGAGGTGACCGAGTCGTGGACCGGCGAACAGGTCGCCTGGAAGATGGCCCGCGGCTACTCCGGCGCCTTCGGCCACAAGCTCAACGCCCCCTACGTCTTCCTCCCCCTCTGCCTGATCTTCCTGCTCGGCCTCGTCGACTGGCGGCGGCTGTGGCGGGTCGCCAACCTCGACCTCCTGGTCCTGCTCGGCTTCGGCGTCTCGCACTACTTCTTCAACCGCGCCGAGATCGGCGTCTCGGTCCCGCTCGTCTACCCGGTGCTGCTCTATCTCCTCGGCCGTTCGCTGTGGATCGGGTTGCGCGGCGTGGGGGAGGGGCTGCGCCCGGTCTGGCCGGTGATGTGGATGATCGTCGGCGCGCTCTTCCTGATGGGCTTCCGCGTCGGCCTCAACGTCGCCGACTCCGGCGCGATCGACGTCGGCTACGCCGGGGTGGTCGGCGCCGACCGCATCGTCCACGGGGAACCGATCTACGACAACTTCCCCGACGACATCTCCTCCGGCGACACCTACGGCCCGGTCAACTACCTCGCCTACGTCCCCTTCGAGGCGATCTGGCCCTGGTCGGGCGAATGGGACGACCTGCCGGCCGCCCACGGTGCCGCCGTCCTCTTCGACATCGCCGCCTTCACCTTCCTGATCCTCCTAGGAATCCGCATCCGCCCGGGCCCCGAGGGCCAGCGCCTAGCCGCAACCCTCGCCTTCGGCTGGGCCGCCTACCCCTACACCGCCTACGCCCTCGAGTCCAACTCCAACGACTCGCTCGTTGCCGCGCTCCTTTTAGCCACCCTCTACTTCGCCGCGAAGCCGCTAGCCCGTGGAGCGTTACTCGCCACTGCGGTCTGGGCCAAGTTCGTAGCGGCCCCGCTCGGGCCAATGCTGCTGACGTACCGACCTCGCCCCGAACCGCTATCCCAAGACAACGGCCCGAGTTCGGCCGAGGGTGTTCGAGCACGACCCCGCGCGCAGGACACCCTCGGCCGCCCAGCGCTTCTGTTCGTCCTCGGCGCGCTCCTTGTGACGGCAGCCGTCCTCACCTGGCCCGCCCTGAACCCAGGTCTTCACACGTTCTACGACCGAACGATCGCGACGCAAGCCGGCCGCGAGTCCCCCTTCAGCATCTGGGGCCAAACCTCGCTTGAACCTCTCCGCACCGTCCTGCTGGCAGCGACCGGAGCTTTCTCCCTGCTCTTCGCTTTCCGCCCGCGCCGGAAGTCCGTAACGCAGCTAGCTGCTCTCTCAGCCGCGCTCCTGATCCTGCTCCAGCTGACGCTTCACCACTGGTTCTACCTCTACATCGTCTGGTTCTACCCGCTCCTCCTCGTAGCCATAAGCACTGTCGGAAGGACGAGGGATACCCCTCCGAACGGCTTGTACTTCTCGGTCGAGCGCTCCTCGGACGGCTCTCCCCAATCCACCCGAGCAAGTTGAGAGAGGAGGGGTATCCCTCGTCCTCACCTATCCACTAACCGGCGTCATCACCTGCACGAACGAGTCCGCCAGTCCCCGCTCGTTCACCTCAACCAGAGCACCCATCACCCAGACATCCTCCTCAGCAGTCTCAAACCGCGTCGGCATCTGAGAAATCATCGACCGCAGCGCCTGCTCCGGCTTGACTCCCAGCACGCTGGTCCGAGACCCGGTCATCCCGACGTCGGAGATATGAGCAGTCCCACCAGGCAGTACCCGCCCGTCGGCCGTAGGCACATGGGTATGAGTACCGAACACCGCCGCGACGCGACCATCGAGGTGCCAGCCCATGGCGACCTTCTCGCTCGAGACTTCGGCGTGGAAGTCGACGATCACGGCGTCCTGCTCGTGGTGGCTGAGGATCGAGTCGATGGTGTCGAAGGGGGAGCGGGCGACGCGCAGGCCGACGCCGCCGCTGAGGTTGATCACACGCACCCGCATCCCGTCGACCTCGACCACGGTGTGGCCGCGCCCGGGGTTCGCCTGCGGGTAGTTGGCGGGCCGGATCACCCGCTCGTCGCTGTCGAGGAACTCGTAGGCCTCGCGGTGGCGGTAGACGTGGTTGCCGGTGGTGATCACTCCGGCGCCGGAGTCGAAGAGGTCGTTGGCCGTTCGCTGGGTGATGCCGACCCCGCCGGCTGAGTTCTCGCCGTTGACGATCGTCAGGTCCGGCGCATAGCGCTCCCGCAACCCGGGCATCGCTTCGCGCAACCCCTTCCGCCCGGGGCCGCCGACCACGTCGCCGATGAAGAGGACCTTCATGCTGCGCTGACCCTATCTGCGAGATTGAGCCGATGGCCGATCCGGGCGAGGTGGCAGCGATCTTGAGGCGGGCGCTGGAGTACCCCTACGCGACGCCGGAGGGCTCCTACCTCTACCGCGACGGCGTCGCCCACGAGCTGCCGGCCGCCGGTCCCGACCTGGCCGGCCGCACCCCGCTCCTCTCCTACGGCGCCAACTCCGCCCCGGAGGCGCTCGCCCGCAAGCTCGCGCCGCAGCCCGGGGTCGAGCTGCCGGTGCTGCGCGCCGAGCTGGAGGGCTTCGACGTCGTCTACTCCGCCCACGTCTCTCCCTACGGCGCCGTCCCGGCGACCCTCTTGGAGAGCCCGGGAACGACCGCGCCCGTCTTCGTTCTCCACCCGACCGCCGAGCAACGCGCCCTGCTCACCGCGACCGAGCCCAACTACGACCTGGTCGAGGTGGACGGGGTGAGCGCCTACCGCAGCAAGCACGGCTGCCTCGAGATCGACGGTTCGCCGGTGGCGCTGGCGGCGGTGCGCTCGGCGGAACGGACCCTCCCCGAGCTCGACCAGCCGGCGATCCTCGAGCGCGTCCGCGCCCACCTCGAGCCGGGGCTCGGCCTCGAAGAGTTCATCCTCGATTCCGTCGCCCGCGGCGGCAGGTCGTTTCCACGCTTGGGGTCGCTATAGGAACCAAAGGGTGGAAACGATGCGGAGGGGTGTGTCTAAACCGTGGCGAAACGGCGCAGCGCCAGGCGGGCGATCGCGGCGTAGGCGGCGGCGAGGACCGCGAGGTGGACCAGCGGCCCACCGATTCCCGGGCCGGCCCCGTCGAGTGCGGCGGTCATTGCCTGCAGCGCCGGCTTGAAGGGGAAGAGCGCGGTGAAGATGCGGATCGCGTCGAAGACCCCCGAGCCGACCGCGCCGGACGGCACCAGCGAGAGGAAGGCGATCGGCAGGGTGACCATGAAGGCGAGCAGCGAGACCGCGCGGACCTCGCGCGCCGCCGCCCCGAGGGCCGCTCCCGCCGCGCCCAGCGCGCCGGCCGAGAAGAGGATCGCCACCAGCCAGAGCCAGACGCGGCCCAGTTCCAGCGGCAGGAAGAACTGCATCCCGAACAGCATCAGCAGCGTCACCGCCAGCCCGACGACGACGCCGAGCAACACCTTCTCGCCGAGCAGACCGCCGCTGGAGACGAGCCCGCGGGTCAGTCGCGGGAAGGCGTTCTCCTCCCGCTCCAGCGCCAGCGACCCCGCCACCAAGAGGACGACGACGAAGGCCAGGGTCAGCGTCGCCGCGACAGCGATCGCGAAGATTTCCAGCGGCGGGCTCTTGCCGCCGACCACCACCTTGTCGACCGCGATCGGCTGGGCGAGGCGGGCGATCAGCGGCTTGGCGACGTCGAGGTTGTCGCGCGCCTGCGTCGCGAACTCGGTCACTTCCCGCAGCGCCGGCCGCAGTTTCGGCGGCAGCGCCGGCGTCACCGACTCGAGGATCCGCGCCGTCGTCCGCAGGCCGAGGATCGGCACGACTTCGCCGAGCACGCTGAACTGGCCGCCGTCGATCAGCAGCCCCAGGTAGCGGCCCCCTTCGGCGCCGATCCGCCGCGCGATCCTCAGGTTCGCCTGCGCCAGCAGCGAGGTGATCCGGTCGTCGACCAGTTCCGCCTTGACCGCGTTTTCCTCGTTGACCAGGACTTCGACTTCCGGCACGCCGGGGGTCAGGGTCGAGAGCGAGTTGATCTTGTTGACGAGGTCGTAGGGAAGGACCAGTGCCGCCAGCACGTCGCCCGATTCGACCTTCTCCTCGGCTTCGTCGCGGTCCTTGACGGAGACGCACTCGACCCGTTCGCAGATCCGCTCCTTGACGTTGGTCTTCGGCAGCTGTTCCCCGCCGACGTTGATCCGCGTGTTCGGCGGCACTTCGTTGAGGAAGGCGACCCGCGGGTCCCCCGGGTCGCGCGAGATCGCGAACCCGATCAGGATCGCGATCAGGATCGGGTAGGCGACGAGCAGCACCGCCTGCAGGGGGGAGCGCCGCAGGATCTGCAGGTCCTTCAGCAGCAGCCAGCGCACGCCGCGCATCAGTGCCCCCGGTGGTGCAGGTAGGCGACGAAGGCGGTCTCGAAGTCGCGGTCGGCGGCCTCGGGCGCCTCGCTGCGCACCGCCTCGCGCAGCTCCGCGGCGGAGCCGTCGAAGAGGGACTCGCCGTCGGCCAGCACCAGCACCCGGCCGCCGTAGCGCTCGGCCTCCTGGATGTCGTGGGTGGAGAAGATCACCGTCGTGCCGCGCCCGGCGAGGCCGGCGACGAACTCCCACAGCCGCGCCCGCTGCCGCGGGTCGAGCCCGACGCTCGGCTCGTCGAGCAGCAGCACGGCCGGCCGCGACAGCAGCCCGATCGCGATGTTGATCCGCTGCTGATTGCCACCCGAGAGCCGCGCCACGATCTCCCCCCGCCGCTCCCCCAACCCCGTCAGCTCCAGCATCTCCTCGACCGACCCCCGCGGATCACCATGCCCCTCCAGCCGGGCAAACAGCAAAAGGTTCTCCTCGACGGTAAGCCGTCTATATAAAGCCGCCTGCTGAGGCACCCACCCAACGGCCCCATCAGCAGAAGCAACCTCCCCCTCATCGGGCTTCGCAATCCCCGCAAGGATCGAAAGCAAAGTCGTCTTCCCAGCCCCGTTGGGCCCGATGATCGCGACAAGTTCCCCAGGACCTGCCGAGAAAGAGACGCCTCGCAGAGCCTCCCGCTCCCCGAACCGCTTGACGACGCCACGAGCCTCAATCGCAGCAGTGGGAGCGGCTGGCATCGCCGAACCGTACCCGTGGGGAGGGAGTGGGTGCCCCTCTGAACGGCTTGTACTTCTCGGTCATGGCAACCTAGGACTGCCCGAGCACGCCCCACCCGAGCAAGTTGAGTGAAGAGGGGCACCCACTCCCTCCCCCCTAGAATCGGAATCGAATGTCCTTCCCCGCCACCCGCATGCGTCGCATGCGCCGCACCGAAACCCTCCGCGGCCTAGTCCGCGAAACCGAGCTGTCGCCCGCCCATCTGATCCAGCCGGCTTTTGTCACGGCGGGAGAGGGTGTCCGCGACGAGGTCCCGTCGATGCCCGGCATCTCCCGCCTCTCGATCTCAAACCTCGTCGAGGAGGCCGGTGAGATCGCCGCCGCCGGCGTTGGAGCCCTGATGCTATTCGGCGTCCCCAGCGTCAAGGACGAGTTCGGGACCGCGGCCTACGACGACGAGGGCATCGTGCAGATGGCGGTGCGGGCCCTGAAGGAGGCGCACCCCGACCTGGTTGTGATGACCGACGTCTGCCTCTGCGAGTACACCTCGCACGGCCACTGCGGTGTGATCCGCGAGGGGACCACCGAGGTCGACAACGACGTCACCGTCGAGCTGCTGGCGAAAACCGCGATCTCCCACGCCGAGGCCGGTGCCGACGCGGTCGCGCCGAGCGACATGATGGACGGCCGGATCGGCTCGATCCGCTTCCAGATGGACGAGGAGGGCCACCCGACCGTCCCGATCGTCGCCTACTCGGCGAAGTACGCCTCCGCCTTCTACGGCCCCTTCCGCGACGCCGCCGACTCGACGCCGGAGTTCGGCGACCGCCGCGGGTACCAGATGGACCCGGCCAACGCCGCCGAAGCGGTCCGCGAGGCCGAGCTGGATCTCGAGGAGGGCGCCGACATGCTGATGGTCAAGCCCGCGCTCCCCTATCTCGACGTCGTCCGCCGGGTCAAAGACGCGACCGGCGCCCCGGTCGCCGCCTACCACGTCTCCGGCGAGTACTCGATGCTGAAAGCCGCCGCCGAGCGCGGCTGGATCGACGAGCGCGCCGCCGTGGTCGAGGCGCTGACCTCTGTCCGCCGCGCCGGCGCCGACACGATCGTCACCTACTACGCGAAGGAGGCCGCAGCTTGGCTTCGGTGAAAGTCCCGCAGTCGAAGGCGCGCAGCCGCAAGGACGGCTCCGCGATCCCGCTCGACGAGACCGACAAGAGGCTGATGAACCTCCTGCAGTCGAGTTTCCCGCTCGACCCGGAGCCGTTCGCCCTCGTCGCCGGCGAGGCCGACTTGGAGCTCGACGACGTCCTCGTCCGCACCCAGCGCCTGCTCGACGGCCGCATCATCCGCGAGATCACGCCGATCTTCGACACCCGCGCGCTCGGCTACGAGTCGATGCTGGTCGCCGCCAAAGTCGACTCCGAGAACCCGCAGCGCGCGGCACAGGTCGTCAACGCCCACCCCGGCGTCTCCCACAACTACCTGCGCACCCACGACTTCAACATGTGGTTCACGATCGCCACCCCGCCGGACTCGAAGCTCGGCCTGCGCGGCACGCTGGACGCGCTGATGGAGGAGACCGGGGCGGAGTCGATGCGAGAGCTGCCGACCCTCACCCTGTTCAAGATCAACATGAACCTGGAGATGGAGAAGGGGACCGAGGCGCTCGCCGCCGCGGTCGAGGCGGCGCCCCCGCGCGAGCTCGAACCGCAGCCCTACGACGCCGACGACATCGCCCTGATCAAGGCCCTGCAGGGGCCGATGGAAGCCGTCGCCCGCCCCTACGACGCCGCCGCGTCGGAGCTGGGAATCTCGACCGAGGAGCTGCTTGACCGGCTGCGGGCGATGGTCGACCGCAAGATCCTCCGCCGCGTCGCCGCGATCCTCTACCATCGCCGCGCAGGCTTCTCGGCCAACGGGATGGGCGTCTGGAAGGTGCCCGAGGACCAGATCATGGAGGTCGGCGGGCGGATGGCCTCGTTCCGCGGCATCTCCCACTGCTACCAGCGGCCCACCTACGAGGACTGGCCCTACAGCGTCTTCACCATGGCCCACGGCCGCTCGAAGGAAGAGTGCGATGCCGTCCTCGACGCGATCGCCGCGGAGTGCGGGATGGGGCCGGACGACCGCGCCACCCTCTACTCCTCGACCGAGTACAAGAAGATCCGCCTCCATTACTTCACCGACGACTACGCGCGCTGGGAAGCGGAGCATTCTTGAGCTTCAGCTGTTCCTTATCGGCGAATAGCAACGAAAAGGAACAGGTGAAGGCATGACCGACCTCTTTGAGCGGGCGCAGCAGGTTCTGCCGGGCGGCGTCAACTCGCCGGTCCGGGCGATGCGCCAGATCGGCCGCGACCCGATCTTCGTCGAGCGCGGCGAAGGCTGCCGCCTCTTCGACGTCGAGGGCGCCGCCTACCTCGACTGGGTCGGTTCCTGGGGACCGATGATCCTCGGCCACGCCGAGCCCGCGGTGATCGCCGCGGTGATCGACGCCGCGAAGCGGGGGACGAGCTTCGGCGCCGCGACCCTGGAGGAGGTGCGCCTCGCCGAGGAGGTCGCGGCGCGGATGCCCTCGGTCGAGATGCTGCGGATGACCAGCTCCGGGACCGAGGCGGCGATGAGCGCGGTGCGGCTGGCGCGGGCCGTCACCGGCCGCGAGGTCGTCGTCAAGTTCGCCGGCGCCTACCACGGCCACTCCGACGGCCTGCTCGCCGACGCCGGCTCGGGGCTGGCGACGCTCGGCGTCCCAGGCAGCCCGGGCGTGCTGCCGGCGCAGGCGGCGGCGACCGTGGTGGTGCCGTGGAACGACCGCGAGGCTGTCGAGCGCGCGCTGGCCGAGCACGAGGTCGCGGCGCTCCTCGCCGAGCCGATCGCCGCCAACATGGGCGTCGTCCCGCCCGCCGAGGGGTTCCTCGAGTTCCTCCGCGAGGCGACCCGCGAGGCCGGCGCCCTGCTCGTCTTCGACGAGGTGATCACCGGCTTCCGTGTCGCCCGCGGCGGCGCCCAGGAGCTCTACGGCGTCGAACCGGACCTGACCGTGATGGGCAAGGTGCTCGGCGGCGGCCTGCCGGCGGCGGCTTACGGCGGACCGCGCGAGCACATGGAACGGATCGCCCCGGCCGGCGACGTCTACCAGGGGGGAACGCTCTCCGGGAACCCGCTCGCCGTCGCCGCCGGCCTGGCCACCCTGGAGCAGCTCGACGCCGCCGCCTACGAGCGGCTTGGCCAGCTGACCGACCGCCTCGCCGCCGGCTTCGCCGAGCTCGCCGCCGACCGGCCGCTCCAGGTCGCCAAGGCACCGGGCCTCGTCACCCTCTTCTTCAGCGAGGTCCCGGTCACCAACTTCGCCACCGCGACCGCCTGCGACGTCGAGGCCCACGCCGCCTTCTGCCGGGCGCTGATCGAGCGCGGCGTCTACCCGCCCCCGGCCCAGTACGAGGCCTGGTTCGTCTCCCTCGCCCACGACGAGGCGACGATCGACCGAACTCTCGAAGCCGCCGCCGAGGCCCTCAACGAGGCGATCGCGTGACGAGGCGTCATTTTTCCCCCGTAGAGGTGGAAAATTGACGCCTCGATCTCCAGGGGACGCGCTGCGAGTTTTGGCCGAGCAGCTGCGAGCGGAGGACACACCGATCTCTCCCCACGTGGTCGATCCGGCCGAGCCGCCGGAGCTCGGCGAACTCGCCGCCAACGGCCCGGCCGCCACCGCCGCGCCGGCCGAGTACGCCCTCGTCGTCGAGGCCGTCCGCGAGGGCTACCTCCTCCACTACGAGCAGCCGCGCCTCCTCGCCGGCCACGACCCCGACCTCGCCCTCCTCGCCGGCGACTACCTCTACGCCCTCGGCCTCGACCGCCTAGCCGCCCTCGGCGACACCCGCGCCGTCGCCATCCTCGCCGACCTGATCAGCACCTGCGCCCGCCTCCAGGCGGAAGGCGACACCGCCGGGATTCCGGTGCTTTGGCGCGAGTCAGCCGAAGCGATCGCCGCTGGAGCGCCGCTTTCAACATTGAAGGGCGATGTGTGACGCAGCGCACACCGCCTAAGCAATAGACTTCGAAGCCCTACGCGGACCGACCTGTGGCAGACGACGCGAACAAAGTAAATGGGGCCGAGGAGGCTCCCGTGAAGGAGCGGGTGAAGCCCGACCCTCCCGGCTATTTCGAGGGCGAGTCGATGACGCGCCGCCATGTCTTCACGGTCGCATCGCAGGCCCTTGGCGGCCTCGCCGCCGCCGGGATCGTGCTGCCCGCCGTCGGCTTTGCCGTCGCCCCGATCTTCCACCGCGGCAAGGAGCGCTGGGAGTCGGTCGGCCCGGTCGGCGACTTCGTCGAGGACACCTACCGCCAGGTCGTTTTCACCGAAACCGAGGGGATCGGCGACGCCGGCAAGACCACCGCCTACGTGCGCAAGAGCTCGGCCGACCTGGGCGAAGACCCCGGCAAGTTCGTCGCCGTCTCCAACCGCTGCGCGCACCTCGGCTGCCCGGTCCGCTTCGTCGAGGCCGCCGGCAACTTCATCTGCCCGTGTCACGGCGGCGTCTACGACTTCCAGGGCAAGCGGATCGGCGGCCCGCCGGTGCGCCCGCTCGACCAGTTCCAGACCCGCGTCCGCCAGGGCCAGGTCGAAGTCGGACCGCGCTACAGCGTCACCTCGCAGATGGAGCCGGTCCGCGCCCGCGACCCCGGGGAGTTCACCGGCGGGATCTGGGAATACCTCTACCCGCCGCGTCCGTCTACCTTCCCACCGCCCTGATGCCGAGCTTCCCGAAACCCAAGATCCCGGACGCCGTCGTCCCCCCGCCGCTGCGCAAACCGGCCAAGCCCGGCAGCGCCGGCACGCCCAAGGGCCAGGCGCCGACCGACCTGAAGGAGGCGCCGGAGCGAAAGACCCACGGCGACAAGCTCCTCGATCAGGCCAAGGAGGCGCCGATCGACGCCCTCGGCTGGGTCGACCAGCGGCTCGCCGCCACCGGCTTCCTCACCGGGATGCTCTTCCGCAAGGTGCCGAAGGGGACCAACTGGTTCTACACGCTCGGTTCGGCGACCCTCTTCGCCTTCATCGTCCAGGCCACCACCGGCGTCTTCCTGGCGATGTTCTACACGCCGTCGGCGACCCAGGCCTACTCCTCGATCGCCCACATCAACAACGACGTCCCGCTCGGCCAGCTGGTCCACGGCATGCACAAGTGGGGCTCGAGCGTGATGGTGATCCTGATCTTCCTCCACATGGGGAGGACCTTCTTCTTCGGCGCCTACAAGTACCCGCGGGAGCTGAACTGGGTGATCGGCGTGGTGCTGCTGATCCTGACGATGACGATGGCCTTCACCGGCTACCTGCTGCCCTTCGACCAGCGCTCCTTCTGGGCCTCTATCGTCGGCATCAACATCAACGGCACCGGCCCCGTCGTCGGCCCCTACCTGAGCGACTTCCTCCGCGCCGGGCCTGAGCTCGGGGCGACGACCCTCTCGCGCTTCTACGCGATCCACATGCTGCTGGTGCCCGGGGCGATCATCGCCCTGATCGGCGCCCACATGTACCTGGTCGTCAAGCTCGGCACCACGGCGCCCCCGTGGGTCAGGGCCGAGCGGCCGAAAGTCGCCGCCCCGACCGCCGCGCTCGACGCCGGCGCCAACGGCAACGGCCGGGTCAACGGGAACCGGGTCAACGGCGCTCCGGTCGAGGACGAGGGGAACGGGTCCCTATGAAGCCGCAGGACAAGCAGTCCTATCTGGAGGAGTACGAGCTTCTGAAGAAGAAGGGGAAGCCGTTCTTCCCCTACGCGGTGATGAAGGACTCGGTGATGGCGCTGATCGTCGTCGCCGTGATCATCGCGATGTCGATCATCCTCGGTGCCGAGCAGGGCCCGAAGGCGGACCCGACCTCGACCACCTACGTGCCGCGCCCCGAGTGGTACTTCTTCTTCCTCTTCGAGCTCCTGCGCGTGATCAAGCCGCCGGAGCTGGTCCCGATCGCGACGATCGGGATCCCGACCATCTGCATGGTCCTGCTGCTGCTGCTGCCGTTCTACGACCGCGGCCCCGAGCGCCGTCCCGAGCGCCGGCCGATCGCGACCACGGCCGGCATCGTCACGATCATCGCGATGGGCTACCTCACCTACCTGGGAGCGACCGGAGGTTCGCCGACCGAGGTCGACATGCAGGTCGCGGCCAAATACGAGCCCGGCAAGGAGGTCGTCGCCGGCTCCGGCTGCCTCGCCTGCCACAAGCTGGGCGAGAACGGCAACAACGGCCCCGGCCCCGAACTGACCCACATCGCCGCCCGGATCCCGCGGGCCGCGATCATCCGTTCGGTCGAAATCGGCCCGGGCATCATGCCCTCGTTCCGCGAACTGCCGCCGCAGAAGATCGAACAGCTCGCGGACTTCCTTTCTTCGCTCGACTGAGGGCCGGTGACGTGATTCCTGCGGCGTCTGGCGGCGGCGGACACTGCGCGCTGCTGCGTCCTCGGTAGGCTGAATAGCGCTGCTATCCCGCCTCCCTGCGTCCTTGCATCGCTTGGCCCGGCGCTCCCCAGCCACTCGCATGAATCCCGACACCAGCCCTCAGTCTTCGCGGCCAACTCGTGGGTCGGTTGATTTCGCCAACAACGTGAACTCGATGTTCGATCGGGTCGCGACGAAGTACGACGTCCTCAACTCGGTGATGACCGCCGGGCTTCACCACCGCTGGCGCGAGCGCGCAGCGGTCAGGGCCCAGCTCGGACCGGGCGACTCCGCCCTCGACGTCTGCTGCGGCACCGGCGACATGGCGCTCGAGCTGGCCAAGCAGGTCAGCCCCGGCGGCCGCGTCGTCGGCTGCGACTTCTCCGAGCCGATGCTGGACCTCGCCCGCGAGAAGGCCGCCGGGCGCGGCGCCGACGGCGTCCGCTTCGAGTGGGCCGACGCGCTGGAGCTGCCCTACGACGGCGAGCGCTTCGACGCGGTCACCGTCGGTTTCGGCGTCCGCAACCTCGCCGACCTCGACCGCGGCCTGCGCGAGATGGCCCGGGTGCTGAAACCCGGCGGCCGCGCCGTGATCCTCGAGATCACCACGCCGACCCACCCGCCGCTCTCGCTCTTCTACTCGCTCTGGTTCGATCGCATCGTGCCGCTGCTCGGCGCCCTCTCCAGCAACCCGGAGGCGTACTCCTACCTGCCGGAATCGGTGCGCAGCTTCCCCAGCCCCCGCGGCCTGGCCGAGAAGATGGACGACGCCGGCTTCAAAGCGATCCGCTACACGGTGCTCGCCGGCGGGATCATCGCGATCCACGGCGGCGTCCGGGCGTGATCGCGGGCGCCTGCTCCGACATACGGGGGGCTATAGCCCCCCAAACTTCGGAACGATGACCCGGCCGTCGTCCGTCCCGCCCCCGGTCACCGCGGTCCTCGACGCCTCCAGCCGCTGGCTGCCGGCGCGCCTCGGCGAAGTCGAGGAGCTGCTGCGGGGGGTGGTGGTCGGGCACGGAGAGACACTCGGCGCCGATGCCGCCGCGACCCTCGCGGCGGGGGGCAAGCGGCTGCGGCCGATGCTGGTTCTGCTCTGCGCGGGGCCCGAGCGCGACGGGGAAGCGGTCCGCGCCGCCGCCGCGATCGAGCTCGTCCACATGGCGACCCTGGTCCACGACGACGTCCTCGACGCCGCGCCACTGCGACGCGGCCTGCCGACCGTCGCCGCCACATCGGGCCGCGAGGGCGCCGTCGCCACCGGCGACCTGCTCTTCTCCCGTGCCTTCGCGCTCCTCGCCGACGCCGGCGATCGCCGCTCGGTCGCCCTCCTCGCCGACGCCTCGGTGGCGCTCGCCCGCGGCGAGCTCGCCCAGCGCCGCGACGCCTTCGACCTTGGCGTCAGCGAAGAGCGCTACCTCTCGCGCTGCAGGCTGAAGACCGCGCGCCTGTTCGAGTGCGCCTGCCTGCTCGGCCGCCCCGACGAGGCGCTGCGCGAGTTCGGTGCCGGCGTCGGCCTGGCCTTCCAGCTGCTCGACGACGTCCTCGACGTCAGCGGCCCGCCGGAGCGGACCGGCAAGGCGCGCGGCACCGACCTGCTCGACGGAACCGTCACCCTGCCGCTGATCGAGGCGGCGAAGAGCGACCCGGGCATCCGCGAGGCGAACCTGCACGCCCTCGACGCCGCAAGCGCCGAGGCCCTCTGCGACCGCATCGCCGCCACCGGCGCCTTGGAGCGGGTCCGCGCCCGAGCGCTGGAGATGGTCGCCGCGGCCAAGCAGGCGCTCGAGCAGGCCGACTTCGAGCCCGAGCAGCGAGCGCTCCTCAACCTCGTAGCCGACGGCGTAGTCCAGCGCTACAGCTGAACTCCGAACTGCATCAGATTTTCCACCCAGGAGATAGACAATCTGATGCAGTTCGGGTTTGGGGAGGGGGCTACTGCTCCTGCTGGGTGGGGCGGACCAGGACCTCGTTGATCGCCACGTGCCTCGGGCGGGTTACGACGTAGGCGATCGCGTCGGCGATGTCCTCGGCCTGGAGGATGTCCATGTCCTCGAAGCGTTTTTCGATCTCGTCGCGGACCTCGGGCCGGTTGTGGCTCTGCAGCTCGGTCGCGACCGCGCCGGGCTCGACCAGGGAGACGCGCAGGTGGCGCCCGGTGACCTCCTGCCGCAGGGACTCGCTGAAGGCGCCGACGCCGTGCTTGGTCGCGTTGTAGACGCCGCTGCCTTTGCGCGCCATCCGGCCGGCGACGGAGGAGATGTTGACCAGGTCGGCGACCCGGCGCGGCTCCTCCTCGGCGGCCTTCAGCAGGTGGGGGAGGGCGGCGTGCGCGGTGTAGAGGAGGCCGAGCAGGTTGACCTGGACCATCTGCTCCCATTCCTCCACCGGGGCGTCGACGATCGGCCCCAGCAGCATCACCCCGGCGTTGTTGACGACGATGTCGAGCCGCCCCAGCTCCCCGACCGCGTGCTCGACCGCCTTCGTCGCCTGCTCGCGCTCGCTGACGTCGGCCCCGATCGGCAGCGCGGTGCCGCCCGCGTCGGCGATCTCTCCGCCGAGCTGCTCGAGCCGGTCGCCGCGCCGGGCGACGAGGGCCACCGCGGCGCCGCGCTCGGCGAGGGCCTTGGCCGCCGCCTGGCCAATTCCGCTCGAGGCGCCGGTAACCAGGGCAACGGTCTGATTCAAATCGCGGGAGGAGTTCACCCGCGACCTATACCCGGTGCCCGGGCACGGCATTCACCGGCCGGCAACCCGCAGCACCAAACCTAAAACCCGCCCCGAAGTGATCCGGACGGCCAGCCACCGCGTTACCATGGAGCAAGATGCCAGGAAACATCGGACTCCCAGAGATCGCAATCGTCCTCGTCATCGCCCTGCTGGTCTTCGGCCCCAAACGGCTCCCGGAGCTCGGCCAGAGCCTCGGCCGCGGCATTCGCGAGTTCAAAGGCTCGATCAGCGGCGATAACGACGACAACCGCCACGACGATGAGGACGACGACGAGACGCCGAGCCTCCCGCAGTCGGAGTCGGCCAAGGTTCACGGCGACCCCGCCGATGCGGAGATAGTCCGCAACAAGACCAGCTGAGGCGGCACCAGGATGGCCCGCCGCGTCAAGGCGGTCTCCCACGAAGATCGCCTCACCCTCGTCGAGCACCTCGACGAGCTGCGCGCCCGGCTGCTGGTCTGCCTCGCCGCCCTCGGCGTCGCCCTGGCGCTCTGCTTCTGGCAGAACCACCTGCTGCTGGAAATCGCCCAGGGGCCGCTGCCCTCCGACCACGACCAGCTGCTCACCCTCGGCCCCACGGAGCCCTTCACCACCACCCTCACCGTCTCCGCCTACGGCGCCCTCGTCCTCGCCCTGCCGGTCGTCCTCTGGCAGCTCTACGCCTACGTGCTGCCGGCCTTCAGCACGACCGAGCGGAAGACGATCCTGCCGATCCTGCTGCTCTTCCCGTTCCTCTTCATCGCCGGCCTCGCCTTCGCCTACTTCGTCGTGATGCCGGCCGCGCTCAACTTCCTCCTCGACTTCAACGACGGCCAGTTCAACATCCAGTTGCGCGCGCGGGACTACTACAGCTTCTTCTCGATGACCGAGCTCGCCTGCGGCCTGATATTCCAGCTGCCGCTGGCGATCATCGCCGTCACCCGGCTGGGGATCGTGCGGGTCGAGCAGCTGACCGAAAACCGCCGCTACGCCTATCTGATCATCGCGATCGTGGCCGCCGCGCTGCCCGGCGTGGACCCGGTGACGATGCTCATTGAGATGGTTCCGCTGCTTGTTCTGTTTGAGCTGAGTATCCTGCTCGCTCGGGTCCTGGGACGTCCGGGAACGAGCGGAGGCGTGGCGCAGCCCTCTCCGCAGGAGTAAAAGGGAGAGAGAAGTGGCCGGAGGCAACAAGGAGCACAAGATGTTGTTCGACCTGCGCGGCGGGCACCGCGGCAAAGTCGTCAAAGTCGTCTACGCCGTCCTGGCCGTACTCATGGGCGCCAGCCTCTTCCTCACCGTCGGACCGGTCAACATCGGCGAAATCTTCGGCGGGGGCGGAGGCAGCGTCAACGCCGCCGAACCTTACGAAGAACAGCAGGAACGGATCGAGGTCAAGCTGAAAAAAGAACCCGACAACCCCGACCTCCTCCTCTCGCTGACCCGGGCGCAGATCAACGCCGGCAACGCCAACGCCACGAGGGAACCGAACGGCGAAGTGATCCTCACGACCGATGCGATCCAGGCCTACCAGGAAGCCGACCAGTCGTGGTCCGAATACCTGAAAGCCGCCGAGGAACCGAACCCCAGCCTCGCCCAGCTGGTGGCGCCGATGATGATCCAGCTGGCCGAAACCGCGTCGTCCAGCTACACGCAGGTGGACCAGCGGATCGACGCCGCCACCGAAGCGCAGAAGATCGTCGCCGAAGCCCGGCCCTCGGTGAACTCGCTCAGCACCCTCGCCTTCTACACCTACTTCACCGGCAATCTCGAGGCCGCCGAAAAAGCGCGCGCGGAAGCAAAGAAGATCGCCAAAACCAAAGGCGAACGCGAAGAAATCGACAAAGCGCTGGACGAATACAAGAAAAACGCCACCGCCTACACCGAAACCAAAGAAAAAGTCGAACGAGAAGAAAAGAAAGCGGCCGGCAGCGCTCCCGAAAGCCTGCAGAACCCGCTCAGCCCCGGCGGCGGTCTGGGCGGATAGCGGCCGGCGAGTCCGCCCGCTCGGATGGGCCGTGTTGGGCTCGAACCAACGACCTTGAGATTAAGAGTCTCCTGCTCTACCAACTGAGCTAACGGCCCGCGGACGGGCAAGTATAGGAAGGTCGGCTGCTTGGGTGACGGCCGCGCCGCCTATTTGGAGAAGCAGAATTTTTCGACCAGGCCGTCGATCACGGTGCCGTCTTCGAAGCTGAAGCGGCCGTGGGTCTGCAGGACGTTGTCGCTGCAGCGGGCGGAGGCGTAGCTGCGCTGCTTTCCCCCGGCGCGGTAGCGGCGGCCGATCTCGACGTCGATGTGGGTGATCGCGCCGAGGCCGCCGGCGATCGGCGGGACGTCGAGGCGGGCCCGGTAGCGGAAGGAGCCGCGTCGCTGTTCGATCGGGACGACGATCGCGTAGGTCTGGGTCGCGGGCACGGTGGTGCGGGCGTGGAGGACCGCGGTCGGCAGGCCGCCGAGCTTAGGGCCGTTGAAGACGGTCAGGTCCGAGCGCGCCCGCACCTCTCCGCTTTCCAGCGAGACCAGGGCTTCGACGTGGCCGCTGCCGACGATCGCCCCGCGGCAGATCCGCCGCGCTTCCTCGGTCGTCGCTTCGTCGATCGAATCCGGTGGGCAGGTGGGCAGGCCGGCGACGCTGAGCCGGCCGTCGCGGTCGAAGTCGATCAGCGCCTGCCGCAGGGGCGAGGGCTTGCCGCCGCCTTTGGCGCTGAGGTCGACGTGGCCCTGGAAGTCGATCGGCGCGAATTGGTGGCGCGGCAGCGCCTGTGGCTGGAAGCCGCCGTCGGCGCGCAGCACGAGGTTGTCGACTTCGACCAGCGCGCCGCTGGCGCTGGCAGCTGCGAACGCGGTCGCGATCAGGGCGAGGAGGAGGACCCGTCTCAGCCGGGGGTGTGACATGGCGAGGTGAGCGTCGTCGGGAAGCGGTCGCCGTTGGTGAAGGTCAGGTTCCCCTCGACCTGCAGCCGCCCGCCGGAGCAGTGGGCTTCGATGAAGCCGACCTTCCTGCCGCCCTGCTTGCGCGTCGCGCCGACCTTCGCTTCGGCCAGGGTCGGCGCCCCGAAGCCGCCGGCGACTTCGGGCATCTCGACCCTGACGTGAAAGCCGTAGCGGCCCTTGCCGACCCGCTCGACGACGATCGGCACCAGCAGCGCCTTGGGCTCCGGCACCGTCTCGTAGGCGTGGGCGATCAGCGTCGTCTTGCCGCCGGTCGGCGCCGCGTTGAAGAAGGAGACCGGGGAGCTGATCTGGAACGGCGCCCGTCCCGGCATCGTCACCAGCGCCTTGCCGGTGCCCTTGCCGACCAGCGCCCCGGCGCAGCGCTGGCGCGCCTGCGCCGTCGTCGCGCCCTCGAGCTTGCTCATCGGGCAGACCGGGAACGCCTTGCCGTTGACCGCCCCGTGCTTGTCGATCAGGAAGTCGATCGCGTCGAGCGTCGGCGGGGTCGAGCCGTCCTTGGTCCTGACCCGGGTGATGCTGCTGAGCGTGATCGGGGCGTTGCCCTTGGCGGGCAGCGCCCGCGGCTGCATGTCAACGGTCGAGCTGACGCAGAGCGGGCCGATGCAGGCCTCGATGCCCGAGGCCGTCGCGCCGGAGGCAAGCGCCAGCACGACGGCGAGTACGGCGACTCTGCGAATCCGTCCCTTCAATCAGCGCCCCGTGCAGGTTTTGAACAGCGAGCCCTGGAGGACGGTGCCGTCTTTGAAGTCGGCCTTGACTTTCGCCTGCAGGCGGCCGTCGGGGCAGCCGGCGTTGGCGAAGCTCAGCTTCTTCCCCTTGTAGGTCCATTCGCGCCCGACGGTCATCCGGGCGTAGAGCGGAATCCCGCTGCCGCCGGCGATCTTCGGGATTTTCGCTTCGACCTTGAAGCCGTAGCGCCCGCTGTGGACCTTCTGGATTTCGATCGGCACCACGAAGGTGGTCGGGCCGGGGACCGTCAGGTGGGCGTGGGCGAGGACCACGGGGTTGCCGTTCTTCGGCGCCGCGTTGAACAGGGTGATCGGCGAGGAGGCCGGGATCGGGCCCTGTTCGGGGAAGATCACGACGGCCTTGCCGAAGCCTTTGCCGACGATCGAGCCGGGGCAGAGCTTGCGCGCCTGCGCCGTGGTCGTCGCCTTCAGTTTCCCGGGCGTGCACTTCGGTAGGCCCTCGGTCTCGACTTCGCCGTGCTTGTCGAACCAGATCGTCACCGTTTCCAGTACGGGCGGCGGCGTGCCGTCTTTGGTCGCGATGTTGCCGTAGCCGTGCAGCTTGATCGGCGCGTAACCCTTCTTCGGCAGCGTCGTCGGCGTGAAGCCGCCGTCGGTGGTGATCACCAGGTTCGCCGCTTCCAGCTTGATCGCCACCGCCGAACCGGCGACGACTAGCAACAGCGCAATCCCAAGCACATTCGCTCTTAACAGAGTCTTCCGCACCAAATCCTCCTCCCGTAGGCCTCTACCGCCAAACTACCAGTCGTGGGAAGGAGGATCGGCAGGGCACGGAGAGGGTCCTCGCGCAGAGGCCCCGGTCATCAGCAGCCATTTCTGCTGCGGCATCCGCGTGCCGTGCTCGGGGTCGCCGTGGTTCTGCTGCTCGCCCTGGCGGCGATCGGCACCGGCACCGAGGACCGTCTCGACCCGACCACGCTCGACGTCCCCGGGACCGAATCGTCGCGCAGCAACCAGATCCTCCGCGAACATTTCGGCGACTCGGCCCCGTTCGCGATCCTCCTCCGCGGTCCCGCCAAGGCCCTCGACCAACAGGGGCCGGAACTCGTCGCGGCGCTGCGCGAGGACCCGCGGGTGACGACGCTCTCGCCCTGGGACACCGGCGCGGTTCAGCGCTTGCGGCCGTCGCCGACCAAGGCGCTGGTCCTCGCCGACTTCCACGTCGACACGCGGACCTCGGTGAACGTGACCGTGCCGCACCTCAACCAGGTCCTGGACGAGACGATCCACCCCCCGGTCGAGGCGACCCAGACCGGCTACGCCAGCCTCTCCCTCGCGATCCAGGAAGACAGCATCGACGCGGCCCATCGCGGCGAGCTGATCGCCCTGCCGTTCCTGCTGATCATCCTCCTGCTCGTCTTCCGCTCGCCGATCGCGGCGGCGGTTCCGCTCGCCTTCGGCGCGATCACCGTCGTCGCCTCCCGCGGGATCCTCTACTTCTTCACCGGCTGGTTCGAGATCGACGCCCTCGGCCTCGTCGTCTGCTCGATGATGGGCCTGGCGCTGGGGGTCGACTACTCGCTGCTGATGGTCTCCCGCTTCCGCGAGGAGCTGGCCGAGGGGAACACGCCGGTCGAGGCGGCGCGGCTGACCCGCCGCCACGCCGGCCGCACGGTTGCCTTCGCCGGCAGCACCCTGCTGCTCTCGATGCTCGTCAGCCTCTTCATCCTTCCCGGCTCGCTGCTGGCTTCCCTGGCGGGGACGGTCTGCATGGTGGTGATCCTCAGCGTCGGGGTGGCGACCATTGCCGGGCCGGCGATCCTCACTCTGCTCGGTTCCAACGTCGACCGCTGGCGCCTCGGTTCCGCCCCGGCGGGAGGCCGCTCGCGGTTGATGACGATGGTCGGCGCGGCGCTGAGGAGGCCGGCGCTCGCGGCAGTGCTGATCGGCGGCCTGCTGCTGGTGCTGGCGGCGCCGGCGATCGGGTTGAAGACCGGCCCCCCGAGCCCCGAGCAGCTGGCCAAGGACTCCCCCGCCCGCCAGGACGCGGAACTGGTCGGCCGCGAAATCGGGCAGGGCTTCGACGCCCCCTTCCAGGTCGTCGCCGTCTCCAGCGAAGGCCCGATCACCGGCGCCAAGAGCTTCGGGGCGATCGAAAACTTCCAGCGGAAAGTGGCGAAGCTGCCGGGCGTGCGGTCGGTGATCGGGCCGGCGCCGGCGGTGCAGCGGATCCGGCCGCTGCAGGGTCTGGGCAATACCTACCTCTCGACCGAAGGGAACACCGGCCAGATCAGGCAGCTGGCCCGCCTCGGCCGCGAACTGAACGTCGCCGCCGGCGGTGTCGGGCAGCTGCGGGAAGGGATCTCCGAAGCGAGCGACGGCGCCGGCCTGCTGGCGCTCGGCTCGGGCCGCGCGGCGGAGGGGGCGACGCAGATCGGCTCCGGCCTGGCCCGGGCCTTGGGGGGAAGCGAAGAAGCGATCGATGCGCTCGACAAGTTCGCCGTCGGGACGAAGCGACTTTCCGGCGCGATCGAAACCGCCTCCTTCGGCGCCCTGCAACTCAAGCTCGGCCTGCGCGACGGGGTGATCCCGAACCTCGACTCCAACGCCCTGAAGCGATCCCGCACCCTGCAGAAGGCGCTGAACGAAGACGCCAACGGCAAGCTGCCGGAACTGATCGCGCCGGCGCGAGCCACCGAAGAGGAACTGAAGAAGGGCCTGGCGCAGCTGGAAGCGATGACGGTCGGCAAATCCGATCCCAACTACGCGGCCACCCTGGAAGCGGTGCGCAAGGCGACCGCCGCGGTCAGCGGCAAGGACCCGGTGACCGGCGCGCCCTACGACCCTGTCCCCGCGACCCCGGAAGTCGAGCCCTACGCCGGCCTGCCGGCCGAACTGGTGGCGCTGAACGAACGCCTGCTCGCCGACCACGAAGAAGCGAAGCAGGTCACCTTTGCGATCGGCTCGACCAAGAGCAACCTCAAGCAGCTCCTCGCCGGGGCGGAAAAACTCAGCGACGGGCTGGAAAAACTGCGGGGCGCGAGCAAGCGCCTCGCCGCCGGCTCGGCCACGCTGGCGCGTGAAGCGCGCAAGCTCGGCGACGGGATCTCGCGGCTGAGCGGCGGCACCGTGGCCCTGGTCGAGGGGCTGGACGAACTCGGCAACGGCGCCGACGCGCTGCAGGCGGGCCTCGCCACCGGCGTCGAGGAAAGCGCGCCGCTGGAAACCGGGCTGGAAGAAGCGAGCGTGCAGGTGATCGGCGGCCAGCAGCGGATCCGCAAACAGATCGGGCGGGTCACCAAATCGACCCCCGGGCTCTTCAACTCGGGCTACTTCGTCCTCTCCGCCCTCGACGGCACCCCGCCGACCATCCGCAGCCAGGTCAACGAATCGATCGACCTCGACCGCGGCGGCCAGGCGGCCTCGGTGCTCGTCATCCCCGACTACAGCTTCAACACCCCCGGCTCGATCCGGCTGAACGAAAAGCTGAACGAGCAGACCGCCGAGCTGGCCTCGAAGTCCGGCCTGGAAACCGGTGTCGCCGGCGGCCCCGCGCAGCTGAACGACTACAGCCGCGTCACCCGCGAGCGCATCCCCTGGGTGGTCGTCGCGATCACGATCGCGACCTTCCTGGTGCTGCTCGTCGTCCTGCGGGCGCTGCTGCTGGCGGCGATCGCCGTCACCCTCAACCTGCTCACCGTCGCCGTCGCCTTCGGCGTCCTCACCTTCCTCTTCCACATCCCCGACAGCTGGCCGCTCGGCGGCCACAACTACGTCGACGCGGTCGGCGCGACGCTGATCTTCGGCCTCGTATTCGGCCTCTCGATCGACTACGCCGTCTTCCTCCTCAGCCGCATGCGCGAGCACTACGACGCCCACGGCGACAACGCCGCCGCGGTCGAGTTCGGCCTCTCCCGCACCGCCGGCGTGATCACCGGCGCGGCGCTGATCATGATGGTCGTCTTCATCGCCTTCGCCGGTGCCCCGATCGCCACCGTCAGCCAGCTGGGCATCGGCCTCACCGTCGCCGTCATCCTCGACGCCACCGTGGTCCGCATCGTCCTCCTCCCAGCCCTGATGCTCCTCCTCGGCGACCGCGTCTGGTGGCTGCCAAAACCGCTCGAGCGGGTTATCCCAAAGCTCAGCGTTTAGCGCGGTCACCGTATTGACCGAAATTCCAATCACCTGACTCCTGGTGGGGGGAGAAGTCGAGCTCCGGAATCCCTTGCAGGCTCAGGATGTTTTCGACTGACGCTAGGGAGATGAGCGCTGTTGGTACAACGTATGTACACTGGGTCGGGCACAATGGACGCCAAGCCGGGGAAAACCCGAGATCAGCGCTGGGCACTGCGGGTCGCGGAATCCGAGGACGCCTTGGTTCGTGCTGCGAGCAGCGCCGAGGAGACCAGCCTGACCAATTTCGTTCGGGTCGCGGCTATCGCGGAGGCCAGGCGGGTTCTCGCGGATCGGACCCACTTCGAGCTGGATCAGCCGGATTGGGAACGCTTCAAGGAGCTTTTGGACCGGCCCGCTCAGGTGCCGCCTGGCCTGAAAAAGCTCTTCTCGAAGCCCAGCATCTTCGAGTAGCCGAGGAGCCCGATGGCGTTCACGCAGCCTGAGCCGCTGCGGGGCAAGCATGAGGTCGGCGAGTTCGACTGTGGTGAGCAGTCGCTGACCACATGGATCTGCCGCTATGCAAGGCATGCCGAGGCCACGAGGTCGGCAAGGGTCTATGTGACTACCGCTGGGGACGCGAATGTCGTTGGCTATTACGCATTGACGGTTGGTCAGGTTGACCCGGCCCGAGGAACCTCTCGCTTGGCGAAGGGCCAGCCGCCCGGCCATCCGGTTCCGGTGGCGATCCTCGCCCGACTAGCCGTGGACCAGGCCCATCAGGGCCTCGGCCTCGGCCGGTCGCTTCTCCAGGACGCCCTGCTGCGCTGTACGAACGCCGCTCGGCAGGTCGGAATCCGCGCTCTAGTAGCTCACTCGCTCGAGGAGGCGGCCGGCATCTATGAGGCGTTCGGCTTCGAACCCTCCCCAACCGACCCTTTCCACCTCGTCCTGCTGATGAAGGACATCGAGCGGTTCCTACGCGGTGTGGCGTAGACGCCTTGCGGTGACCTAAATACATCGAGTTCGCCGATGGACGGCGAATTGAAGGACAGCTTCACCCGTGTCGAGGACCGGATTGCTCGTGTCGAGGAGGAGCTTTGCAGGAGCTGCCGCAGCGGCGAGCAAAGCCTCCATGAACTTCGAAATGAAATAAACGTCTGTCTCAATGGCTGGGTGAAAAACCTTGTGATGGGCGCCGTCATAGTGACCTGCATTGCTGTGGTCCGTGGATCGAACTAGTGGCGCGGATCTTCTAACCCAGCTCCCCTAGAACGCGCCGGCAGGTCTCGAGTACTTGCTGCGTCTGCTCTTCGCGTTCCTGGCCGCGGGCGCGCTCTTCTTCCTCCGTCTGCCGCTGCGCTTCGGCGGCGTCCTGCATCCGCGTGCAGACTCGCCGCAGGACGTCCGGGGGAGTGATCAGCTCGAGCGGCTTGCCGCTGCCCGCGCCCCAGCCGAGGTCGTCGAGGACGAGGCGCAGGTCGTCGGAGAACTCCCGTCCCACCCGGTCGGCCCGCGCGTGGTCGCCCGCCTCGACCGCCATCCACACCTCGTCGATCCCGCTCAGCCGAACGGCGATCTGCTCATAGAGCGCGTCGCGCTCGGCCGCCGTGATCCGCACGCTCACTCGCAGTGCAGCGGGGGGCTCGAGGGTTCCCTCGCCGCCAGCGTGTAGAAGCTCTGCACCGCGCCGCGGACCGCCTGCTGGCGAACCCTTTCCACCACACCTATGTCCGCAAGCGTGCGCATGTGGTACGAAACCAGTGACACCCCGTACTCCTCATCGAAGATCCGATCGAGCTCCCTCGGCGACAGCGGCACCCCGATCCACTGCATCGCTTCGATGATCGCCACCTTGACGGGATGAACCGAGATCGGGATTAGGGCATCCCAGTTGAACGACCATTTCCCACCGGACGGCACGATCCATTCCTTTCCATCGAGATGGTTGAGAGGCGAGCACCGAACCTGTCGGTGACGTCAGGGGCGCGAGCCCCGGGTGTCGATTACGCAGCACTAGTTCTAATAGTGCGACGCTCTTTCCACCAGCCCAGTTTTTCGCCCCAGTTGCGCTGGAGGGTTACAGCGAGACGGGAAGCTGGGGGCCGCGCGAACGGCCCGCCATCCCCCGCTCGATGCCCATTGCCGCCGCGATCGCAGGGAAGCCGTCTTCGTCAGCTGCACATAGGCGCTCGTCAGCGCGGGCCGCAATGTCCTGGACACGCTCCAAGGATTCCTCCAACTCCTTCATCAATTCCTTCCAGCCCTGGTCATCAAGCTTCATCGGCTGCCAACTCAGATGCCGATCCAGGCGGGAATCGAAAGTGCCAGCACGGAAAGCCGCCAGAGCTTCAGCGACGATGGCTTGAAAGACCAGGGCCGAAATTTCGTGGCGTGCTTTCAGGGGGAGCTGTGCCCATTCCTCATCACCTATACATGGCCGAAGGGAAGCCCGATAGAAGTGCTCCTCGGCTCCTCGCGTCCGCTTGATCCTGACTAACTCGATGCACCCATTGTCGGCCAGGGCCTTGACATGATTTCCCACCTTCTTCATGTCCTCCCCGATGAGCCGCGCAATCTGAGCCGCACTCGCTTCGCGTTCATTGAGAATTTGAATTGCGTCGACTCGAATCGGATGCTGAACCACAAAGACGACGAGCTCATCGACGGTTCGCGACTGAACTGGCGCATCTCTCACGATATGCAGTCCTCCTCTCGTTACAGCATCTTTGAGTGATCGAGGGCTTCACAGCTTAGCCCCGAGCCTCTACCGCAACAGCCTGACTATCCAGCGCAAGGTGGAAAGTCAAAGAGATCTTTAGCGTTCGCCTCCCAGGCCCGTAACGGGGTCGGGCCTCTTACGCACGGGGGAGGTGATCGATGATGAAGTTGGACATCGTTTCTGGCGTCGTCCCGGCAGTCCAAATCACCAAGCACGGCTAGGTGCAGGCGAAGGGAAGCCGGTTCTACGATCTAAGGAGTCGGCTTCCCGACGAGGAGTGTTGCTTGTGAGTTCCCCTATGGCTTTCGAGGTCTGCAGCCTTAACGATCTTCGGCGTGGGCAACCTTGGGTCAAACCTGCGGGAGGCCCGCCTCAAATTGGAGATGAGCCAGGAGCAGGTGGCCGAACGGAGCGGGGTGCACGCGACCGAGGTCAGCCGGATCGAGGCGGGCAAGCGGGATCCGCGGGTCACGACCGTCGAACGCCTGGCGCGGGCCGTGAACTTGAGGCCGGGTCAGCTGCTCGAATGAGCGACCTTAGATTCGAATAACTCCGAACGTTGGCGCAGCGGGGCGTGTCGACTTAGGCCCCCTATAGGGCTACTAAGTCGACACTGGCCAGCGCGGGCGCCTTGGCGCCCGCCCCTATTTCGACTGTTTGCAGCTTTCTTTCGCGTAGGCGGTCAGGGCTTCGCCGTCGCGGTAGGTGAAGGTGCCGCGGGCCTTGAGCTGCTTCGACCCGGTGCATTTGGCGGAGATGAAGGTGCGTTTTTCGCCCTTGAAGCGCCAGCTCTTGTCGATCTTGACGTTGAATTCCTTCAGCGCGCCGGTGCCGCCGGCGATCAGCGGGACGTCGAGGTCGAGGCGCGGCCCGTAGCCTTCCTTGCCGGGGTTGGTGACGGTCCCTTCGAGGACCAGGCTGACCTGCAGCGGCGTCGTCCCGTAGGTGTGGAGCAGGATCGTCGGCTTGCCGCCCTTGGGGACGCCGTTGAAGGCGGTCACGGTCTGCGGCACTTCGTAGACTTTCCCGGCTTTGAGGTAGGCGATCGCGTGCCCGGTGCCGATTTTGGCGTTGCCACAGACCCGTTCGGCGACTTCGGTCGACTGGCTCTGCAGCTTCCCGCTTTCGCAGGTCGGCAGCCCCTTGGTGTAGAGCCTGGCGTTGCGATCGAAGTCGAGCGTCGCGTGCACGGCCGGGACCGGCACCCCTGCCGGGTCGGTCGTCGAAGTCGTCAGCGTCGTCACTTCGAGCGTCGCCGGCGTGAATTTCGTCTTGGAAAGCTTTTTAGGCCGAATCTTCGATTCGATCGACTGGGTGTTGCCGTCAGGCGCGGAAACCGTGGGCCCGGCCCACGCTGCCGTTCCTACCAGCGCGGTCGCCAGAACGGCGCTCACAGCGATCAGAAATGGACGTCTGCGCATAAGTCACTCCTCGAGTTGGATTACGCGGCGCCTCTCCCACTGCTTCTAACCGCTCCCACGGGTCAGAGTAGCGCGTTGATTTCCAGTTAAGTCCCTGCTCGGACCGTGCTTGGCAGCGACCCCCTTGGATACGATCCTGCGGCTGTTCTACCGGGTCGGAGGGGCCGGGGAACTTTGAAAGCAAGCGACGATCCGTGGCTGGCAAACCCTTAGGCGAGGAGCGAGGCCCGGCAGCTAGCCGGGGTACTACCCCAGCCCGGATCGCGGTGATCGCCGCC
>DATAMR010000050.1:0-11879 GCA_036260485.1 Solirubrobacterales bacterium | reverse complement strand
CGCCTTCCTGCGGATGATGCGGCGGCTGGAGGCCGAGCGGCGACGGGCGGGCTCGGCGGCGCTGCACGCGCAGGAGGAGGAGCGGGCGCGGGTGGCGCGCGACCTCCACGACGAGGTGAACCAGTCGCTGACCGGCCTGCTGCTGCGGCTGGAGGCGGCGCGCGAGACGGCGCCGCCCGAGCTCGAGGCCGAAATCGCCGAGACCAAAGCGCTGGCCAACCAGGCGATGACCGAGCTCCTCTCCCTCGCCCGCCAGCTGCGCCCGACCGCGCTCGACGACCTCGGCCTGGCAGCCGCGATCGGCGGCCAGGTCGAGCAGCTGGCCCGCGGCGAGATCGCGGCCCGGCTCGAGACCGACGGCGTCTTCTCCGACCTCGGCGACGATGCCCAGCTGGTCGTCTACCGGGTCGCCCAGGAGGCACTCAACAACGCCGCTCGCCACAGCGGCGCCAAGCACGTCGAGGTGCGGTTGCGACGCAGCGAGGACGGCGGCGTCGTCCTCTCCGTCGCCGACGACGGACGCGGCTTCGCCTTCGACGAATCCGAGAGCGGCCTCGGGATCGGCGGCATGCGGGAGCGCGCGCTGCTGGTCGGCGGCGAGCTGACGATCGAGTCCCGCCCCGGCGCCGGGACGACGGTGCGCCTCGACGTCCCTGCCTGATGCCGACGGGCCGATTTCCGGATACATAGGTCGGTTTTCGGCCCATCGGCGAGACTGTCCCTGTGCGCGTTCTAATCGCCGACGACCATGGGATCGTCCGCTCCGGGTTGCGGCTGCTGCTGGAGCGCCAGCCGGACATCGAGGTGGTCGCCGAGGCCGGCGACGGGGCAGAGGCGCGAGACCTTGCGGTGCGCGAGCGTCCCGACCTGGCGATCCTCGACGTGAAGATGCCGAAGCTGACCGGGCTGCAGGCGACGCGGGAGATCAAGAAGCAGGCGCCGGAGGTCTCGGTCCTGATCCTCTCGATGCACGACGACGAGCGCTACCTGTTCGAGGCACTGAAGGCAGGCGCCTCGGGCTACGTGCTGAAGGCCCAGGCCGACACCGACCTGCTGGCGGCGATCCGCGCGGTCGAGCGCGGCGAGCCCTTCCTCACCCCCGAGGCGCAGCGGACGCTGATCAAGGACGTGCTCGAGCGCGGCTCCAGCGGCGAGGAGGATCTGACCCCGCGCGAGGAGGAGATCGTCAAGCTCGTCGCCGAGGCGCACACGACGAAGCAGATCGCCGCGGTCCTCCACCTCTCCGAGAAGACGGTCGAGAACCACCGCGCCAACGCGATGCGCAAGCTCGGGATGCGCGACCGGGTCGAGCTGGTCCGCTACGCGATCCGCCGCGGCCTGATCGAGCCGTGATCGCATAACCGACCGCTTCAGTAGGATTTAGGTCAGATGCTGTTCTCGACCAAAGCCGAGTACGGAGTTCGCCTGATGGTCGAGCTGGGCCGCCAGCCCGGCTCGCAGCCCGTCAGCCTGGGCTCCGTCGCCGAAGCGGAGAACCTGCCGCTCTCCTACCTGGAGCACCTGGTGGCGAAACTGCGCAAGGCCGGCCTCGTCACCTCCACCCGCGGCGCCCACGGCGGCTACCGCCTGGCTAAGCCGGCGGCGGAGATCACCATGGACGCGGTGGTCGAGGCGCTGGAAGGGCAGATCGCGCCGATGGAGTGCTTCCACGACGCCCCCGAAGGCAAAGTCCTCTGCTCGCACGAGTCCGACGGCGACCAGGCCTGTTCCACGAAGCTGCTGTGGATGCGGGTGCAGGGCGGCGTCACCAAGGCGCTGGCCGGCACCACCCTGGCCGAGCTGGTCGAGTTCTCCGACCACAGCGCCCCCAAGCGCGCCGCCGTCATCGGCAGCGCCGCGTAAGAACTTCGAACAACCCCCGAAACGGAGCGAAATTGGCTGAGCTGGAGATACGCAACCTGCATGTGGAGGTCGAGGACAAGAAGATCCTCAAAGGCCTCGACCTCGACGTCGAGAAGGGCAAGGTCCACGCCCTGATGGGGCCGAACGGCTCCGGCAAGTCGACGCTCGCCAACGTGATCATGGGCCACCCGGCGCTCGAGGTGACCGAGGGCACGATCACCTTCAAGGGCGAGGACATCACCGAGGCCGCCCCCGAGGACCGCTCGCAGGCCGGCCTCTTCATGGCCTTCCAGTACCCCGTCGCGATCCCCGGCGTCTCGGTCAGCAAGTACCTGCGGATGATCATCAACGCCCAGCGCGAGGCCCGCGGCGAGGACCAGATCAAGATCAAAGACTTCGCCCGCACCGCCCAGGAGGCGATGGAGCTGGCGAACATCCCCAAAGACTTCTCCAGCCGCTACCTCAACGACGGCTTCTCCGGCGGCGAGAAGAAGCGGATGGAGCTGCTGCAGCTGGCGCTGCTGCGGCCGGAGATCGCGGTGCTGGACGAGACCGACTCGGGCCTCGACATCGACGCGCTGCGGACGGTCGCCGAGGGCGTCAACAAGTTCGCCGGACCCGACATGGGCGTCCTGATCATCACCCACTACCAGCGCATCCTCCACATGGTGAAACCGGATGCGGTCCACGTCATGTACCAGGGGCGGATCGTCAAAGAAGGCGGCCCGGAGCTGGTCGGCGTGCTCGAGGAGAAGGGCTACGGCTGGATCGCGGAGGAGGTCGAGGCAGGCGCCGCCGCCTGACCTCGTCGCCGTCGAGATGGAGCCGGTGAGCGCCAAGAGCCCCGCAGCGGCGGCGCCGCTCTCCGTCGAGAAGGTCCGCGCCGCCTTCCCGGCACTGGAGCGCGAGGTCAACGGCCTGCCGGTCGCCTACCTCGACAGCGGCGCCAGCGCCCAGCGGGTGCTGGCCTCGATCCAGGCGGTCGACCGCTACGAGCGCCGCCACCACTCCAACGTCCACCGCGGCTCCCACACCCTCTCGGCCGAGGCGACCGAAGCCTACGAGGGGGCGCGGGCCACGGTCGCCGACCACATCGGCGCCGGCGACCGGCGCGAGGTCGTCTTCGTCCGCAACGCGACCGAGGCGATCAACCTCGTGGCGCGGGCCTGGGGCGACGTCAACGTCGGGGAGGGCGACCGCATCTTGCTGACCGAGATGGAGCACCACTCCAACATCGTCCCGTGGCAGCAGCTGGCCGAGCGGGTCGGGGCGGAGATCGACTGGGCGCCGATCGACGACGAGGGCCGGCTCGACATGGACGCCTTCGCGGCGCTGCTCGAGCGCGGGCCGAAGCTGGTCGCCGTCGCCCACGTCTCCAACGTGCTCGGGACCGAGAACCCGATCGCCGAGATCGCCCGCCTGAGCCACGCCGCCGGCGCCAAGGTGCTGGTCGACGGCGCCCAGTCGGCGCCGAAGATGCCGCTCGACATGGCCGCGCTCGGCGCCGACTTCTACGCGATCACCGGCCACAAGCTCTACGCGCCGACCGGGATCGGCGTCCTCTGGACCAGGCTGGAGGTGCTGCGCGAGATGCCGCCCTTCCTCGGCGGCGGCTCGATGATCCGCAAGGTCGCCCGCGAGGGCACCACCTACGCCGCTCCGCCGGCGCGCTTCGAGGCGGGGACGCCGGCGATCGCCCAGGCGATCGGGATGGCCTCCTCCTTCCGCTGGCTCGACATGCTCGGCATGGAGGCGGTGCGCGAGCACGAGGAACAGATCGCCGACTACGCCCTGACCCGCGTCGCCGAGGTGCCGGGTCTGCGCGTCTTCGGCCCGCCCCGCGGCGAGGGCCGCCTCGGCCCGGTCTCCTTCGAGATCGAGGGCATCCACGCCCACGACGTCTCCGAGATCCTCGACCGCCACGGCGTCGCCGTCCGCGCCGGCCACCACTGCGCACAGGTGCTGATGGACCGCCTCGACATCGCCGCCACCGCCCGCGCCAGCTTCGGCGTCTACACGACGAACGAGGAGATCGACCGCCTCATCGACGGACTGGAAGACGCGCGTAAGGTGTTCGGTCTCTGATGGACGAGCTCTACCGCGACCAGATCCTCGAGCACTACAAGCGGCCGCACAACTTCGGCCGCGTCGAGAGCCCAGACCTCGAGTTCGAGGACACCAACCCCTTCTGCGGCGACGAGCAGCACGTGACGATCAAGCTCGACGGCGACGAAAAGGTCGCCGAGGTCGCCTTCGAGGGCAAAGGCTGCGCGATCTCGACCGCCGCCACCTCGCTGCTGACCGACGAGCTGGTGGGGATGAGCCGCGACGAGCTGCTGAAGCTGCCCAAAGAGTTCGTCCTCGAGCTGCTCGGGATCGAGATCTCGGCAACGCGGATGAAGTGCGCGATGCTTGGGCTGAAGATCGTCAAGAGCGCCTCCCTCGGCCAGTCGGCCGAATGGGAGGACGAGGGCGAGACCGGCGACCCCGCAGAAGCGGTCGCCGACCTCGGCCAGATTTAGCGAGACCGCAAAAAAGCACCCTGAAGATGCTTTTTTGCGGTCTCGGTGAAGCTAGGCGGTCTCGTTCAGCCGGATCACGGAGAAGACCGCGCCCCAGGGGTCGTGGACCACAGCGATGCGGCCGACCTCGACGTCCATCGGGCCCATGACCTTGGCGCCCCCGCCACTCTCCACCTGCTCGATCGCCGCCTCGGTGTCCTCGACGGTGAAGTAGGTGTTCCAGTGGGGAGGCACCTCACTGGGGACTCGGGCGGACATCTCAAGCATCCCGGCGACGCGGTCGCCGTCGACCATGCAGATCACGTAGCTGTCGGCGTTCTCGCTCTCCCGGTCTTCGAACTCCCAGCCGAAGACGCTGCCGTAGAAGCCCTTCGCCGCCGCGGCATCGCCGGTGTTGAGCTCGTTCCAGGAGAAGGCTCCCGGCTCGTTCACGAGCTCGGCACCGGCGAACGTCCCCGGCTGCCAGATCCCGAAGACGGCGCCCTCCGGATCGGCGAAGATCGCCATCCGCCCAAGCTCCATCACGTCCATCGGCTCGGAGATCTGGCTGCCGCCGTTCTCGGCGATCGCCGCCGCGGTAGCGTCGGCGTCGGCGACCGCGACGTAGGTGCTCCAGGCCGGCGGCTGGCCCTCCTGCATCAGCGGCATCGCGCCGGCGACGTCCTTGCCGTTCTTTTTCGCCCGCCGGTAGCCGCCCATTTCGGCCGAGTTCGGCAGCTCGGGGATCTCCCAGCCCAGCAGCGGGCCGTAGAACTTCTCCGCCGCCCCCAGGTCCGGCGTCGCCAGGTCGACCCAGCAGGGCGTCCCGGGGGCGTAATTCGTCCTCTCACTCATCCTCGAAATCCTTTCGTCGCGGGCTTCCAGTAGATAAGACCAGACCCGCGGCGGGAATTCATCGCCCGGTTGTGAATTGCCCAGCGGGGCGTCTCGCTAAAATCCGACCTTGTAAGTAGGATTAAGTCTCGATCCGCACTAGCCACTGCCGCATCGCGGCGACTGGAGCACCACCCCTCTTGACCGACACCGCAGGAACCAAGATCCCCGTCTGCCCGGCAGCCGAGCTTTCGGCCGGGGAGATGCGCCTGGTCGAGCACGAGGGCAAGAAGATCGGCGTCTTCAACTGCGACGGCGCGCTGTACGCGATCGAGGACCGCTGCTCCCACGACAACGGGCCGCTCGCCGAGGGCGAGTTCGACGCGGCTTCCTGCACCGTCGAGTGCCCGCGCCACGGCTCCCTCTTCGACCTCAGTTCCGGTAGGCCGAAGACTCTCCCAGCTTTCCAGCCGGTTCAAACGTTCCCGGTAGCGATCGAGGACGACACCATCACTCTGGAGGTCGACTGAAATGGCAACGCCCGAGGTACTCGCCGAGAAACGCAAGCTGGCCGGCATCAACGCCGATTACAAGGAGAAGTTCGGCTTCCACGACTCGGAGTCCGGCTACGCCTACAAAGCCCCGAAGGGCCTCTCCCGCGAGGTCGTCGAAACGATCTCCGACTTCAAGGAAGAGCCCGCCTGGATGCGTGACTTCCGGCTAAAGGCGCTGGAGCACTTCGAAAGCCGCCCGACCCCGCAGTGGGGCGGCGACCTCGACCAGATCGACTTCGACGACATCCACTACTTCGTCCGCGCCTCGGAGAAGAACAGCCGCGACTGGAGCGAGGTCCCCGACGACATCAAAAACACCTTCGACCGCCTCGGGATCCCCGAGGCCGAGCGCAAATTCCTCGCCGGGGTCGGCGCCCAGTACGAGTCCGAGGTCGTCTACCACCAGGTGAACGAGAAGCTCGAGGCCCAGGGCGTGATCTTCACCGACATGGACACCGCCCTGCGCGAGCACGAGGACCTGGTGCGCGAGCACTGGGCGACGATCATCCCGCCCAACGACAACAAACTGGCGGCGCTGAACAGCGCGGTCTGGTCGGGCGGCTCGTTCGTCTACGTCCCCGCCGGGGTCAAGGTAGAGATGCCGCTGCAGGCCTACTTCCGGATCAACACCGAGAACATGGGCCAGTTCGAGCGGACGCTGATCATCTGCGAGGAGGGTGCCGACGTCCACTACATCGAGGGATGCACGGCGCCGGTCTACTCCAGCGACTCGCTGCACTCCGCGGTGGTCGAGATCGTCGCCAAGAAGAGCTCACGGGTCCGCTACACGACCGTCCAGAACTGGTCGCAGAACGTCTTCAACCTCGTCACCAAGCGCGCGGTTGCGCACGAGAAGGCGACGATGGAGTGGGTCGACTGCAACCTCGGCTCGAAACTGACGATGAAGTACCCGTCGATCTACCTGCTCGGGCCCGAAGCCCACGGGGAGATCCTCTCGATCGCCTTCGCCGGTGAGGGCCAGCACCAGGACGCCGGCGGCAAGATCATCCACGCGGCGCCGCGGACCTCGTCCTCGATCTTCTCCAAGTCGATCTCCAAAGACGGCGGCCGGGCGACCTACCGCGGCCTGCTGGAAGTCGCCGACGGGGCGAGCGAATCCCGCTCCAAGGTCGTCTGCGACGCGCTGCTCCTCGACGAGGACTCGCGCTCGGACACCTACCCGACGATCCGGATCGACGAGAACGACGCCGACATCGGCCACGAGGCGACCGTCTCCAAAATCGGCGACGAGCAGCTCTTCTACCTGCAGAGCCGCGGGCTCGACGAGGAGGAGGCCTCGAAGATGATCGTCAACGGCTTCATCGAGCCGGTCACCAAGGAGCTGCCGATGGAGTACGCGGTCGAGCTGAATCGCCTCATCGAGCTCCAGATGGAGGGTTCCATTGGCTGAGTTGGCGACGCAACCGGCCTGGCTCGACGAGAGGCGCCATAAGGGCGCCTCTCTGGCGCAGAGCCTCCCCCTCCCCGACCAGAAGGCGAAGGGCTGGGAATTCACCGACCTCTCCGGTCTCGACCTCGACTCCTACACGGAGGCGAGCCCCGCGCCAGTTGTCTCCGGTGCCGAGGGCGCGACGGTGCTGCCGCTGAGCGAGGCGCTCGACAGCCACGGCGAGCTGCTGCACGAGCGGCTCGGCTCTCTGGTTCCCGTCGAGGATCCGTTCGTCGCCCGCAACGAGGCGGCCTGGAGCGACGGCATCCTCGTCCACGTGCCGAAAGGCGTGCGGCTGAGCGACCCGATCCAGATCGAGCTGCCGGTCGACGCAGCCGGCGCGGCGATCAACTGGCGGACGCTGATCGTGCTCGAGGAGGGCGCCGAAGCGGAGGTCTGGGAGCACTGGTCCTCGCCCGCCGACGACATCGACGCGGTCTTGAACACCGTGGTCGAGCTGGCCGTCGGCCAGGCCGCAACCCTGCGCTACGTCAACACCCAGGACATCTCCGAGAAGGCCTGGATCTTCGCCACCCAGCGCGCCGAGGTGCAGCGCGACGGGCGCCTCGACTGGGCAGCCCTCGGCTTCGGCTCGGCCCGCGGCAAGGTTCGGATGGAGACCAAGCTCGCCGGCCCCGGCTCCGAGGCCCGCGTCACCGGCGGCTACGCCGGCGGCCCCGGCCAGCACCTCGACTTCGACACGCTGCAGGAGCACGCGGCGCCGAACACCAATTCCGACCTCGCCTTCCGCGGCGTCCTCGCCGCCGGCTCAACCGCCGTCTGGCGCGGGATGATCAAGGTCGACCCCGGCGCCCAGCAGACCGACGCCTTCCAGGAGAGCCGCAACCTGCTGCTCTCCCCCGAGGCCCACGCCGACGCGATCCCGGGCCTGGAGATCCTCGCCGACGACGTCCGCTGCACCCACGCCGCGGCGATCGCCCAGGTCGACAAGGAGCAGCTCTTCTACCTCACCTCCCGCGGCCTCGGCGACGAGGCGGCCAAGGCCCTGATCATCGAAGGCTTCCTCGAGTCCCTGGTCGAACGCCTGGCCGAGGGCCCGGTGCGCGACAGCATCTCCGAGGCGCTCGAGACGCGGCTCGCCGAGATTCTTTAGCGGTCCCGACGTTGCGCGATCGCGCTGCGGACGATCGCACCGACGACCACCAGGACCGGAAGGACGTAGAGGGCCCAGATGGCGTAATGGCCGGCGTGCGCTAACGGCAGCACTCTCCTTTCCTACCCGTTCGCCACGGACAGCAGGTAGAGGCCGAAGCAGGTGAAGGCGACCATCACCGCCAGCATCCAGTACTGGGAGGCGGTGGCGCGGCGGTAGTTGGGCCAGTAGACGAGGGCGCGGTCGTGGGCGAGCATCAGCCCGATCACGTGGCCGACGACGAGAGCGCCGACCTGGACGTACCAGATGGCGTTGGCGCTGAGGACTTTGAAGTCGATGCCGCTGCCGGCGGTGCCGAAGAGGTCGGTGTGGCCGTTGCCGAGCGGGTCGGAGAGCAGGTAGCCGAACTGGGCCTGCTCCTGGAAGACGAAGAGGCTGAAGTAGTGGGCGACGAGGTAGGCGAGGGCGATCGGGATCAGGGTGTGGGCGAAGCCGGTGCGCAGCTTGGCGAAGGACGGCGCGCCGGGGACCGTCCGCATCCCGCGCACGCCGAGCAGGTAGATCAGCCCGACGCCGGCGAAGGTGAGCAACATGAAGATGGTGTCGGTCAGGCGCAGCGCGGTGGTCAGGTTCATGCCGGTGTCGGCGAGGCGGTGGAAGAGGCTCTCGATCCCGTCCTTGAAGGCGCCCTCGGAGGCACCGTCGTAGCTGGTCGAGGCGATCGAGGCGATCACCAGGGCGGCCGAGCCGGGGACCGTCGCCCACTTGGTCGCCGCCGAGAACGGGCGCCGGCGCTGCAGCCTGCCGTCGCGACTGCCGAAGATCCCGAGCCGGCCGAACATCCCGAAGTAGACCGAGAAGACCTCGCCGCGCTCGCACCACTCCTCGGTGCCGAAGACGGCCATCATCGCCAGCGTGTAGACGCTGTAGAAGAGAGCCGCGACGGCGCAGGCGTGCGGGTCGAGCCCTACGGCGACGCCGCCGCTGGCGCCGTAGATCACCTCCAGCCAGACGACAGCGAGCAGGCCGACCGCCGCGGGCCAGCGGCCGAGGCGCTCGGGGTAGGCGAGGTGGGCCGGGCGCTGGCCGGCGATCGCGCCGAAGCCGGCGCCGACGGTGCGGCCGACTGCCCGCCACGGGTTGAAGGGCCGGAAGAGGTCGCCGAAGATCGCCGAGAAGAAGGGAAAGCCGAGCCAGCAGGTGACGAAGAGGAAGGTGAGGGCGAAGTTCCGGTCCGGCGCTTCGGTCCCTTCGAGCCCGGCGTAGACGGCGACACCGAGGAGGAAGACGCCAATCGCGCCGCTGAGGATCTGCGCCGGCAGGCTGAGCAGGATGGCGGAGAGACGCTCCCCCAGCGACCGCGCGTGTTCGTCCTCGAACTTCGGCTCGCGCCAGGCGGCGGAGAGCGCGAAGAAGGAGACGATGAGGACGATCGAGGCCGCCCACGCGAACAGCCAGGCGGGAACCGGAAGGTCCTGCCTGGCCGCCAGCGCGTGGGCGAAGGGGATGAAGCTCACGGTTCGACCTTGAGCTCCAGGATCTGCTCGCCGCGGCCCTCGAGCTCGGCCTCGAAGACCCCTTCGATTTCGGCCGGGAGGTCGTAGGTGACGGTGCCGCCGCCCTTCGGGACCTCCTTCGCGACGTCGTAGCCGTGGAGGTGGATCTCTTCTTCGAACGGGACTTCGACTTCGAAGTGGATCCGGTCGCCCTTCTTGTAGGTGAGATCGGCGACGCCGCCCACCGGTTCTCCCTGCTGGTTGACGACGATGGTCGGCACCTCGGCGGTCTCGGTGGTGCTGCTCGAGTTGCTGCTGCTGTCGCTGCCGCCGCCGAGGACGACGAAGAGGACGACGGCGACGACGACCAGCCCTGCGCCGATCAATGCGGTTCTCGTGTTCATTTCTCGCTCCTTTCGCGCGGATTCCGCGCGGACTCAGATCGCGTGGTTCCTTTCGGTCGCGGGGCGTCCGAAAGGAACCGCGGCACGCCAGGTTGGGATCAGGCGGCGAGCGGCGGCGGGCGCTGGGCGAGCCCGAGGGCGATCAGGAGGCCGCCGGCCGGCGCGGAGGCGCGGGGCGGCGTCGGCAGGGCCGGGCGGCGGAGCGCGTCGCGGGTGCGACGGCGATCGGCGATCCGCTCGGAGAGGCGAACGATCGCCTCGCAGCCGGGGTAGTGGCCGAGCAGCAGAGTCAGCAGCAGAGCCAGCAGCGGCAGCGCCGGCAGCAGGAATGTGACGAGCCCGGACACGTAGCCAGGATACTGTCCCGCCTCAACCCTCCCTAAATGCGCCCTGGACGCGAAAACATCGCCGCCCCCGACCTCCCCCCCGGCCTCGCCTGGGTCGGAGCCGAACCCGAGTCGATGCCGGCGCTGACCGCCGGCGGCCCGGCGCTCGTCCACTTCGTCGAATACGCGCAGCTGAACAGCGCCCGCACCCTCCCCTACCTGTCCGAGTGGCAACGGCGCTACCGCGAGGCCGGCCTCAGCGTGATCGGTGTGCAGTCGCCGCGCTTCCCGTTCGCCGCCGAGCCGGGGCACGTCGCCGCCGGCCTCGAGCGGCTCGGGGTCGACTTCCCGGTCGCGATCGACGCCGACCACGAGCTCTGGAGCGCCTACGGCTGCGAGGGCTGGCCGAGCCTCTTCCTCTGGAGCCTCGGCGGCTCGCTGGCCTGGGCCCACTTCGGCGAGGGCGAATACCGGGCGGCCGAGGAAGCGATCCAGGCCGAGCTGCGGGAGATGGACGCGCTGCAGGATCTGCCCGAGCCGATGGCGCCGCTGCGCGCGACCGACGCCCCCGGCGCCCGCGTCATCGCTCCCACCCCCGAGCACTTTCCCGGCGGCTCATACGAGCGGCCCTGGGTGGCGGGCGCCGACGGCGAGGACCTGGCGCTCGACTACCAGGCCGGCGGGGCCTTCGCGACGGTTGAGGGCGAGGGCGAGATCGCGGTCGAGATCGACGGCGGGTGGAGCACGCTCCCTTCAGATCCCGTGCCGGGCCTGCGCACCCTCGCCGAGCACCCGAGCCACGAGGCCCACAGCCTGATAATCCGGCCCGCCGCGGGTATGAGGGTCTGGTCGCTCAGCTTTGCCGCCGGCATGCCCTAAAGCGCGGCTTCGCCCCGAATCAAAGGAGGAACCATGATCACCAAGACCGACTTCATCGGCGTCCCGTCCACCGACGCCGAGCGCTCGCGCGCCTTCTACGTCGAGACGCTCGGGCTGCGGCCCGACGAGAAGGGCCGCTTCGAGTGCTGGGCGGGCGAGACCTGCTTTGGCATCTGGGAACCGGCGAAAATGGGATTCGAGTTCGCGCCGCAGAAAAACGCCCACCCCGCCCTGCACGTCGACGACGTCGCCGCCGTCCGCGCGGAACTGGAGGCCAAAGGCGTCGAGTTCAACGGCGAGACTTTCGACACCGGCGTCTGCCACATGGCCCTCTTCACCGATCCCGACGGCAACGACCTGATGCTGCACAACCGCTACGCGCCTTACGGCGACTGAACGAGTGGCGAGTTAACCGTCCTATAGCGAGGTTAACTCGCCACTTGCGGCTAAGCCCGCGC
>DATAMR010000046.1:0-10260 GCA_036260485.1 Solirubrobacterales bacterium | reverse complement strand
TCGAGATCTTCGGCCCGGAGTCTTCGGGGAAGACCACGCTGGTCAACCACATCATCGCCCAGGCCCAGGCATTGGGCGGAGTCTGCGCCTTCATCGACACCGAGCACGCGATCGACCCGGTCTACTCGCAGGCGATCGGCGTCGACACCGACGAGCTGCTCGTCTCCCAGCCCGACTACGGCGAGCAGGCGCTGCAGATCGCCGATCGGCTGATCGCCTCCGGTGCCGTCGACGTGGTCGCGATCGACTCGGTCGCGGCGCTGACCCCGAAAGCCGAGCTCGACGGGCAGATCGGCGACACCACCGTCGGCCTCCAGGCGCGGCTGATGTCGCAGGCGATGCGGAAACTGGCCGGCAACCTCAACCGGACCAAAACCGTCTGCCTCTTCACCAACCAGATCCGCGAAAAGATCGGCGTCCAGTTCGGCTCGCCGGAGACCCAGCCGGGCGGCCGGGCGCTGAAGTTCTATTCGTCACAGCGACTCGACATCCGCCGGATCGAGACCCTGAAGGAAGGGACCGAGGCGGTCGGCAACCGGGTCCGGGTCAAAGTCGTCAAGAACAAGGTCGCCTCCCCGTTCCGCCAGGCTGAATTCGACATCGAGTACGGGGTCGGCATCTCGCGCGAGGGCGGGCTGCTCGACTTCGGGATGGAGCAGGACCTGGTCCAGAAATCGGGCTCCTTCTTCTCCTACGGCGAGACCCGCCTCGGCCAGGGACGCAACAACGCCAAGCAGTTCCTGGTCGACAACCCGGAGCTGGCTCTGGAGATTGAAACCAAGGTCCGGACGGCCCTCGGGATCGACGGCGAGGCGCCTAAACCCGAGGTGGTCCCGGAGGTCCAAGCTGCATAGCCACTCCAATGGGGGTGCGGGACCAAGCGGGGCTAGGACGCAGGGAGTCGGAATAGCAATGCTATTTCGGCGACCGAGGACAACGCCCCGCGACGTGTCCCGCGCCGCCAGTGGATAGGATCACCGCCGCGTTATGAGCAACGAAACCCTCTTCTACCTCTGCGGCGGCGTTCTGGCCGTCTCGGCGGTCACCGTCAGCTTCGTCGGGCTGAAAGTGAAGGACTTCCCGGGCCGAGCGATGCCGATCATCATCCTCTGGTTCGCGATCTTCGTCGGCGGCGCCACCACCTTCGCCGTCCTCCACGCCCAGGACGAGGAAGCAGCCGAGGCGTCCGAGCTCGAGCACGCCGGCAAGGAGATCGAAGCCGCCGAGGGCGATAGCGGCGGCGCCACCGGCGGGGCCGAAGTCGAGCAAGAAGAAGAGGAACGGGCGCAGGGCTCCGACGAAGAAGAAGCGGCGGGCGGCACCGAAGGCTCGGAAGAAGGCGCCTCCAAGGGAGCCGAAGCCTCGACCACCCTGAAACTCGCCGCCAGCCCGACGGCGCTGGCCTTCGATACGACCGAACTGGAAGCGAAGGCGGGCAAGGTGACGATCGACTTCGACAATCCCGCGCCGATTCCGCACAACGTGGTGATCGAGGAAGACGGCAAAGAACTCGCCGGCTTCGAACCGATCGCCGAAGGCGAAGAATCGGTCTCCGCCGATCTCGAACCGGGCGCCTACACCTTCCTCTGCACCGTGCCAGGACACGCGGAGGCAGGCATGGAAGGCACCCTTACCGTCGAATAGACCGGCGCATATCGGCGTCCTCGCTCGCTTGCGTGCAGAGCACGCGGCGCTCCCTGCGTCCTTGATCTGCTTGGTCTATTCGCCGCTAAGCTGAATCGAATGGCGCAGAAGTTTCACGTCACTACTTTCGGGTGCCAGATGAACGTGCACGACTCCGAGCGGATGCGGGGAATGCTGGCTTCGCTGGGATACGAGGAGGCGAGCGAACGGGGAGAGGCCGACCTGATCCTCTTCAACACCTGCTCGATCCGCGAGTCGGCCGACAGCCGCTTCGTCGCCCACCTGGGCGAGGCGAAGCGGCTCAAGTCCGAAGATCCCGAGCGGATCGTCGGCGTCGGCGGCTGCTGGGCCCAATCGGTCAAGGAGGAGGTCTTCGAGCGCTTCCCGTTCGTCGACGTCGCCTTCGGCCCCGGCCAGATCCACAAGCTGGCCGAGTTCCTCAACAGCGACTCGATCGCCGCCCAGGGCTACTTCGAGTTCGAGGACTTCTCCGGCCACCTGCCGACCCGCCGGGAGCGCGAGTTCCAGGGCTGGCTGCAGATCTCCCAGGGGTGCAACTGCGTCTGCTCCTACTGCATCGTCCCCTCGACGCGGGGTCGCGAGGTCAGCCGCGACCCCGAGGAGCTGATCCGCGAGGCGGAGGGCCTGGCGGCCGACGGTGTGCGAGAGGTGACCCTGCTGGGACAGAACGTCAACAGCTACGGCCGCGACCTGCCGCTGGAGCGGCGGATCGGCTTCTCCGACCTGCTGCGGCGGGTGGACGCGATCGAGGGCATCGACCGGATCCGCTACACGAGCCCGCATCCGAAGGACATGAAGGAGGACGTCGTCCGCGCCCACGCCGAGCTGCCCTCGCTCTGCGAGCAGATCCACCTGCCGCTGCAGTCTGGCTCCAGCTCGGTCCTCAAACGGATGCGCCGCACCTACGACCGCAGCCGCTACATGGACCGGGTGGCGCTGATCCGCGAGCACGTCCCCGACTGCGCGATCACCACCGACGTCATCGTCGGCTTCCCCGGCGAGACCGAGGCCGACTTCGCCGAGACGCTGGAGGTGGCGGAGGAGGTCGGCTACGACGGCGCCTTCACCTTCATCTTCTCGCCGCGGCGCGAAACCGAGGCGGCGACGATGGAGGGGCAGCTGCCGCATCCGGTCAAGGTCGAGCGGCTGGAACGGCTGGTCGAGGTGATCCAGCGGCGAGCCGCCGAACGGGCCCAGCGCTTCGTCGGCCGCACGATGGACGTCCTGGTCGAGGGCACCAGCCGCACCGACGAGACCAGGCTGCGGGGCCGGACCCGGCACGGCAAGGCGGTCAACTTCGAGGGCGCCGCGGCGGCCGGCGACATGGTCGACGTCGAGATCGAAAGCGCAACCTCGCAGACGTTGAGTGGCGTCCTGGCGCGGCCCCTGACCCCGCTTCTTTGAACGTCCTCGCGATCTTCGGCCCGACCGGGGTCGGCAAGACGGGAGTGGCGATCGCGCTCGCCGATCTCCTGCGGGAGCGGGGGGAGGATCCGGTGGCGATCAATTGTGATGCGCTGCAGGTCTACGAGGGGCTGGGGGTGCTGACCGGGGCGGCGACTGCGGAGGAGGGGGCCCGCCTCGAGCACCGGCTGCTGGGCTTCGTTCCCGTGACCGCGGACTTCTCGATCGGCGACTACATGCCGCTTGCCCATGAGGAGATCGACGCCGCCCTCGCAGCGGGGCGCCGGCCGATCGTCGTGGGAGGGACCGGCCTCTACCTGCGCGCCGCGCTCGCCGACCTCTCGCTGCAGAAGGTGCCGCCGGAATCGCAGGAGTCCGAGCTCTGGTCGCCGGAGACCCGCCGCCCGACGACGATCTTCGGCCTCGACATGGACCGGGCCCAGCTCTACGAACAGATCGACGCCCGCACCGAGGCGATCGTCGCCGCCGGCGCCGCCGAGGAGGTCCGGCTCGCCGACGCCCTCCGACCAGGCCGCAGCGCCCGCAAAGCCCTCGGTTTCGACGAGGTCCTCGCCGGCGATGTCGAGGCGATGAAGAAGCGCTCGCGCAACTACGCCCGCCGCCAGCTCACCTGGATGCGAAAAATCCCGAACCTTCGCTGGATCGACCGCACCGGCCTCGACGACGACGAGGTCGCGTCCCGCATAGGCTCCGCCGCGTGAAGTTCGAGAAGTGGCAAGCCCTGGGGAACGACTACCTCATCTTCGAGGCGACGCGACTGCCCTGGGAGCTGACGGAGGCGCGGGTCGAGTGGCTCTGCGACCAGCACTTCGGGGTCGGCGCCGACGGGGTGCTGCTGCTCTCCAAGAGCGACGATCCCGCGTTCGTCGCCGACCTGCGGATCTTCAACCCCGACGGCTCCGAAGCCGAGCTCTCGGGCAACGGCGCCCGCGAGGCGATCCTCTACCTGCGGCGCAACGGCTGGACCGAGGACGACGAGTTCGCGATCTCGACCGTCGCCGGGCCGATCCGGCCGACGATCACCGGCGAGCTGACCTGCTCGGTCGACATGGGGCACGCCTCGACGACCTCGAAGGACTACCCCTCGGGCCCCGAGGACGGGCGCGGGACGCTCGAATCCGGCGGTCGCATCTGGGAGTTCCAGCACGTCTCGATCGGCAACCCGCAGTGCGCGATCGTCGTCGACGATGGCGAGCTCGACGACCTCGACCTCGGCGAGATCGGCCCGGGGATCGAAGGCCACGAGCTGTTCCCGAACCGGACCAATGTCTCCTTCCTCGCCATCGAGGGCGAGCGGGTGCGGGCGCGGATCTTCGAGCGCGGCGTGGGGGAGACGCTCTCCTCCGGCACCGGCGCCAGCGGCGCCGCCGTCACCGCCTTCCTGCGCGGTGCCCCCGGGCAGCTCGTCGTCGAGCTCGATGGCGGGGAGCTGCAGGTCGAGATCGGCGAGGACCTCGCGGTGCGCCTCGACGGCTGGGCCGAGCCGGTCTTCGCCGGGGAGCTCTCGCCGGAGCTGCTCCAGGCGCTCGCCGAGCTGGACGGCGAATAGCTCGCCGATCGCATAGATTGCCGCGTCCCATGGGCTTCGCCGATCCGTCCAAACGCCTGGAGGCCATCCCTCCCTACAAGTTCCAGGAACTCGAGCAGCAGATCGCCGACAAGCGCGCTGCCGGGATCGACGTGATCAGCCTCGGGATCGGCGATCCGGATGAACCGACCTATCCGCATGTTGTCAAGGCAATGCAGGAGGCGGTCGAGACCCCGGCCTACCACCAGTACCCGAGCAACCGCGGCCGCGACGAGTTCCGCGCCGCCTTCGCCGATTTCTACGACCGCCGCTTCGGGGTCGAGATCGACGCCAAGACCGAGGTGATCCCGGCGATCGGCGCCAAGGAGTGCATCTACAACCTCTGCTTTGCCTTCCTCGACCCCGGCGACGTCGCCCTCGCCTCCGACCCGGGATACCCGGTCTACACCGCCGGCCCGATCCTCGCCGGCGCTAAGGCCGAGCTGCTGCCGCTGCTCCCCGAGCTGGGCTTTGCCCCCGACCTCAGCGCCGTCCCCGCCGACGTCGCCGCCAGGGCGCGACTGATGTTCGTCAACTATCCGAACAACCCGACCGGGGCGATCGTCCCCGAGGGCTTCTTCGAGATGGTCGTCTCCTTCGCCAGGGAGCACGAGATCCTCGTCGTCCACGACAACGCCTACTCGGAGACCACCTACGACGGCTACGTGGCACCGAGCTTCCTCGCCACGCCCGGCGCCAAGGAGGTCGGAGTCGAGGTCTTCTCGCTCTCCAAGGGCTACAACATGACCGGCTGGCGCTGCGCCGCGATCCTCGGCAACGCCGAGGCGATCCAGACCTACTGGCGGCTGAAGACGAATGTGGACTCTGGCCTCTTCGAGGCGATCCAGATGGCCGGCGTCGCCGCCCTGGAGGGCCCGAGCGGCCCGCTGGAGCGGATGAACCAGACCTACGCCCGCCGTCGTGACCTCGTCGTCTCCGCCCTCGACCAGATCGGTGTCCAGGTGGCCTCGCCCAAGGGCACGATCTACGTCTGGGCGCCGGTCCCCGAGGGCCACACCTCGACCTCCTTCTGCGAGCTGGTGCTCGAGGAGGCCGCCGTCGTGATCTCGCCCGGCTCGATGTATGGGCCCAGCGGCGAGGGCTTCTTCCGCATCGCCCTGACCGCCCCCGACGAGCGGATCGAAGAGGCGGTCGAGCGGATGCGCAAGCACCTGAGCTGATCTTCCCGAGCGGGAAGATCTGAAGCTCTACAGGCGAGAAAGTGGAGTTTTCTTCCCGAGCGGGAAGATGAATGAGAACAGAATCACCAATGCCGATGATCTCGGCACCTGCATACGCGCCCGACGCGTCGAGTTGCGCCTGACTCAGGTCGAGCTTGCGGATGTGGCGCGGGTCACTCCACGCCTGGTGGGGGAACTCGAGCACGGCAAGTCGACCGCCCACCTCGAAGGCGTGATTCGCGTTCTCGCGGCGCTGGGCCTGGACATCTACCTTCACACCCGATGACCGCGCTGGACGTCTACCTACACGAAGACCTGGTCGGCACCCTGACCCGCCACGAGCAGGCGCGCCTCGCCTTTCAATACACGCCCGAATGGGTCGAGCGGGGAGGAGAGGCTCTGTCCTTGAGCCTTCCCCTGCGCGAGGAGCCCTTCGGCGACGAGGAATGCCGGCCGTTTTTCGCCGGCCTGCTTCCGGAGGGTGAGTTCCTGCGCTCGATCGCGCGCTTCTTCCAGGTCTCGACGGAGAACCCGTTCTCGGTTTTGAGCGAGATTGGCGGCGAGTGCGCGGGGGCCGTTTCTCTGGCGCCTCCGGGCAGCGAGCCCCCCTTTCTCAACTCCGCCGGACCTCGTTGGCTCGGCGAGGACGAGCTCGGGCGACTTCTAGAGGTGATGCCCAGCCCCGAGTTGATCACCGACGACGGAGAGGAGGGCGGGGGGTTCCGACTGTCTCTCGCGGGCACCCGCGACAAGCTCTCGGTCCTCTGCGAGCAGGACCGCATCGGGGTCACCCGCGGAAGGCCCCCGAGCACTCACATCATCAAGAAGCCGGTCGCCGAGCTCGAGGGCATGGTTGCCAACGAGGCATACTGCCTCGCCCTGGCAGCGGAGTCGGGACTGTCAACCGCGACGGCTTCACCGTTGGCCGCCGGTGAACAGGAAGGACTGCTGGTTCGGCGCTATGACCGCAGGCAGCTAGACGACGACGAGGTGGTGCGGATCCATCAGGAGGACTTCTGTCAGGCGCTGGGGGTCCTTCCCGACTTCCAGCTCGTCAAGGAGAGCACGGAGGAGATCCGCCGCGCCGCTGACGAACCCGCTTAGGTCTGCGGGGAGGCTTCGCGCTCGGCGCGCTTGCGCCAGTAGCGGTCGAGGCCGGACCACTGGTAGGCGGTGGGCACGGCCTGGAGGAGCTCGTCGACGGTCTCGCCTTCGATGCCTTCGGTGGCCAGCTCGGCGCGAATTCGCCGCTCGAGGTCCTCGTTGTAGGCATCCTGGTCCCTCTGGCGCGCCAGGTCCGCCTCGTCTCGCAGTTTCGCCCGCACCTCGTCGATGTAGCCGGGGATGTCGTCCTCGATCGCACCGAAGTGGGTGAGGGCGAGGCGTTCGGGTCGCCAAGCGGCGATCGTGTCCAGCGATTCGCCCCAGACCTCGATGTCGATGTCCGGGGGCGGAGTGGGGGGCACGATCAGGTTCGAGGGCGGAATCCGGCAAGCGGCGACGTCGCCGACAAATGCGGTCCCGCTCTCCTCATGCAGGTAGCAAACGTGGTGGGAGGCATGGCCTGGCGTGTAGGCAACCCGCATCCCGAGCACGGTCTCGCCACCGGCAAGCACCCGGACGTTCTCCTCGGGCACCGGCAGGATCTCGCCCCACAAGTAGTTCAGCTTGTCCCCATAAAGCCGCTCAGCACTGGCCAGCAGCTTCGAAGGATCGATCAAATGAGGAGCACCGCGCTCGTGCACGTAGACCTCCAAATCAGGCCAGCGCCGCACCAACGCCCCAGTAGCCGCCGCGTGATCGAGGTGGATATGCGTAAGGAGAACCGCCCGCGGCTGCTCATCCCCGATCGCCTCCAGCACCGTCCCCAGCGAAGACTCCGGCCCCGGATCAACAAGAGCCCCGTCGACCTCCCAGCAGCCGATCACATGAGGCCGCCCCAGATGCATCACGTCAATGACCCTCATCGCCGCAGCCTATGACCCGAACCCGCCCACCCGGTCACAGGGGAGTCGAGGGAGGGGTCCCCGGACCCTCCCCGCTGTTGTCGGGGGCCCCCTCCCTCGACTCCCTCAGCCGACAGGAGTCGGAAACCGGTCATCGGCCTCGAGCGTCTGCCGAAGTCCCTCTTCCATCCCCCGCGGCGAATACCCAAGCTCCTTCTGCGCCTTCTCGTAGCTCGCCCAGAAAGTCACGTTGTCAGCCGAGGAAATGAGCTCGCGAAGGTTAGGCGGCTGCCCCATCACCTTGCCGACCAGCGGGCCGATCGGGATCATCATCTTCATCAGCCCGGTCGGCAGGTCGCGCTTCGGCGCCTTGCGACCGCTGACCTTGGCCACGGTCTCGATCGCCTCGCGCATCGTCGTCACCGGGCCGCTGATCACGTAGGTCCCGCCGAGCTCACCCTTGTCGAGTCCGAGAATGATGCCGCCGGCGATGTCCTCGACGTGGCTCATGCAGATCCCCAGCTCGGGGAAGGGCAGCAGTGGCAGCTTGCCGGCGAAGAATTCCTCCAGCAGGTCGGCTACCTGCGAGGTGTCGCCGGGGCCGTAGACGCCGCCGGGCTGGACGATGACCGCCGGCAGGTCCTGGTCGTCGATCATCCGCTGGACGATCTTGTGGGCCTCCAGCTTCGTCTCCTCGTAGTAGGAGGTGAAGTCGGTCTCGGGGTTGACGTAGGACTCGTCGACGACCTGTTTGTGGGTGTTGCCGAAGATGCCGACCGTGGAGACGTAGACGATCCGCGGGACTTTCTCCTCCAGCGCGACCTTCATCACCCGCTCGGTGCCGGCCACGTTGGCCTCCCACATCGCCGGGCGCTGCTTGGCCGGGATCCCGACCTCGTACATCGCCGCGGCGTGGATTGCGGCGTCGCAGCCGCTCATGCCGTTCCGCAGGGCGCCCTCGTCGCCGAGGTCGCCGCTGAGGAGCTCGCATCCCAAAGCGCTCAGCTTGGCGCCCTTCTCGGGGCTGCGGACGAGGGCGAGGACCTCGTCGCCGCGGTCGCGCAGCTGGCGCACGACCTCGCCGCCGATGAACCCGGTTCCGCCCGTGAGGAAGACCTTCACGCGTACCAGCCTATCCAGCTTGGACCGACGCTTACAATCAGCCTGAGTGGAGGATTCGACCAACGGCAGCAGTCGCAGGGCGCGCCAGCGCGCCTTGGCGATCGGCATCGTCGATGGGCGCAGCGAGGGCGAGCCGCTGGCCGAGCTGAAGGAGCTGCTGCGGACGGCCGGCGTCGCGACCGCCGGGGTCGCCACCCAGCAGCGGCCGAAACCGGATCCCGACCGCTACTTCGGCCGCGGCCGCCTCGCCGAGCTGAAAGAGGAGATCGCCGCGCTGGACGCCAACCTGGTCGCCTGCGACGACGAGCTGGCGCCGCGCCAGGAGCGGAACCTGGAGGCGGCGCTGGGGGTGCCGGTGATCGACCGCACCGCGGTGATCCTCGACATCTTCGCCGACCACGCCCACTCGGCCGAGGGCAAGCTGCAGGTCGAGCTGGCCCAGCTCGAATACAACATGGCCCGCATGCGGGGGCTGTGGACCCATCTCGAGCGCCTCGGCGCCGGGCGCATGGACGGCGGCATCGGCACCAGGGGCCCGGGCGAGAGCCAGATCGAGACCGACCGCCGCCTCGCCCGCGACCGGATCTCGGCCCTGCGCCGCCGGCTGAAGCAGACCGAGCGCAACCGCGGCGTGATGCGCGCCCGCCGGGAGAGCTCCTCGCTGCCGCGGGTCGCCCTCGCCGGCTACACCAACGCCGGCAAGTCGACGCTGCTGAACGCGCTGACCGGGGCCGAGGTCGAGGTCCGCGACCGCCTCTTCCACACCCTCGACCCGACCACCCGCAACTTCGAGCTCTCCGGCCGCGACTACCTGCTGACCGACACGGTCGGCTTCATCGAAAAGCTGCCGCATCAGCTGGTCGAGGCCTTCAAGGCGACCCTGGAGGAGACCGTCCTCGCCGACCTGATCCTCCACGTCGTCGACGCCTCCGCGCCCGAGGAGCGGCGGCTGGTGGCCATGCAGGCGGTTGACGAGGTGCTGGAGGAGATCGGCGCCGGCGAGAAGCCGCGGCTGCTGGTCTTCAACAAGGTCGATCTGCTGAGCGCGGAGGATCGGGCCGAGACCGCGGTCGAACATCCCGAGGCGGTGCTGATCTCCGCCCAGGAGGGGGAGGGGCTGGACGGGCTGCGGGAGCGGATCGAGCAGGCGTTCGAGGAGACCCTGACCGAGGTGGAGCTGCTGATCCCATACTCCGAGGGTGGGCGGTTGCATGAGCTGCATGAGGTTGCTGGGGACTTGGAGCGGACTGAGCGTGAGGATGGGGTTTTGGTGCACGCGAAGGTTCCTGTGGCGGAGATGCATCGGTTTAGCGATTTGGCTGTGGCATAGGCGGGGGTGGTGGGGAGGGGTGGG
>DATAMR010000001.1:0-4893 GCA_036260485.1 Solirubrobacterales bacterium | reverse complement strand
CGCATAGGCGCGGAAGGCCGGCTCGGATTGCGAGCCGAAGCTCATCGACGAGATCACCACCGGGTAGTCGTGGTGGCCGACGCCCGCGTCGACCCCGGCCGGGTCGACCGGGTCGCGGTCCCCCTTCAGCCCCATGATGTGGCGCATCGAGATCGGGCTCTGTTGCTCCAGGTCCCGCACCTTCTCCGAGTATTCGGCGTAGGAGCCGGAGCCGTTGGCGGTCGCGATCGCCGCCTTGTAGACCTTGGGGTAGAAACGGAAGGTCTTGGCCGGTTTGGCGTCCTCGTCGCCGGCCAGCACACGGGCCCGTTCGTTGCTGCTCGCGTCGAGCGCGGCAAACCCGACCCCGCCCGATTCCGAGGCGGCGAAGGCCTCGGTCTGGAAGATCTCGGCCAGCTCCGGCTTGACGCCGATCGAGGAGAACTGGCGGGCGTAGCCGCGCACCTCGTGGATGCCGATCGTCGAGATCACTTTCTCGATCCCTTTGGTCAGCGCCGCGCAGAGATTGCCGATGTCGGTCTCGTAATCCTCGACGCAGATCACCTCTACCATCGTGTAGGGGCAGACACCGTTGGCGCCCAGGCCCAGGGCCAGCATCGTGTCGTGGACGTTGCGGATCGCCGCCGAGCGCAGCACGATGCCGCAGCGACGGCGCAGGTTCTCCTCACCGGGCTCGACGCGGAACTGCTTCAGCGCCTGATCGACGGCGGAGACGGCGAGATGGGGGTCGAGGTAGCGGCGCTCGGCGTCATACACCGTGCGGTCGGTCAGCACCAGCAGCTCGGCGCCGTCGCGCACCTTCTTCGCCGACTCCTGCTTGATCCGCTCGATCGCCCCCTGCGTCGTCTCCGACTCCAGCAACGAGATGTCGACCGCACCGGCCCGTCCCCGGAACTCCTCCCAGAGGTCCTCGAGCAGGTAGGTGTCGTGCTCGCGGGCGATCCTGCGGTAGGCCTGGTCGGCGAGCGGCGCCAGCCCGTGGTGGCCCCCGAGGATCACCGGGAACCCGGTTTCGACCGTGCCGGTGTCGGCGCTCGCGTTGTCGAGCGAGGGACGGCGGCCGAACAGGGTCCGGGTCGAGAAGTGCTCCATCTCGCGTTCGCGGTCGATCGCCGGGTTGGTGACGACGGCGACCGTCTCCTTGAAGTAGTCGGCGAGGTTCTGCCGCTCGGGCGAGAGCGCTGCCAACGGCCCGTCGTAGCCGAGCGAGCCGACCGGCTCGGCCCCGTTGGAGGCCATCTGCTGGACGAGTTTGACGTCGTCGCGCTGCCAGCCGAAGCCGGCGAGAACGCGGTCGGAGACCTTGACCGGCTCCTCGGGGCCGGCGTCGGAGTAACCGGGGACGTCCTGGCCCTCGAGCGGGCCGCCGGTCTCCAGCGCGCGGTCGTAGCCGGCGACGGCCTCGACGCCGTTCCGCGCTAGCCAGCGATCGCTGACGATCCGCAGCATCTCGTCGTGGGCATGCAGGGTCGAGCGGCGCTCGGCGCGGTCGATCAGCACCAGCGCCTTCTCGCCCGGGGCGAGCGGCTTCGGCTCGGAGGACATCTTCCCGACCGGGACGACCCCCGGCTCGGAGCTGAAGACGAAGTCGTCCTCGGTCTCGACCTGCCAAAGGGGGCGCAGGCCCATCGCGTCGGCGGAGAAGACGCACTCGTCCGTGTGGCGGGCGATCAGCGCGACCGGCCCCTGGGCGAACGGGCCCATCGTCTGGTGCAGGTACATGTAGAAGGCGTGTAGGTCCTCGGGCAGGCCGCGGACCTCCTCGACGATCGGCGGCACGACCATCTCCATCGCCTCGGCGAGGCTGAACCCCTCGCGGCTGACCAGGGTGTCGATCGTGCGGTTGAGGTCCTGCGAGTCGGAGGAGTCGGGCTGGATCGGGACCGACAGCATCTTCGCCTCCTGGCGCAGCTGCTGGATCGTGTTGATCTCGCCGTTGTGGCCGAGGACCGAGAAGGGCTGGACCCGCTTGAACGAGGGCCAGGTGTTGGTCGAGTAGCGGTTGTGGCCGAAGCAGCCGATCGTCTCGAAGCGCGGGTCGCGCAGGTCCGGGTAGTACTCGCCGAGCACCTTCGGCGCGCCCATCACCTTGTAGACGCAGGTGGTGGCGGAGAAGGAGGGGACGTGGACGCCGAGCTCTTTCTCCAGGCAGATCATCAGGTCGAAGAGGACCGCGTCTCGGCTCTTCGCGTCGGGGACGAGGCCGGCGAGCTGCCAGAAGATCGGCTCCTCCTCGCGGGCGGTCGGGCCGAGGGCGGGCGAGTCGACGACGCCGACCCGCTCGGCGAGGACCCGGAAGCCGCCTTCGGCGAGCAGCTCGCGGGCGTCGTGTTGGATCTTCTCGACGTCCTGGGAGCGCTCGATGAAGACGTGGGCTACGGCGAAGGCTTCGTCGGTCGCCAGCGAGGGGTCGTGGCCTCCGGTGCGGACCTCCTCGGCCCAGATCTTGCGCGGGATGTCGAGCAGGAGGCCGCAGCCGTCCCCCTCGCCGTCGACGTTGCCGGCGCGGTGGAGCATCTTCTGCAGGGCGGGGATCGCCAGCTCGATCGGCTCATGGCTCGGCGTCGCGTCTTTGCGGACGGACGCGTAGATGGCACAGGCGTCTTTGTCCTCGACGCTGGGTGGCGAGACGAGGGGCCGGTAGGGACGCTCTGGCGAGTAGCGCTCGACCTGAGCGCGGCGATCGGACTGGGTCTTCAATTTTGACCTCCCGGGTTCCACGCCTTCTTCGAGCGGGCGCGCGACGGGTTAACGAGTTTCCGGATTATAGGGACGATCCGCCACCCCACCCGCCGATTCCGGCTTTTCCTGCGTTATGCGGGAAAGTCAGCCTCAGCCCCAGGACATCGGCTCGTAGCCGCCGTCGGGCTCGACCCCGATCAGCAGCGCCGTGACCGTCGCCTCGGAGCGGTTGAGGATCGTCCGCGTCGCGGCCGGCTCGATCGAGGCGAAGGTGCCGGCGGGCGCCGGATGGTCCTCCCCGTCGAGCCGCATCGTCGCCTCCCCCTCGAGGATCACGTAAAGCTCGACCTGGCCGCTGCCCGACTCGTCGTGCTCGGGGATCTGCCCGCCGGGCGCGATCTCGACCAGGTTGTAGCCGAAGCTCGAAGTGCCGAGCGCCTTACGAGCCAACAGCCAGGTCGACGCGCCCGACCCCTCCATCCGCTCGAACTCGTCCCGATGCGTGAGCGCGTAGTTGGCCATAGACACGAGCCTAACCCCACCCCGCCCGAACTGCATCAGATTCTCCATCTGCCAGGTGGAAAATCTGATGCAGTTCGGAGAGGATGGCCGAGATGGGTTCGAAGAACTCGGCTGAGGCGCTGCGCGAGACGATCGACCGCTACAACGCGGCCTGGAACGTCGACTAGGCGTGTCGACTTTGTTCGGCATATCCGAACAAAGTCGACATCAGCGGCTCCAGCTCGGTTCGAACGCTTCGGTGGCGAGCGTTTTCGGGTTGCCGCCGGCGTACGGGACGGTCTGCACCTCGTGGTTTCGCAGGCCGGGGTCGAAGCCGCCGTTGAAGCCGAGGACGAGGCTGCCGTCGGCGGAGAGGTCGGTGCCGACGAAGCCCTGCTCGCCGGTCCCGGCGACCGGGCGCTGGGCTCCCGTCTTCGGATTGACGACGACCGCGTAGCTGACGTCCTGGCCCTCGAACTCGGCCAGCAGGCGACTGCCGTCGGCCGACCAGTCGGTCGGGAAGAGGCCCTGCAGGAGCGGGTCCACCTTGGTGTGGGTCAGCCGCTTGACGCCCTTCCCCTGCGCGTTCATCAGGAAGAGCTCGTTCTTGCCTCCGTACTGCCGCTTCTTGCCTTCCAGGGTCTTGACGAAGACGATCTTCTGCGGACCCCAGAGGGGCTGCGAGGAGCTGTGGTCCTTGGTCAGCCGCACCGCTTCCGGGGCGCGGACGTTGACCACGCCCGGGATGGGGACCGGGAAACGGAAGACGTCGCTGCGCGGCGGGTACTTTTCCTTCGGCGCCAGCGCATAGGCGACCTCGGTCCCGTCGGGGGAGAAGCTGAAGCCGCTGAAGAAGCCCTGGGCGGCGACGCTCTGCACCCCGGTGGCGACGTCGATCAGGACCAGCTTGCGCTTGCCGAGTTCGGGGCCGCGCAGCGCTGCGATCGTCTTCGAGTCCGGCGACCAGGCGACGTAGAAGGCTTCGCGCACGTTGCTCATCAGCGTCGTGCCGGGGCCGCCGGTCGCGGGGGCGATCCTCAGTTCCTGCGCGTTCTTCGGCCCTTCGTGCAGGTAGGCGACCGAGAGCCCGTTCGGGGCGACGTGCGGGTTGTGCCCGGTCGCGACCTTGTGCGCGCCGCTGCCGTCGTCGCCGGCGACGAAGACCGTTGCGTTGAACGGGTTCTTCACGTAGGCGAGCGTCGCGCCCGCGCTCGCGGGCAGCGCCAACAGCGCAGCGAGGCAGAGGGCGGGCAGAAGCAGCTTCAACTTCGGCGAGGTCGGCATGGCGCGATCCTAATCACGCCCTCGGCGTTCGTCCTTGGTTATCCGTAGGCGGCACCAAGGACGAACGCCGATCAGGGCCCGATGATCGCGGCGACCACCAGGCTGCCGCTCATCGCGACGAACGAGACGACCGCCAGCGACCGGTACCAGAGGCGCTTCTCAACGTCGGGGTCGAAGGCGAGTGGGACGAAGAGGAGCGGGTTGACGAAGGTGCCGAAGACGAGCGCCGCGGCGACCGCGCTCGGCAGATCGGGGACCGACAGGCCGACCCCGATCAGGATCAGGCCCATCATCACGTAGTCGAGGTGGACCTGGCGGATCCGCTGCGGAGCGACGACGCCGATCCGCCGCAGCCACTCGGGCCGCTCGTCGCGGACGACCATGGCCCAGCCCAGCAGGCCGCCGAGCGCCAGCTCGATCAGCCCG
>DATAMR010000067.1:0-25252 GCA_036260485.1 Solirubrobacterales bacterium | reverse complement strand
CTGGCGATGGCCCGTGGGCGCCGCGAGGGCACCACCGGCGCGGTGCTGATGCTCGACCTCGACCACTTCAAGCAGGTCAACGACACGCACGGGCACCCGGCCGGCGACCAGCTGATCCGCGAGGTCGCCGACCTCCTGCGCGAGCGCAGCCGCGCCAGCGACGTGCTGGCCCGCCTCGGCGGCGACGAGTTCGCCGTCGCCCTGCCGCGCTGCAGCCTGGCCGAGGCCCACGTCGTCGCCGAGGCGATCGCGGCCGCGATCCGCGAACACCGGCCCAGCGGCGAGGGCGTGGAGCCGGTCACCGCCAGCGTCGGCGTGGCGATGTTCGGCGACCACCCCCGCACCAGCATCGCCTCCGTCGTCTCCGAGGCCGATACGGCGATGTACGCGGCCAAGGACGGCGGGCGCGACGCGGTGCGGGTGTTCGACGCGGTGGCGCTGCGCGGCGACGCCGCGAATTGAGGCGTCCGGCGCGAGCCCGGGCGTCCGGCCCGGCTCCTAGCCTTGCGGTCAATCCACCCCCCGGACCACCACCTGGAAATGAGTCAGGCATGCCCTCTCTGATCACCTTCGACGAAGCCCTCGCCTACGGTCGGCTGACCGACCATGAGGAGATCGGCGCCCTGGTCGAGCGGGCCTGGGAGGTCCGCCGCGAGAACTTCGGCGACTCCACCGACATGTGCTCGCTGGTCAACGCCAAGTCCGGCGGCTGCGCCGAGGACTGCGGCTTTTGCGCCCAGTCGCGCTACGCCGAGGCGGACACGCCGATGCACGCGATGATGGAGCCCGAGCAGATCCTCGAGCACGCGAAAGCGGCCGAGGCGGCCGGCGCCCACCGCTTCTGCATGGTCACCCAGGGCCAGGGCCTCTCGAAGCGGGACTTCCAGAAGATCCTCGAGGGGACGCGGCTAGTCGCCGAGCAGACCAACCTCAAGCGCTGCGCCTCGATCGGCCACATGTCGGCCGACCGCGCCAAAGCGCTGAAAGATGCCGGCGTCCAGCGGGTCCACCACAACGTCGAGTCCGCGCGCTCCTACTACCCCGAGGTCTCGACCACGGTCCGCTACGAGGGCCGGCTGCGGACGATCCAGGCGGTCAAGGAGGCAGGTCTCGAGACCTGCGTCGGCGGCATCCTCAACCTCGGCGAGAGCGAGGAGCAGCGGGTCGAGATGGCCTTCGAGCTGACCGAGATCAACCCCACCTCGGTCCCGATCAACTTGCTGATCCCGAAGGACGGGACGAAATTCGGCGACCGCGAGGTGATGGATCCCTGGGAGGTCGTCAAGTGGATCGCGATCTTCCGCCTGATCATCCCCGGCGCCCTCTTCCGCCTCTGCGGCGGCCGGGTCGAGAACCTCGGCGAGCTGCACGGCCTCGCGGTCAAGGCCGGCCTCAACGGGGTGATGATGGGCAACTTCCTCACCACGCTCGGCGCCGAGCCGGCCGACGACCGGGCGATGTTCGAAGAGCTCGGCCTCAACGTCGCCCGCCAGCCCGACAACGGCGCCAACCCGCGGCCCGACAACCGCTCCGGATGGCTCGAGGGCGAGACGCCGGTGACGCCGATCGACGCGCTGGTCGACAGCCAAGACGAGGCCAACTTCTGGGACCCCTCGACCCAGCTGCGGGTCGTGAAGAAGTCGAAGAAGCCGCCTTCCTACCCACGGGCGGCGTGAGCGACGTCGCCGAGCGGCTCGAGGAGCTCCGCGAGCGGGGGCTCTACCGGCGACTGCGACTGATCGAGGGACCACAGGGACCGAGCGTCACGCTCGACGGCTGCCCGGTCCTCCTCCTCTGCTCGAACAACTACCTCGGCCTCGGCGACCGCGCCGAGGTGCGGGAAGCCGCCGCCGAGGCGGCGATGCGCTGGGGGGCGGGCGCGGGCGCGTCGCGCCTGATCTCGGGCAACATGGAGCCGCACCGGGAGCTCGAGCTGCGGCTTGCCACCTTCAAGGGCTACGAGACGGCGCTCCTGTTCGGTTCCGGCTACCTCGCCAACACGGGCACGATCGCCGCCCTGGCCGGCCGCGGCGAGGTCGTCTTCTCCGACGAGCTGAACCACGCCAGCATCGTCGACGGCTGCCGCCTCTCCCGCGCCGAGACCTTCGTCTACCGCCACGGCGACGTCGAGCACCTCGCCTGGGGCCTGGGGCAGGCGGGAGAGCGCGCCTCCCTGGTCGTCACCGACGGCGTCTTCTCGATGGACGGCGACATCGCCCCGCTGCCGCAGCTGCTGGAGCTGGCGCGGCGCCATGGAGCGCGACTGATGGTCGACGAGGCGCACGCGACGGGCGCGGTCGGACCGGGCGGACGCGGCTCGGTCGCCGCCGCCGGGCTCAGCGGCGAGGTCGACGTCGTCGTCGGGACCCTCGGCAAGGCCCTCGGCTCCTACGGCGCCTACGCCTGCGCCAACGCCGAGACGATCGACTTCCTCGTCAACTCGGCCCGCCCCTTCATCTTCTCGACGGCACCGCCGCCGCCGGCCGTCGGCGCCGCGCTGGTGGCACTGGAGACCCTCGAAGCCGAGCCGGGGCTGGTCGAGCGGCTGCAGGCGAACGCCGAGACCCTGCGCGACGCCCTCGCCGCCGAGGGCCTCCGCGTCGGCCGCTCGGTGACCCAGGTCGTACCGGTCGAAGTCGGCGGCGCCGAGGCGACGATGGAGCTCTGCGAGCGGGCGCTGCGTCGCGGCGTCTTCGCGCAGGGGATCCGGCCGCCGACGGTGCCGGAGGGCTCATCCCGCCTGCGCTTCACGGTGATGGCGCCCCACCAGGCCAAAGAGCTGGCGACCGCGGCGCGGGAAGTCGGCGCGGCGGCGCGCGAGATCGGCCTGGCCGAGCCGCGCTCGCTGGCCGCGTAGGAGAGACTCGTGGCGGACGGCGTCTTCGTCACCGGCACCGACACCGAGGTCGGCAAGACCGTCGTCGCCGCAGCGATCGCCCGCACCCTCGCCGCCGATGGCAAGCGCGTAGCCGTCTTCAAGCCGGCGGTCACCGGTCTCGACGAAGGAGTCGAGACCGACCACGCCCTGCTGCGCCGCGCCTCCGGCTCGGACCAGAGCGACGAGGAGATAGCGCCCTACCGCTACGGCCCGCCCGCTTCACCCCACCTCGCCGCGGCACTGGCCGGCGAGGAGATCGACCCCGAACGTCTGCGCCAAGCCGCAGCTACAGCCGCCGAGGGAGCCGACGCAATCGTCTGCGAGGGCGTGGGCGGCCTCCTCGTCCCGCTCTCCCCCACCTACCTCGTCCGCGACCTCGCCGCCGACCTCGGCTACCCCCTGGTCGTCGTCGCCAGCCCCGGCCTCGGAACGATCAACCACACGCTCCTGACCCTAGAAGCCGCCCACGCTGCCGGACTAGAGATAGCGGCCGTAGTCCTCACCCCTTGGCCGGCCGAGCCAACCGCGATCGAATCCTCCAACCGAGAGACCATCGCCGCCCTAGACGCCGCCCCGGTCCTAACCGTTTCCCAGCTCGACCTCGCCGACCCCTCCAGGTGGCCAGCGCTGCGGATCTAGACCATCACGTCGAGGCTGCCGTCGGAGAGCTCGACAGAGAAGCCGGCGGCCTCAGCGACCGCGGCCGCACCCTCCGGATCGCTCGGTGCCTTCTTAGCCGTCAGCAACACCCGCGCCACATCGCCCCGCACCGCCTTCGCCATGTGCGAAACAGCCTTCCGCTCCCCCTCGACCTCGGTAAAAGCCCGCACCGCCAGCAAAGAGGCCCGCTTCGGCTTCCAAGCCGGCACATAAGCCCCGGAGCGCATATCAACCACAAGCTCCCCCTCCTCATCAGGCAACGCCCCCGCCAAAGCCGGCCGCCAATAAGCATTCGGCGCCTCAAACCCCTTCAGCCGAGTCTTAGGCGGAAACCTGTAATAGGGAATCCGATCCCCAGGAGCAACCACCCCCCAAAGCGCACTGGCGATCAACACTCGCTTCTGGGCTCTGGCCGAGAGCTTTGAAAGCTCCAACCGCCCGAAGAGCACGCCGGTATAGACCTCGCTCGCCCGAGCAGCCGGCGCCTCCCGCAGCTCCGGATCAAACGCATCGAGCAACCCAGCCCGCTTCGCACCAAGCTCGTCCGCATAGGCAAGCGAACCAAGATCAACGGGCTCCCCCGCCTCAGGACGAGCCTTCCCTTCCGACGGCGGCAGCAGGATCAACATGGGCCGGCACCCTAATCCGGAGCACTGTCACGGAGGGCGCCGGTGGGGGTGCCTGGGTACTCAGCATGGAGCCGAGCCAAAAGCGCCCGAGGCGTCAGCCAAATTTCGACCCACTCGGCGGAGGTGCTCCCAGGCACCCCCACCGGCGCCCTCCCGCCTAAGCCGGTTGCGGAGCCTCCCGCTCCTCAGCAGCAAGAGCCTCCCCGCCAGGATTGACCTCGGCGGTCGCAGCCTCAACCGAAGTGTGCCCTTTCGCTTTGGCCCGAATAGCCGTAGCCCCGATCACGGCCCCGACAAGAGCGACGAACCCGGAAACAGTCATCGCATGGCTGACCGCGTAGACGAACGCTTCGTTGCCAGCCAGCGTGACCTCCTTAACCTGCGCCGCATCAAGCCCCGGCACCTTCGGCACGGTGCCGCCGCCGAGCTGGTCGGAGATCGACTGCCGCTGGGCCGCGGTGACCCCGGTCCCGCCGAGCAGCGAGTCCAGCCGGGAGCTGACCAGCCCCTGGAAGATCGCGCCGGTGACGGCGATGCCGAGGCTGCCGCCGACCATGCGGAACATCGAGAGGACGCCGGAGGCGATCCCGGCTTTCTGCACCGGCACCGCGTTCATCGCGGCGCTGGTCATCGGCGACATCGTCATCGCGACGCCGATGCCGAGCAGCATGAACCCGGGCAACAGGTCGAGGTAGCCGGAGTCGACCTGGATTCGGCTGAAGCTGAACAGCGAAGCGGAGACGATCAGCAGGCCGCCGGCGATCAGCCAGCGCGGTCCGAAGCGATCCGAGAGCCGTCCCGCGACCGGCGCCACGCCGACGATCATCAGGGTCGAGGGCAGGAACCGGATCCCCGCCTCCAGCGGCGAGTAGCCGAGGATGTCCTGCATGTAGAGGGCGAGGAAGAAGAAGACGCCCATCATCGCGAAGGTGATGATCAGGGCGACGCAGACCGAGGCGAGGAAGTTGCGGTCGCTGAGCAGGTCGAACTGCACCATCGGCGCCTTGACCCGGTTCTCGACGAAGACGAAGGCGGGCAGCGCGACGGCGGCGAGCGCCAGCAGGGCGACGATCTGGGTCGAGCCCCAGCCCCAGGCGTTGCCCTCGACCAGGGCGAGGACGAGCGCCGTCAGGCCGACGGTCAGCACCGCGACACCGGCGTAGTCCACGTCGCGCCCGACGGAGGTGTCGCGCGACTCGCGGACCGCGAACAGCGTCGCCACAACCGCCCCGATTGCGACCGGGATGTTGATGTAGAAGATCGCCCGCCAGCTGACGTGCTCGGTGAGGAAGCCGCCCAGCACCGGGCCGACCGCCAGCGCCAGGGCCGAGACGCCGGCCCAGGTGCCCATCGCCTTGCCGCGCTCGTGGGCGGGGAAGGCGTCGGTGATGATCGAGAGCGTGCCCGGCATCATCAGCGCCGCGCCGACGCCCTGGACCACGCGGCTGATGACCAGCGCGGTCTCGTCGGGGGCGAAGCCTGCGGTCGCCGAGGAGGCGGCGAAGATGACGACGCCGGCGAGGAACATCCGTCGCCGCCCGAAGATGTCGCCGAGCCGGCCGCCGGTCGCCAGCAGCACCGCGAAGGAGAGGGTGTAGCCGTTGATCGTCCACTCGAGGCCGCTGATCGAGGCCCCGAGGTCCTGCTGGATCGAGGGCAGGGCGACGTTGACGACCGTGTTGTCGAGCATGATCATGAACAGCGCGAAGCACATCGCTCCGAGCGTCCACCACTTGCGGTTGTCGTCGGTGATCAGGTGGCGGTAACGGGTCAAGCGCGCTCACTTCCCTTCAAATGCTGGTAGGTCTGGGCGAGGTCGTCGCGGTCCAGCAGCGACTCGACGGCGGCGTCGAGCTTGCGGCGCTGGACGGCGCTGAGGGTGCCCACGAAAGATTCGATGCCGCTCATGCGGACGGTGACGATGGTCGCGACGAGGCTCTTCCCCCCGGCGGTGATCTTCACCCGGCGCACCCGGCGGTCGTCCGGATCCTCGACCCGGGTCGCCAGCTTCGCCTTGACGAGGGCGTCGACCGCCCGGCTCATCGAGGGGACCGAGACGCCGAACAGCTCGGCGAGGTCGGAGACCTGCCAGACCTGCGCCTCGTGGCCGAGGCCCCCGAGCTCCAGCAACACCTTGCACTGGGTTATCGAGAGGCCGGTCTCCTCGATCACCCGCAGCTGATTCCCGCGGTCGTAGAGGAAGACGTGGTGCATCAGCGCGGTCAGCCGCGCCGCGGTGTCCTTCTCCGCCGGGCCGACCTCTTTACGAGTCGCCTCTTCGATCGCCTTCAGGTCCGTTGCATGCATGCGAACAATAGTTGCATACACGCAACCTTTTCAAAAGGGCAATATTTGTTCGTGTGATGGATATCACGCCTATCCCATGGATGTAGAAGCGGATCAGCCCTCGCCGTCGAAATACTCGACCCGGCTCTCGCGGCGGACCATCACGTCGGTCTCGGGGTCCCCGGTCCAGATCCCGACCTTGTCGCTGTCGGGATAGACCGTGGCGGTGGGGACGACGACGGTGGAGAACATCAGCACCCGGACCGTAGCGTCGGTCTCGTTGCGGATGCCGTGGGCACCGGCGGGACCCTTCTCGAAGAGGACGACGTCCCAGGGGGCGAGCCGTTCGGCGCCGTCGGGGTGGCGCAGCGTCGGCTCTCCCTCCAGCACCAGCAGCCACTCCTCCTCCCCGACCTCGTAGTGGTAGGGACAGACCGCCTGGCCGGGCGGCAGCTCGTAGACCGAGACGCCGGACTCCTCGGCGCCGCCGAGCAGCTTGCCAAGCCGCGCAAGGCCACTGCGAAAGCCGTCGGGGTCGTCGCTGTCGTACTCGAACTGTGGGGATTTGATGTTGATCCGTCTCATGCGGCGAAGCTAGCAACGCGCTAACTCGGCATTTTCGACCGGGCTCGTGCCGCCGCTGCCGGGTCTAACGTCGGCCCCGATGGACTACGCCCAACTCGATCGCGACTTCGTCTGGCACCCCTTCACCCAGCAGCAGGGATGGAGCGAGGAAGAGCCGCTGGTGATCGAGCGCGGCGAGGGCTCCTACCTCTTCGACAGCGACGGCCGGCGCTACCTGGACGGGACGGCGGCGCTTTGGTGCAACGTCCACGGCCACCGCCACCCGACGATCGACGCCGCGGTGCGCGATCAGCTCGACCGCGTCGCCCACACGACGATGCTGGGCCTGACCCACCCCGGCGCAACCGAGCTGGCGGCGCGGCTGGTCGAGATCGCGCCCGAGGGGCTATTGCGCGTCTTCTACTCGGACTCGGGTTCGACCGCGGCGGAGATCGCGCTGAAGATCGCCTTCCAGTACCAGCAGCAGCGCGGCGGCGAGCACGCACGGCGGACCAAGTTCGTACGCCTGCGCGAGGCCTACCACGGCGACACGATCGGCTCGGTCTCGATCGGCGGCATCGACCTCTTCCACTCGACCTATCGACCACTCCTGTTCGAGACGTACGTCGCCGAGCCGGGCGACGCCGCCAACCTCGAGCGGGTACTGGAGACCCACGGAGGAGAGGTGGCGGCCGTGGTCGTCGAGCCCCTGGTCCAGGGCGCGGCGGGGATCCTCGTCCAGCCGCCCAGCTATCTGCGGGCGGCGCGCGAGCTCTGCGACCGCTTCGGCGTGCTTCTCGTCTGCGACGAGGTGGCGACCGGGTTCGGCCGCACCGGGACGATGTTCGCCTGCGAACAGGAAGGCGTCGCGCCGGACCTGATGTGCCTGGCGAAGGGGATCACCGGCGGCTACCTGCCGCTGGCGGCGACGCTGACCACGGAGGAGATATATGAGGGCTTCCTCGGCAACTACGAGGAGTTCAAGACCTTCTTCCACGGCCACACCTACACCGGCAACCCGCTCGCCTGCGCGGCGGCGCTCGCCAACCTCGACGTCTTCGAGCAGGAGCGGACGCTGGAGCGGCTGCGGCCGAAAATCGCCCTCTTCGAAGAGCTGATGGCCAAGGTCGCGGCGATGCCCGAGGTGGCGGAGGTGCGCCAGAAGGGCGTGATGGTCGGCATCGACCTCGGCGACCACGACGATGCGCTGCGGATGGGCCACCGCGTCACGGTCGAAGCGCGCAGGCGCGGCGCCTTCATCCGCCCCCTCGGCAACACGGTCGTCCTCATGCCCCCGCTCTCCATAAGCGAGGACGAGCTGCGCGAGCTGGTCGGGATCGCCGCGGAGTCGATCCAAGCCGCGGTTTCAGTAGCCGTGCACGCCTGACAGGGCGACTATGGCCAAGCAGATCAAGGACGCAGGGAGCGTGGCGTGCTCTGCACGCGAGCGACCGAGGACGCAGATATGCGCAGTGCCATAGTCGCCCTGTGACGGATCCGGAGGTCCCCCGTAGTACGGACATGGAGCAGGCACTTGTGGCAGAGGCACAGGACGCGCCGCGGACGGCAGACATCGCCTTCGAGCGGCTCTACCGCTCCAGCCGCGACGACGTCTACGCCTACGTCGCCAGCCTGCTGCGCGACGCGCCGGCGGCCGAGGAAGTCACCGCCGCCGCCTTCGAGTCCGCCTACCGCAAGCGCAACCGCTTCGACCCCGAGCGTGGCGAACCGCGGGCGTGGCTGTTCGGGATCGCCCGCAACGCCGCCTTGGACGAGCTGCGCCGCCGCGGCCGCCAGGCGGAGCTGACCGCCGAGCCAGCCGACGTCGAGACCTTCGGCGGGCGCGGCGACGAACACAGCGAGCGGCGCCTCGCCGTCGCCGAAGCGCTGGAGCGCCTCGAGCCCGCCGAGCGCGAGCTGATCGCGCTCAAGTTCTTCGCCGGCCTCGCCAACGCCGAGATCGCCCAGGTCCTCGGTCTGAGCGAGTCGAACGCCGGCACCAAGCTGCACCGCGCGATGACCAAGCTGAGGGAGGCCTGCGATGGAAACGCCTAGGGATGACCAACTGGCAGCCGACCTCCGCGCCCTGCGGCCGGCGCCGCGGCCCGAGTTCGCGGCGAAGCTCGACGAGCGCGCCGCCGCGGGCTTCCCGCGGCACACGCACTGGAGATGGACCCCGTTCGAGCGGCTGCGGCTCGCGCTGCCCTCGCCGCGCGCCCTGATTCCCGCCGGAGCTCTCGCAGTCGTTGCGATCGTCGCGGTAAGCGTCGTCGTCGCCGGCGGAGAGCCCGCGAGCGAGCCGAACGCCAGCGGGCCGAGCACCGGCGGAACGACGCTCGGCGACCTGCATGAGTTCGACTCCGGCTCCTCCGGCACCGTGGAAGAGGGCGCTCCCACCACCGGCGCTCTCCCCTCTTCCGCTGCGGCGACCGCCGGCAGCGCGGAGGCCGGCGGCAGCGCGGAACTCGAGCCGTTCAGCCGCAAGGTCGCCCCCCAGCCCCACAACCGCGCCGTCGAACGTTCCGCCGAGCTGGTCCTCGCCGCCGCCCCCGGCGACGTCGGCGACGACTCGGCCAAGGTCTTCGAAGCGGTCCACGCCCACGACGGGATCGTGATGAGCTCCTCCACCCGCGAGGGCAAACCGGGCGAAGCCGCCGCCCGCTTCGAGCTGCTGATCCCGAGCGCCAAGCTCGGCGACGCGCTCGCAGCGCTCTCGGCCATCGACGAGGTCCGCTCCCGTCACGAGGCGACCGACGACATCACCGCCCCGACCGTCGCCGCCGGCGAGCTGCTGGCGGACTCGAAGGCGCGGATCGACAGCCTCCTCGCCCAGCTCGAGGGGGCGGAAACCGAATCCGGGCGCGAAGCGGTCGAAGCCGAGCTGGCGGGAGAGCGCCGCCATCGCGCCCGCCTGCGAGCCCAGCTGCAGCACCTCGAGCGCCGCGCCGACTACTCCCGCGTCCTGGTCCGGATCGAGACCGGCGGCGCGGAAGAATCCTCCGGCGGCGGCGCCTGGGGCGTCGGCGACGCGCTCGACGACGCCGGCCAGATCCTCGCCGTCGCCGCGGCGGTGACCGTCGTCGCCCTCGCGATCCTCGGCCCGATCGCCCTCCTCGCCCTCCTCGCCTGGCTCACCCACCGCGCCTGGGTCCGCCGCGAGCGCCGCCGCGTCCTCAGCTGAACCGCGAAACCGTGTCAGCCCGCCATATACGCGGGTTGACACGGTTTCGGCGTTAGGGTGGGGCGATGGAGGAGCGGCGACGGGGACCGGCGGAGATGCCCAACTTCGGGCCGCCCTCGACGCCCCGGCCCGCGGCCTCGGTCGTCCTCCTGCGGCGCGGCGGCAAACACTCCCAGCGGGCGCTCGAGGTGCTGATGCTGCGGCGCAGCGATGAGGCCAAGTTCATGCCCGGCGTCTGGGTTTTCCCCGGCGGCTCCCTCGACGAGGCCGACGGGGCCGAAGAAGCCGGACTGCGCGCCTGTGCGCTGCGCGAGCTGGCCGAGGAGGCCGGGATCGAGCTGCCCGCCGGCGAGGAGCTGGTGCCCTTCAGCCGCTGGATCACGCCGGAGGTGATCGCCACCCGCTTCGACGCCTGGTTCTTTCTCGCGCTCGCCCCCGCCCACACACCGCCGCGGCCCGACGGGGTCGAGACCACCGAGGCGCGCTGGTTCCAGCCCGCCGCCGCGCTCGACGCGCACAACGCCGGCGAGGTCGTCCTCTCCTTCCCGACCCAGACCCAGCTCCGCTGGCTGGCCGAGTTCCGCACCTCCGACGAGGCGATCGCCGCCTACCGCGAGCGCCGCCTCGAGCCGATCCTGCCGGTGGTGATCGCCGAAGACGGGGCTGAGGTCCGCGTCGTCCTCCCGGGCGACCCCGACTACCCCGCCTGAGCCTCCGTCGGGAACGGCGCCAGGCCCGCGTGCCAGGGGCCCGGCGGGTAGGTGTGGATGCCGCTCTCGTCCATCTCCGACTGCAGCCGCCGGAACAGCTGGCCGGCGTTCTTCAGCGCCGCCTTCAGCTCCGCCTCGCTGCGCTCGCCCAGCCGCCAGAGGAACCAGAGCTGGCGGTCGTTGACGCCGAAGTCGATCTCCCCCTGGATCGTCGTCACCCAGCCGAGGAAGCCGGGGCTGAAGAGCTCGCGCAGCTTTACCGGGTCGTACTCGCTCGGCACGGTCGAGAGGAAGCGCTTGTTGAAGTCGATCGACTCGAACTCGACCTTTCGCTGGAAGCGCTGGGTGAGCGCCTCGTGCCCCTCGATCGACTCGACGTTGAAGGCGGGCACCACCTGCGCCAGGTCGGGCATGTGGGCCTTGGCGAGCAGCGCGGTCGGGACCACCGCCTTGCTGAAGAAGCCGCCGACTTCCTTTTCGTCGGCGTCGCAGCAGGCGCCCCAAAAGCCCTCGCTGAGCTGCCCGGTGAGGCGGTTGACGCCGCCGACGCAAAGCGCCACCGGCCCGTCTTTGGGATTGATCCCGCCCACCGGCTCATAGGTGAGCCCGTTGCGCTCGCCGTAGCGGCGCACGATCTCGGCCCATTCCTGCGCTTCGGCGTTCGCACTCACGCCGCGATCCTACGGCGTTAGGATGCGGTCAAGCCCGGTCCGACCACAGGAGCCTCAATGACCATCGCCATCATCGTCGTCGTCGCGATTCTCGTTCTCACGGTCCTCTACTACATCGCGAAGCGCAACTCGATCATCGCCTCGCGGAACCGGGTGGACGAGTCCTGGAGCGGGATCGACGTGCAGCTCAAACGGCGCCACGACCTCGTCCCCAACCTGGTCGAAACGGTCAAGGGCTACGCCGAGCACGAGAGCGCGACCTTCGAGAAAACGACCCAGGCGCGGGCCGCGGCGATGCAGGCGCAAGGCGTCGAGGAGACCGCCAAAGCCGAGCAGCAGCTGACCCAGGCGCTGGCCGACGTCAAAGCGGTGGCCGAGAACTACCCGACCCTGCGGGCGACCGAGAACTTCCAGCAGCTGAGCCGCAACCTCTCCGAGCTCGAGGACGAAATCCAGGCTTCGCGCCGGATCTACAACTCCAACGTCCAGTCCTACAACACGGACATCCAGCAGTTCCCGGGCTCGATCATCGCCAACCAGGGCGGCTTCACCGCGCGCGAGTACTTCGAGATCGAGGACGCCTCCGAGCGCAACGCACCGCAGGTCAGCTTCGGCAAATAGCCCTGGCTGAGCAGCCAGGATCTCTAACATCCATAGCGATGACCACCGAGACCAAAGACGCGACCCTCTGGATCTGCGACAGCTGCGGGTTCATCTACGACCCAGCGATCGGCGATCCGGACGGCGGAATCCCGCCGGGAACCTCTTTCGAGGACATCCCCAAGGACTGGTTCTGCCCCGTCTGCGGTGCCCGCACCAGCGATTTCCGCCCGCTCGAGCCCGGCGAGGCCTGAGGACCCCGGTAGGCTGGACTGGCTGATGGGCCAGTACGACTACGACTACATCGTTGTCGGCTCCGGTTTCGGGGGGTCGGTCTCAGCCCTGCGCCTGGCCGAAAAGGGCTACAAAGTCGCGGTTTTGGAGTGCGGCAAGCGCTTCACCGACAAGGACTTCCCGAAGTCGACCTGGGACATCCGCCGCTACTTCTGGGCGCCGCGCCTGGGCTTGCGCGGCATCTTCCGCCTGACGACCTTCAAGGACGTCTCGGTGGTCAGCGGCTCCGGCGTCGGCGGCGGCAGCCTCGGCTACGCCAACACCCTCTATGTCCCGCCCGCGAAGTTCTTCAACGACCCGCAGTGGGGCGACCTCGCCGACTGGGAGTCCAAGCTGGCGCCGCACTACGCCGAAGCGCAACGGATGCTCGGCGTCGCCGAAGTGCAGACGAACGACCCCGCCGACGAGCTGCTCCGCGAGTACGGCGAGCACATCGGGGTCGGCGACACCTACCGGAAGACCCCCGTCGGGGTCTACTTCGGTGCTCCCGGCAAAACGGTCCCGGACCCGTTCTTCGGCGGTGAGGGACCGGACCGCACCGGCTGCAGCTTCTGCGGTCGCTGCATGGTCGGCTGCCCCCACGGCGCCAAGAACACGCTGGTCAAGAACTACCTCTACCTGGCCGAACAGCGCGGCGTCGAGGTGATCCCCGGCCGCACGGTGACCGAGATCCGGCCGATTGGCGCCGCCGACGGCAGCGAGGGCTACACGGTCTCCAGCGAGCGCTCCGGGATCCTCCCCGGCCGCGGCAAGACGACCCTGCGGGCGCGCGGCGTGATCGTCGCCGCCGGCGCCCTCGGCACCAACAAGCTGCTGCAGCGGTGCCGCCTCGGCGGCGCCCTGCCCCGCGTCTCCCAGCGCCTCGGCGAGCTGGTGCGGACCAACAGCGAGATGATCCTCGCCGTCACCGTTCCCGAGGACTATCCGGACGACCTCACCCGCCGGGTCGCGATCAGCGGCAGCATCTACCCCGACGCCGACACCCACATCGAGACCGTCAGCTACGGCAACGACGGCGACTCGATGAGCCTCCTCTACACGCTGCTGGTGGGAGACGGCACCCGCGTCACCCGGCCGCTGAAGCTGCTCGGGCAGATCCTCCGCCACCCGGTCCGCTTCGCCAAGGTGCTGCGGCCGAAGGGCTGGTCACGGCGGACGATCATCCTCCTGGTCATGCAGACGCTCGACAACGCGATCGCCCTGCGTCCCAGCTTGAAACGGTCAGGCAACGTCTGGCTGCAGACCGAGCAGGACCCGGCGAAACCGAACCCGACCTTCATCCCGGTCGCCAACGACGCGGCCGAGTGGCTGGCCGAGCGCACCGGCGGCGTCGCCCAGAGCTCGGTGATGGAGGCGATGATGAACATCCCGACCACCGCCCACATCCTCGGCGGCGCGGTGATCGGGCACGGGCCCGAGGACGGCGTCGTCGACGCCCGCCAGCGGGTCTTCGGTTACGAGAACCTGCTCGTCTGCGACGGCTCGGCGGTGCCGGCGAACGTAGGCGTCAACCCCAGCCTGACGATCACCGCACTCGCCGAGCACGCGATGGCCGAGATCCCCCCGGCCTCGGAGCAGCAGAGCTACGAGGCGAACCTCTCCGCGACGTAGTCCCAGTTGACGACGTTCCAGAAGGCGTCGAGGTATTCGGGGCGTTTGTTCTGGTACTTCAGGTAGTAGGCGTGCTCCCAGACGTCGACGCCGAGCAGCGGCGTGGTGCCGTCGGAGATCGGCGAGTCCTGGTTCGGGGTCGAGACCACGGCGAGGCCGGAGGAGTCCTTGACCAGCCAGGCCCAGCCGGAGCCGAAGCGGGCGATGCCGGCGTTTTTGAACTCCTCCTTGAAGGAGTCGAAGGAACCGAAGGTCTCGCCGATCGCGGCGCCCAGGTCGCCGCCCGGCTCGCCACCGCCGTCGGGGCCCATCATCTGCCAGAAGAGGCTGTGGTTGTAGTGGCCGCCGGCGTTGTTGCGGACCGCCGCCTGCTTGTCGCCGGGCAGGGCGGAGAGGTTGCGGAGGACGTCCTCGACGTCGCGGTCGGCCCACTCGGTGCCCTCGAGGGCGGCGTTGGCTTTGTCGACGTACGCCTGGTGGTGCTTGTCGTGGTGGATGCGCATCGTTTCCTCGTCGATGTGAGGCTCCAGCGCGTCGTATGCGTACGGCAAGTCGGGAACTGAGAAAGCCATCGAAACTGCTCCTTTGCTCGTTTTGAAGTCCGAGCGGAGCCTACTTATTCGGGCGCGGCTACTTCGCCCCGCGGCGGCGTTTCGGCTTCTTCGCCCGGTTCGAGCTCGTCGCTGCCGATCCGCGGCACCGTCCCGGCATCCCCCCCGGTCCATTCGTTGAAGCGGTACCAGGCGGGCTTCGCTTCCCGTTTAGCGGTCAGCAGCCCGGCCGAGCGGCAGAAGACGCAGCCGCCCCCTTCGTCTGACCAGGTGAACCACCAGACGCCCCGGATCCCCCAGCGGACCCGGTTGGCCGAGATGATTTCCAGAGCCTTGTCGAGCTGGTGCGCCTGCCCGTAGAGGCCGCGCTGCCAGCGGGTCGGGCCACTTTCGGAACCCCAGCCCAGCTCGGTCACGTAGATCGCCGCGTCGGAGTCGTGGTGGAGCCGCATGATCCGGCGCAGATTGCGCAACTGGGCCGCCATCGCGCGCGCGTCGGCGACGTAGGGGTGCAGCGCCACCCCATCGAAGTAGGGCTTCACCCCACCGGCCCTGTACAGCCGGTTGAGGTAGTCGCCGGAGGCGATGTTCGGCGGCACCTGCAGCGGCCGGCCGAAGAGGCCGCCGACGATCACTTTCGCGCCTGCCTGTTCGCGGTGGATGACCCGGCCGGCGATCCTGATCAGAACCGCAAAGCGCTTCGGTTCGGGGTCGTTGGCGAAGGTGACGATGTTCTGCTCGTTCCAGATCTCGAACCGCCGCATCGGGACGTATGGCACGTCCTCTTCTTCATGCCAGTAGGCGCCGTCGACGCCGTAGCGATTGACGACGGCGCCCACGAAAGAGGCCCAGGCGCGGCGCTGCCAGGGGTTGGCGACCGGCAGGTCGCTCCCTTCCGCGGCGACCCAGCGCGGCGAGTTGACGATGAACGGGAAGATCTCCATCCCCGCTTCGGCGGTGAGCTTCACCTCGTGGTCCATGTAGCCCCACTGGCGCTCGGAGAAGGCGGGGTTCTGCGGCTCCACCGCCGCCCAGACCAAGGGCTGGCGGACGCTCTTGATCCCCGCTTCCCGCATCAGCTCGTAGTCCTTGGCGGTGCCGGTGGTCTGCGGCGAGACCCCGACGAACCCCGGCGGCAGGTATGCATGAGCGCCCGCCGGGACCATCGCCAGCAGCGCCACCACGAGGATCGGAATCAGCCTGCGCGCCATCGTCATCGGTTGCAACCGCCCACCGGTCCAAAGTAGCGGCGAGCGCCCCTCCCCGCACCCCACCCGGCCCCTCTGAGATAATCACCCCTCTCGGGGCGTGGCGCAGCCTGGTAGCGCGCACCGTTCGGGTCGGTGAGGTCCCCGGTTCAAATCCGGGCGCCCCGATTTTGTAGCATGATACGCGCTACAATGATCTCATGAGTCGCTCGCTTCACGTTCGGCTGGATGACAGCTCGGCCGCCGCGCTTCGGATTGTTCGCGGAGGCTCGATGACCGATTCCGAGGCCGTGCGGACCGCGCTGATGGAGTCCGCGACCCGGCGCCGAGCCCGCTCGTCGATTGCCGCGGAGGTCGAGCGCTTGGCCGCCGACGAGGCGGACCGAGCCGAGATGACGATCATCCGCGAGCAGATGGCCGAACTGGCTCCCGATTCGGTCGATTAGGTGGTTCGCGGCGAGATCTTCCGGCTCCCATCCCCTCGAGGGGCGCGGGGAAGGGAGCAGCGTGGGGCGCGTTACGCAGTGGTGGTTCAGGCTGACGAGTTCATGGCGCTGAGCACGACGCTTGTGGCCCCCACGTCGGCGAGCGCTCGACCGGCGACCTTCCGGCCGACGATCTCACTGGATGACACCGAGACCCGGGTCCTCGTCGAGCAGACGACGGTTGTCGACCCCGAGCGCCTGGGACGGACCGCCGGGCGCCTTGATGTCCACGAGCTACGAGCTGTGGATGACGCGCTGGCACTAGTTCTTGGTCTCTAAACTGCTGGGGGGTTGAGAGGCAGCCGCCGACGTCAACAAACTCCATAGCAGCCATGTACCAAGCGACGTAGAAGTGTGGTGCGCTCACTCACTACACAGCGGACCTCTCCCCCAGCCTCTCAGAACCACCGAACAGTTAACCGCCATCGTCGGTCTATCCGGCAGCTTGCGATGGGTGGGGCACACAGTCAAACTACCTACCCCCGCGCCCGCACAGATTCTGCCCGAGTCTTGCTGGGAACACTTTGACTAGCTAAGTGTTTCAGGGTCTCTGTCTGGTCGAGTGATACCTTGCAATCGTCCATGGCGAGCGCAAATCAATTCTTAGCGCGCTTCGGGTTCAGAGAGGACCCATTCGAGCACGTCGATGCTGAGCAAGAGCCACAGCTAGACGAGTACTTCGTTCCGCCGCCATATTTCGCCAACGTCATGGGGGACGCGAGATACCCGCGTTCTCATCTGATTCTCGCTCCTAGGGGAGGAGGCAAGACGGCTCAGCGCCGAATGATCGAGGCGGAGAGTGAGAGGGCTGGCAATTTCCTTTGCGTTAGTTACGACGCATTCGATCAACCGAGCGGCTTCGGTTCTGACGACGCCGATCTCGCCTACCACCTGAATCAAATCTGCCGGCGCGTCTTGGTCGGCGTCTTGGTGCAGCTTGATCTCGATCCCGAACTCTCGAAAAGCGTGTCTGAGCACCAGCGGCAACTCCTAAAATTCCAGATTGATCGCTTTCTCGGAAGCCTTACTGAGGTCGAGATGAGGAAGGCAGTTGGATCACTGAAGAACTTCGGGGACATGTCCCGCGAGTTCGTAGCAAAGTACGCGGGACCGCTCAAGGCGTTCGCTAGCGTCCTCATGAGCAAGATCGGTATCGACAACATTCAGGTGCCGGCGCAGATGTTGGAGGAGGCCAAGCGAGACGAGGCACTCGGCTACCACTTCGAGAATCTCCTTGAGATAGCGAAGGCTATCGGCTTCCAATCGACCTACATTTTGGTCGACAGAGTCGATGAGATGCCAATTACTGATACGGCTGGAAAAACGTTCGCGTTCATCTGGCCCGTCCTAGCCGACCTTCACACCCTTGAGGCACCTGGTGTCGCCTTCAAGCTGTTTCTTTGGGACGAGATAGCGGCTGCAATCGACGAGAGCAACTTCCGACGCGATCGGATCGAAATCGAGCGGTTGAAATGGTCGCAGGCAGAGTTGAGCGACATGCTGGCCAAGAGGCTGGAGACCTATTCCGAGGGGGCTGTGACCTCTGTGAACCAGATGGTCCAGGTGGGAAGTGGGTTTGATGTGCATGCCTTGATTTCGTACTTCGCACATGGATCCCCACGAGATATGTATCGACTAGCTCGCGGGATTGTCGCTGAGCAAACCAGAACCTCTGACGATGCCGATCGGATTAATGCAGAGGCCGTCTGGGCAGGCATTCGTAGATTCAGCGAAGTGCGGGCCTCTGAACTGATGTCACAGGCATACATAGATGAGTTGCGCCGAATTGGTGCTCCCACTTTCACGAACGCACACATTGCCAGCAACGTATTCCGTATTCATGAGAACAACGCACGTCGGAAGATCCAGCTCTGGGAAGGAACCGGCCTCGTCAAGAAGATCGACGAGATTCCGACGCCGGGTACGCGCCCTCGCTACCTCTACGGGGTCGTTGATCCGAGATTGGCAATCGCAATCCTTCCGACCACGGAGGTCGATTTGATCTTAGATACCCAGATCCTTCTGTGTTCGGCGTGTGGGGAGGTCTGCATCACTGATGAGGCGGTTGTGACCTGCATCGGCTGCTCAACCCGGACGGGCGTCGATAGGGCGCAAAGTCTCCTAGACGGAGTCAGCTTCAGGAGGCCGTAAAGAGCCCAGTAAACCGCGATCTCTCGCCTTGCCTTCGAGGATCTGCCGAAATGAGCCGCTTTCAGCAACCGAGCCTGGGGCCGAGCGATAGCTCTCAGCGAGAGCCTTTCCCGGACAGTTCGACGGTGAGCCCTGGCTGGATGCCGTCGTCACGTATGACTTCGAAGGCGGCGAACTGCTGGCCGGGGGCCGTGGGGTGGAATTCGACCGTGAAGGCCCGTTTCTCGCCCGGCTGCAGGACGAAGTGGACCGCCGAGCCCGAGCCCGCCAGCGAGAAGGCGCTGGAGCCGTAGACCACCGCCGTCGCTTCGACCGGACCGCCGCCTTTGCGGGGGAGGTTGCGGACGAAGACCTGCCGCTGCGCGGAGCGGCCCAGCTTGACCGTGCCGAACGACCGATCTCCCGGCCAGATATCGAGCCGGCCGCTGCTGGGAGGCGGAGGCGGCGCTGCGACCGTGATGGTCCCCGCCAGGCCCCGGCCCTCCTGGCCGATGTCGTCCTGGGCGACGACTTCGACGGGGTATTCGGCGGCCAGCGGCCCGGAGTTCGCCGGCGCCTGGTAGGTCCCTTCGAAATGGCTGGAGCTGGTCGGGTTCATCGGAACCTCGACGCTGCCACCGCCCGGCAGGGCGACCGTGGCGAAGAGACCGGCGAGCCCGCGGTTGTCGCCGGCGTCGGCGCTGATCGTCACCGTCCCCCCTTCGGAGGGGAGGAACGACGGATTCAGTTCGGCGTTGGTCACGTAGGGCGATTCGTCGAACTGCGGCGCGGCTTCCTCCTGGACGCCGCCGATCAGGCTGGCGACGTAGGCGCCGTTGGTGTCGTAGGCCTGCACTTCGACCCCGTATTCGACCGCTTGATCGGAGGAGTTCGGGGGCACTTCGAGGGTGGCGAAGTAGTTGTGTTCGTACCCCTCGAAGAGCTGGATCAGTTCAGTCGAGCCGTCGGGCCGGTAGATCTGCACGTAGGTCATGAACAGGCCGAAGTCGTCGACGATTTCGGCCCGGATCTGGACGTTCCCGCCTTCGTAGGAGAGGCTGCTGGGGCTGAGTTCGCCGGCGAGGACCGACGGCGGGTTGTCTTCGATGCCCGATTCGTCAGCCGCCGCGGGGCCGGCGAGCAAGAGACAAGCTCCCAGCGCTCCGAGGATCGCCACCATTACCCGAGCTCGCTTCACACCTCGTTGCATCGGCCCTCCCGCCTTTGGACACCCTGTCAACTGCCAGGCTAATCGACTTGCCGGCGAGTGCCAAACAGCCGTCCAGCCGCTCGGAGGACCAGCCGGCGAAAACCGCCCGCGGCGGGCGAGCGTTTCTTTGGTTTTCGCGTCCGCAGCCTCGCTAATGTCTTCACATGTCACCCGCGCCGGCCTTCGAGGTCCATGAGGCGAACCTGCACGGGCACCGCGCCGTCTACCGGACCGCGGGCAGCGGCCCGACCGTGGTCCTGATCCACGGGATGATCAACTCCTCGCGCCACTGGGAGTCGGTCGCCCAGCGGCTCGCCGGCTCCTACCGGGTGATCGCTCCTGACCTGATCGGCCACGGGGACGCGTCGACGCCGCGCGGCGACTACTCGCTGGGGGCGCACGCGGCGAGCATCCGCGACCTGCTGACGACGATCGGGGTCGAGCGGGCGACGATCGTCGGCCACTCGCTCGGCGGCGGCGTCGCGATGCAGTTCTTCTACCAATTCCCCCAGCGCACCGAGCGCCTCGTCCTGATCTCCAGCGGCGGCCTCGGGCACGACGTCAGCCCGCTCCTGCGCGGAGCGGCGCTGCCGGGCTCGGCGGCGCTGCTGCGGCTGGCGACCCGGCCGCGCCTCGTCGGCGCGATCGCCGCCGGCGGCGCCAAGCTGCGCGAGCGCGGCAATTCCACCGGCGTCTACCTGCAGGCGGTCGCCCGCGCCCTCGGACCGCTGCAGGAGCCCGGCTCGCGCCGCGCATTCCTGCAGACGCTGCGGTCGGTGATCGACGTCCAGGGACAGAAGGTCAGCGCCACCGACCGCCTCTACCTGCTGAAGGAGATGCCGACGCTGATCGTCTGGGGCGAGCGCGACCGCACGATCCCGCTCGCGCACGGGCTCGAAGCCCAGGAGTCGATCCCCAACTGCCGCTTCGAGACGCTGCCGCGCGCCGCCCACTTCCCCAACCTGGAAGATCCGGAGGGCCTGTCCACCGTCCTCGCCGACTTCCTCGCCACCACCTCCCCCGCCCACATCGTCGACTCCGAGTGGCGGGACCTGCTGACCCGGCGCGCGCGCCTGCGCCGCGTCGCCTGAGCGTTATTCGACTTCGGCGATCGCCGCTTCGACCTCGGCCAGCGACGGCCCTTCCTGCAGGGTAACCGTCCCCTTCGGACCGGTGATGACCATTCCCTGACCGGTGCGGATTTCGAGGTTCCGGCCCAGTTCCTCGTAGCCTTCCAGCCGCTTCTCGATCGGGCCGCCGCTCTGGCCGTTCTCTTCGAGGTCTTCGTTCCATTCTTCGAGGTCGAGCTCCTCGACCGAGCCGGCGATCGAGGCGAGAAGCTCCTGGTCGACGCCGAACCGTTCGGCTTCGTCCTGGTTGCGGAAGAAGAGGTAGGTGTACTGCCAGCCGTAGCCCTGGTCCGCCGCCGCCTCGGCGCCGTAGAAGCCGAGCTGCTCGGGGTTGATGCTGTTCGAGTAGTGGCGATAGAGGAGCTTCACGTCGCCCGGCCGCGCGTAGCGTTCGGCCAGCTGCGGGATCGTCGAGAGGAAGTCGTCGCGGCAGTTGTCGCACTGCAGATCGTTGAAGACCTGGATCGTCACCGGGGCGTCTTCGGACCCGAGCCGGTCGCCTTCCTGCGGCATGCCGCTGAAGGTCCGCTGCGCTTCTTCGATCCCGTCGACGTGGACGACCGGGTCACCCGGCTTCTGGGTCGAGAGCTGGACGATCACGTAGCCCAGCGCGAAAAGGCCGAGCGCGAGCACGGCGATGATCCACAGCCTGCCCCGTCGGGGCAGCGGCTTGACGGCGACTTCAGAGGACACGGACTTTCATTTTCCCAGTTGACGGCATCCGGCCGCAGCGATAGACATGGAGCTACCCATTTTCAACGACCCTGGAGGTCATCGATGGCCCATCACCTGACGCCCGCCGAGCTCGCCGACCAGATGCAGATGGAGCGACAGGAGGTGATCGGGAAATGTGTCCAGATGGGAGTCCCGATCTACCACGGCCGGATCGACAGGACGTTGTTCGAAAGCTCGCTGCGCAGCCTCAGCTCAGGCCAGTCCCGCCACTCGCACCGCGCGGCTCGGCGCTGAACTAGACTCCCCCGGCAATGTCGGGGAGAGGTACCAATTCGAAGACGATCGCCGACCTTCTCCCGAAGGCGGCTGCGCAGTACGGCCCGAACGTCGCCGTCCGCTACAAGGAGGGCGACGCCTGGGTCAGCAAGACCTTCGCCGAGGTCCTGGAGATCGTCCGGCCGCTGGCCTTCGGCCTGGTCACGCTCGGGGTCGAGAAGGGCGACCGCGTCTCGATCCTCGGCAACACCCGGCCCGAGTGGACCTACTTCGACTTCGCGGCGCTCTCGATCGGTGCCACCGTCGTCCCGATCTACCAGACCAACTCGCCCGAGGAGTGCCGCTACGTCCTCGAGAACTCCGACTCCAAGGTCGTCGTCGTCGAGGACGCCGAACAGCTGGAGAAGGTGCGGGAGGTCCGCGACCAACTGCCGCTGCTCGAGCACGTCGTGCTGATGACCGGCGCCGGCGGCGAGGACGCGATCTCGATGGAGGACCTGGCCGCCAAAGGCGGTGGCGGCGACATGGCCACCTGGGAGGCGCTGTACGAAGCCGTCACCCCGGAGGACATCTGCACCTTCATCTACACCTCGGGCACGACCGGGCCGCCGAAGGGCTGCATCATCAGCCACGGCAACTACCGGGCGATGCTCGACATGGTTCGCGAGACCAGCGTCATCGAGGAGGGGGACCTCACCTACCTCTACCTCCCCCTCGCCCACTCCTTCGCCCTGCTGATCCAGCTCGGCAGCTACGACCTGGGGACGGCGATCGCCTACTGGGAGCGGGACCCGCTGAAGATCCTCCCCAACCTGGCCGAACTGAAACCGAGCTACTTCCCCTCGGTGCCGCGCATCTTCGAGAAGATCTACACCGCCGCGACCAGCGCGATGGAGAAGGAGGGCGGCCTCAAAAAGGCGATCTTCAACTGGTCGATCGGCGTCGGCGCCAAGATGCGCGAGACCGAACGCGCCGGCCGCAAGCCTGGCTTCCTCCTGCAGCGCCAGTACGACTTCGCTGACAAGAAAGTGCTGTCGAAAATCCGCGGCCTGTTCGGCGGCAACATCCGGCTCGCGGTCTCTGGCGCGGCGCCGATCAACCCGGAGATCCTCCGTTTCTTCGACGCCGCCGGCGTCCTCGTGCTCGAGGGCTGGGGGATGACCGAGACCTCGACCGCGGCGACGATCTCCTCGCCCGACGACTTCAAGGTGGGGACGATCGGCAAACCGTTCCCCGGCTGCGAGGTGAAGATCGCCGAGGACGGCGAGATCCTCGTCAAGGGCCCGAACGTCTTCCAGGGCTACCACAAGAACCCGGAGGCGACGGCGGAGACGATCGTCGACGGCTGGCTCCACACCGGCGACATCGGCGAGATCGACTCCGAGGGCTTCATCAAGATCACCGGCCGCAAAAAGGACATCATCATCACCGCGGGCGGCAAGAACATCACCCCGGCCAACCTCGAGGCCGAAATCAAGCAGCACCCGCTGGTCTCCCAGTGCGTCGTCGTCGGCGACCGCCGCCCCTACCTGGTGGCGCTGGTCACCCTCGACCCCGAAGAGGCGGCCACCTACGCCCAGGAGCGCAACCTCTCCGAGGACCCCACCCAGCTCGCCAAGAACGCCGACGTCAAGGCCTCGATCGAAGCCCACGTCGACAAGATCAACCAGAACTTCGCCCGGGTCGAGCAGGTAAAGAAGATCGCCATCCTCCCCCACGACCTCTCCCAGGAGTCAGGCGAGCTGACTCCGACCCTGAAGGTAAAGCGCGCCATCGTCGCCCAGAAGCACGAAGACGCCATAGAGCAGCTCTACGCGGCGTAGAGCTGCGACCCGTTTCAAGACTTATTGCAAGTAGTTGCAAGTAGACGAAATCAAGTTGGCTTGAGTCGCCAATAGGCGCGAGGGTCTCTGGAGGACTTACCAACCCATTCGATGATCTCGGCCTCCTGAAGCGCACCTAGCTCCCGCTGGGCGACAGGCCTTGAGACTTCCAGCACCTCAGCGACCTCGCCCGTGCTGAGCCGCTCTGCCTCCCGAAGCGCATTCGTGATGCGACGGGCGTTCTCCGGGAGCCTCGCCTGCAATCGCCGGTCGACAGGCTCAGCCAGCAAGGTCAGGCGGACACTCCCGGAAGTCTGTTGGTAGATCGGATCGTTCAGGCCTGCCGCCCTCATCTCTTCAAACATGCGACGGATCCCCTCGCCCAGCTCCTGGCCGAAGTTCAGGTCCGCGCAGACCCTGGCGATTCGCGGATTCCGCGCAAATCGGGTCGTCTCCAACGGCTCGCTCAAATCAACGAGCCCCGGAAAACGACCCGGACTGGAGATCTCGATCCGGTCGTCGAAAATCTCGACTCGAATGTGGTCTCCAGCCGAGCTATACGACCGGTGCACCGCGGCGTTGACGATCCCCTCCAGCCATGCGTCCTCTGGAACAAGCGGCACGCTGCCGAATTTCCCGTTGGCGAGCAGAGCTTTGCGAGTGGGCTGAAACTCTTGAACCAGATCCCTTGCCTCAAGCAACTGCATGGGAATTGGCCCCTCGATTTTTCTATCCTCGAGGAGCTGCTGACGAGCACCGGACCCTCGCTCTCTTCCCCTCCACCGAAGAACTCGGATGAAAGCCTCAGGAAGGAGTTCTTGGGGCGAAGTTGCGAAGAGAAGGCACCCAGCGATCGTCAACTCCACCTTCGTTGCCAATCCCCGAGCGCGCAACAACCGCATCGGCTCGGCGGCCTCGACAGCGCTTACGTATTCGTTGAGAAGCTGCTGATCTAGGCACTCAAAGGATGCTTCCGGTAGGGCTCGAGCCTCATAACTGGCTTGGCCCTTGTCGTAGAGAAGCTCCTGCCTCTGAGCAAAGCTCAGCCGTCGATTCTCGTCTCCTACCCGCAGAAAGACCTCGTCCTTCTGATTGGTGTGTACGAGCTCTCCAGGGGCTATCTCAATGACCAACAGGCGGTCGGGCTCTCCGCTCCGATTGAGGCAATCGACGAGGCGACCCCTCGTCCGAACAGGCGGAACGCAAAAGTCGATATTCGCCTGCATCTGATCATTGAGTCGAGATGCGCTGCTGTTGACTCCTTCGACGGTTCCATCGTGCAGTCCGACCACAACCAAGCCGCCATCCGCATTGGCAAATCCCAGTAGCGTGTCGGCAAGCTCTCGTGCCGATATCCGTGCCGACTTTCGCTCAAACCACTGGTCCTCGGCCAGCTCGAGCAGGGCAGGCGCCACCTCCTCGGCTGGGCAGTTGAGGGCCTTCTCTACAGGGACGGTACTCATGTCTACTTGCAATTATTGCAAGTACCGATAAGTAGAGTCCAGAGGGGTCCCGTGGCCTGCTGCGCAGCTAGCTAGGTGTAGTTCCCAAGCAGGTTGTTCCCCTGCAGCTCGTTGAGACGATCCGCAGGCGGGCGATGGCCGAGGGAGCCGTGCTTTCTGCGGTAGTTGTAGCGATCGAGCCAGCCAGCGAGCTGGCTCGATCGCTCGGCCGAGCTGC
>DATAMR010000044.1:0-78435 GCA_036260485.1 Solirubrobacterales bacterium | reverse complement strand
GGCGGGGGTGGTGACCTCCTCCAGACACTCAACATCGAGCCATTGGCGAGATGTGTCTGGAGGGGGTCACCACCCCCGCCTCACCGCGACCTACTTGATGAAGAGCATCTCCTCGTACTTAGGCAGCGGCCAAAGATCATCAGCGACAACCCGCTCGAGCTTGTCGGCCGCCTCGCGGACCTTGGCCATCGCCGAGAGCTGGCTGTCGCGGGCGTAGACCGCCCAGTCGAGACCCTCGAGGTCGTCCGGGTAGGCGTTCGCCTCCTTCAGGTCACCCAGGGCCGAGACCAGCTCGTCGACCAGCTCGCGGACCTCGCCCTCGAGCGCCGAGACGCCGGCCTCGGAGATCAGCGCCAGCTGGCGCAGGCCGGCCGGCAGGATCAGCGTCTGGGCGATCGAGAAGCTCTCCTCCGCCTCGATGTTGGCGCGGATCGCGTACTGCTCGACCCAGACCTCGTAGCGGGACTCGAGCTCGCGCTTGGAGAGCACGCTGTACTTCTCGAAGGCCGCGACGGTGTCGTCGGCGAGGACCTCGGGCAGCGCGTCGGGGGTCGTCTTCAGGTTCTTCAGACCCCGCTGCTCGGCCTCGGCGTGCCACTCCTCGGAGTAGTTGTCGCCGCTGAAGCAGACCCGCTTGTTCGCCAGGTAGGACTCTTTGACGATCTCGATCACGGCCTCCGGCATCCCCGAGCCGCCGTTCAGCTTCTCCTCCAGCTTGCCCGCCAGCTCGTCGATTGCCTCGGCGGCGATCGTGTTCAGGACGGTGTTGGGGAAGGCGAGCGACATGCTCGACCCCAGCGCCCGGAACTCGAATTTGTTGCCGGTGAAGGCGAACGGGGAGGTCCGGTTGCGGTCGCCGCCGTCCATCGGCAGCGGCGGCAGCACCTGGGTGCCGAGGTCGAGGAACGAGGCCGGCGTGTTGGGGTCGCCCTCGCCGGAGGCGATCGCCTCGAAGACTTTGTCGAGCTCGGCGCCGAGGAAGATCGAGATGATCGCCGGCGGCGCCTCGTTGGCGCCGAGGCGGTGGTCCTGGCCGATGTTCGCGACCGAGGCCCGCAGCAGCCCCTGGTGCTTGTTCACCGCCTGGATCACCGCGGTGCAGAAGAACAGGAAGTGGATGTTGTCGGCCGGAGTATCGCCCGGGTTCAGCAGGTTGGCGCCGGTGTCGGTCCCCATCGACCAGTTGTTGTGCTTGCCGGAGCCGTTGACGCCGGCGAACGGCTTCTCGTGCAGGAGGCAGACGAGGCCGTAGCGCCGGGCGACGTTCTCCAGCGTCTGCATCAGCAGCTGCTGGTGGTCGGAGCCGACGTTGGAGTTCTCGAAGATCGGCGCGATCTCGTACTGCGCCGGCGCGACCTCGTTGTGGCGGGTCTTCACGGGGATGCCCAGCTTCCGCATCTCCAGTTCGGACTCCATCATGAAGGCCAGCACCCGCTCGGGGATCGAGCCGAAGTAGTGGTCGTCGAGCTCGTGGCCTTTCGGCGGCTTGGCGCCGAACAGGGTGCGCCCGGTCGCGATCAGGTCGGGGCGCTCGAAGAAGTACTGCTCGTCGATCAGGAAGTACTCCTGCTCGGGCCCGACGGTGGTGAAGACGCGCTTGGCCTCGTCGTCGCCGAGCAGGCGCAGCGCCTTGATCGCCGCGTGGCTGAGCGCGTCCATCGAGCGCAGCAGCGGGATCTTCGCGTCGAGCGCCTCGCCGGTCCAGGAGGCGAAGGCGGTCGGGATGCAGAGCAGCGCGCCGTTCGGGTTCTCGAGGATGAAGGCGGGGCTGGTCGGGTCCCAGGCGGTGTAGCCGCGGGCCTCGAAGGTGGCGCGGACGCCGCCGGTCGGGAACGAGGAGGCGTCGGGCTCGCCCTGGATCAGCTCCTTGCCGGAGAAGTCGGCGATCGTGCTGCCGTCCCCCGAGGGCTCGAAGAAGGAGTCGTGCTTCTCGGCGGTCGAGCCGGTCAGCGGCTGGAACATGTGGGTGTAGTGGGTGGCGCCGTTCTCCAGCGCCCACTCCTTCATCGCCTCGGCGACCGCGTCCGCCAGGCTGGGATCGAGCGCGCCGCCGTCCTTCAGCGTCGTCTGCAGCTTCTCGAAGACGTCGCCGGGAAGCCTTTCCCTCTGGACCGAGACGGAGAAGACGTTCTGCCCGAACGGGTTGTTCTCCGGGAGGGTCAGGTCCTGCGCGCCGAGGGCTCCTCCGTTGGAGCTCCACTGGGCTGCGGTTACGTTCTGCTGGCGAATGCGAGTCATCGGTTCGGGTTCTCCCCCACTAGGCGCGCGCCGTTCTCCGAGCGCGGTTTGATTTGAAGTCTTGGTCCCTCGAAAAGAGCATCACAGAGCCTAATAGGGACGCTTCGAACGCGCCTTTGTACCCGCGTACAAAGCTTGGCCTCAGGCGGTTGTCCCCGCTGTCGGGGGTTTTCGCAGGACGTGGAGGACGCCGCAGGCCTCGAAGCCCAGCTTCTCGTACAGCAGCCGCGGCCAGTCGTCGGCGTCGGCGACGATGAAGGTGTGGCGATGTCCCGCCTCGCGCGAGGCCGCGATGGCGGCTCGGATCACCGCCTTCGCCAGGCCGCGGCCCCGGGCCGAGGCGAGGGTGCCGACGTCCTCGACCTGCCCGATCTCGCCGGCGGAGAGCAGGCAGCAGGCGGCGGCTGGCTTCTCCGGGGGCGCGACGAACCAGCGGTCGCCGCCGGCCTCGCCGGTGCGCCGGCCCATCTCCAGCAGCTGGTCGGCGGTCTCCTCGAGCTGGTCGAGATCCGGCGAGAACTCGCCGCGAATCAGCTCGCGCCGCAGCTCTTCGCAGCCGCTCAGCGGCGTCTCACGCGCCTCGCCGGGTGCCTCGGCGCCGGGATCCTCGAGAAGCATGTAGAGGTTCCGCTCCGCTTCCCAGCCTGGGATCGCCTCGATCTCCCGCGCCACCCGCTCGCCCTCGGCTTCGTCGCGGATCGCGACGGCGCGGTGCGCGTACCCGGCCAGGCTCTCCTCGGCGGCGGCGACGACCTCCGCAGCCGACATCCCCGTGCGCTCGACCAGCGCCCAGTTGGCATCCCAGGCGAGCGGCAGGGCGGGGGAGAGGAAGGCTCGCCCCCACGGGTACTCGACGACCTCGTCGTTCGATCGCTCGTCGAGCTCCAGTTCGAACTCCAGCAACTCGTCTCGCATCGAGCGAGCCTAAATGAAGCGGTTAGGAAACCTGAGCGGGGTCCGGCGGCGAGCCGGCGGCGATCAGCGCGCCCATCAAGACCCCGAGCAGCAGGTCGCGCAGCTCCTCGCGCTCGACGTCGCGGTGCTCGATCCAGTTGAGGCAGGCCCCGTCCATGAACCAGAGCCAGCCGCTGACCGCGATGCGAGCTTTCGGGGGCGGCGGGCCGTCGGGATAGAGGCCGCCGAGGATCCGCTCGGCGGTTGCCCGCCGCACCTCTTCGATCAGGTCGCGGATCTCGGGGACGCCGGTGGCGCTCTGCATCAGGTTGCTGTAGGCGCCCGCGTTCTCCTCGACCATCGCCAGGAAGGCGTCGAGGCTGGCCGTCAGCTGCGCGACCGGCGAGAGGTCGGGGTCGGGCTCGGTCCGCACTCGTAGCTCCTCGGCCCAGGCGCTCAGCGTCTCCTCGAAAAACGCCTGCTTGCTGGGGAAGTAGTGATACAGCAGCGCCTTCGAGATCCCCACCTCGGCGGCGATCTTGCTCATCGAGAGCTCGTCGTAGGAGTGGGTGGTGAAGAGCTCGGCGCCGCGCTCGAGCAGCTGCCGGCGGCGCTCGTCGACGTCCATGCGGCGGTAGGAGGGGCGGCTGCTCATCGCAGGGATTGTAACGGCTTGCTGACCGATGGTTGACAAGATTGCTACGGTTATCAACCGACGGTCAACAAGCACAACGGAAGGGGAGTCCGATGTACAGCGACAGACTTGATCAACTGGGCGGTAACGGGGAGAACAACCCGCCGCCCGCGTCCTACAACCCGATGTCCCGCATCGAGTTCGAGCGCCTCTTCGGCGGTCGCGTGCTCGCCTGGATCGGCGGCCTCGCGACCCTGCTCGGCGTCATCTTCCTGATGCGCAGCGCGGTCGACAGCAGCTGGTTCACGGAGGAGATCCGCACCCTGATGGCCGGCTTCGGCTCGCTGCTGCTACTCGGCATCGGCCTCTGGCTGCACGAACGGAGGGGCCGCTCCGAGGTCGCCCGCATCGCGGTCGCCGTCGCGATCCCGGGCCTGTATGCGACGACCTTCGTCGCCTCCCAGGTCTACGACCTGATCTCACCCGTGATCGGCCTCGAGGCCGCGGCGCTGATCGGCGTCCTCGGCGTCTTCATCGCCGTGCGCTGGTCCTCGATGCTGGTCGGTAGCGTCGGGATGCTGGGGGCGCTGGCGGCGCCGATGCTGGTCGGGACCGAGACCGACGGCGGCTCGATCGCCTTCGTCGCCCTGGCCCTCGCCGCCAGCGTCGGCGTCCTCCTCTGGCAGCGCTGGAACTGGCTGGCGCTCGGCGCCTTTGCCGTCTCGGCCCCGCAGCTGATCGCCTGGATCGCCGATAGCGGATTCATCAGCTTCGAGGGCGGCACCGATCCCAGCGAACCCGTCCTGCTCGTCCTCGCGGTCCTCGCCGGTTTCTGGGTTCTCTATGCCGCCGCCGCGTTCGGATACGAGCTGCGGAGCCGCGGGAAGGAGAGCCTCCCGGTCTCCTCCTGGCTGCTGCTTCTCTGCAGCAGCGTCCTGGTGGTCGGCGCCGGCTGCATCGTCATCGGCGATTCCGAGGCCGGCCTGAACGCCTGGATCTTCGGCTTCGCGATCGTCCACCTCCTGCTCGGCGGTGCCGCGATCCGCTTCGGTGTCCACCGCGAAATCGGCTCGCTGCTGATCGGCGGTGGGATCGGGCTCGGGACCTTCGGCCTGGCCCACGCCTTCGACGGTCCCAATCTGGTGGCCGCTTGGTCGGCGATGGCCGCCGCGCTCGCTTTCCTGGCGACTCGCGTCGACCGCACGAAGTCTCCGGCGCTGTCGGATGCGGAGCGGCTGCAGATCGGGGCGCTCGGATTCCTCGGCCTCGCGATCGCGCACATGATGGTCGTCGAGGCGCCCCCCGTTGCGATCGCCAGCGGTGTCGAGGACCTCGGCGCCTCCGTGGTGGCGATTGCCTGCTGCGCCGCCGGCGCTGTCGCCTGCTGGTACTGGGGACGCGAGATCGAGCCGCGGACCGCGACGGTGGCGGGCTATGTCGGCGCCGCCGGCTTCGTCTACCTCGGCTCGGTCGCGATCATCGACGTGATTGGCGACAACGCTGGCGGCGAAGCCCGCGAGATCGGCCAGGCCTGGCTCTCGGCCTTCTGGACGGCGACCGGGCTCGGCGCGATCGTCTGGGGCATGGTGCGGCGTTCGCCGAAGGCCCGCCTCGGCGGGCTGGCGCTGCTGGGGCTCGCGATCGCCAAGGTCTGGACCTACGACCTCTCCGAACTGGAAGAGACTGCCCGGGCCCTGTCCTTCGTCGCCCTCGGCCTCCTGCTGCTGGCCGGCGCCTTCGCCTACCAGCGGTTCCTGCCCGACGAGGAGGAAGAGAAGCAGGAGGCCCCGGCAGGCGCCGAGGTTTATTAACCCTGCTCGTCTCTATTTCTTGAACGGCCCCTGCCGACCCTATCCCTCGGCAGGGGGGCCGTCAACCGTTCTTTCGAGGACCGCGACCTGGATCTTGGCGACCGCTGGCGGTAGCGACGAATCCTCTAGGGTCGATCTCTGGCGGACGACTGACCCCGCGGCGTCCACAACCGCGGCCTTGGAGTCCACATCCAAGGGGACGTCGTCCGAAGTGGGGCGGACGTCCTAGGCGCCTGTTTCTGCGAATGGATCGAGTCGGGAGGGATGCTCTTGCGGGGCGCCCTCCCGATTCGCATGCAATCTATCCGCGCCTGGTCGCCCGTGCTTGAACGGCCGTGGCAGGGCGCCTGGGTGACGCGGAGCTAAAGACTGGGCGCAATGAGAAATCCTCTAGGGTCACTCGCACGCGGCGTTTGAGGGAAGCGAGGTCCAAACTCGTGGACAGCGACGCTGAAGTAGACAAGACCTTCCGGAGGTCTTTGTCTGCGAAACCATAGGTGAGCCGGGGGGACTGTCTTGCAGGAGGGTCCTCCCGGTTCGCCAGCAATCTAGTCGCAATCGCGCGCGGTTGCGGCCTGGCCGTAGGCTGGGACGCAATCGGAATAGCCTCACGCCCGCATACCAAGCCGAAAACCGGAGGAAACCTCAGCCAATGTTCGTCTCCAAGGCCGCCGTCGTCGGCGGCGGCACCATGGGCGGCGAGATCGCGCAGGCGATCGCCGCCGCCGACATCCCCGTCGTCGTCAAGGACATCGACCAGAAGTTCGTCGACGCCGCCCTCGACAAAGCCCGCGGCGTCACCGAGGGCCAGCTCGCCCGCCTGGTCAAGAAGGAGAAGCTGACGCAGGAGCAGGCCGACGCGCGGCTGGCCGAGGTGATGGGGAACGTGATCGGCACCACCAGCTACGAGGAGTTCGGTGACGTCGACTTCGTGATCGAGGCGGTGCCGGAGAAGATGGAGATCAAGCAGGCGGTCTTCCGCGAGATCGACGCGGCGACCCCGGGCCACGCGATCCTCTCCTCCAACACCTCCTCGCTCTCGATCACCGAGATGGGGGAGACGACGCTGCGTCCCGACAAGGTCGTCGGCTTCCACTTCTTCTACCCCGCCTCGATCATGCCGCTGGTCGAGGTGATCGTCGGCGAGGACACTTCACAGGAGACCGCGACCGCCGCCTACAACTTCGCCCAGGCGATCAAGAAGCAGCCGATCGTCTGCGGCGAGGTCCCCGGCTTCGTCGTCAACAAAGTCCTGATGGCGACGATGGGGGAGATCTGGCGCGCCCAGGAGGACCAGGGGCTCTCGATCAAGGCGATCGACGAGGCGATCGCCGGGGCCAAATTGGCGCCGATGGGCCCGTTCTTCCTCACCGACCTGCTCGGGCTCGACACCGTCCTCCACGTCGCCGAGCACTTGAACGACGCCTACGGCGAGAGCTTCTACGTCCACAAGGGCCTGCAGGGCCTGGTCGGCGAAAAGAAGCTCGGCGCCAAGACCGGCGGCGAGGGGTTCTTCAAGGACGGTGAGCAGAACATCCCCGGCGACGCCGCTCCCGACGCCGAGGAGCTGGTGGCGATGTTCAGCTGCCGGGCGCTGATCGAGGCCTGCCTGCTGGTCGAGGAAGGCGTCTGCTCGGTCCGCGACATCGACCTCGGGATGATGGCCGGAGCCGGCCTCGACCCGCGCAAAGGCCTGCTGCCGCCGTTCTGGAAAGCCGACGTCGAGGGGCTCGACAAGACCCTGGAGACGATGGAGCAGCTGGCCGAGAAGCACGGCGAGCGCTTCGAGCCGCCGGTGACCCTGAAGCGCCTCGTCGCTCAGGGCCGCCACGGTCTCAGCACGGGCCAGGGCTTCTACCCCTACCCGCAGGCCGACGAGGGCGAGCAGACCGAGACGGTCAAGGTCGAGACCCGCGACGGGGTCGCGATCGCCTGGCTCGCCAACCTGCCGATGAACTCGATCTCGCCCCAGGTGGTCGAGGACCTGGAGACGGTCTGGAACCGGCTCAAGGACGGCGGCGAGGTCGGGGCGATGGTTGTCGCCTCCTCGGTCCCGGTCGTCTTCTCGGCCGGCGCCGACATCAAGGCGTTCACGACGCTCGACGAGGGCAGCGGGGCGGAGCTGATCAACCGCGCCCACGCGCTCTTCCGCGACTTCGGCGAGGCCCGGATCGCGACGATCGCCGCGGTCAACTCGATCGCCTTCGGCGGCGGTTGCGAGCTGGCGATGGCCTGCGACGTGCGGATCGCCGCCGAGGCCGCCGTCTTCGGCCAGCCCGAGGTGAAGCTGGGGATCATCCCCGGCTTCGGCGGCACCCAGCGCCTCGCCCGCCTGGTCGGGCCGAACAAGGCGCTGGAGATGAATCTCGTCGGCGACGCGATCCTCTCCGAGGAGGCGCTGGAGCTGGGCCTCGTCAACCGCGTCGTTCCCGACCACGAGCTGTTCGAGACGGCGCTGATGTGGGGCCGCAAGCTGGCGGCGCAGGCGCCGGTCGCGGTCGAGCAGATCAAGGCCGTCTCCCACAAAGGCGAAATCGACGCCGGCATCGAGGCCGAGAAGCAGGGCTTCGCCGCCGCCTTCGGCAGCGCCGACGCGAAGGAGGGCATCTCCGCCTTCCTCGGCAAGCGCACGCCCAAGTGGAGCGGCAGGTAACGACGCCCGAAGTGGAGCGACTGGCCGAGCTGCTCGGCCAGTCGCGCCACGCCGTCGCCCTCACCGGCGCCGGCGTCTCGGTTCCGTCGGGGATCCCCGACTTCCGCACCCCGGAGACGGGGCTGTGGGCGAACGTCGACCCGATCGAGGTCGCCCACATCGACGTCTTCGAGCGCGATCCGGAGCGCTTCTGGTCCTACTACCGGCCGCGCTTCTCCTCCCTCGGAGACAAAGAGCCGAACCGGGCGCACGCGGCGCTGGCCGAGCTCGAGCGGCGCGGGCTGATCGAGGGAGTGATCACGCAGAACATCGACCGCCTGCACCGGGCGGCCGGGTCGGAGAACGTGATCGAGGTGCACGGCTCGATCGAGACCTCCTCCTGCACCGCCTGCGGGGCGTCGTTCGGGCTCGACGAGATCGCCGACCTCTTCGACGGGCGTGGGGTCGCGCTCTGCGCCGAGTGCGGTGGCCCGGTCAAACCCGACGTCGTCCTCTTCGGCGAGATGCTGCCGGCCGACGCGATCGCTCGGGCGACCGAGCTGGCGGAAGGCGCCGACCTGATGCTCTGCGTCGGTTCCTCGCTCGTCGTCCACCCGGTCGCCGGCCTGCCGCAGCTGACCCTCGGCAACGGCGGGCGCCTGGCGATCGTCTCCAAGGGCGAGACCCCCTACGACGGCGACGCCGAGCTGAAGCTCGACGGCGAGGTCGACGAGGAGCTCGTCGCGCTCGTGGCGGCGCTGGCCTAGGGCCTCAGCGCTGGGTGCCGCTCAGAACCTGACGCCCTGCGTCCTGCAGTCGGCGACGATGGTCTCGGCCCTGGCGCCGGTGAATTCCGCGGCTCGGGCGCAGACCTTGACCGCTTCGGACCCGCAGGCGCTGATCGTTTCGGAGCCGACGATGCCGGCGACCTGCGAGCGGATGCATCCCTGCGCGGGTCCCGGACGGTCGTCGCCGACCGTGAGCAGGATCACCGCAAGAAGGGCGATCAGGGTCACGGCGAGAACCCCGAAGGCAGCCTTCAGCTCTCGCGAGCTGAGCTGGTACAGGGGGGTCGTCTGGCGCTCGTAATGTCCTTCCAGAGGCATTGCGCGGCCACCATATCGGCTCCCAGCCAGCCCAATTTCGCCATCCGGGCGAAGCCTGGCCGGAGATCTTTGGACAGGTGTACCTATCGACTTCCTCGTAACGGCGGCAGGGTGAGGCGGTCCATCTGGGTCAAAGAAAGGAAGCGCCAGTTCAATGGAATATCTGAGCGAAGGGGCCAACTCATGGCAGATGACGGCCGCCACCTTGGTGGGGCTGATGAGCGTCCCCGGGTTGGTCGTTCTCTACGGCGGCGTCATGCAGAAACGCTGGTCGGTCAACTCGATGATGATGGCGTTCGTCGCCTTCGCGGTCGTGCTCGTCCTCTGGGTGCTGGTCGGGTTCAAGATGGCGTTCGGCGACCCGATGCACATCTTCGGCCACACCACCGGCTTCCTCGGCAACATGTGGGGCAAGCCGGGATCGATCCTCAATAGCCACAGCCTGCTCGAACAGGCCCACATCGGCGACCTGCCGGAAGAAGAATTCCTCTTCCCGATGTCGACCCTGGCCTACTTCCAGATCGTCTTCGCGGGGATCACGCCGCTGCTGATGCTCGGCTCCGTCCTCGGGCGCTTCAACTTCAAGGCCTGGATCCCGTTCGTCGCCCTCTGGACGCTGCTCGTCTACACGATCAACGCCTTCATGATCTGGGGCGGCGGCTTCTTCGCCCAGCAGGGCGCGATCGACTACTCCGGCGGGTACGTCATCCACCTCGCCGCGGGAGTCTCCGGCTTCGTCGCCGCCTGGGTGATCGGGCCGCGGCTCCAGCGCGACCGAGAGGTCGACGCTCCCAACAACCTGGCGATGGTCGCGATCGGCGCCGGGCTGCTGTGGATGGGCTGGAACGGATTCAACGGCGGCGACTGGTACAGCGCCGGCGAAGTCGCCTCCGCCTCACTGCTCAACACGAACATCTGCGTCGCGGTCGCCTTCCTCGTCTGGGTCGGGATGGACTACCTGACCGGTCGCAAGCCGAGCCTGATCGGCAGCGTCAACGGGATGATCGTCGGCCTCGTCGCGATCACCCCCGGCGCCGGCTTCGTCAACGGCTGGGGCGCGATCATCATCGGCGTCGTCTCCTCGATCCTGGTCTACCTGGCGCTCAACTACCTGAGCCGGGTGCGGCCGTTCCGCAACGTCGACGACACCCTCGGCGTCGTCTACACCCACGGCTTCGCCGGGGTGGCGGGCGGCCTCCTGGTCGGGATCTTCGCCAACAACCTGATGGCCGGCGAACACGAAGGCCTGATCTCCGGCGGCGGGCTGCACCTGCTCTGGGTCCAGGCCTACACGGCGGCCTGGGTGATCGGGTTCTCGGCGATCGGGACGTTCATCCTGCTGAAGCTGGTCGGCCTCGTGGTGCCGCTGCGGATGAGCGAGGCGGACATGGAGACCGGCGACATCGCCGTCCACGGGCACGAGGTGTACCCGTCGGACGTGCCGTCGCTCGGCTACCCCGACGGGGTGCCCTCGGGCCAGCCTCCCAGCCGACCGGCGCCGGCCGGAGGCACGGCCTAGCGAGCCAGGCGTGGACCGGAACCGCCTCCTTCCCTCGGCGGTTCCGGTCTGCCACTCTGGCCAGACCCTTGTTCGACCCCTCGGAGGCAGCCCTAAATGTCACTGAAGATCATCGTTTCCTACGACGACACCGACAACGATCGCGACGCGCTGGCGCTTGGCCGTCTCCTCGCCTCCGCGGGCGCTGAGCTGTCCCTCGCCTACGTCCGCCACTCCTTCGGTGAATCTCTGGAGCAGGAGCAGGCCGAGCAGCTGTTGGCGCGCGGCGCCGCTTCGATCGGCACCCCGGAGATGGAGAAGCACGTGGTGGTCAATCCCGCCACCAGCGTCGGCCTGACCGAGCTGGCCGAGTCCGAGCAGGCGGACGTGATCGTCTTCGGCTCCGAATACCGGACCGCCAACGGCCTGGTCAAGCCGGGGATATCGGCCCACAAACTGCTCCTCGGCGGTCCCTCTGCGATCGCCGTGGCGCCGGCCGGGTTCCACGCCGACCCCGCCCCCGGCGTCAGCGTCGTCGGCGTCATCGACGAGGGCGACCCGGCGGCAAGCGGCACCGCCGACAGCCTCGCCGGGGCGCTAGGCGCCGAGGTCGCCGAGCACGGTTCCGGGCCGGTCGACCTGCTGGTCGTCGGCTCTCGGCCGGAGGCGCCGGACGGCAGGGTCGTCCTCAGCGCCAAAAGCGACTACGCGGTGGAGGCGGCCAACTTCCCGGTGCTGGTGATCCCCCGCGGGGTCTCGGTCGACTTCGGAGCTGCCCCCGCGGCTACCGCTGGATGACGACGATCACGGCCGCGACCTCGGCGTCGCGGCCGTCGATCAGCCCGGCCACGCTCTCGAGGTCGACGCTGCGGGCCTGATGGGCAGAGGCGAGCTCGGCGACGGTCTGCACGGCCGATTCGGTTTCGATCACCAGCGCCGCCGGCCCCGCAGCGCCGGCGCGCTGGTCGCGGGCGGCCTCGACGAGCCGCAAGGTGACGTCCTCTGCGCCGCGCTCGGCGTTGGCCCAGCCCTGGCCGAAGGAGAGCTCGGGGTTGCTCAGCTCGGACCCCTCGAGGATCCGCAGCTCGCTCTCCTCCGGGTCCCATTTGCGGTCGCCGAGGAGGACCGGCTGGCCCGACAGCCACGGCTCGAGCACCGTGCGCTGCAGCTCCTCGGAGCTGAGGTTGAAGGAACGGGCGCGCTGCAGCCCGGAGCTGACCTCGATGTGGAAGGGCATGGCCGGCGACGCTAGCGGTTTCGCCCGCACGGAAGCTGGGATGATCCCGCCGATGCCACCCTCGCTCCCCGCCGCCGTGGTCTTCGACAACGACGGCCTTCTGCTCGACACCGAGTCGGTTTGGACCAGGGCCGAGGAAGACCTCTTCGAGCTGCGCGGGACGGAGTTCACCCCGGCCGACAAGCGCGAGCTGGTCGGCACCTCGGCCGAGATCGCCGGTGGCATCCTCGAGCGCCGCCTGGGGGAGCCGGGCCGGGCGGCGGAGCTGATCGAGGAGCTGAACGAGCTCGTCGTCGCCGAGCTCGAGCACGGGGTGGAGGCAATGATCGGCGCCCGCGAGCTGCTCGAGCGCCTGCGCGAGCGCGGCACCCCGATCGGGCTCGTCTCCAACTCGCCCCTGCGGTTCGTCCAGCGCTCGATCGAGATCGTCGGCTTCGAGGGTCTTTTCGACATCGTCCTCAGCGCCCACGAGGTGGCGGCGCCGAAGCCGGCGCCCGACCCCTACCTGGAGGCATGCCGGCGGCTGGGGGTCGAGCCGGGGCCGAACGTCATCGCTCTCGAGGACTCGCCGACCGGGGTCGCGGCGGCAAGGGCGGCCGGCCTGACCGTGATCGGGGTGCCTTCGATCGAGGGCATCGCGCTCGAGGAAGCGCACCACCTGGCCAGGTCGCTGCTGGACGCAGTCGTCGCCCACCAGCTCAGCTTCTAACCCTCAACTTGAGGGTTAGACTTATTTTGGACGCTAGCCACGGAGGACGCGGCGGCGGCGGAGGATGCGCTCGCTGATCTTCAGCAGTTCCTCCACATGCTGGCGCCGATCCTCGCCCGGCTCCCCCTCGAGGGCGGCGTTGGCGGCTTCGCCGGCCTCGGCTTTGCGCTCGTTCAGGGTCCCCATGTCCTCTTCGTGGCCGGGGTCGGCAATTGCTCCCTTCAACTCGACCAGCAGCGCCTCGAGGCCGACCCGCAGCTGCAGTGCCGCCTCGCGGTCACGGCCGGCGTCGAGGTCGGCTCGGGCGCGCAGCAGCAGCGTCTCGCAGACGTCTGCGCGTTCGCGGCCGCCGAGCATCGCCGCGACCCGTTCCTGGGGTCGGAGGTCTTCTTCGCGGCGGCGCCGGCGTGAGGCGCGCGCCCCGACCTCCACCTGCCGGGCGTCGCGGAAGCGACCCATCGCCGTCTCCTCGCCGCTTCCGTAGCCGATCAGGACCCGCTCGGCGGACTCGGCCGAGAGCTCGCTGCGGGAGCCCGGGTTGGCGCTGGCCACCGCGTGGGCGTGGAGGGCGCGGTTGAGCAGCGCCAGCCCTTCGTCGACCAGGACGTCGAGGGTGTCCTCGGCCTCGCAGGCCTCGTCGAGCCAGCGGGCCGCCGCCTCTTCGCCCTCGAAGGGCGCGAAGGCGCGGATCGCGGTCGCCCGGGTCAGGTTCAGCGGCGCGGCCTCCTCCTCGGCCTTGCGCGGCCGGCGCCGCTTGCGGCCGCCCGCGGCCGGGGCGCCGATCCGCTGCAGGACGAGGACGCTCTCCGCCGATCCTGCGGCGTCGGCGCGCGCCAGGTAGCGCCCGTCGGCCAGCGGCAGCGTCCCGGCGAAGTCGAGTTGGACGAACCCGAACAGGGTCAGTCGCCGCTGCCGGCGGAGGCGCCGCCGTTGGTTTTGTCCGGCACCGCGTACTTGGAGGGGCGCACCGGCACCTCGGGGTTTTCGATCTCGCCGAGACGGCTGATCAGGCGCTGCCACTGCTCCGGTTTGAGCAAGGCGGCGAATCGCGCTTCGTTCGCGCCCGCCGTCGGGTGGTAGCCGACATGGACGTGGTCGTAGTGGTCGGGCAGCGCGAAGCTGGTTTCGCCGGGCAGATCCTCGAGCGAGATCACCTGGTGGGGGTGCATCGTCCCCTGCAGGCGCAGGACTTCGTGGATCAGGTCGTCGGCGGGGGTTCCCGGTCCCTGGTGGCCGGTGACCGGGATGCCGTTGATCACGGCGATGTCGACCGCGGTGCCGGTGGTGTGCTCGGAGACGTTCCCCGAGCTGGTCAGGACTCCGTGCCCGCACTGCAGCGAGGTGATCGTGAGCTTGAACCCGTTCGTGCTCAGGTACTCGAGCATCGCCAGGATGCGGCGGTCGATGCGTCCGCTGGCGACGTCTTCACGACCGCATTCGTAGATTTCCAGGTTTTCGTCGGCCAGGACCCGTTTCTGCAGGGCCTCCTTGGAGAGCAGCAGCACGCCGGCGCCGCTCAGCTTGGCGAACGGGGTCTTGCCCTTGGCGCGGTAGATCGCCGTCGCCTCGAGCAGCTTCCAGCCGTCGAGGATCGGCTTCGGGTCGATCCGCGGCGCCCCCTTGCCGGCCGGGCGGATCGAGAAGTTGATGTGGGAGTCGATCCCTTCGCCGCCCGCGGCGACGCGGGCGAGGACGGTGCCGGCGATCACCTTCGAGCCGACCTGCAGCGAGCCGTCGCCGCTGGCCGCCACCGCTTCCCGCAGCGCGTCGGCGTCCTGCGCTCCGGCCGTGCCCTCGCCGTCGTCGCGGCCGGGGAGTGCCCGCAGCCGCGGCCGCAGGTTCTGGCTTTCGACCGGGACCCGCTTCTCCTGGCCGGTCGGCATCACCACCAGGCGGCGGTCGCGGACCAGGTTGCCGAGCTCGGCGTAGGTGTAGCGGTTGCCGTAGGTGTCTTCGAGGACGACGAAGTTGCCGAGCCGGTCGGACTTGCCGAGCTTGCGGATCACCCCGTCGTTGACGGCGACGACCGGGGCTCCCTCCTTGCTGAAGATGTTGATCCCGCGCGGGGTGGGGGAGGAGGAGATGACTTCGGCGGCGTTGCCGTAGTCGGGGCTTTCGCCCTTCTTCAGCGCTGCGCGGGCGGCGACGTCGTCGGCGTAGCGGGCGTCGGCGGCGATCGGGAAGTGGGCGCCCTCGGTGAGGCCGGTCAGCGAGCCGACCAGGTCGGAGGGGAGGCGGCCGTAGGCGCGGGCGTAGAGGAGGACCTCCTGCACGTACCAGTCGGCGTGGTTGTAGGAGAAGATCGCCTGGTAGAGGTCGTCGTTGCCGCCGGCCAGCTTCAGGTAGTGGGCCGCGGCGCAGATCGCGTCGACCGGGTTGTAGGGGTCTTTACGACCGTCGCCGTTGGCGTCGAGGCCGAAGGCTTCCCAGCTGGAGGGGAGGAACTGCATCCAGCCGAGGGCGCCGGCGCTGGAGACGTTGAGGTTGGTGCCGAAGCCGGTCTCGATTTTGTTGATCGATGCGAGCACCTCCCAGGGGATCCCGTATTCGGTGCCGCAGGCCTGGTAGATCGGCAGCAGGAAGGGCGGGATTTCGAAGCTGTCGATGACGAAGTTGGGGACCCCGATCGGGGCCGGGCCGAAGGGCGCGATCGTCGTCGTCGGGTTGGCGGCGGTGGGGGCGCCGCCGGCGGAGTACTGGGAACCGCCGTCGCCTCCGTTCGGCGCCGGCTGGTCGCCGCCGCCGTTGGCGCTCGGCGCGGTGACCGCCCCGTTGCGGCTGCCGCCGCTGGGATCGTCGAGACCTTCGTTGCGCTTCACGCCGTCCTTCTCGCCAGCGCCTTCGCCGACGATCTCGCTGCCCTGCTTGACGCCGCCCTCGTCGGGCTTCGGGGCGGGTGAAGGCTCAGGAGAAGGTTGAGGGTTCGGTATGGCCTGCCCTTCTTCGCTGGGCGGGGCGGGGGAGGGTGCCTCGTTCGTGTCCGCCGGCGTTTCGCAGTCGGGGTCGAGTTCGTCGACGAGGCCGTCGCCGTCGTCGTCGAGCCCGTTGGAGCAGGCGGGAGCCTGCAGGGAGGGAACGGTCGTCGTGGTCGCCGGGTCGGCGACCGAGCCTTCGGAGAGGGGATCGGCCCCGGCGAAGGCAGCGCCCAGCGCGGCGACCAGCAGGAAGCTGGCGATAGCGAGGATCAGTGCGGACTTAGTTCTCATCCCAAAGCGACCTGCCCATGCTCGGATACCCCTCCCTGGGCGGTCTCAGCAAGCTACCCACTGGTACGGGTGTCCGCAACGCGCACGGGCGCTCCCAACAAGGGCTTAATCAATAGATGCAACATCGCTGTGACGGGAGATTTTCAACTCAGCCGGATGTGCTCGTTAAGCTGCTGCGACTTGACCTACGAGGATTATGAGCAAGACGGGCTGCGGGCGAGGGCCGAGCAGGCACTTGGGGAGCTGGCGCAGGCCCTGATCGACAACCCGACCCTGCACGACGCCGTTACCGCGGCCCTGGGCGCCCGGGAGAAGGCTCTCGAGGCCCAGCAAGCGGCGATGAGCGCTCTCAACCTGCCCTCGGCGACCGACGTCGAACGGCTCGAGCGGCGCCTGCGTTCCTTTTCCCAGCGGCTGGAGGATGTCGAGGAGGCGATCGACGACCTCAGTCGCGAACTCGGCGCCCTGCGGCGCGAGAGCGCGAAAAAGACGCCGAAAAAAGCAAAGTCTAACTCTAAGGTTGAGGGTTAGAGTACGACTGCCGCAGCTCGGCCGGCGCGTTTCGCCGCCGCCTCGAGCTCCCCGTCCGGCAGCTGCCCTGAATCGCATCGCTCGCTGACGACGAGTAGCGCCCCGACGGCGACGTCCAGCTCGGTGGCAGTGGCGAGGAGCGCGGCGGTCTGCATGTCTGCGACCTCCGCGAGGGAGGACGGCAGGTCCCGCTCGGGCCGGTAGAGGCTGTCGAGGCTGAGCACCGGCGCGACCCGCGCCTCGGGCAGCTGCCCCCGAAGCGCCTCGGTCAACGCCGAGTCGGGGTGATGGGGCGCCTTTCCGTCCTCAGGGGACGCAAAAGCGCCCCGCCCCTCGTGCGCCTCGCCGACCACGACCAACTCGCCGAGGGCCAGATCGCCGAGCGAGGCGCAGGTTCCTATCCGCACCGCCCGCCGCACGCCGAGCTCGGCCAGGTCGGCGAGGACGACGGAGGCGCTCGGTCCGCCCATCCCGGTCGCCTGGATCGTCAGGACGCGGCCCGTCTCGGTGGTGCCCGTGTAGCCCCAAAGGCCACGGGCGTGGTTGCTCATCTTCGGTTCGGCCAGAAGCTCCTGGGCCAGCATCAGCGCTCGCCCGGGGTCGCCGACCAGGATCGCCTCGGCGGCGATCGGCGCGGTCGGTCGTAGTCGAGCCGGCATCTGCGCGCCCGAATCTAGCCGCCCAGGCACGCCGCCGACATCGGGGAGAAACGCCCCCGGCCGATTTGCTCCAGCCGGACAAAGACCCCTCGTCCCCCCGTCCATAGCTTGGAAGGCGAGCTATCCAAACGCGACCGCCGGGGCAGTGAACCGCGGCGGGCAAGGAGGGAATGGAATGAAAAGGAGGTTGATGATCGCCGCTCCGGTAGCCGCGATCGCCTCGCTGGTAGTGCCCGGCGCCGCCTTTGGCGCCGAAGCGCCGGCGATCCTGGAAACCCCGGAGGCCAGCATCAACGCGATGTGGGTGATCGTCGCCGCCTGCCTGGTGATGTTCATGCAGGCCGGGTTCCTGCTTCTGGAGGTCGGGTTCTCCCGCGCCAAGAACGCGGGGGCCGGCGTGGCCAAGGTGCTGGTGAACTTCTCGATCGCCTCGCTCTGTTACTGGGCGTGCGGCTTCGCGCTGGCGTTCGGGGGGCTCGGTGAGATCGCCGGGACCCACGGATTCTTCCTCGACGTCGGTTCTTCGGTCGAAGAAGCCGGGGCAAGCATCCCGTTCGTCGCCACGTATTCGATCAGCCCGGCGGCGTTCATGTTCTTCCAGTTCGTGTTCTGCGCCGTCTCGCTGGCGATCGTCTGGGGCGCGACCCTGGAGCGGATCAAGTTCGGCGCCTACGTCATCTACGCGATCATCTTCAGCGCCGTGCTGTACCCGATCCTCAGTCACTGGATCTTCGGCGGCGGCTGGCTGCAGGTGAACGTCGGGATGCAGGACTTCGCCGGCTCCACGGTGGTTCACCTGATCGGTGCGACCGGCGCCTTCGCGGCGCTGCTGCTGCTCGGCCCGCGGATCGGCAAGTACACGAAAGACGGCAAACCGCGGGCGATCCCGGGGCACTCGATGCCACTGGTCGGCCTCGGGGTGCTGATCCTCTGGCTCGGCTGGTTCGGGTTCAACCCCGGTTCGACCCTCGGCGCGATCGGCGGCCGTTTCGCCGAAGTCGTCGTCGTCACCAACCTGGCTGCCGCCGCCGGCGTCGTCGCCGCGGTCGCGATCATGTGGATGAAGACGAAGACGATCGACATCGGCATGGCCGGCAACGGCGCGATCGCCGGTCTCGTCGCGATCACCGCCCCGTCCGGCTACGTCGAGTACTGGGCCGCTCCGATCATCGGCGCGATCGCCGGCGTGATCGTCGTCTACGGCGTCCTCGCGATCGAGAAGGTCATCGACGACCCGGTCGGCGCCCTCTCGGCTCACGGCCTCGCCGGTATCTGGGGGACGCTCTCCTGCGGCATCTTCACCTCGCCGCGGCTGGCGGAACTCAACGAAGTTGGCGATCCGGGCCTCTGGTACAGCGGTTCGTTCCACCAGCTCGGCGCCCAGGCGCTGGGTGTGGCGGTCGCCTTCGCCTGTGTGTTCGTCGCCTCCTACGCGATCTTCTTCGCGATCAAGAAGACGATCGGCCTGCGGGTCTCGGCGGAGGAAGAGGATGCCGGCCTCGACATCTCCGAGCACGGGATGTACGGGTATCCGGAGCAGTTCATCCCCCAGCCGGAGTACTCGACCGGGGCTCCGCTCACGCACCCGCCGACCGCGGCCCAGCCCGCCCCGGCGGTCGCTACCCCGATGACCAGCGAGACCTAGGAGGCACGAACGCATGAAGAAGATAGAGGCGTACATTCGCCACGAGGCGTTCGAGCCGATCCGGGCCGAGTTGCTCGACAAGGGATTCCCCTCCCTGTCGATCATCGAGGCCAAGGGCTCGGGTCGCCAGAAAGGCATCGTCGAGCGTTACCGCGGCTCGACCCTGACCGTCAACGTCCGGCCGAAGATCAAGCTGGAGGTCGTGGTCGAGGACAAAGACAAGGACATCGTCGTCGAGACCATCCTCAAGCACGCCCGTACGGGCGAGGTCGGCGACGGCAAGATCTTCGTGCTGCCGGTGGAGGAGGCGATCCGCATCCGCACCGGCGAGGACGGCCAGTCCGTCCTCCAGCTGCACGAGGAGTCGGAGATCCCCTCCTGAACGCCTGACGGCGCTCCGACTTTCCCCCAGAACAAGAGCCAGCGGGGCGGCCTTTGTGGCCGCCCCGTTTGTTTTGGGGACGGGGGCGGGGTGCCCTCTCCAGACACATCTCGCTATGGCTCGATGTTGAGTGTCTGGAGAGGGCACCCCGCCCCCGCCTGCAAGCGGGTTAGCCTCGTTTTATGGCTGATCAGAGGATTTCGCTCTCCGAGGCCGCTCGGCGGTCGGGAGTTCCGGCGAGCACGCTCAAACGGTGGGCTGAAGAGAAGATCGTGCCGGTGCGGCGTGGGCGCTGGACGGTGGCTGCGGCGGCGCAGGCGCGGGTGGTGGCGCGGATGCGCGAACGGGGGTACTCGCTGGAGGATTTGAAGAGCGCCGGCAAGGAGGGGCGGCTCGCCTTCGGTTTCACCGAGGAGCTCTTTTCGGGTTCCGAGGAGGCGATCACGATCGAGCAGGCGGCGGAGGAGACCGGCCTCGAGCCCGATCTGGTCGAGCGGATCCTCGTCATCCTCGGCACCCCGAAAGGCCAGCGCGAGCTGAGCAAGGAGGACCTGGCGGCGCTGCGCCACTGCTCCAGGGTCCTCGCCGCCGGCTTTCCGCTCGTCGCCTTCCTGCAGCTGGTCCGCGTCTATGCCCAGTCGATGCGGCGGATCGCCGATGCCGAGGTGCGGCTCTTTCACCTCTACGTCCACGAGCCGTTGATCCGCGACGCGGTGCCGGAGCTGGAAATGGCGGAGGAGATGGGGGACCTCGCCGCCGACGTCCTGCCGCTGGCGGCGCCGCTGACCGAGTACCTCCACGAGCGCTACCTGCGCTTCTTCGTCGAACAGGACGTCGTCGGGCACATGGAGGCGGACTCGGCGATGGACACCGCCGAAATCGAGCTCGGCCACGTCAACGTCACCCTCTGCTTCATCGACCTCACCGGTTTCACCCGCTACACCGAGGAGGAAGGAGACATCGAGGCGCTCGACGTGGTCGAGAACTTCGTCGCCGGCGTCGAGGGGACCTTGCCGCGGGAGGCGACCATCGTCAAGACGATCGGCGACGAGGTGATGGTCGTCTCGCCGGACCCGGCCTCGCTGACCGAGTGGGCGGTGACCTTCCTCTCCCGCTTCCCGCAGCGGCCGCAGCCGCGGGTCGGAATCCACTACGGCGACGCCGTCTACCGCGACGGCGACTACTTCGGCAGCCAGGTCAACCTCGTCCACCGCGTCGTCAACCGGGCGCTGGCCGGCGAGGTGCTGGTCACCGACACGGTCTGCGGCGCGATCGCCGGCAGCGAGCGCCTCGAGTTCGAGCCGATCGGCCAGGTCAAGCTGAAGGGATTTCCGGAGCCGACCGAACTGTTCGTCGTCCGCGCCCCATGACCGGGGACCTGCTGGAGCGGGTTGAAGCGGGCGGCCTCCTCGCCTGGCCCGGTCCGCTGCTGGCGATGGTCTCGGGCGGCCGGGACTCCGTCTGCATGCTCGACCTCGCGGTGCGGGCGCGGGGGCCCGAGGCGGTGAGCGCGCTCCACGTCAACTACGGGCTGCGGGAGGAGGCCGGGGCAGACGAGCGCCACTGCGTCGAGCTCTGCGAGCGCCTCGGGGTGAGCCTCGCGGTGGAGCGACCGCGGCGCCCCGAGGGCGCCGGCAACCTGCAGGCCTGGGCGCGGGGGGCGCGCTACGCGGCGGCGGCGCGCCTGGCGGAGACCCGCGACGCGACGATCCTCACCGGGCACACCGCCGACGACCAGGTCGAGACGATCCTCTACCGGCTCGCCTCCTCGCCGAGCCGGCGGGCGCTGCTGGGGATGAAGCCCAGGGACGGGCGCCTCGCCCGCCCGCTGCTCGCCGCCAGCCGTGCGGAGACCACCGCCTACTGCGAGGAGCGCGGCCTCGCCTGGCGCGACGACGCCAGCAACGAGGAGGCCGGCTACAAGCGCACCCTGGTGCGGCGCGACGTGATCCCGGAGCTGGAGAAGATCCACCCGGCGGCGAAGCAGAACGTTCTGCGGACGGCGGCGGTGCTGCGCGAGGAGGCCGAGCTGCTCGACTCGTTGGTCGACGCCGAGCTGGCGGGGGGCGAGGGCGCCCCGCCCGGCGCACTCGCGCACTCGCGCTTCGCCGAGCTGCACCCCGCCCTCCGCCGCCTCGTCCTTCAGCGGCTCGCCGACGAGGCCGCCGGCCGCCCGGTCCCCGGGGCCGCCCGCTTCGCCGAGCAGGTCGCCGGCCTCACCCGCGGCGGCTCGACTCTCGACCTCGGATCCGGCGTCCGCGCCGTCCTCGAAGCCGGCGTCATCCGCGCCGAGCGCGCGTAGCCCCTCTATATCTAGACTGCGGCGCGTGTCGGACCCCGCGATCGGCGAGACCCTCGTCGCCAGAGAGGACCTCCAGCGCCGCATCGCGGAGCTGGGGGCGGAGATCAGCCGCGACTACGCGGGGCGGGAGCTGATCATGGTCGGGGTGCTGAAGGGCGCCGTCCTCTTCCTCGCCGACCTGATGCGCCGCATCGAGGTCCCCTGCGAGATCGATTTCATGGCCGTCTCCAGCTACGGCTCGCAGACCGACTCCTCCGGCGTGGTCCGCATCCTCAAGGACCTCGACGCGCCGATCGAAGGGCGCGACGTCCTGATCGTCGAGGACATCATCGATTCCGGCCTCACCTTGCACTACCTGATGCGCAACCTCAACGCCCGCAATCCCGCTTCGCTCCACGCCTGCGCGCTGCTGACCAAGCCGGAGCGGCTGCGGGTCGACCTCTCGCCGCGCTACGTCGGGTTTGAGATCCCTAACCGGTTCGCGATCGGCTACGGCCTCGACCACGCCCAGAAGTATCGAAACCTCGATTTCGTCGCTGCACTCTCCGAGTAACTCGGAAAATCCGCCCTGGTACGCTGATTCCCACTCTTGAGGCGGTTTTTCAAAAGCGCGGCGTTCCCGATCCTGCTGGTCGTGATTCTGGCGTTCATCGCCCAGAAAGTGATCAGCGGCGGCGACGGCACCGAGGCGCCCCCGTACAACGAACTGATCGCCCCCAAAGTGGGCCTGATCGCCAAGGGCCAGATCGACGAAGTCTCGGTCAACACCAAGGACAACACGCTCGACGTCAAGCGGACCAACGGCGAAAGCTTCGGCACCGGCTACCCGCCGAACACCGAGCAGAGCCTGATCAACTTGCTCGACGAAAACAACGTCGACACCAAGGTCCACGGCTCCGGCGGCTCCAGCCTTCTCTCGCTGCTGACCCTGGTCCTGCCCTTCGTCCTCTTCTTCGGCTTCTGGATCTTCCTCATGAACCAGATGCAGGGCGGCGGCAGCCGGGTGATGAACTTCGGCAAATCGAAAGCCAAACGGATGTCGGTCGACGCGCCGAAAATCACCTTCCGCGACGTCGCCGGCGTCGATGAGGCGGTGCAGGAGCTCGAGGAGATCAAGGAATTCCTCGAGAACCCGAAGAAGTTCCAGGCGCTCGGCGCGCGGATCCCCAAGGGCGTCCTTCTGTATGGACCGCCGGGAACCGGCAAGACGCTTCTCGCCCGCGCCGTCGCCGGCGAGGCGGGCGTTCCCTTCTTCTCGATCTCCGGCTCGGACTTCGTCGAGATGTTCGTCGGCGTCGGCGCCAGCCGCGTCCGCGACCTCTTCGAGCAGGCGAAACAGAACTCGCCCTGCATCATCTTCATGGACGAGATCGACGCCGTCGGCCGCCACCGCGGCGCCGGCATGGGCGGCGGTCACGACGAGCGCGAGCAGACCCTGAACCAGCTGCTGGTCGAGATGGACGGCTTCGAAATGAAGGACAACATCATCTTGATCGCCGCCACCAACCGTCCCGACATCCTCGACCCGGCGCTGCTGCGGCCCGGCCGCTTCGACCGCCAGGTGGTCGTCGACCGCCCCGACCGCAAGGGCCGCAAGAAGATCCTCGAGGTCCACACCAGCGGCAAGCCGCTGGGGGGCGAGATCGAGCTCGACACGCTCGCCGGGCAGACGCCGGGATTCACCGGCGCCGACCTCGCGAACCTGATCAACGAGGCCGCCCTGCTGACCGCCCGCACGGGCAACCGCGAGATCTCGATGAAGGAGCTCGAGGAGGGGATCATGCGCGTGATCGCCGGCCCCGAGAAGAAGACCCGGGTGATGAGCGAGAAGGAGCGGCTCATCACCGCCTACCACGAGGTCGGCCACGCGATCGTCGGCCAGCTGCTCGAGAACACCGACCCGGTCCACAAGATCTCGATCATCAGCCGCGGCCAGGCGCTCGGCTACACGATCAGCCTGCCCACCGAGGACAAGTTCCTGACCACGCGCGCCGAGCTGACCGACACGATGGCGATGACCCTCGGCGGTCGCGCCGCCGAGGAGATCGTCTTCGGCGAGATCACCACCGGCGCCTCCAACGACCTCGAAAAGGTGACCGAGACGGCGAAGCAGATGGTGATGCGCTTCGGCATGTCCGAGCGCCTCGGCCCGCGCGTCTTCGGCCACGACCGCGGCCAGCCGTTCCTCGGCCGCGAGTTCAGCTCCGAGCCCGACTACTCCGACGAGATCGCGCGCGAGATCGACGACGAGATCCGCCGCATCGTCGAGAGCGCCCACCAGACCGCGAAGGCGCTGCTGAACGAGCGCCGCAACGACCTCGAGACGATCTCGAAACTGCTGCTGGAGCGGGAGACGATCGACGCCGAGCAGTTCGTCGCCCTGCTCGAAGGCAAGCCCGCCGACGAGGTCTTCGTCGACGAGGAGGAGCCGCCCTCGGCTCCCGCCGAGCCGGCGCCCGAGCCGGAAAAGGCCGCCCGCGAGGGCGCCCGCCCAAATCCCCGCCCCCGCCCCGGCTTCGCCGGCGGCGACGCGTCCTGACCGGCGCCTGGCGGCGTCCTCAGTCGCTCGCGTGCAGAGCACGCCACGCTCCCTGCGTCCTTGCCATGCTTGGTCAGGACGCGTCGCCATGAAATTGATGGGAGTCGTAAATGTGACCCCTGATTCGTTTTCGGACGGGGGCCTATACCTGAATCCTGAGGCCGCGATTGAGCATGGCCGCGTGTTAGCTGCCAGCGGAGCAGACATCCTCGACGTCGGCGGCGAATCGACCCGGCCGGGGGCCGAGCCCGTGGGCGCCGAGGAGGAGCGGCGGCGGGTCGTCCCGGTGATCGAAGGGCTCGGCGGCCTCGGCCGCGACCTCTCGGTCGACACCTCGAAGGCGTCGGTCGCCGCGGCGGCGCTCGAGGCCGGCGCGACGATCGTCAACGACGTCACCGCCCTGCGCGGCGACCCGGGGATGGCGGCCCTCTGTGCCGAGCGCGGCGCCACCGTGATCCTCATGCACATGTTCGGCGACCCGCGGACGATGCAGGACGACCCCCGCTACGACGACGTCGTCGCCGACGTCAAGACCTTTCTCTCCGAGCGACTCGCTGCCGCCCTCGCCGCCGGCATCGCCGAGGACGACGTCTGGCTCGACCCCGGCATCGGCTTCGGCAAGACGGTGGCCCACAACATGGAGCTGCTGCGCCGGCTCGGCGAGCTGGCAGAGCTCGGCCGCCCGCTGGTGATCGGCACCTCACGCAAGAGCTTCATCGGCCGCGTCGACGGCTCCGGCCCCGGCGAGCGGCTGGGGGGGACGATTGCCTCCTCCGTCTTCGCCGCGGCCGAGGGCGCGGCGGTCCTGCGCGTCCACGACGTCGCCGAGGTGCGCCAGGCGCTGGCCGTGACCGCGGCGATACTCGGGTAGCGTCCAGGCAATGGAGTCGCACGACAACGGGATCGAGTCGAGCGCCGAGATCGAGCTGCGCGGCCTCTCGGTCTACACCCACCACGGCGTCTCCGAGGCCGAGCAGGAGGTGGGGCAGCGGCTCGAGTTCGACATCTCCTTCGACGTCCCCGACTGCGACGCGGTGCTGACCGACCGCCTCGAGGACACCGTCGACTACGCCCAGGTCTGCGACATCGTCGTCCTCGCCGCGACCGAGCGCAGCTACAAGACCTTGGAGCGCCTCGCCCAGGTCGTCGGTGAGCGGCTGATGGAGCGCTACGGCTGCGAATCGGTGCGGGTCCGCGCCGCCAAGCCCGAGCCGCCGCTGCCGCTGGCGATCCAGGAGGTGGCCGTCGAGGTCACCCAGGAACGCGCCGAAGCGGGCGAAGACGAAGAGGACTAGCCGCTTGGCCGCCGAGCAGCGGACCGGCTATCTGGGCCTCGGCTCCAACGTCGGCGACCCGGCCGCCCACCTGCGGGCGGCGATCGGGCTGCTCGAAGCCGAGGGGATCGAGGTGGACGCCGTCTCCTCCACCTACGTCACCGAGCCGGTGGGGGAGATCCTCGACCAGCCCGACTTCCTCAACGCCGCCGTCCGCATCCGCACCGACCTCGAGCCGGAGGAGCTGCTGCGCGCCTGCAAGCGGGTCGAGGCCGAGTGCGGCCGCTCCTTCGACGCCCCCCGCCACAGCCCCCGCCCGCTCGACGTCGACCTGCTCCTGCTCGGCGACCTCGAGCTCAGCACCGCCCGCCTCACCCTGCCCCACCGCGAGGTCACCACCCGCCGCTTCGTCCTCGTGCCCCTGCTCGAGCTCGACTCCGAGCTGACGCTCCCCGACGGGGCCCGGCTGGCCGAGGCGTTAGACGCTCTTGGCCCCGGCCAGCGGGTCGAGCCACTCGGCCGGTAGGACCGGCGGCATCTTGCCGGGGTAGTTCGGGACCAGGCGCCGGGCGAGCTTTGCCGCGGGGCGGTTCTCGATCGCCGGGCGGAGGTCGTCGAGGGTCATCGCCAGGCCGATGCTGGGGGCGATCTGGAAGTCGGCGGCGTTCAGCTGGGTGCCGTTGAGGACGCCGCTCTCGATCCAGGCGTCGACCTTGTCGAGCATCGCCGGGAGCGCCGCGATGGCCTGGCGGGCGTTCTCGTCGCTGGCTTCGTTGAAGCGGGCCGCGAGGGCGACGATCGGGGCCGCGGTCTTCATCAGCAGGCCCAGCGGCGCGCCGAGGCGGGCACCCTCCGAGTAGGAGCGCAGCGGCTCGCGGTCCTTCTTGATCCCCCACCAGAGGATCTGGCGGATCGGGTGTTGCAGCTCCTCGTCGCCGAAGCGCTCGGCCTCCTCGACCGCCGCCCGCTGCTCGGAGTCGGCGGGGAAGAGGGGCGGCTCGGGCCGCAGCCGGTCGAGCGCGCGGGTGACCGCTCGCGAGCCCTGCACCTTCTCGCCCTCGATCTTCAGCGCCGGCACGGTGACGCCAGGGAAGCCGGCGGCGCGCAGCACGCCCTTGGAGATCACCGGCAGCAGATCGGTGCGCTTGTAGGGGATGCCCTTGTGCTCGAGCATCAGCTGCGCGGCGATGCTCGGATGGGAGGCCGGAATCACGTAGAGGCGAGTTTTCATCGCGCGATCCTACGTGCATCGGAGGCCGACTGGCTACCCAGCCAGTTCCCGCCCGCGATAATCGGCCGATGCTCCTCGCGGTCGACGTCGGCAACACCCAGACCCACCTCGGCGTCTTCGAGGGCGAGAGCCTGACCGAGCACTGGCGCTTCCAGACCCGCTCGGGCGCCACCGGCGACGAGCTGGCCGAGCGGATCGCCGGCCTTTTCTCGCTCTCCGGGATGGCCTTCGGGGACGTCGACGCGGTCTGCGTCTCCTCGGTGGTGCCGCCGCTCGGCAGCCAGTTCGAAGAGCTGACCCGGCGCTACCTGAAGGCCGACTGCCTGGCGATCGGCCCCGGGGTCAAGACCGGGATGCCGATCCGGATCGAGAACCCGCTCGAGGTCGGCGCCGACCGCCTCGTCAACGCGATCGCCGCCTACGAGCGCGTCGGCGAGGCCTGCGTCTCGGTCGACTTCGGCACCGGGATCAACATCGACGCGGTCTCCGCCGAAGGCGAGTACCTCGGCGGCGCGATCGGCCCCGGCCTCGCCCCCTCGCTAAGCGCCCTGATCGAACGCGCGGCGCGGATCACCCGGATCGACCTCGAAGAGCCGACCGAGGCGATCGGCCGCTCGACCCGCGCCGCGATCCACTCCGGCTTCATCTTCGGCTTCGCCGGGCTGATCGACGGCATCGTCCGCCGAATCGAAGACGAACTGCCGAACCCGCGGGTGCTCGCCACCGGCGGCTACGCGGCGACGGTCGTCCCCTTCACCGAGACGATCGACGAGGTCGACGACCTGCTGACCCTGAAGGGACTGCGGCTGATCCATGAGCGCAACCGTTGAACCCGGAGGCGCCCGCCCGGCGCTGACCGACCCCTTCGAGATCGGCGGCGTGCCGATCGCCAACCGGATCCTGCTGGCGCCGCTGGCCGGGATCGGCAACTGGTTCGTCCGCCTGCAGGCGAAACGCCACGGCGCCGGCCTCGCCGTCTCGGAGATGGTCTCCAGCTTCGCCCTCCACTACCGCAACGAGCGCACCATGCGGGACCTGATGCGGATCCACCCCGACGAGCACCCGGTCTCGATGCAGCTCTTCGGCCACGACCCGGAGGTGATGCGCTCCGGGGCCGAGATCGCCGCCGAGGCGGGGGCCGACCTGATCGACATCAACATGGGCTGCCCGGTGCCGAAGGTGCGGAAGACCGGCGCCGGCGCCCAGCTGCTGCGCGACCCCGACCTCGCCCTGGCGCTGGCCCGGGGGGCCGCCGAGGGCAGCGGCCTGCCGGTAACGGTGAAGCTGCGCTCCGGGATCGAGGCCGGCGACCGCTCCGGCTACGAGCTGGCGATCCGGCTGGCCGAGGAGGCCGGCGTCGCGGCGATCGCCTTCCACCCCCGGGCCGCGATCAAAGGCCACAAGGGCAAGCCCGACTACGAGCTGACCAGGGCGCTGACCGAGCGGGTCGAGGTGCCGGTGATCGTCTCCGGCGGCCTCTCCAGCGCCGAGGCCGCCCGCTACGCCTACGAGGAGTCGGGCGCCGACGCGGTGATGATCGCCCGCGGCTCGCTCGGCAACCCCTGGGTCTTCGAGGAACTGACCGGGCGCCGGGTCGCGCCGCCGAGCGGCGAGGAGATCGTCGCCGAGTGGCTCTGGGTCACCGAGCGGGCCGAGGAGCACCTCGGGACCGAGCGCGCCCAGCGTTACCTGCGCAAATTCCACCCCTGGTACGTCGAGCGGGTGGAGGCGCCGAAAGAGGTCGCCGACGAGCTCCAGCGGAGCGCCGATCTGGCTCGAGCCCGCGAGCTGATCGGCTCTCTCACGCCGGCCTTGGCCGGCCGGCCACCCTCGCTATAATCGCGCGCTCCGTGCCCGGGTGTCGCTGCCGCTGGTGGCCGCATCGGGGCGTTTTTTTAGGTCTGGGAGACCGGCCAGGCTCCCTTTTCCAATCCAAAGCGAGGTCGTTCAAGTGCGTCAGGCCGTCATCACCCCAGAGGGACTGGAAAAGCTCAAAGAGGAAATCGAGTTCCTCTCGACGACCAAACGCCGGGAGGTCGCGGCCCGGATCAAGGAGGCGCGCGAGGACGGCGACATCTCCGAGAACGCCGAATACGACGACGCCAAGAACGAACAGGCCCTGCTCGAGGGCCGGATCGCGCAGCTGGAAGAGAGGCTGCGCCGCGCCCAGGTGATCGACGAGAAGTCACTCAACACCGACGAGGTGAGCTTCGGATCGATCGTCCACGTCAAAGACCAGAAATCCGGCGACTCGCAGAAATTCCAGATCGTCGGCTCGACCGAGGCCAACCCGCTCGAGCACAAGCTCTCGAACGAGTCGCCGATCGGCAAAGCGCTGATCGGGAAAAAGCGCAACGACATCGTCACCGTCGAGGTCCCGCGCGGCCCGAAGAAAAAACTTAAAATCACGAAGATCGAGAAAGCCTGAGAGCGCCAGGAAGCGGCGCATCTCGGGGTCATCGGTCCTCGCCCCTTCGCTCACGTACTGAAGTACGCTCGCTCGGGTCTGCGGCCTCTTCCCCCGACCTGCTTGCTTCCTGACACTCTCAGCCCGTGACTGAACAAGAAGATCTTTCCGACGTTCTTCGCGACAGGCGCGAGAAGCTGGAGCGCATTAGGGCGGCGGGGATCGAGCCGTTTCCGCACGAGTTCTCCGGGCGGGAGGACATCCGCGAGGTGCGGGCCGCGCACCAGGGGCTGCAGGCGGGGGCCGAGACCGACTCGCGCCACCGCGTCGCCGGCCGGATCGTCGCCCGCCGCGGTCACGGCAAGGCCTGCTTCCTCGACGTCCGCGACGGCAGCGGCCAGATCCAGCTGCACGCGCGGAAGGACGTGCTCGGCGAGGAGGCCTACGAGCTGCTGGTCGACCTCGACCTCGGCGACATCGTCGGCGCCGAGGGGACGGCGATGGCAACCCGGCGCGGGGGAGAGCTCTCGCTGGCGATCGACCACTGGCGCCTGCTGGCCAAGAGCCTGCGCCCACCGCCCGACAAGTTCCACGGCCTCGAGGACACCGAGACCCGCTTCCGCCGCCGCGAGCTCGACCTGATCGCCAACGAGGAGAGCCGCGAGATCTTCCGCATCCGAGCCCGCGCGATCTCCGAGATCCGCCGCTGGTTCGACGAGCACGATTTCGTCGAGGTCGAGACGCCGGTCCTGCAGCCGCTCTACGGCGGCGCTCTGGCGCGTCCCTTCACGACCCACCACAACGCGCTGGACCGCGACCTCTACCTGCGGATCGCGACCGAGCTCTACCTCAAGCGCCTCGTCGTCGGTGGCATCGACCGCGTCTACGAGCTCGGCAAGGACTTCCGCAACGAGGGCGTCTCCCACAAGCACAACCCCGAGTTCACGATGCTGGAGTGGTACGAGGCCTACGCCGACTACGAGAAGACCGCCCACGACCTGGAGATGCTGGTCGCCGAGGTCGCCGAGCGGGTGCTGGGGACGACGAAGGTGCAGCGGGGCGAGATGGAGATCGACCTCGCCCCGCCCTGGCGGCGGATCACCCTGCGCGAGGCGATCCTCGAGCGCGCCGGGATCGACATCGCCGAGCATCCGAGCCGCGAGGCGCTCGCCAAGGCGATGGGGACCGAGCCCGACCCGAAGGAGGGCTGGGGGAAGCTGGTCGACGGGCTGTTCGCGCGCGAGGTCGAGCCGAGCCTGGTCCAGCCGACCTTCGTCTTCGACTACCCCGTCGAGCTCTCGCCCTTCGCCAAGGCGCACCGCTCCGAGGAGGGGATGGTCGAGCGCTGGGAGGCCTTCGTCGGCGGGGTCGAGATCGCCAACGCCTTCACCGAGCTGAACGACCCCGACGAGCAGCGGCGCCGCTTCGAACAGCAGGCGACCGAGGTCGCGCGCGGCGACGAGGAGGCGCAGCCGTACGACGAGGCCTTCGTCGAGGCGCTCGAACAGGGGATGCCGCCGACCGGCGGCGTCGGCCTGGGCATCGACCGCCTCGTAATGATGTTCACCGGCGCCAAAACCCTGCGCGAAGTGCTGCTGTTCCCGGCAATGCGCTCCTAATTCCGGCGCTCAGGACCAAATTGAGCCGGAATCGCAACGTCTCCTGCGTGAAATCTCGCAGTTAGCGTGCTCAAGCGCTCAGAAGCCGGACATCTGACCCCGGTAGAGTTAAGTGGCAGATGGACGCCTCCCGATAGAGGGAGCAAGGGGTCCGGCGGTACAAACTCGGGTTCCCCGGGTTTGAGAACCAGGAAGAGGTCTTCATTTGTTCGAGCGATTCACTGAGAGGGCTCGCCAGGTCGTCGTCCTAGCGCAGGAGGAGGCCCGGACGCTCAAGCACAACTACATCGGCACCGAGCACATCCTGCTCGGGCTCCTTCGCGAGGAGGAGGGTCTCGCCGCGCGCGTGCTCGAGTCCCTCGACATCACCGTCGAACGGGTCCGCTCGCAGGTGGTCCGCATCGTCGGATCGGGCGAGGAGGTCACCTCCGGCCAGATCCCGTTCACCCCGCGAGCGAAGAAGGTCCTCGAGCTGGCGCTGCGCGAGGCGCTCTCCCTCGGCCACAACTACATCGGCACCGAGCACATCCTGCTCGGCCTGGTGCGTGAGAACGAGGGCGTCGCCGCCCGCATCCTGCTCGACTTCGACGCCGACTCGGACAAGATCCGCAACGAGGTCATCCGCATGCTCTCCGGCCCCGGCGGCCGTCGCCAGGGCGGCGGCGGTGGCGGTACCGGCGAGGGCAAAAAGTCTTCCAAACTGCTCGACCAGTTCGGTCGCAACCTGACCCGCCTCGCCGAGGAGGGCAAGCTCGACCCGGTGATCGGTCGCGAAACCGAGATCGAGCGGATCATGCAGATCCTCTCCCGCCGGACCAAGAACAACCCGGTGCTGCTGGGCGAGCCGGGCGTCGGCAAGACCGCCGTCGTCGAGGGCCTTGCCGCCCGCATCAACAGCGGCGAGGTGCCGGAGCTGCTGAAGAACAAGCAGATCTACACCCTCGACCTGGCCGCTCTGGTCGCCGGCTCCAAGTACCGTGGCGAGTTCGAGGAGCGCCTCAAGAAGGTGATGAAAGAGATCACCCAGCGCGGCGACATCATCCTCTTCATCGACGAGCTCCACAACCTGGTCGGTGCCGGTGCCGCCGAGGGCGCGATCGACGCCGCCTCGATCCTGAAGCCGGCCCTGGCCCGCGGCGAGCTGCAGACGATCGGCGCCACCACCCTCGACGAGTACCGCAAGTACCTCGAGCGCGACTCGGCCCTGGAGCGCCGCTTCGCCCAGATCCGCGTCGACCAGCCCTCGCCCGAGGACACGGTCAAGATCCTCGAGGGGCTGCGCGAGCGCTACGAACAGCACCACCGGGTGACGATCCGCGACGACGCTCTCGAAGCCGCCGCCGAGCTCGCCGACCGCTACATCTCCGACCGCTTCCTGCCCGACAAGGCGATCGACCTGATCGACGAGGCCGGCTCGCGGATGCGGATCAAGAGCATGTCGACGCCGCCGGTCTACCGCGACCTCGAGGAGGAAATCGAGAAGACGCGGCGCGAGAAGGAGTCCGCGATCGAGGCCCAGGAGTTCGAAAAAGCCGCCAACCTGCGCGACACCGAGCGCCAGCTGACCACCCGCAAGCGCCAGCTCGAAGACGAGTGGGCCGAGGGCGAGAACGGCGAACGGCCCGAGGTGGGCGAAGAGGAGATCGCCGACATCGTCTCGATGTGGACCGGCATCCCCGTCTTCAAACTGACCGAGGCCGAGACCAAGAAGCTGATCCGCATGGAGGAGGAACTCCACAAGCGGGTGATCGGCCAAGAGGTCGCGATCACCGCCGTCTCGAAGGCGATTCGCCGCTCCCGCGCCGGGATCAAGGACCCCAAGCGCCCGGCCGGCTCGTTCATCTTCCTCGGCCCCTCCGGGGTCGGCAAGACCGAGCTTGCCCGCACCCTCGCCGACTTCCTCTTCGGCGACGAGGAGGCGATGATCCGGATCGACATGTCCGAGTACATGGAGAAGCACGCCGTCAGCCGTCTGGTCGGGTCGCCTCCCGGCTACATCGGCTACGACGAGGGTGGTCAGCTGACCGAGGCCGTGCGCCGCAAGCCCTACTCGGTGCTGCTGCTCGACGAGATCGAGAAGGCCCACCCGGACGTCTTCAACATCCTCCTGCAGATTCTCGAGGACGGGCGCCTCACCGACGCCCAGGGCCGCACGGTCGACTTCCGCAACGCGATAGTGATCATGACCTCGAACATCGGCGCCTCGGAGATCTCGAAGAACACCTCGATCGGGTTCACCATCGCCGACGAGACCGGGATGTCCTACGGCGACATGAAGAACCGGATCATGAGCGACCTGAAAAAAGTCTTCCGGCCCGAGTTCCTCAACCGGATCGACGAGGTCATCGTCTTCCACAAGCTCGCCAAGGACGAGGTCAGGGAGATCATCGACCTGATGATCGCCCGCGTCCGCGTCCAGGTCGCCGAGCACGAACTGCAGCTCGAGCTGACCGACGAGGCGAAGGAACTGCTGGTCGACAAAGGCTGGGATCCCTCGATGGGGGCCCGTCCGCTGCGCCGCGCGATCCAGCGCTACGTCGAGGACCCGCTTGCCGACGAAGTCCTGCGTCAGGGCCAGATGACCCCCGGCTCGACTGTGATGGTCTCCCGCGACGAGAGCGGCGACGAGGAGGACAAGCCGCTCAGCCTCGAGATCATCGCCCCGAAGAAGCCGAAGGCGAAGCCGCCGGAGGAGCCGAAGCGCGAGAAGGTCGGCGTCGGCGCCAAGAAGGACGACGGCGGCGAGGACGCGCCCGAGGGCGAGAGCCCCGACGGCGCCGGCGACACCGAGTCCTGAGCGAGGCCACGCGGTGAGAGAGCCGGGCCAGGCCGCGATCGGCACCTGGAGCGGGGGGCGGTTCCTCCACTTCGGCGAAGCGATAGACGAGGACCGGCTGGAGGCGCTGCTGCAGCCCGGCCGGGGAATCGACACCGTCCTCACCGCCGATGCCTACGGGCAGGGCGAGGCCGACCGGGTGCTGGGGCAAGCCCTGGCGGGCGTGCCCCGCGACGACTACAGCCTGATCGGCGCCGTCGGGCACGACTTCTACGAGGGGGAGCGGGAAGGGCCGAAAGGGTTCCCCCGCTTCACCGACCCGCGGCTGCGAGAGCCCGACGGATACGCGGACTACCTGCGGATGGCGGCCGAGAAGAGCCTGGAGCGGATCGGCGCCGAGTCCTTCGACCTGCTGCTGCTCCACAACCCCGACCGCGTCGGCTACTCGAGCGAGGTCGTCTGGGACGGGATGGCGGCGCTGCGCGAGGCGGGGCTGACGGCGCGGATCGGCGTCGCCCCGGGTCCCGCCAACGGCTTCACCCTCGACCTGATCGCCTGTCTGGAGCGCTTCGGCGACCAGATCGACTGGGCGATGATCATCCTCAACCCGCTCGAGCCCTGGCCCGGCGAGCTCTGCCTCGACGCCGCGGCGCGGCACGAGGTCAAGGTCCTGACCCGGGTCGTCGACTACGGCGGCCTCTTCTGGGGCGACCTGCGGCCCGGGATGGAGCTGGCCAAATTCGACCACCGCTCCTTCCGTCCCGAGGGCTGGATCGAGGCGGGGGTCGAGAAGCTCGAGCGGCTGATGCCGATCGCCGAACGGGCGAAGCTGACCCCGATCCAGCTCGCCTGCCAGTGGAACCTCGCCCATCCCGCGGTCCAGTCGGTCGCGCCGACCCTGATCCAGGAGATCGGCCCCGAGGCCTGCCCGATCGAGGCCAAGCGGGTCGAACTCGCCAACATGCCGGCCGAGCGGCGGCTCAGTCCCGAAGACGTCGAGGAGATCCGCGCGATCGGCGACAACGCCGGCTGCATGGCGCTGAAGGGCGCCAGCCCCGAACACGAAGGCGAAGAGCGTCCCGACCGCTGGCCCCTCAGCGACGACCTCACCGCCGTCGGCAGCCGCTGGGGCATCGACCCCGAGCGCGACCTCGTCGCGAACCACTGACGCCGCACCCGGCGATACCGTCGCGCCCGTGAACCGGAAGTGGTGGACCCTTGCCGGCGCCTGCGCGGGGCTCTTCGTGCTGATGCTGGACTCGACCGTGGTGGCGCTGGCACTGCCGGCGATCAGGCACGACGTCGACGCCAGTGCCGAGGGGCTGCAGTGGGTGATGAACGGCTACCTGCTGACGATTGCGGTGCTGGTTGTCACCGCCGGCCGGCTGGGGGACATGTTCGGGCGCAGGCGGGTCTTCCTCAGCGGGATGGCGCTCTTCGCCGTCGGCTCGGTCGTCTCCGGCGCCGCCGGCGACCAGGACATGCTGATCCTCGGCCGGATCCTGCAGGGCGCCGGGGCGGCGCCGATGCTGCCGCTTTCGCTGGCGCTCGTCTGCAACGTCTTCCCGCCCGAGGAGCAGCCGCGGGCGCTGGGGATCTGGGCCGCGGTCTCGGCGGTCGCCCTGGCTGTCGGGCCGCTCGCCGGCGGCCTGCTGATCGAACTCGACTGGCGGGTGATCTTCTGGATGAACCTGCCGGTCTGTGCCCTCGGGATCGCGATCACCATGACTTCGGCGCCCGAGTCGTCTGACCCGGGTGCCGGGACGCGGATCGACTGGTCCGGCCTGGCCGCGCTCAGCGTCGGCCTCACCGCGGTCGTCCTCGCCCTGATCCAGTCTCAGGCCTGGAGCGCCGGGGCCGTCGCCGCGCTGGCGCTCGTCGGTTTGGCCAGCGTCGGCGCCTTCTGGGCGATCGAGCACCGGGTGCGGGAGCCGATCGTCGAATTCGACCTCTTCCGCAACGGGCCCTACTTCGGCGCCAGCGCCGCGGCCTTCGCCCTGGTCGGCGCCTACTGGGCGGTGATGTTCTTCCAGCCCCAGTACCTGCAGGACGTGCGCGGCCACTCGCCGATCCTCAGCGGCCTGATGATCCTGCCGGTGACCGCGCCGATGGTCTTCATCTCGCCCTTCTCCGGCCGCCTGATCGCCCGCTTCGGCGCCCGCCGCCTGATGACCGCGGGGATGCTCTGCGGGACCCTCGGCCTGCTCGTCCTCACCCGGATCGGGACCGACAGCCCCTACGGCCTGCTCCTCGCCGGCTACCTGCTCTTCGGGGTCGCCCTCGGCCTCGTCTACGCGCCGATGTCGACCGCGGCGATGGCGGCGATGCCGCGGGAGAAGGTCGGGATCGCTTCCGGCGTCCTGGCGATGGACCGCGTCCTCGCCGGCGCCGTCGCCCTCGCCGCCACCGGCGCCGCCTTCCACGCCCTGCTCGGCGACGGCCACTCCTTCGCCGCCTCGGTCGCCGGCGCGACCTGGGTCGCGGTCGTCCTCTGCACCCTCGGCACGGGCCTCACCTGGGGCTATGTGCGGGATACGGAGGATTCGTCACCCGGCGAGCCCCAGCACCGCATGCACCATCGGCGCTTCCATCTTTAGACGCGCTTGACAAAGTCAATCCCGACCTGTCCACTAGGAATCGAGCAGACCGCATTCCAGAGCCGTTTCTGCCATCCTCTTAGGCGATGCCTGATCTGTCTGGGGATGAGCTTCAAGAGTTGTCTGAACGCCAGGATCCCCGACTTCTAAGAGCTCTCGACGTGGTCGCCCCAGGGGGCGCGCTGCGAGAGGGAATAGACAACATCGTCCATTCCCGGACCGGCGGCCTGCTCGTCGTCGGCGACCTCGACGACATCTCCCACCTGCTCTCCGGCGGGATCAAGCTCGACGTCGACTACACGCCGGCGATGCTCTACCAGGTGGCGAAGATGGACGGGGCGATCGTCCTCAACGGCGAGGCGACGAAGATCGCCTGGGCCAACGTCCAGCTGATGCCGGACCCGACGATCCTCAGCTCGGAGACCGGCACCCGGCACCGCACCGCCGAGCGCGTCTCCAAACAGACGACGGCGCTGGTCGTCGCGATCTCGCAGCGCCGGGACGTCGTCTCCCTCTACGTCGAGGGGACCAAGTACATCCTCCAGGACATCCCCGCGGTGCTGGCGAAAGCCAACCAGGGCCTGGCGACGCTGGACAAGTACCGCCAGCGCCTCGACCAGGTCTCCGCCCGGCTGACCCAGCTCGAGTTCGACGCCGGCGTCGTCCTCCACGACGCCCTCTCCGTGCTCCAGCGCGCCGAGCTCGTCACCCGCATGGCGGTCGAGGTCGAGCGCTACATCGTCGAGCTCGGCACCGAGGGCCGGCTGATCGAGATGCAGCTGGAGGAGACGATGGTCGGGGTCGCCGCCGACAAGACCGCCCTGATCCGGGACTACAGCGTCGAAGACTCCGAGGCGAACCTGACGGCCGTCCTGCAGGCGCTGGGGCGGATGCCCCACCAGGACGTGCTCGACTTCGGTCGCCTCGCCGAGCTGCTCGGCTATGACCGCAAGGTCAACACGCTGGACTTCCCCGTTGGCCCCCGCGGTTACCGCGTGCTGGGCCGGGTCCCGCGCATTCCCAAGCTTGTCGTCCAGAAGATCACCCACGAGCTGGGCGGGTTGGAGGAGGTCCTGGCGGCCTCCGACACCGACCTCGCCGCCGTCGACGGAGTCGGGGCGCAGCGCGCCAAAGACATCCGCGAGGGCCTGCGGCGGCTCCAAGAGGTCGATCTGGTCGACCGGTACTTGCAGAGCTGACGGCCACCTGCCGTCGACAAACGAAAGGAGTCACCGATTTCCGAGCTAGACGAGGCCACTGTGGAGGCTGTCTTCGAGGACGTGGAATACGTCTGCGACTTCGAGGAGGGCGACAAGGTTGTTTATCCGCACCACGGCGCGGGCCTGGTGATGACCAAAGAGACCCGTGAGCTGATGGGCGAGAAGCGCGAGTACCTGACGATCAAGATCCTCCACAACGAACTGACCGTGATGGTGCCCTGCGAAAACGCCGGCAAAGCCGGCTTGCGGCGCGTCATCGACGAGGAGGAAATCAAGAAGGTCACAAACGTCCTCACCGACGACGTGTCGGAGATGCCGAAGAACTGGAACCGGCGCTTCAAGTACAACCGCGAGAAGATCAAGACCGGCGACGTCTTCGAGCTGGCCGAGGTCGTCCGCAACCTCGCCATCCGCGAGATGGAAAAGGGCCTCTCCACGGGCGAGAAGCAGATGTACACCCGGGCGAAGAAGATCCTCGCCTCGGAGTTCATGTACGCGCTGGACAAGGACGAGGAGGGCGCGGAGGAATATCTCGACGGCCTCCTCGAGGAGCGGTACGCCGCCACTGCGACCGCGTAGCGCGCCAGCTGTAACGGCCGTCATCGCGGCCGCCGGCTCCGGGGAGCGACTCGGAGCCGGCGGCCCGAAGGCCTTCGTCCCGGTCGCGGGACGCCCGCTGGTCGAGTGGTCGATCGCGGCCTTCCGCGCCTGCGACTCGGTCCGCTCGATCGTCGTCGCCGCTCCGCCCGGCCATATCGGCGACCTCGGCGGGCACGATCTTGGCGTCGTCGAGGGTGGAGCCACCCGGGCGCAGTCGGTCGCCAATGCCTTGGAGGCGGTGGGGACCGAGTACGTCGCGGTCCACGACGCCGCCCGCCCGATGCTGAGGCCGGAGCTGGTCGAAGCGCTCGTCGCCGACCTCGACGCGGCGCCGGAGGCCGCCGGCGTGATCGCCGCCGCCACGGTGACCGACACCGTCAAGCGAGCGGTCAAGGATCTCAGTGGGCAGTTGGGCACCGATACGGTGCCGAATCGACCTCTCGCGATCGAGGCGACCGAGGATCGTTCCCGGCTCTGGGCGGCGCAGACGCCGCAGGTGTTCCGGACCGACGCGTTGCGCGGGGCGCTCGCCGCCGCGGAGCGGCCGGAGGAGGCGACGGACGAGGCGATGCTGGTCGAGTGGAACGGCGGCACCGTGCTGATCCATCCTGTCGCCGAGCAGAACCTGAAGGTGACGACGCCGCTCGACCTGCGGGTCGTCGAGCTGCTGCTCGCCGAGCGCGCCGGGACTTAGTCCCGCAGCAGCACGAAGACCAGCATCGCCGCGAAGCAGAGCTGGCCGATCCCCATCGCCGTACCGAAGTTCTTCGCCCCGGCCAGGAGGGCGATCGCCGTGCCGCCGGCGAAGGCGAGCAGGAGGAGCAGGAGCTGGCGGCGCATTCGGCGCGAAGTCTATGCTCGCGTCCATGCTGACCGACTACCACCTTCACCTGCGCCCGGACGAGGACGGGACCACCTTCGAGCGCTACTTCACCGCCGAGAACGTCGAGCGCTACCTTGCCGCCGCGGAGGCGGCGGCGATCGAGGAGCTGGGCGTCTCCGAGCACGTCTATCGCTTCCGCCAGGCGCTCGATCTCTGGAGCCACCCGCTCTGGGTCGAGAACGCCAAGGACGACATCGACGCCTACTGCGAGTTCGTTCGCGGCACGCCGCTGCGGCTCGGCATCGAGTGCGACTTCGTCCCCGGCGCCGAGGAGCGGACCGCCGAGTTGCTCGGCGCCCGCGACTTCGACTACGTGGTCGGCTCGGTCCACTTCGTCGGCGACGGCGACGCGGCCGTCGACCACGACGGCTTCGACGTCTGGGAAGGCGGCGGCGACGCCGACGAGATCTGGCGCCGCTACTTCGAGGCGCTCGCCGAGTGCGCCCGATCCGGCCTCTTCGACATCCTCGCCCACCCGGACCTGGTCAAGGTCTGGGGCCGCTCGCGGCCGCTGCCGGGGCGCGACCTGCGCGCCTTCTACGAGCCGGCTGTGGAAGCGATCGCCGAGAGCGGGGTCGCGGTCGAGATCTCCACCGCGGGGCTGCGCAAGCCGGTCGGCGAGCTCTATCCGTCGCGCGAGTTCGCCGAGCTGTGCGTCGAGGCCGGCGCCTCCTTCGCGCTCTCCTCCGACGCCCACCTGCCCGAGCAGGTCGGCTTCGAATACGACCGCGCTGTGGACTTTCTCGGCGAACTGGGAATAGACGAGATATGCGTCTTCGAGCAGCGCCAGCGGAGCCTGGCCCCGCTGGGCAGTCGCGTCGGTTAAAGATGATGGTTGGCCTCGGCTACGACAGCCACCGCTTCGCCCCGGGCCGCCGCCTCGTCCTCGGCGGGGTCGAGATCGAGTACGACCAGGGGCTGGAGGGTCACTCCGACGCCGACGTCCTCACCCACGCGGTGATCGACGCGCTGCTCGGCGCCACCGGCGGCGGCGACATCGGCACGATGTTCCCCGACGACGACCCGAACTGGAAGGACGCCGACTCGATCGACCTGCTGCGGACCGTGGTGGGGACGATCGCCGGCCCGATCGTCAACATCGACGCGACCCTGATCTGCGAGCAGCCCCGCCTCGGCCCCTACAAGGCCGAAATGGAGCGGACACTCGCCGAGGCGACCTCCGCCCGGGTCTGCGTCAAGGCGACCAGCAACGAGGGCATGGGCTTCGTCGGCCGCGGCGAGGGGATCGCCTGCATGGCCGTGGCGAGCGTGGATACCGAATAGGCTTCCGGCCGGGATGGCGGACTCGATACTGAGCGCGGCGGGCCTGCGGGCCTCGATCTCCGACTCGATCTTCGAGGTCAAGGTGCTGCGGGAAGCCGGGATCGTGGCGCCGATGCGCCCCGACAAGGCGCTGAAGATCGGCAGCGCCTTCGTCCGCTGGGGCGCCTCCCCGGCGCTCGGCGTCACCACGGCGGCGATCCACCACCCGCACGAGCTGGCGATCGTCGACGAGCGCGGCGCCCTCAGCTGGGAGCGGCTGCACCGCCGCACCAACGCCCTCGCGAGCTCCCTCGCCAAGCTGGGGATCGGGCCCGGCGACGGGCTCGGGATCATGTGCCGCAACCATCGCGGCTTCGTCGAGGCGACGCTGGCCGCGGCCAAGCTCGGCGCCAGCGCGCTCTACCTGAACACGATGTTCGCCGGCCCGCAGCTGGTCGAGGTGACCCGCCGCGAGGGCCCGAAGGCGCTCGTCTACGACGAGGAGTTCGGCGACCTCCTCGCCGGGGTCGACGACTCGGTGACGCGGATCGTCGGCTGGTGCGACGGCGAGGTCTCCGGCCCGACGATCGACAGCCTGATCGAGGCCGGCGACGAGTCCGACCACAAGCCGCCGCCCGAAAAGCCCAAATTCGTGATCCTCACCTCGGGGACCACCGGCACCCCGAAGGGCGCCCAGCGCTCCAGCCCCGACGGGCTGATGGCGATCGCCTCGCTGATCGACAAGATCCCCTTCCGCACCAACATGACGATGATGATCGCGGCGCCGCTCTTCCACTCCTGGGGCTTCTTCCACTTCGTGATGAGCCTGCCGACCGGCTCGACGATGGTGCTGCGGCGCCGTTTCGACCCGGAGGAGACGCTGCGGGCGGTCGAGCAGAGCCGGGCCGACGTCCTCGCCGCGGTGCCGGTGATGGTCCAGCGGATCCTCACCCTGCCCGACGAGGTTCTCGAGCGCTACAGCCTTCCCTCGCTGCGGATCACCTCGCTCTCGGGCTCGGCGCTGCCGGGCGAGCTGGCGATCGAGTGGATGGACCGCTTCGGCGACAACGTCTACAACCTCTACGGCTCGACCGAGGTCGCCTATGCGACCGTCGCCACGCCGGAGGACCTGCGCGCCGCGCCCGGCACCGCCGGCCGCCCGCCGCGGGGCACGAAGATCTGCCTCTACGACGAGGCCGGCAAGGAGGTGCCGCAGGGGGAGGTCGGCCGCATCTTCGTCGGCAACGAGATGGCCTTCGAGGGCTACACCGGCGGCGGCGGCAAGGAGATCATCGACGGCCTCTACTCCAGCGGCGACGTCGGCCACTTCGACGCCGAGGGCCGCCTCTTCATCGACGGCCGCGACGACGAGATGATCGTCTCCGGCGGCGAGAACGTCTTCCCGCGCGAGGTCGAGGACCTGCTCGCCGACCACGACGCGGTCGAGGAGGTCGCCGTGATCGGGGTCGAGGACAGCGAGTTCGGCCAGCGGCTGAAGGCCTTCGTCGTGGTCAGGGGCGGGGTGGAGGTCTCCGCTGTGGACCTGACCGCGCATGTGAAGGCGCATCTCGCCTCTTACAAGGCGCCGCGCGATGTCGAGTTCCTCGACGAGCTGCCGCGGAATGCGACGGGCAAGGTGCTGAAGAAGGACCTCCGCGCTCGCGATAAAGAGGCTTCTGCTTAGTTCGGGGGTTGGGGAGGGGGTGGTGTGCCCCTCAGGACACATCTCGCCTATGGCTCGATGTTGAGTGTCCTGAGGGGCACACCCACCCCCTCCTGCGATCGGACTAGGCCGGTCGGAAATTGCGGGCTCTCCGGTTTGGAGCTTGGGAGGCTTCCGGTGCTGGTAGTAGTTTGCGCGGGGATGGGCGAGCCGGTTAGGCACTTGGAGCAGGTCGGTGAGGCGACGCGTGCGATGCGCGGCGTTGCCGACCAGGCGCTCGAGTGGGTGCGGGTCAGCGAGGAGCGCGTCGCCGCGGCCGAAGAGCGCACCGAGGCGGTCAAGGGCCAGGTCAAGGAGCGGGCACTGCTGACGCTGCGCAAGGTCTCCGCCGAGGCCCGCGAGCGGATCGCCGCCGAGCGCAAGGCGCGCTCGGAGGCCGAGGCCCGCGTCGCGGGGGCCGAGGCGGCCCGCGATCGCGCCGAGCAGGCCTTCGAGGAGCTGCGGCGCGGCGCCCAGGCGGAGCGCGAAGAGATCGTCGCCAAGACTGCCGAGACCAGGTCGGCGGCCGAGCAATCGGCTGCTGAGGCGAAGGCAGCGGCCGAGACCGCCGTGGCCGAGGCGCGGAAAAGCGCCCAGATCGAGGTGAAGGTCCAGGTCGAGGAGGCGCGGCAGCGGATTCAGGTCGCGGCCGACGAACGGATCGCCGCCGCCGAGCAGCGCGCCGCCGAAGCCGAAGCCGAAGCGGCCGAGTCGCACGAGGCTGCGGTGCGGTTGGAGACCGAGATCGAGAAGCGGGTGATGGCCGGTACCGAGGACGTCCGGCGCGAAGCCGAGGAGAGCATCCAGCAGATGCTCGAGAAGGTCGAACGGGAGGCCGAGGAGGCCGCCCGAGCCCGCGCCGAGGACCAGTTGCGAGTCGAGGCCGACAGGATCCGCATCCAGGCGCAGAAGCGCGAGGAGCGGGCCCGCGAGGCGACCGAGGACGAGATCAAAGCCAGCGTCGGCAAGGCCCGGCGCGAGGCGCAGGCGGCGGCCGAGGAGATCGCCCCGTCCTGGTTGCGCGGCGGCGAGTCCAAAGCATCGACCGCCGGCTACCGCACTTTTTGATCTAACCTCGCCTGCGCAATGCGCGAGGTGAGAATCAGGGACACGCTCAGCGGCGAGATGCGCTCGCTGGAGCCCGGCTCCGAGGTCGGGATCTACGCCTGCGGCCCGACGGTCTACAGCCGCATCCACATCGGCAACGCGCGGCCCTTCGTCGTCTTCTCCCTCTTCGCTCGCTTCCTTCGTTCCGAGGGCTACCGGCCGAAGCTGGTCGTCAACGTCACCGACATCAACGACAAGATCTACGTCGCCGCCCGCGAGGCGGGCAGGGACTCAACCGAGTTCGCGACGGAGATGACCGCCGCCTACGTCGAGGACACCGACCGGCTCGGAGTGGGGCGGCCCGATGCCGAGCCGCTGGCGAGCGAGACGGTCGACGGGATCGTCTCCCTGATCGCCGAGCTGGTCGAGGCCGGCCACGCCTACGAGTCCGGCGGCGACGTCTACTTCCGGGTGCGGAGCTTCGGCGACTACGGCAAGCTCTCCAACCGCCGCCCGGAGGACATGGACCAGGGCGAGGACGCCGGCTCGGCCTCGCTCAAGGAGGACCGGCTCGACTTCGCCCTCTGGAAGGCGCACAAGCCCGACGAGGACACCAGCTGGGACTCGCCCTGGGGGCCAGGCCGCCCGGCCTGGCACATCGAGTGCTCGGTGATGGCCGAGCAGGAGCTGGGCGCGGCCTTCGCGATCCACGGCGGCGGCTCCGACCTCGTCTTCCCCCATCACGAGAACGAGATCGCCCAGTCAGAGGGCGCCGGCCGTCCCTTCGCCCAGATCTGGATGCACAACGGGATGATCGAGACCGATGCGGCGAAGATGTCGAAATCGGAGGGGAATATTTTTCAGCTCTCGACGGCGTTGGACAGCTATGGGCGCGAGGCGGTCGTTGCCTACCTGATCTCTGGGCATTACCGGCAGCCTTTGGCTTTTGGGCCGGAGCAGATGGAGGAAGCGGTTGCCAGGGTCGAGCGGCTTAGGAACTTCTTTCGGGAGAACCCTGTTGATTCGGCCGCTGGGCGGGACCAGGGGGAGGGGTCGGCGGGCAAACAGCGGGGAGGGCCCGGCGACCCCTCCCCCTGGTCCCGACTCGAGGCGTTTAGGGAGGCTCTCGCCGATGACTTCAATACGCCTCGGGCGCTCGCCGAGGTGTTTGAGCTCGTTGGAAATGCTAACCGTGGTGAGGTGCAGAAGGAGTCGGCGGCTGAGGCGGTTGCGGAGATGCTCGAGCTCGTTGGTCTCAGCACCCTTACCCAGCCGGAGAAGGGTGCTGAGAGCGACGAGCGGGCGTTGGAGCTGATGCGGGAGCGGGAGGAGGCTCGGGCGGCCAAGGACTTTGCTCGGGCGGATGAGCTTCGGGATCAGCTTGCCGAGCTGGGGTGGACGGTGCGGGATTCTGCTGAGGGACCGAGCTTGGTCCCGAAGGCCTGATGGCGAACCAGTTCATCTATGGCAGCAACCCGGTCGCCGAGGCGGAGCGGGGGAGGCGGCGGGTTCATCGGATCTGGCGGGCGCCGGAGACCTCGGCGGGGGAGCTGGAGCGGCTTTGCGGGTCGCCGGACCACCAGGGGGTCGTTGCCGAGGTCGATCCCTATCCCTACGGAGATCCGGTCGGGATGCTGCGGGAGGGGGCGCTGCTGGTCGCGCTCGACCAGGTCCAGGATCCGCGCAACCTCGGCGCTGTCTGTCGCTCGGCGGAGTTCGCCGGGGCCGCGGGGGTGATCGTCCCCGAGCGCCGCTCGGCTTCGGTGACCCCGGTCGTCTGCAAGACCTCCGCCGGCGCCGTCGAGCACCTCGAAGTCGCCCACGTCCGCAACCTCGCCGACTGGCTAGCGCAGGCAAAGGAGGCCGGCTTCTGGATCTGGGGCGCCGACGCCGACGCGCCGCAGACCCCATGGTCGGTAGACCTGACCGGCTCCACCGTGATCGTCCTAGGAGGAGAGGGCAAAGGCCTCCGCCCCCGAGTAGCCGCAGCCTGCGACGGCCTCGTCGCCCTCCCGCAAAAGGGCAAAGTCGAGTCCCTAAACGTCTCCGCAGCAGCCTCATCTCTCCTCTCCGAGGCAACTCGCCAACGCACCACCTGAACCGGTCAAGTGTCGGGATGGGGGTCCCACCCCAGACACTCAACATCGAGCCATAGCGAGATGTGTCTGGGGTGGGACCCCCATCCCGACACCCCTACAAACCCTTCAAATGCAACGGCGATTGCAGAAAGTCGCTATTTGGGGTTGACAGAACACTGCGCGACGGTAAAACTACCGCCGCAATAAGGGTGAACCTCAGCTTGAGGTGCGCTCTGTGGAATAGGGCGCCTCTGGGGAGGTAAGTGGCGCCACGACCCTTCAGCAAGGAGAAGGATCTGTGGCTCTATCGTCGCCTACGCAGGAATTGCCGCTACCGGTCGCTCAGACCCGTGGTCGCTCCCTCAACCCTAACCCTCAAGTTGAACTTGATGATCACTATCTCGTCGCCCTCGCGAAGGAGGGAAGACCCGACGCCTACGACACGATCGTCAAGCGCTACCGCGGCTTCGTCCGTCTCAAGGCCTCTTCCTACTTCCTCCTCGGCGGTGAGTCGGACGATCTGATCCAGGAGGGCCTGCTCGGCCTCTACAAGGCGATCCGCGACTACCGGACCGACCGCGAGTCGAGCTTCCGCAACTTCGCCGAGCTCTGCATCACCCGCCAGATCATCACCGCGGTGAAGACCGCGACCCGCAACAAGCACACCCCCCTCAACCAGTACGTCTCCTTCAGCCAGACGCCGGCCGCGGCGGGCGACTCGGAAACGACCCTGGACGAGATCCTGCCCGGGCCCAGCGTCCACGACCCGGTCAACCAGGTGATCGCGACCGAAGAGCTGGCGAGCCTCGTCTCCTGCCTGTCGGGCGTCTCCGGGGTGCTTTCCGAGCTGGAGAGCCGGGTCCTCTCGCTCTACCTCGACGGCCACTCCTACGAGCTGATCGCCGAGCGCCTCGAGTGCGACACCAAGACCGTCGACAACGCCCTGCAGCGTGTCAAGCGCAAGGTCGGCGCCCACCTCTCCTCCCGTGAGGTAGCGGCCTAAGACTCCTGCGGGAGGTCCGAAAGGACGTAATCCAACAAATAGCGGCCGTGGTCCGAGGCGACGGCAACGTCGTCGGCCTTGACTCGGACCCGGTGCAGCGACTGCATCCGCAGCACGTCGCCGTCGGTGCGGTGGTTGGGAAAGATTCCGGCGTAGGAGACGCCGAGGCGCTCGAGATGGTCGGCCACCAGGGCGGTGGCCGGCTGCTCCAGCGGCAGGTCGACGTACACTGCGTCGAGGCAGCGGCGGTGGAAGAGGTGGTGGCGCTCAGCGGCGATCGCCTGCTCGAGGTCGGCGCCGGGGACGTGCACGGTCAGCAGCGCCAGGTTGTGGTCCTCGTCGACCTCGCAGTGCAGCTCGGTCCTCTCCGCCAGCTCGCATCCCGGCGGCGGCTCGGCCAGCTCGCCCCGCAACTGACACAGCTCGATCGTCTGCGCGACGATCTCCCGGTGGCGCTCGGGCGCGTAGACCTCGCGCTCGTGCCCGTCGTTCAGCTTCAGGTAGAGCAGGGCCGCCGACTGCCGCCCGCTGCTCTCGGCCGCGGCGTCGTTGGCGACCGAGGCCGGGATCCAGCCGAGCAGGAACCCGGTCTCGTGCGCGCCGAGGTCGATGTTCGCCTTCTGGCTGTAGGGGTGGGCGGCCGTCGCCTCGCTGTACATCCCGGCCAGACCGCGCTCCCGCGCCCACTCCATCAGGTGCTGCTTGGTGCGGGTGAAGAGGTGCTGTCCGCGCGCCGCCGGCAGGGTCACCGCCTGGCCCGAGTGGCCGACCGCGTCGCCCGCCGCCGCGAGCGCCATCCCGATGTGGCAAAGAAGGTCCCCTGCGGGGCTTTCTGCGATGCAGGAGACGTAGGTGCCGGCGTCGATTCGCGCCCCGACCTCGGCCGGGTCGTAGACCCACCGCACGTCATAACTTTGACCATATGCGGCTTCGATCGCGCTCGTCAGCACGGTACCCTCGTCTGGCCCCAAGTACCTGAACGTCACGTCCATTACGGACATCATCGCCACCAAGCCCGCCTAGCTCAACCTGGGAGAGCGCCTCATTTGTAATGAGGAGGTTGCCGGTTCGATTCCGGCGGCGGGCTCTTTCGCATCGCAGATCGCCCCTGCCTCCCCGATACCGCGGTTCTCCGGCCGCCGCCGCAACTTCTCCGTTCCTGCCCGTTTACGCGAACGGCGCTAAGCGCTGCAGGCAAGGGAAGTCCAACGCTAAGGAGGCAAGGCAGATGCAGCAGCAGGAGATGTTCGAAAGGGGAGACGGGCATCGATCGCGCCGGTGGGCGATCGCCGTCCTCTGCGCGGTGAGTGCTCTGGCACTCGCGATGGCGAGCACGGCGCAGGCGTCGGTGATCAGCATCGGCAGCGTCCTGCCCAAAGAACCCACCCCGACCAAATTCGAACGGGTTCAGACTCTTTTCAACACCGCCCTCCCGCAGTCGGGCGTGAACCTCGCCTCGCCGGTGTCGGGCGCAGTGGTCCGCTGGCGGATCCAGGGTGCCAAAGGCGGCCCGTTCCGTCTGCGGATACTCCATCCGAACGGCAAAGGCGCCTACGAAGCCGCGGGAACGAGCCTTCCCGTCACTCCCGCGGGATTGGGGCTGGAAACCTTCGCGACCAACCTGAAGATCCAGGCGGGTGACCTGATCGGGATCGATCCCAGCAACGACAGCGACGAAATCGGAGTCGCCGTCACCTCCGGCGCCAGCTTCGCGTCGATCTTCCCCACGCCTTTCGACGGCTCCATCGTGGCGCCGAGCGAAACGTTCAGCGGCAAAGAGATCGAGCTCAGCGCCGAAGTTCAGCCCCAGCCGGAAATCGTCTCGATCGCACCGGTTTCCGGATCGGTCACGGGGGGAACGCCGGTGACGATCACCGGCACCAACCTCGGCGGCGCGACCTCGGTGAAGTTCGGCGCCACTCCGGCGGCCAGCTTCACGGTCGACTCCGACACCGAAATCACCGCCACCGCTCCGGCCAGCGTCAAACCGGGCAAAGTCGATGTCGCCGCGACCACGCTCGCCGGCACCAACGTCAACACCAGGTTCGACGACTTCGTCTACCAGGCGTGCGTGGTCCCGGCGCTGAAGAACAAGACGCTGAAGAAGGCGAAAACGCTGCTGCGGCGGAACGGCTGCAAGCTCGGCCACGTGAAGAAGATCGCCGTGCCGAAGCCGAAGAAGGTCGGCAAGGTGCTGAAACAGGCGCCGAAGGCGGGCAAGGTGCTGGCCCCCGGCGCGCGGGTGCGCATCAACCTCGGGGAGTAGGGAGAGGGAGCCCGCTCAGGGCTGAGACGAATCGCCGCCGAGGAGCTTGGCCTTCTCGGCGGCGAACTCCTCGTCGGTGAGGATCCCCTTGTCCCGCAGGGAGCCGAGCCGCTCCAGCCGCGCGAGCCGCGCGTCCTCGGCGTTGGCCGGCAGGGTCGCGGTCGGCGCCTCGGCGGTGCTGTCCTCGTCCTTGTGTCTCTCGGGCAGGCGCAGCTTCGAGGCCTGCTCGCCGACCCTCTCGCCGATGTTGGCGTCCTTCACCGCGCCGACGACTTTGTCGCGGGTGCCGCCGAAGGTGTCGTCGTAGGTCGCTTCGGGAAATTCCTCCTCGGTCTGCTTGCGCAGCTCGTGGATGCCGAAGGCGGCCATCCCGGCGACGATCAGCGTGGTCAGGAAGGTCCGCAGCCCCTGCGTCGGCCCGGTGAGGAAGTAGAAGCAGACGATCAGCGCCAGCCCGGTGTAGACGTAGGCGGGGTGGAGGCGCAGGGTCGGCGCCATGAAGCGGCGGGTGTAGCGGGCGCCGCTGGTCGGCGAAGCCAGCCAGCCGGCGGCGAGGAAGAGGAGGCCGACGACGATCACGGTCTTGGCGATGCTGGTCATCAATGAAGTGCCGATGTCCCACGCCGCTTCGCCCGCCGCCGTGGCGCTTTCGGCCGTGACCAGCTGGTCGACGACTATGCCGCCGGCGATGTGGCGGACGACGATCACCCCGAAGCCGGCCGCGATCAGGCCGACGCCGCTGAGCAGGACGGTGACCCAGCGCCCGCCCCGGGAGAGGTAGATCGCCCCGCCGAAGCAGGCGAGGGTGAGGATCGAGAGCAGCAGCGCCAGGCCCTTGATCGCGACCGCGATGTCCTGCGCCGTCTTCAGCTGGTCGGATTTGAGGATCTCCACCTGGGCCGCGTCGGGCGGCAGTTTTTCCGCCAGGCTTTCGCCGATCCCGATCTGCTCGGCGAGGTTGGTGACGAGGCTGCCGAGGTTGAGCTTGACTTCGCCGTTGTCGGTTTCGACCGCTTCTTTCTTGTTTTCGAGGACGGCGAGGAGCTGTTCGTGCGTCGACCGGTTGGCCTGTTCCCACAGGTCCTGGGCGGTCGAGGTTTCCAGCGCCTTTTCGGCTCCCTGCCCGGCCACCTGGCGCAGGCCTCCGGCGGCCGGACCGGCCAGGTCCTTGGTGTCGCCGGGAAGGATTTCTTCCAGTTCCTTGCTGACGTCGACGTTTTCGTAGAGCTGGTCGACCAGGTAATCGCTCAGCGTCGAGCGGATCGTCTCGTTCTTCAGCAGGCGGGCGCTGGTGTGGACCCAATCGTCGGTGTTGAGCGCCTGGCGCTCGGTCCAGATCGCGAAGACGCTGAGGAAGGCGAGGAGCGAACCGAGGATCACAAGCCCCCTGACCACCCGACGTCGTCCGCGGCTCATTGGCGGATGGTATACGTGAACCATGAACCTAGAGGGCATTCACCACATCACCGCGATCACCGAGGACGCTCAGCGCAACGTCGACTTCTACGCCGGCGTGATGGGTTTGCGGCTGGTCAAGAAAACCGTCAACCAGGACAACCCGACCGTTTACCACCTCTTTTTCGCCGACGAGGCGGGGGACGCGGGGTCCGATCTGACCTTCTTCGAGTACCCCGGCGCTCCGCTCGGCCGGGCCGGCGCCGGCATGGTGCACCGGATCGTCTGGCGGGTCGCCTCCGAGGAGGCACTCGACTTCTGGGCCGAGCGCCTGCGGGCGAACGACACCGCGTCCGAGCGCGAGGGCGACGGTCTCGTCTTCGCCGATCCCGAGGGGCTCGAGCACGAGCTGCTCGTGGTCGACGTGCCCGACCAGCCGCTGATCGCCGACCACCCCGAGGTGCCGGCGGAGATGGCGCTGCAGGGGTTCCACGCGGTGCGTGCCTACGCCGTTTCTCCCGAGGCTTCCTCCGGGTTGCTCGAGGCGCTTGGGTTCGAGCAGGCCGACGGCGCCTGGGAAGCGCGCGGCGAGCAGCGCGGCGGTCGCTACCTCTTCGACGAGCCGCCGGCCGAGCGTGGCCTGCAGGGCGCGGGCAGCGTCCACCACGTCGCCTGGGCCTCGACGCCGGAGGAGCTGCTGGACTGGCGCGAGAAGGCCGTCTCCGGCGGCGCCCAGCCGACGCCGGAGATCGACCGCTTCTACTTCCGCTCGATCTACTTCCGCGAGCCCAGCGGCGTCCTCTTCGAGATCGCGACCCTCGGTCCCGGCTTCACCGTCGACGAGCCGGTCGAGCACCTCGGCGAGAAGCTCTCGCTGCCGCCCGCCTTCGAGCACCTGCGCGACGAGGTCGAGCCGAAGCTGCGCCCGGTCGAGAACCCGCGGCTCAAGACCCAGGGTTGACCGAGGACTTCACCTGGCGCGACGCCGGGCGGACCGTTGTCTTTCGACGGGGTGGGGTCGCGGGCGCGGTCGAGGTGCTGCGCGAGCGGGGGGTTGAGGAGTTCGAGCTTCTGAGTACCCAGCGGGCGCTTGTGGGCGCGGACCGCTTGGCGGAAAGCGCGAGTCGTGTTCATGAGGTGGCTCAAGGCCAGGTTCCGGCCGCCGCAGCGGCGTTGACGGGCACACTCGCACCCCCTTCACATGCTGAGGAGGGGGTGCGAGTGTGCCCGGTGGTAGCGCTGGGCGGCGGCCGGGTGGTTGATGTCGCGAAGGCGATTGCCGCGATATCCGGGGCTGAGGTGATCGCTATCCCGACGACCTTGTCCGGGGCGGAGATGACCGGAATTCACCGGCTGCCGGCTGGGGCCGAGGGGCGAGCGAAGGAAATGGTGCGGCCGTCGCTAGTGATCGCTGACCCCGAGGCGATGACCGGGCAGCTCGAGGGTGAGTTGCGGGCGAGTGCGATGAACGCCCTGGCGCACGGCGCCGACACGCTCTACCTGCCGAACTCGAACCCTGTCTCGGAGATGACCGCGCTGCGAGGCGCGGCGCTGATCGGGGCCGCTCTCGACGAAGAGCGGGAGGCCCGCGACCGCGCCGCCCTCGCCCTCGGCTCGATCCTCTGCGGCTACGCGATCGACTCGGCCGGTATCGGCCTCCATCACCTCGTCTGCCAGACCCTGGTCCGCGTCTGCAACACCCTGCACGCCGAGACCAACGCCGCGATCCTCCCGCATGCCTTGGCGTATCTCGCCGCGCGTGCGTCCGAGCCCTACGAGCGCCTCGCCACTGCGCTCGGCACCAACCGGGGTGCACTGGCCGACCGGGTCACCGAGCTCGGCCGGCCCCGGCGGCTGGGCGACCTCGGCGGCGACGAGTCGCGGATGGAGGAGGCAATCCAGGCGATGCTCCAGCGGCCGGAGCTGGCCAACGTCCCCGGCCCGCCCTCCGCCGAGGACCTCGAGCGCCTCGTGCTTCAAGCCTGGTGATCGCCGAAACCGCAAAAATGCCCCCTCAAGGAGGAATTTTGCGGTCTCGGCGGGCGGGGGCGTAACCGGGGCTTTGCACCTGTGTAGCGCTACGCGTGACCCGGGAACCCCTGAGCCCTGAGCGGCTCGCCTCCTACCACGCCTACACGCGCAAGCACAGCGTCAACTGGCCGCTGTACCACCTTGCGAGGCTCTTCCTGCTGCCGTTCTTCCTCGTCTACTTCCGGATGGACCGGCGGGGGCGGGAGTACGGGCGGGTCAAGGGCGGGGTGATCGTCGCTTCCAACCACCGCAGCTTCCTCGACCCCTTCGTCGCCGGCGCCTGCCTGCCCTGGCGGCGGCCGATGAACTACATGGCCAAGGTCGAGCTCTTCGAGCGGCGCTGGCAGGGCTGGATGCTCTCCCGGCTCGGCGCCTTCCCGGTGCGGCGCGGCGAGTCCGACGAGGACTCGATGCTGACCGCGCGGATGATCGCCGAACGCGGCGGCGCGGTCTGCCTCTTCCCCGAGGGGACGCGGATTCGCCGCGGCACCCTCGCCAACCCCAAGCGCGGCGTCGGCCGGCTCGCCCTGCAGACCGGCGCGGTCGTGATCCCGACGGCGGTGCTCGGGACCGAAGAGGTCCGCCGGGGCTGGCGCATCCGGCCGCGCAGGGTGAAGGTGCGGATGGGTCCGCCGATGACCTTCCCCCGCGCCGAGGAGCCCTCGCCGGCGCTGGCGGAAACGGTGACCGCGCGGATCTGGCCCAACGTCCTGCTGCAGTGGGAAGACCTCGGCGGCCTGCCGCCGATGCGCCGCGCCGCGGTGATCGGCGCCGGCAGCTGGGGGACGGCGGTCGCGGTGCTGCTCGCCCGCGGCGGCCTCGAGGTCCAGCTCGGAGCGCGGAGCGCGGAGCGGGTCGAGGAGCTGATCGAGGACGGCGAGAACCGCCGCTACCTGCCCGGCGTGCCGCTGCCGGAGTCGATCGACGTCCGCCCGGCCTCGGCGATCGAGCTCGCCGGCCTCGACTTGATCTGCATGGCGATCCCCTCGGCACAGCTGCCGCAGGCGGTGGGGGCGATCGCCGACCGGGTCAGCTCGCGCAGCGCCGTCCTGATGCTGACCAAGGGGCTGATCAGCCCGCAGGGCCAGCTTCCCTCCGAGTACGTCGGCGAACGGGTGCGAGCGCGAGGGATCGCCTGCCTCGGCGGGCCGGCCCACGCCCGCGAGGCGGTCTCTGGGTCCGCGGCGCTGGTCCTCGGCTCGGCCGACGAGGAGCTGCGGGTCCAGATCGGCGAGGTCTTCGACCGCGCCGGCCTGGTCTGCGAGCGCTCGCGCGACGTGATCGGCGTCGAGATGGCCGGCGCCGGCAAGAACGCCGCCGCGCTGGCCGCCGCCGCAGCCGAGCCGCACGGGCTGAACGCAGCCGGGATCGCGGTCGCCGCGATCTGGCGCGAGTGCATCGACCACGCCGTCGCCCGCGGGGCCGAGCCCGAGACCTTCGCCGGGCTCGCCGGCGTCGGCGACCTGACCGCGACGATGATGGCCCCGTCGGGCCGCAACCGCCGCGCCGGTGAGCTGCTCGGGACCGGCACCCCCGCGGCCGAGATACCCGGCAAGATCGGCCAGGCCTCGGAGGGCCTCGACACGGTTCCGATCCTCGCCGAGGCGGTCGCCACCTCCGGCGTCGAGGCTCCCGCCCTCGGCGCCCTGGCGGCGCTGATCGGCGGCGAGATCGACGCCGAGGAATGGATGGCTAGCCTGCGAGCGGTCGAGCGCCAGAGGCAGGCCGCGTAAATGCGCGGCGGGGCCACCAGCGCCTGGGTAGGCTTGGCCGGTGAGCACCCCCAGGGAGAACGTCGAGCCGGCGGACCTGGCTCCGGCGGCCAAGGCGGAGCTCGACCGTGCCTTCGAGGACTTCTACCGCGCCCACCTGCGCGACGTCTACTCCTACGCCTACTACCGGGTGGGGAACCATCACGACGCCGAGGACCTGACCGAGCAGGCCTTTCTGCAGGCCTACCGGCACTTCGACCGCGCCCGGCGCGAGTCCGACGGCCGGCCGCTGCGGCCGTGGGTGATCCGCATCGCCCACAACCTCGCCTCCAACTACTACCGCGACCGCTCGCGGCGGCCGCAGACGCCGCTGGAAAACGCCGCCCCGATCGCCACCCGCCACGACACCGAGGCGATCGCCGAGGGCCGCGAGGAGCTGCGGCAGGTGATGGAGCACCTGGAGCACCTCCCCGACGACCGGCGCGACGCCCTGATCATGCGCTTCGCCCTCGGCATGGACAACCGCGAGATCGCGCGGGCGCTGGGCCGCTCCGACGGGGCGACCAAGGTGCTGATTCACCGCGCGATCAAGCAGCTGCAGGAGGAGATGGGCGATGAGCGAGCCGCGTGAGACCCTGAGCGGGTCGACCTGGGACGTCGAGCAGCTGCTGGGCGACGCGTTGCGGCCGATCGAGCCGCCCGAGCGGCTCTCGGCCCGCCTCGAGGACACCCTCGCGGCGGTCACGCAGGCCGCCGCGGAGGAGCTCTCCGACTGGGCCGAGGAGCTCTCCGAGAGCGAGCTGCGGGCGCTGCGCGACCCGCGCAACTGGGTGCGGCCGGTGGTCGCCGTCGGCGCCGGCGGCGTCGCCACCGGGGCGCTGGTCCTGATGGAGCTGCGACGGCGCGGCCGCAACCGCAGCGAGAGCGGCCTACGCTCGCTTGCCAGCGGGCTTCGCTCGCGGCTCTAGCTTCCGCCTGCGCGTCCGCGACCTCTTCGGCTCCGGCTTCGACTTCGCCTTGGGGGTGCCGGCCGCGGCCGCGAGCCCGAGCAGGCCGACGACGAGGCTGAGCGCGCCGGTTCCCCAGCCGACGATCGCCAGCAGCGTGTAGAGGACCCCGACGCTCAGCGAGTAGGTGCGGGAGGCGACCCCCGCGAACAGCAGCCCGAGGGCGCCGGTCGCGATGTAGAAGAGGTTGAGCCAGCCGTTCACCTGGATCGCGCCGAGCGCCTCCTCATATCGGTCGAGGGGCCCGAAAGACGCGTAGTAGAAGAAGCCGACGACGCCGAGGACGATCAGGAGGGCGCCGGCCGCGGCGGCGAAGAGTCGGGCGGGGCTGGGGGCCTCCATCGGCGGCGATTGTAGGCTGCTTTGCCCGATGGCCGAGCACTGTTACCGCCACCCCGACCGCGAGACCCGCGTTTCCTGCTCCTCCTGCGGCCGGCCGATCTGCCCCGACTGCATGACCCCGACCCCGGTCGGGATGCGCTGCCCCGAGTGCGCCAGCCAGCGCACGAAAGTCGTGCGGAACCCGACCGGGACGCCCGGTCCCGACGCCATCCCGGCCACCTACGCGCTGATCGCGATCAACGTCGTCGTCTTCCTGATCGAGGTCGCCACCGGGGCGGGGGGCCTGTTCAGCACGAAGATCACCCAGTTCATTGCCGACTTCGGGCTTTTCGGTCCCTCCGTGGCCGAAGGCGAGTGGTACCGCCTGGTCACCAGCGGTTTCCTGCATCTGGGGATTCTCCACATCGGCTTCAACATGTTCCTGCTGCTGATCCTGGGGCGACTGCTGGAGCCGGCGCTGGGGACGCCGCGCTTCCTCGCTCTTTACTTCGCCTCCCTGCTCGCCGGCTCTTTCGGAGCTCTGGTCCTCGACCCGAACTCGCTGACCGTTGGCGCCTCCGGCGCGGTCTTCGGCCTCGCCGGCGCCGTCTTCGTCATCGCCCGCGGCCGCGGCATGGACCAGCTCGCGGGCGAGATCGGGTTCCTGATCGTCTTCAACCTGGTCTGGAGCTTCGCCGCCTCGAACATCAGCGTCGGCGGGCACGTCGGCGGTCTGATCGGCGGCACGATCTGCGCTCTGGCGATCGTCGCCGGCGAGAAAGGCGCCTTCGGGCGCAACCGGCTGCCGCTGGAGATCGCGGCGATGGTGCTCGTCGCGGCGGTCTCAGTGGCCGGCGCGCTCACGGTCGCCTGAGGGCGCCCGCAGGGCGACGAAGTCGATGTTCCCGGGTGGGTCGACGAGGTCGGGGTGAAGGACGTGGCCGAGCAGCTCGACGCCGTCGACCAGCCGCGGCCCGGGATTGGCGAACAGCGCCCCGTCCACCGCGTAGAGCCTGGTCGCGCCGAGCCCGGCGATGCGCTCCCAGTGCTCCATCGCCTGCGCCTGCGCGTTCTGCACCGAGACCTCGGGGAGGAGGACGACGACGTCGGCGCGCAGGCTCTCCAGCTCGCCCCAGCCGACGGCCGGGGGATTGAGGCCCGGGTCCCCGGCGACGTCCTCGCCGCCGGCGATCGAGATCATCTCCGGGATCCAGAAGCCGCCCACCCGCGGCGGGTCGAGCCGCTGCAGGGCGATCACCCGCGGCGAGCCGACTCCGGCGAGGGCCGCGCGGATCGTCGCCAGGCGCCCCTCGAGCTCGCCACGGAGCTCGTGGGCGTGGTCTTCCATCCCGGTCGCCTCGCCCAGCCGCACGACCTCTTCGAGCATCTCGCTGAGGGTGGCGATTCGCATTGCTCGGTCAATATCGCACTTGACGAGCGCTCTGGCGCCGGCACGGCTGGACGGGTAGCTATATTCACGATGCCGAATGGCCGAGGACGTCCCAGCCCGAAGTACCGGGCCGCATAACCGATGAGCGTCCTGCTGCTCGTCTTGCTGGCGCTGTTGATCGCGATCAACGGCTTCTTCGTCGCGGCCGAGTTCGCCTTGGTGCGCACCCGCCGCGGCAAAATCGAACAGGCGGTCGAGGAGGGCGAGGCGGGGGCCGAAGCGGTGGTCGAGCAGCTCGACCGTATCGACGAATCCCTGTCCGCCTGCCAGATCGGGATCACGATGGCCTCGATCGGGATCGGCTTCCTCGGTGAGCCCTCGCTGGCGAAGCTGATCGAGCCGGCCTTCGGCGGACTCTCCCATGCCGCCGCGGCGGGGATCTCCCTCGCGATCGCCTTCGCCTTCGTTACGGCACTGCACATCTCGATCGGCGAGCAGGTGCCGAAGATGCTGGCGATCGCCCAGCCCGACCGCACGGCGCGGCGGGTCTCGCGGCCGCTCGGCTGGTTCGCCTCGGCCACCACCCCGTTCACGATGGGGTTGAGCTGGATCTCCAACGGGGTCGTTCGAATCTTCGGCGTCGACCCCAAAGACCTCGAGGAACACCACACCGCCGAGGACCTGAAGCAGATCATCGACAGCTCGCGGATGGGGGGGACGCTCGACCCGGGCGAGGCCGGGATGCTGGGCGGCGTCTTCCACCTGCACGAGCAGGAGGCCCGCGAGGTGATGACCCCGATCCCGGCGGTCGTCACCGTCGACGCCTCGGAGACGGTCGAGGCGGCGCTGCGCCGCTGCGTCACCTCGGGCCACACCCGCCTGGTCGTGATCGAAGGCGACAATCCGGACCGGGTCAAAGGGGTCGTCCACAACAACAGCCTCGCCCGCCTCTACATGAGCGAGGGCCCCGAGGCCACGCTCGACACCGTCATCCGCGATGCGCTGATCGTGCCGGAGACGCGCCCGCTCGACGACCTCCTGCACGACCTGCAGGTGCAGCGGACCTCACTATCGGTCGTCGTCGACGAGTACGGCCGCACGGTCGGGATCGTCACCGTCGAGGACATCCTCGAGGAGGTGGTGGGGGAGATCGAGGACGAGACCGACCCCCGCGCCGCGGCGGTGCGGCGGCTGACCAACGGCGACTGGTTCGTCCGCGGCCACGTCTCCCTCGGCGACCTCGCCGACGCCGGCATCGAGCTGCCGGTCGACACCGACGCCTACAACTCGGTCGGCGGCTACGTCTTTGGCGAGCTCGGCCGGCTGCCGCGGCGGGGCGACTCGATCGACGCCAACGGGTACACGATCCGGGTCGAAGCGGTGCGCGAGAACCGGATCGAGGCGGTGCGGATCAGCGGCGGCAGCGGCGATTCCGTCCGCACCCCCGCCTAACTTCATCGGGCAACCCCGCTTCCGCTCGAATCCTTGGAGGTACCGCATGTGGGTTGTACGCCTGACCGACAAGCAGCTCGAGGTCCTCAGGGCACTGCTGCGCTCCGAGGAACACCTCGGCCCGGCGCTGAAGGGTTCGATCGAGGCCCTCGACCTCGCCCGCTGGGACGACCTGCCCGAGGCCGAGCTGCCCTGGGAAGAGATCGAGACGGTCGCCCGCCGTCAGGGCATCAGCGAGGCCGATGTCATCTGGGACCTGAGTGCTCGCCGCAAAGCGGCGTAGCGCTCAGTCGTAGCTGTAGAAGCCGGCGCCGCTCTTGCGGCCCAGCTTGCCCTCGCCGACCAGCTGGACCAGGAGGCCCGGCGGCTGGCTGGCGTCCTCGCCGTTCTCGGCGTAGAGGGCGTCGCCGATTGCCTGGGAGACGTCGAGGCCGACGAAGTCGAGGAGGGCCAGGGGGCCCATCGGGTGGCCGGCGCCGAGCTTCATGCAGGTGTCGACCTCGCCGGCCTCCATCCCGGTCCGCTCCATCAGGCGGACGGCTTCGAAGAGGAAGGGGAAGAGGAGGCGGTTGACGACGAAGCCGGCCTGGTCGGGGACCTCGACCGCGGTCTTGCCGAGCGCGGCGCACCAGGCGAGGACCTTCTCGCGCGAGGCGGCGGCGCCGTCGGGGATGCAGACCTCGATCAGCTTCATCCGCGGCACCGGGTTGAAGACGTGCAGGGCGAAGAGCTTGTCGACGCCGGCGGCCGCGGCGATCGCGGCGATGCTGAGCGACGAGGTCGTGGTGCCGAGGTCGGCGTCCGGGCAGGCCTCGGCGATCGTGCTGAGCAGCTCGCCCTTCGGCGCCACCTCCTCGACGATCGCCTCGACGATCACGTCGCAGTCGGCGAGGTCCTTGGGGTCCGTGGTCACCCGCAGTCGCGAGGGGTCGCCGCCCTCGATCTTGGCGCAGGCCGCGACCACTTTCTCCTCCGCGCGCCAGGCCGAGGCCTCGCTGCGGGCGAGCAGAATCGTGTCTGCGGTGGTGGTCGAGACCGCGGCAAGGCCGGTGGCTATCGCCCCGCTGCCCGCGATCCCCGGACTCGTGTACCCCTGGTTAGCGCTCATTGGGCGGGTTCCTATCACGCCTTCACGCCGCGATGACGCGCGGGTTCGGCAACCGCGCACCCTTGGCTGACTGACCAGTCAGTCGGCTACTCTGGAGAGGGGCCGCGCGCTGCGCGCCGATGAACTTGAGAGGAACGGAGGCTGGCAATGGGCAACGGCAACGGTAAGTTCGGCGGCAACGAGGTCGTCATCGTCGAGGCGGTCCGCACCCCGATCGGTCGCGGCCATCCGGAGAAGGGCTACTACAAGGACCTTCACGCCTCCAATCTCCTCGCCCGCACCTACGCGGAGCTGATCGAGCGCTCCGGCGTCGACCCGAACGAGGTCGGCGACGTGATCGCCGGCTGCGTGCAGCAGTTCGGCGAGCAGGGGCTCAACATCGGCCGCAACGCCTGGCTGGAGGCCGGGCTGCCCCAGGAGGTGCCGGCGACGACGGTCGACCGCCAGTGCGGCTCGGCCCAGCAGGCGGTCAACTTCGCCGCCGCGCTGGTCGCCTCCGGCGTCCACGACGTCGCGATCGGCGGCGGGGTCGAGCACATGGGCCACATCTCCTTCGCCGACTCGGCCTCGGTGATGCAGGAGCACGGCTTCGCCTTCTCGCCGGAGCTGCTGGAGCGCTACGACCTGATCCCGCAGGGCCTCTCGGCGGAGATGATCGCCGACCAGTGGGAGATCCCCCGCTCCGAGCTCGACGAGCTCGGCGTCCGCTCCCAGCAGCTGGCGGCGAAGGCGACCGAGGAGGGCCGCTTCGATCGCGAGATGGTGCCGATGCAGGTCAACGGCGACACCTACGCCACCGACCAGGGCCTGCGCGAGACGACGATCGAGGCCCTTTCGGCGCTGAAGCCGGCCTTCAAGGAGGACGGGAAGATCACCGCCGGCAACTCCTCGCAGGTCTCCGACGGCGCCGCCGCGGTGCTGCTGATGACGCGGGCGAAGGCCGACGAGCTGGGCCTGAAGCCGCGGGCGCGGATCTTCGACCAGACCACCGTGGGCGTCGACCCGGTGATCATGCTCACCGGCCCGATCCCGGCGACCCGCAAGCTGCTCGAGCGCAACCGGATGACGATGGACGACATCGACCTGGTCGAGGTCAACGAGGCCTTCGCCTCGGTCCTCGCCGCCTGGCGCCGGGAGCTCGAACCCGACATGGACCGCGTCAACGTCAACGGCGGCGCGATCGCCCTCGGCCACCCGCTGGGCTCGACCGGCGCCCGCCTGATCACCACCCTGCTGCACGAGATGGAGCGCTCCGACAAGGAGATGGGCCTGGTGACGATGTGCTGCGGCGGCGGCCTCGGCACCGGCACCCTGATCCAGCGCGTCTGAGGGACCGGGGCAGGGGGTAGCTTCCCTGCCCCGTTCATCCCAAGGCAATAGGAGTCAACTTGAACCGAGTATCTCTCTCGGCGCTCGCCGTCCTGGTGGCGCTTGCCGCTCTCGTCGCCGGCTGCGGCGGCGGAAGCGACACCACCGACAGCGCCACCGTCACCCTGACGAAGACCGAGTTCGTCAAGCAGGGCGACGCGATCTGCGAAGAAGCCGACGAAGGCAACCAGGCCGAAGCGGAAGAATTCGCCAAGGACAACGGCTTCGAGCTCGAAAAAGCGAGCAAAGAGCAGCTCGAAGAAGCGATCGGCGCGGTGCTCGTCCCGAGCCTGGAAAAGCAGGCCGAGGAACTCGATGCGCTCGGCGCCCCGAAGGGCGACGAGGAGCAGGTCGAAGAGATCATCGTCGCGCTGGAAGACGCGACCGGGGAAATCGAAGACGACCCGAGCCTGGTCTTCAAGGCCAAGACCCTGCAGAAGCCGCACCAGCTGGCCGAAGCCTACGGCTTCAAAGTTTGCGGCAAGGGATGAGCTGCCGCTCCTGATCGCTTGGGGAAGGGCGCCCGTGGGGCGCCCTTCCCTTCGGTTGTAGAAGCCTCATAAGTTGTAAGAAGTTTGAGCAGCGGATAGGTTGCAGCCTCGGTAACCCAACGGAGAGGAGGCAACTTGAAAAAGGGAGAGCTCGTGGTGCTTGGCGCGCTCGCGACGCTGGCGATGTTGATCGCCGGCTGCGGGGGCGGTGGCGATGACACCACGGTGACGCTGACGAAGGTGGCGTTCATCAAACAGGGCGACGCGATCTGCAAGAAGGGCAATGCGGCGAGCGGGCCCGAAATCGAAAAGTTCACCAAGGAAAACGGCTTCACGCTCGAAAAAGCGAGCGAAGACCAGGCGGAAGAAGTCGTGACCGAGGTGCTGGTGCCGAACCTGCAGCGGCAGACCGAAGAACTCGATGCCCTCGGGGCTCCCAAGGGTGACGAGGACGAGATCGATGCGCTCGTCGCGTCGCTGAACGAGGCAACGGGCGAACTGGAAGACGATCCGAGCAAGTACTTCAAAGAAGACGTCCTGGCAAAACCGATCCAGCTGGAGAACGCCTACGGCTTCAAAGTTTGCGGGGGAGGATGAAGGGGCACGAACGACATCTTCTCCGCGCAAATTTGCGCGTCATTGACTTGACCATGGTCTCTGGCTTATAGCTCTCCCGATTAGTCAAACAATTAGGAGGCGGGCAGAGTCGTGTACAGGTGGATCAGCGGGGTTTTGGTCGGAGTAGTTGCGCTGGGCGCGGTTATCGGTGGCTGCGGTGGAGGGGGCGATTCGTCGTCCACCCTGACGAAGGCGGAATTCGTCAAGCAGGCGAATGCGATTTGCGCCACGCGCAAGCAGGAATGGGAAAGCGGCTTGGCTTCCTACAACGAGGAAGTCAAGGAAAAAAAGGCGACCAGCGACCCGAAAGCGCAGGAAGAAATCGCGGTGGTCCAGATAGAAGAAACGATGCTCCCGGCGGTCAAGACGCAGCTGACGGCCATGGAAGACCTAGCGGCTCCGGAGGGCGAAGAAGCGGCCGTGACGAAGATGCTGGGCGGCCTCTCCAAGGAAATCAAGCAGGTCGAAAAAGAAGGGATCTACGGGCTTTCGAAAACTCACCAGTTCGAAGATTTCGAAGAAGAAGCCAAGAAACTCGGCCTCGACTGCTCCTTCGAATAGGCCCTAGGGATCGCCTGGCTGACCAGCCAGGCGATCCCTATATGCTCCTCTCCGATGGACCTGACGCTGTCGCCATCGGAGGAGAAGTTCCGCGAAGAGGTTCGCTCCTGGCTGCAGCAGAACCACCCGGGGCCTGAGCCCGAGGCCGGCCTCGACGAGGTGATGGCCTTCCGGCGCGAGTGGCAGTTGCAGCTGCACGGGGCCGGCTGGGCCGGGATCTCCTGGCCGAAGGAGTACGGCGGTCGCGGCGCGACGATGATCGAGCAGGCGATCTTCGCCGCCGAGGCGAGCCGCCAGGAAGCGCCGAGCCCGGCCAACGTCCTCGGTCTGGCGATGGGCGGCCCGGTCGTGATCGCGCACGGGACCGACGAGCAGAAGTCCCGCTACCTCGAGCCGATCCTGACCGGCGAGGAGATCTGGTGCCAGGGATTCTCCGAGCCCGAGTCGGGCTCCGACCTCGCCTCGCTGAAGACCCGCGCGGTCAAGGACGGCGACGAATGGGTGGTCACCGGCCAGAAGGTCTGGACCACCTTCGCCCAGTACGCGAAGTGGTGCATGCTGGTCGCCCGCACCGACCCCGACGCGCCCAAGCACCAGGGCCTCACCTACTTCCTCATGGACATGGAGCAGGACGGGGTGCAGACCCGGCCGCTGGTCCAGATAACCGGCGAGGGCGAGTTCAACGAGGTCTTTTTCGAGGAGGCGCGGGTGCCCGACGCCAACGTCGTAGGCGGCGTCGGCAACGGCTGGGCGGTGGCGATCACGACGCTGATGAACGAGCGCGCCGGGCTGGCCTTCGGCGCGATCTCGCAGATCCAAAACAGCCTCGGCCGGCTCTCGAAGCTGGCGCGCGAGACCCCGTCGCGCAGCGGCACCGCGGCCGACGACCCCTACTTCCGCCAGCGGATCGCCCAGCTCCACATCGAGGTGGAGACGATGCGGCTGAACGCCTACCGCGGCTTGACGAAGACGATGCAGTCCGGCATCCCCGGTCCCGAGGGATCGCTCGGCAAGTGGCAGTGGGCCGACATCAACCAGGACCTGACCGAGCTCGCTCTCGAGATCGAGGGCGCCTACTCGATGCTCGCCCGCGGCGCCGAGCACGCCGTCTCCGGCGGCGCCTGGCAGTACGGCTTCCTCCGCTCCCGCGCCAACTCGATCGAGGGCGGGACGACCGACATCCTGAAAAACATCATCGCCGAGCGGGTCCTGGGCCTGCCGCGGCTGCGCTAGACACAACGCCATGTACTTCGACCTCACCGACGAGCAGCAGGCGATCCGCTCGACCGCCCACGACTTCCTCGCCTCGCGCTTCAAATCGGAGCGGATTCGCGAGATCGCCGCCAGCGAGAGCGGCTTCGACGAGGCCGGCTGGAAGGAGATGGCCGAGCTCGGCTGGGCCGGCTTGGCGCTCCCGGAGGAGTGGGGCGGACAGGGCCTGGGGACGGTCGAGCTGGCGGTGCTCTTCGAGGGGATGGGCTACGCGCTGGCGCCCTCGCCGCTGCTCTCGAACACGATCGCCGGGCTGGCGCTGGCCACCGGCGCCTCCGACGAGCAGAAGGAGCGCTGGCTGCGGCCGCTGGCCGAGGGCTCGCTGCGCGGGACGCCGGCGCTGATCGACGCCGACGGGCGCTCCGAGCCGATGAGCTTCTCGATGAGCGCGGGGGACGTGCTCAGCGGCACCAAGACGCTCGTGCTCGACGCCGGCGCCGCCGACTTCTTCCTCGTCGCCACCGCCGACGGCGGCCGCCACATCGTCGAGAAGGGCGCCGACGGGGTGACCGTCACCGCAGAGGAGTCGATCGACCCCACCCGCCGCCTCTTCTCGATCCGCTTCGACGGCGTGCGGCCGGAGGCGACCCTCCCCGGCAGCGGCGCCGATTACCACCCGGTCTTCCACCGCGCCTGCGTCGCGCTCGCCGCCGAGTCGACCGGGATCGCCCAGCGGGCGCTGGAGATGTCGGTCGCCTACGCCAAAGACCGCCAGCAGTTCGGGCGGCCGATCGGCGCCTACCAGGCCGTCTCCCACCGCTGTGCGCAGATGCTGCTGGAGACCGAGAACTCCCGCTCCGCCGTCTACGGCGCCGCCTGGGCCGCCGACGCCGAGCCGGAGTCGCTGGCTCTCGCCGCCTCGACCGCGAAGGCCTACGCCTCCGACGCCGGCTGGCGGGTGCCGGACATGGCGATCCAGGTCCACGGCGGAATCGGGTTCACCTGGGAGCACGACCTCCACTTCTTCCTCAAGCGCGGCCGGGGCAACGCGGCGATGTTCGGCGACGCCAGGTGGCACCGCGAGCAGGTCGCCGAGGCCGTGCTGGCCGGCGAGACCGCTCCGGCGAGCGCCTGAGAGCTGCGAGTCCCGTGGGCGCGCTCGATCGCATCTCCGTCGCCGCGATCGGCGCCTCGGTCGCCGACCTCGAGGCGGAGACGCTGCGGGCCGAGGCCGCCGGGGTCGAGTGCGTCTGGGCGCCGGAGCTGTTCCGCAGCGCCGTCACCCAGGCCTCCTACCTGGCGGCGAAGACCGAGCGGATCGGCGTCGCGACCGGGATCGTCTGGGCCTTCACCCGCAGCCCCTTCATCCACGCGATCAGCGCCCTCGACATTGACGAGATGTCCGGCGGGCGCTTCCGGCTCGGGATGGGCGCCGGGGTCAAACGTCTGAACGAAACGTGGCACAACGCCGCCTACGGCAAACCGGCGCCGCACCTGCGCGAGGCGATCGAGGCGACGCGGCTGATCATGCGTCAGGCGAGCGCCGGTGAGCCGATCCGCTACGAGGGCTCCTACTACGACATCGACATCAAGGGCTGGGTCCGCCCGCACCCGGCGCCGCGCGAGGCGCCGCCGATCTACACCGCAGCCGTGCAGGCGGGAATGGCGCGAATGGCCGGCGACGTCGCCGACGGCCTGATCGGCCACCCGATCCAGAGCCTGCGGTGGATCGACGAGGTGATCGTCCCGGCCTTCGAGAAGGGGCTCGGCCGCTCCGGCCGCGAGCGCTCGGGCTTCGACTACCTGCCGACGGTCTGCTGCGCGATCGACGACGACGAGGGGCGGGCGATCGAGATGGCCCGCCGCACGATCTCCTTCTACGCGACGGTCAAGACCTACATGCCGCTCTGGGAGCTGCACGGCTTCGTCGACAACGCCGTCGCCGCCGGCGAGGCCTTCCGCCGCGGCGACCTGGCCGCCGTCCCCGCGGCGATCAGCGACGAGATGGTCGAGGCCTACTGCGCCGCCGGGCCCCTCGACAAGGTCCGCGCCCGCGTCGAGGCGACGGCGGAGCGCGCCGACGGCCTCTTCCTCACTCCGCCGACCTACTTCATCTCCCCCGAGGAGCTGAGCGAGTTCCAAAACCGCATCATCGACGCATTCGGCCCCGGCGCGTGAGCACCGAAACCGCAAGAGAGGTCGATAATCGGCCTCCCTCGCGGTCTCGGGAGCTGGAAGTGCTGGAGCGAGTGCGGGAGATCCCCGCTGGGTTCGTAAGCACCTATGGGGACGTTTCCCCGGGGGCGCCGCGGTTTGCCGGCGCCGTGCTCTTTCACGGCGACGATCCCGACCTGCCCTGGTGGCGCGTCGTCCGCGCCGACGGCTCGCTCGCCAAGGGCGACCGGCAGCGCCGCCTGTTGGTTGCCGAGGGCATTCCATTCTGCGCCGGCCGAGTGAACATGGAGCTGGCCCGCGTCGCGGCCGATGACGGTCAGGGGAGCGTTCAGCCTTCGAGGAGGTAGGACGTTTCGGCTTCCTTGAGGCTGGTTGCACCGTCACGTATGCATTGCCGGTTGGAGGGCTCAAAGCGGATGGTGCCGTCGTCGAGCGAGCCGATGTCGATTTCACCGCTGATCACCGGTGTGAGGCGATGTCCGCAGAGTCTGGAGAGCCGGGTGCGCTCCGCTCTGCCGAGGGTGACATTTGCCTTCTCGAATTCGGAAGGGTGTGGAAGGAAGGTCGCCAGCACGATGGCCGCGACCGTGAGGACGCTTGCGAGCAGTGCTGCCCATTGCGCGCGGAGCCTTCGGCGATCGATGGTGTCGCGCTCCTCCTCTGCACTGTCGATCGCCTTCTGTATGAACGCTTTCGATCCGTAGACCTCACTACGACGCTCCGGAGACTCGTATGGCGCTGCCACCGCGTACATGAAGAGCGCGGCGGCTAGCACCCAACCCGCCAGAGCACAGGCGGCCAGCGCCCCGACGGAGTCCGGCTGTTCTCTCAATTTTGCGAAGGCGCCGGCAGTGACGAGCGCGCCAGCGATCGCAGCTGAGATTACGTAGGCGCTCTGGGCCCTTGAGCGGGCGGCGTCCGGAGTTGCTATCGCGCGGCGGTAGTAGGCGTCGATTACGACCCTGAGAAGATCCTCGCTCGGTCGGCCTCTGGGGGGCTGCCCAGGCTGTGGGTCTTTCATGCGGAGGGTGGGCGGTCTACCACTGGAGGAAGTCTTCTAGTTTCAGCCCCCAGGAGCGGGCACGGTTCAGGTCCAGCAGGACATGCCGTTCGCCGCGATCGACCGCCAAGCGCAGCTCCTCGACGAAGCGATCGATGTCGAAGACAAGCCTTCCTTGCGGCAGTTGAGTCGTATCGACGACGAGCCCGAAATGGTCACTGGGGCCGCCCCGTCTCTCAAGGTCGATGGCGAGGCGCTGGGCAAGGGGGAACCATTCCTCCTCTTCCTCTGGTAGGTGAGACGGTGCCGCCACACCCTCTTCTTCGCCCTCGGTGCAGGCGAGAACCACGATCGAGCCGTCGGGGCGCTCATCCTGCACGAAGACGATTCCCAGCCGCTTGTCACGAGTAATGAGGGGCAGGGCCGCCAATGTGGCGCAAGGATCGCCGACTAGTTAGCGAGTGTCAAGCGATTGGATACAGGCCGCCGCGCGGCGTGACCTGGCTACTTGCGCTGGTGGTTTCCGGGGTGCGCGAAAGAACCCCGGGCGGGATCTAAGGGCAGATCACGATCAGGTGGAAGTCGGCGTCCTCGTTGTTGCCGTCTTTGCCGCGGGTGCGGACCTCGATCGCGTTCGGATTGGCGGCTGAGCTGTTGGTCTGCGCGTAGCCCGAGTTGGGGACCGAGGTGCCGGCGTTGTTGCGGCCGGCGACGTTGGCGCAGCCGGAGACGTTGAAGGGGAACGTGACGGTGACCGCGCCGCCGCCCTCGGTGGCGGTGATGTCCGGTCCGCTGGCCCGCGCCAGCACCGCGTTGCCGGGGTTCGCCGGGTTGTTGACCACGGCCCAGAAGGTGTGGGTCGAGACCTTCGCGAACGGCACCGTGCCGAGCTTGTTGGTGTTGATCTGGAACCCGGTCAGGGTCTTCTGCTTCAGCTTGCCGCCGCCGATCGTCTGCTTCTTGATCGCGCCGCCGTTGATCGTCTGGGCCGCGTAGGCGGTTCCTGCCAGGGCGACGACGAGGGCGACGATCGCCACCACCATCGCGGGCGATGGGCGCCTGCTCAAAAGCGTTCTCATTCTGGATTCCCTTCCAGTCGTTGCCATTCCCCCATACAACCCACCTTGGGCCTACTGGGTTGCGCTTCAACGCGAGCAGGTCCTGATCTGAAGGTTGTTATGGCTCTCCGAGCCCAGCATCTCGATGTCACTTATGCAGGCGATCTCGGAGGCTCGCTCAACCGGCAGCTCCTCAAGATGAGAGAACCTGCGCGTAAACGCCTCGGCCAGGTTGTTCACCTGCTTCGCCAGGCGTAGCCGGGAAAGATTTGCCAACCAGGCTTCGTGGGAGGGGTGGCTGACGGGTAGAGGTTCGCCGCGAGAGCCCGCCGGTTCCTCGAGGCGGGTCCGTCGAAGCGCTGCGCCCACCACCTGCGCAGGTGCCCGAGGCACAGCACTTCGTGGTGTTGACCCCGTACTTCTCGACCAAGCTCTCTTCCAAGGACCGAAGGTCGAGATCGGACTGACGAGAAGGGCTCTCCGTTAGGACGAGGTGATAGGTGGACTCTGAGTTCTCCAGCACGATGATCTGCCGGGCGGGGGGCGAGTAGCCTCTCTCCTTCAGCACGTTCGCAGGGTCTCGGATCAGCTCGTCCTTGAACTTCTGATCGCTCAGCGCATCGGCGATCACGTCACCCGGAAGCCAGTGCTCCAGCGTGGTGTTGTCTTCCATCTCACGTCGGAGGATCCCCAGAAGTGCGTCGCGTGAGAGGTTTGCCAGGTGTCTCTTGCGCACCGGAAGTGCGAAGAATTTCACCTCGGCTGAGTCGACCGCCACTTGCCAACTCTGGCATTTACTTCCTCTCCTTCGGGTTCCGTGACGGGCGGAATTCGGCCTGACGGCGGGAAGTCCGCCGACTGTACGAGGAGGTCCGGATGAAATTGATCTCCGAGCCCGTCTCAGCCTTGATAACGCACCTGGTCTCACCGGCGGGAGCCTGCGGGTCCGGAACCCCCTTTGCGCAGAAGAATTCCTGGAGGTCTGTCAGCGGGGCAGCGTGGAAGCGAAGCGCTCGAAGGCGCCCATGTCGGTCACGGCGGGGCCGTGGCCGGGGAGGATCAGGGAGGGGTTGAGCGCGGCGAGCTTGCGGATCGAGCGGCGGTTCTCGGCCGGGTCGGGAGTCAGTTCGGACGGCGGCTCGCCGAGCCGGGTCCGCATCGTCACGTAGGTGATGTTGCGGATCACGTCGCCGCAGATCGCCACCCGGTCGTGCTCGCGGAAGAAGATCACCTCGCCGGGGGCGTGGCCGGGGGCGTGGACGACGCGGAAGCCGGCCACCTCGTCGCCCTCGGTGAGCACGCGGTCGACCTCGTGAGGCGGTCCTTCCCACATCCGCGCGAAGGCTTTGGCGCCGGGGTTGGCGGTCGCCGCCACGGGCCGGCGCCCCTCCATCGCATCGACGTCGTCGGCGTGGCAGGCGAGCGGGACGCCGCGCGCCTCGCAGACGGCCTTGGCGCAGCCCTGGTGGTCGGGATGGACGTGGGTCAGCGCCAGCATCGAGATCTCCCGGCCCTCGAGCTCGGCGAAGATCCGCCGCTTGTCCCAGCGGCGGCCGGCGTCGATCAGGACGTCCTCGGCCAGGTAGACGTTGATCAGCGGGCGGGGCGCCTCCTTCAGCCGCCAGACCCCGGGAGCGAGGTACTTCAATGCGAGATCCCGAGGCCGTCGCGGGGCTCGCCGCTGTGGCGGGCGAGCTCCTCCAGCCGGGCGATCTGGCGCTCGCCTTCGACCCGCGCCGGGTGGTCGGCGCTCAGCGGCTCGATCAGGCGGCGGATGCGGTTGCGTACCTGCAGTGCGAAGTGGGGGGTGACGGGACCGGCGAGGGCGCGGATGTCCTCGACCGTGATCTCCTTGGCGCCGCCGAGCAGCTGGGGGTTCTCCGACTCGCTCATTCTTCTTCGGAGATCTTCGCAAGCTCGGCGAGTTCGTCGACTTCCGCCTGCTGGCCGATGCCGATCGCGTCGTGGTCGCCGATCACCCAGACGTGGTTGTAGAAGGCGCGGGTCGGGTCGCTGGTGTAGCCCGGCTTGACGTCGAGGAGGTAGCTGCGGACCGGCTCGGGCAGCTGGTCGGCGTCGTCGGTGAGCAGCAGCGGGCCCCAGGTACCCGAGGCCGAGAGCGGCGACGCGGCGGCGGCGTCGGCGGGCGAGTCGCTGCGGGCGAGGACGAACCCGTGGCCGGGGTCGTTGACGTTCCAGCCGAAGCTGCCGTCGCGGTAGCGGGCGAGGGCGAGAGCGTTGGCGACGGGGTCCTCGCCGGCGACGCGCTTTACCTGCTTGGAGGTCTTGGCGATTTCGCGCACGACCTCTGAGGAGATCGCCGAGGAGGGGCCGAGCACGTAGACCGGCACCTTCGGGTGCGCCTCGAGGATCGATGCGGTCGGTCCCGGCAGCTTCTTCGCCCCCGTGTAGAGGACCGGATCGCCGGAGCGGGCGGCCCAGGCGGCGGCCGGCAGCGCGAAGTCGGGGCGCGAGTCGGAGGCGATGACGATGTGCTTCGGCGCTTCGCCGAAGAGGCGGTCGCGGAGGGTGGCGATCTGGGCGGCGGTGCTGGCCGGGTCGCCGGAGTCGATCGGGACCGCCTTGCCGGGGTAGGCGACGGAGCCGACCGCGAAGAGCGATGCCTGGCCGGTGGCTTTGCTGCCCTGCGGGTCCAGCGCGGCGAGCGCCTCTTCGCTCACCGCGGGCATCTCGCCGGGGGCGGAGAAGAGAATCGGGGCCTGGACCGGGGCGGCCATCAGGACGGCGGCGGCGATCGCGCCGGCCCAGTCTTCTTCGCCGACGACGGTCACCGCCGCGGGGCGCTGCGCCGGGGTCGTCGCGGGGTAGACGGCGAGCGCCGCGCCCGCCGCGTTGGCGGCCGGGGACGAGCCGCCGATGCGGGTCGTGTTGTTGGTCGCGAAGCCGGGATAGCCGAGCGCTTCGGCGGTCTGCTCGGCGGCGGCCGTGCTCTGGTTCCGCTCGGCGGCGGGGGCCGGCGTCGGGGCGGGAGTCTCGCTCGTGCCGCTGTCCTCGCCGCCGCTGGTTCCCCAGACGATCGCGACGACGATGAAGACCAGGGCGAGGGCGACCAGCGCCAGCAGAGGTTTCGGGGCACCTGGCTTGCGCTGCTTCGGCTCGTCGGCTTTCGGCTGCTCCGCCGGGGTCGCCTCGGGCGTCGACTTCTCGGCCTTTGTCTTCTCCGCCGGGACGTCGGCGTTGATCGGCCGCTTCGGGGTCACCGGGGAAACGTACCGATGGGCCTGCGGCTGGAGGAGTAAAGTCCCCGACTGGCTGACTGACCAGTCAATCGGTAGGCGGAAGAAAAGGGAAGAGGATGGATTTCGCACTCAACGAGGAGCAGCAGGAGTACAAGGCGAGTTGCCGGAAGTTCGCCCGTGAGGTGATCCGCCCGGCGGCGCGCAAGCACGACGAAGAGGAGAGCATCCCCTGGGAGGTGATCAAAGAGGCGCGCAAGCAGGGCTTCGGCACGCTCGAGTCGATCCAGCGCTCCGCCTCCGATCCCGAGGGCCAGTTTCAGGTCATCTCCGCCGAAGAGTTCCACTGGGGCTGCGCCGGCACCGCGCTGGCGATCTCCGGCTCCGGCCTCGCCGCGGCGGGCATCGCCTCCTCCGGCACCCCCGAGCAGATCATGCGCTGGGTCCCCGAGTGCTTCGGGACCAAGGACGAGATCAAGCTCGGCGCCTACGCCGTGACCGAGCCGCAGGCCGGCTCCGACGTCAAGAGCCTGAAGACGACCGCCAGGCGCGACGGCGACGAGTGGGTCCTGAACGGCACCAAGGTCTTCATCACCAACGGCGGGATCGCCGACGTCCACGTCGTCGTCGCCACCGTCGACCCCGCACTCGGCACCCGCGGCCAGGCTTCATTCGTCGTTCCCAAGGACACCCCGGGGCTGTCCCAGGGCAAGAAGGAGTCGAAGCTCGGGATCCGCGCCTCCCACACCGCCGAGATCGTGCTCGAGGACTGCCGCGTCCCCGGCGACTGCCTGCTCGGCGGCGACGAGAAGCTGGAAAAGAAGCTGCAACGCGGCCGCGAAGGGAAAAAGTCCCGCGGTGCCGACGCGCTGGCGACCTTTGAGGTGACCCGGCCGCTGGTCGGCGCCTCGGCGCTCGGCATCGCCCAGGCCGCCTACGAGTGGACCCTCGAGTACCTCGACGGCCAGAGCGAAGGAGGGGTGCCGATGCTGCAGGCGCAGCGGATCCAGCAGACGCTGGCCGACGTCGCCACCGAGATCGAATCCGCCCGGCTGCTGGTCCAGCGCGCGGCCTGGATGGGGCGCAACGGCAAGCCGATGACCGGTGGCCAGGGTTCGATGTCCAAGCTCAAGGCCGGCGACGTGACGATGTGGGCGACGACGACGCTGATGGACCTCGTCGGCCCCTACGCGCAGAGCACCGAGTGCCCGCTGGAGAAGTGGTTCCGCGACGCCAAGATCTACCAGCTGTTCGAGGGCACGGCCGAGATCCAGCGGATGGTCATCTCGCGGATGCAGGCGCGCGAGTACGCCGAGCGCCTCGGCTACGCCGCCGAGGTCGCCGAGCAGTCGATCAAGAAGGAGCCCGTCGCCGCCTGACCCCGGCCGTATCCTCGGGGGATGCACGGGCCCGGCCACGGACATAGCCACAGCCACGCCCTCGACGCCCGCCGCGCCGACAGCCGGCGGCGGATGTGGTGGGCGCTGTGGATCAACGTCGGCCTGCTGCTGGCCGAGGCGGTCGGCGGGATCCTCACCGGCTCGCTGGCGGTGCTCGCCGACGCCGGGCATCTCCTCTCCGACGCCGGCTCGATCGTCCTCGCGCTGATCGCGGCGCGGCTGGCGTCGATGCCGGCGGCAGGGCAGCGCACCTTCGGCTACCAGCGCTCGGAGGTGCTGGCGGCGCTGGTCAACGGGCTGCTTCTCGTCGTCGTCAGCGTCGCCGTCGCGATCGCCGCGATCGGCCGCTTCTCCGATCCGCCCGGGATCGACGGCTGGGGGGTGCTGGCCCTCGGCCTCTTCGGCCTCGCCGGCAACGTCGCCGCTACTGTTGTCCTCGCCCGCGGCCAGCGGGACGACATCAACCTCGAGGGGGTGCTGCGCCACTCGGCGGCCGACGCGCTCGGCTCGATCGGGGTCGTCGTCGCCGGCGCTTTCGTCCTGCTCGGCGGCTCGCCGGTCGTCGACCCGATCGTCGGCCTGCTGATCGCCGTCCTGATCCTCGCCTCGTCCTGGCGCCTGATCAAGGAGCCGGTGGACGTCTTGATGGAGGCGGCGCCGGCGGGTGTCGACGTCGAAGGAGTAGGGGCGGCGATCTGCCGCGAGGACGGCGTCCGCTCCGTCCACGACCTCCACGTCTGGACCGTGACCTCCGGCTTCGGCGCGATCGCGGCCCATGTGGTCGTCGCGCAGGGAGTCGACCGCGACCTGATCCGGCGCCGGCTCGAGCTGACCTTGCGCGAGGCCTACGGGATCGAACACACGACGCTGCAGATGGAGGAGGAGGCGAGCCAGGAGCTCCTCCGCGTCGAGAACGCCTCCAGCGGCTGAACACCCAGTACCCGAACTTCCGTCTACTTAATTTTAGTAGTTCAGGGGTCCGATCTGTTAGGAGCCCGCTGCAGATGGGGTAAGCCAACAGCGGATGATCAGGCAGGCGAGGAACTATCTGCTGGGTGCGATGTCGGGCGCGGGCCTGATCGCAGTCGCCGTGGTCGCTTTTGTCCTGCTCGTCTCGGTTCAGGTCTTCGACAACTTCCCAATCCCCGGCTTGATCGGCGGCGACGACGACGTCGCGGTCTCGGCCGCGGAGACGGCCGACGCCGCGCCGGGTTCCGCGGGCGGCGGGGGTGCCGGTGGGGCTGGCGCAAATGGCGGTGGCGGTGGCGCGAATTCCGCTCAGGGCAACGGCGGCGGTGGACCGGCTGCAGGCGGCGAACAGGGCCTCGCCGGTACGGGTCGGCAGCCAGGCGGCAACGGCGGCGGCAGCGGCGGAGGAGCTGGCGAAGCCCCCGGCGCGGGCGGCGGTGGCTCGACCCCGGGTCAGTCTCCCGGCGGTTCCTCCGGCGGCCCCGGCGCAGCGTCCAGCGGCGGCAGCGGTGGCGGCTCCGGCGGCGGTGGCGGCAGCACCGGCGGCTCGGGCGAAGGCGGCGGCACGACCACCTCGACGACGACCGGGAAAGTCACCAGCACCGTCAACGAAACCGTCAATCAAGTGGACGAAACGGTCACCGGCGGCGCTCTGAAAGAAACCGGTGTCACCCAGGTAACCGAAGAAACCGTCAACGGCGTTGTCGGACCCGAATCCCCGGTGGGAGAAGTCGTCGACGAAACGGTCGGCGCCGTCGAAGGCGTGCTCGGCGGCCTCGGCGGCAAAAAATAGTCCCGGCGGTCAGCCCTCTAGGACGCCGCACCGCAGCGTCCGCCGCCGCCAGGCGCGTGCGGGGGATTCGTCGAGCCCGACTAATCGTCAAAATGCCCGTCCTATGGCGGAGCGAGGACAGGCGGGGTCGGTGGCGAGCGATTCGATCGCGGGCTCGGCGGTCTTCCCGCAGGGCAGTCGCGTCGATGCCGAAGGCCACCTGGAGATCGCCGGCTGCGACCTGGTCGAGCTGGCCGAAGAGCACGGCACGCCTGCCTACTTCTACGCCGAGGACGACATGCGCGCCCGCGCCCGCGCCTACCGCGAGGCCTTCGAGCGCCACACCGACGATTACGAGGTCCTCTTCGCCAGCAAGTCGCTGCCCTGCACCGCCGCCTACCGGCTCTTCGCCGAGGAGGGAATCTCGGTCGACGTCGCCTCCGGAGGCGAGCTGCACATGGCGCTGCGGGCCGGCTTCGACCCCGACCGCATCCACATGCACGGGAACAACAAGTCCGACGAGGAGATCCTCTTCGCCGCCCGCGCCGGGATCCGGCACCTGATCCTCGACTCCTTCGACGAGATCGAGCGTTGCGAGCGGCTGCTCGACGAACCGCAGAAGGTGCTGATCCGGGTTACTCCTGGGATCAAGCCCTCGACCCACGACTACATCACCACCGGCCAGCTCGACTCGAAGTTCGGCTTCGGGCTCGAGGACGGGCTGGCGGCCAGTGCGGTCGAGCGGGTGCTCGCCTCCGAGAAGCTGGAGCTGGTCGGGCTGCACGCCCACATCGGCTCCCAGATCTTCGAGCTCGAGCCCTACACGCTGGCGATCCGGGCGCTCGGCGACCTCGCCGGCGATTGGTGCCGCGTGGTCAACGTCGGCGGCGGCCTCGGCGTCGCCTACACCCACGAGGACGAGCCGCCCTCGATCGAAGCCTACGTCGACGTCAAGGTCCGCGGCGTCGCCGAGGTCTTCGGCTCCGGCGTGCGGATCCTGGTCGAGCCGGGCCGCTCGCTGGTCGCCAACGCCGGCCTCACCGCCTACCGGGTCGGCACCGTCAAGGAGATCCCCGGCGTGCGCACCTACGTCGCTGTCGATGGCGGCATGTCCGACAACCTGCGGCCGATGCTCTACGGCTCGAAGTACGAGGCGCTGATCGCCGACCGCGCCGCCGCTCCGGCCGAGACGCTGGTGACGATCGCCGGCATGCACTGCGAGTCCGGCGACGTGATCGTCCGCGACGCGATGCTGGCCGAGCCCGCCGTCGGCGACGTCCTCGTCACCCCGGTCACCGGCGCCTACGGTTACGCGATGGCGAACAACTACAACGGCGTGCCGCGGCCACCGGTCGTCTTCTGCCGCGACGGCGAGGCGCGGGTCGTGGTCCGGCGCGAGACCTACGAGGACCTGACGGCGAGGGACGTCTAGTCGTGTCCTCCGAGGGCTCCAAACCCGTGCGCATCGGGCTGCTGGGGCGCGGCACGGTCGGCGCCGCCTTCGCCGAGCTGCTCGCCGAGCGGGCCGATGCGGTCGAGGCGGCGACCGGGCGGCGGCCGGAGATCGCCGGCGTCCTGACCCGCGAGGAGGGCGAGTTCGAGTCGATCCTCGCCGGCTCGGACCTGATCGTCGAGCTGATGGGGGGGACCGAGCCGGCGCGCGAGCACGTGCTGGCGGCGCTGCGGGCCGGCAAGCCGGTGGTTACCGCCAACAAGCAGCTGCTCGCCCAGCACGGCGACGACCTCTTCGCGGTCGCCCGCGAAGCGGGGGTCCAGCTGCGCTTCGAGGCGGCGGTCGCGGCGGTGATCCCGATCGTGCGGACGATCCAGGAGAGCTTCGGCGTGACCGAGATCTCGAAGGTCTTCGGGATCGTCAACGGCACCACCAACTTCATCCTCACCGAGATGGCGGCGACCGGCGCCGGCTACGACGAGGTGCTCGGCCGGGCGCAGGAGCTGGGCTACGCCGAGGCCGACCCCTCCGACGACGTCAACGGCGCCGACGCCGCGGCGAAGATGGCGATCCTCGCCCGGCTCGCCTTCCACACCCCGGTCACCCTCTCCGAGGTCGCCTACGAGGGGATCGAGGCGATCGCGCCGGACGACCTCGCCTACGCCAAGGAGCTGGGCCTCTCGCTGAAGCTGCTCGGCATCGCCGAACGGCGCGACGGCGGCATCAGCGTCCGCGTCTTCCCCTGCTTCCTCTATCCCGGCCACCCGCTGGCGCCGATCGAGGGGCCGTTCAACGCGGTGATGGTCGAGGCGCCGGCGATCACCGAGGTGACGATGTCGGGGCCGGGTGCGGGCGGGCTGCAGACCGCCTCGGCGGTGCTCGGCGACGTCGTCTCGATCCTCGCCGGCGACGCGCCCGTGCACGAGACCCGGGTCGAGCTGCCGCTGGTAACCGACGTCGGCTCCTCCTTCTACCTGCACCTCGAGGTCGCCGACCGGCCCGGCGTGCTGGCGGCGGTGGCGACGGTGCTCGGTGACCACGGGATCTCGGTCAAGAGCTTCGTCCAGCGCGGGACCGGCTCCGACGCGCGCCTGGTGATGGTCGTCCACGAGTGCCTCGAGTCGAAGTTCGCCGCGGCGGTCGAGGAGCTGGGGCGCCTCGAGGACCTGCGCTCTCCGCCGCGCTCGATACGCGTCATCGAGGAGGAGTACTGATGGCGGCCGGGTTGATCGACCGCTATCGCGACCGGCTCTCGCTCGAGCCGGGCGATCCGGTGGTGACGCTGAACGAGGGTGCGACGCCGCTGATCGAAGCGCCGCGGCTCTCGGAGCGGATCGAGGCCAAGGCCTACCTCAAGTTCGAGGGGCTGAATCCGACCGGCTCGTTCAAGGACCGGGGGATGACCGTCGCCGTCTCGCGGGCGAAGGGACGCGGGGCGCAGGCGATCATCTGCGCCTCGACCGGCAACACCGCCGCCAGCTGCGCCGCCTACGCGGCGCGGGCGGGGATGCGAGGGGCGGTGATCGTGCCGGAGGGCAAGATCGCGATAGGCAAGCTCGCCCAGGCGCTGATGCACGGCGCCCGCGTCGTCGCCCTGCAGGGGAACTTCGACGACGCCCTGCGGATCGTCCGCGAGCTCTCCCAGAAGCACCCGATCGAGCTCGTCAACTCGGTCAACCCGCACCGGATCGAAGGCCAGAAGACGGCCGCCTTCGAGGTCCTCGAGGACCTGGGGACCTCGCCGGGCGCCCTGGCGATCCCGGTCGGCAACGCCGGCAACGTCACCGCCTACTGGCGCGGCTTCCAGGAGGAAGGCGCGGCGCCGATCCTCTACGGCTTCCAGGCCGAGGGCGCGGCGCCGCTGGTCCGCGGCGAACCGGTCGCCAACCCCGAGACCGTCGCCTCGGCGATCCGGATCGGCAACCCGGCCCGCTGGGAGGAGGCGATGGCCGCCTTCACCGCCTCCCGCGGCCGCGTCGCCGCCGTCTCCGACGAGCAGATCCTCAACGCCTACCGCTGGCTCGCCGACCACGAAGGCGTCTTCTGCGAGCCCGCCAGCGCCGCCTCGGTCGCCGGCCTCCTCGCCCACGGCCTGCCGGTCGTCGAGGGCAGCGCCAAGCCCGAGACCGTCGTCTGCGTCCTCACCGGCCACGGCCTCAAGGACCCCGACACCGCGCTCTCGAAAGCGCCGGCCGTAATCAACTGCGACAACAGCCTCAGCGCCGTCGAGCGCGCTGTGTTCGACTAGGGCCTTGACCGCGCGCCACCGGCTCGTCCGCGTCCCCGCCTCCTCGGCCAACCTCGGGCCCGGCTACGACGCGATGGCGGCGGCGATGGCGCTGCACCTCGAGCTGGAGGTCGAAGAGTCGGGCGAGTTCTCCTTCGATCCCGGCGGCCTGGAGGTCTCGACCGGGCGCGACAACCTGATCGTGCGGGCTTTCGAGAGCCTGCGGCCCGCGGACGGGATCGCCTTCCGGCTGCGCAGCGAGATCCCCTTGGCGCGGGGGCTGGGATCGAGCGCGGCGGCGATCGTCGCCGGGCTGGCGGCGGCCGATCACTTGTATGAGCTGGCGCTGACGAAAGAGGAGGTGCTGGCGCGGGCGACCGAGATCGAGGGGCATCCCGACAACGTCGCGGCGGCGATCTACGGTGGCTTCGTGGTCTGCGGGAGTGGAGATGACGGACCGACCGCGGCGCGCTTCGACCCCCCCGAGGGGCTGGAGGGGGTCGTCGTGGTCCCCTCTGAGGAGGTCTCGACCCAGCGAGCGCGTGAAGCGATTCCCAGCGAGATCCCACTTCATGACGCCGTGGCCAACGTATCCGCCGCGGCGATGCTGGTGCTTGGGCTCCGCGGTGCCGATCTCGACTTGCTGGCACGCGGCCTTTTCGACCGCATCCACCAGGACCGCCGCCGCGACCTCTACCCGCGCTCGATGGAGATCGTCGACTCGGCGCGGGAGCTGGGGGCGCTGGGGGCCACGATCTCGGGCGCCGGTCCGACCGTCCTCGTCTGGACCACCTGGCAGGACGCCGGCAACGTCGCCGCCGCTCTGGAGGAGAGCTGCAGCGGCTGGGCCGAGGTCAAGCGCCTGCCGTTCGAACCCCTCGGCGCCGACGTCCCCGAGCTCTAGTGCCTATCCGACGACCCCCACGCTGAGCGATGGACTGGGTGGTGCGAATCGGGCTGGTCGAGCTTGCAATCGGGGGGCTGCTGGGCTGGGCGATGGTGATCCGCGGCGAGCGGCCGGACTGGCTGCGGCGGATCGGCGTCGTCGCCCCGCAGCGGATCCGCCAGGTCCACCTCGACTACGTGATGATGGGCCTGATCCTGATCGGGGTCGGCCTGGCGGTGCCGGACCTGCCGACCGCGATCGCCGCGGCGCTGGTCTTCGGCACGCTCGTCAACCCCTTCCTCTTCGTCCCGCTCGCCTTCGAGCCCGACATTGAGAAGCGGCCCTGGTACCGGGCCCTGGCCGTCGTCTCCTTCATCGGCGTCAGCGGCGGCCTCGTCGCGGCTGCGGTCGTCGGACCGGGGTAGAACGCGTCTGCAGTTACCCGCGTTATGGACGGGTAAATGCAGATGCGTGAGCGATCGTCCGCCTGGCCGACCCCGCGGCTAGGATCGCCGCCATGCCAAGACTGCCGAAGTCCTCACTGCTCGGGGCGCTCGTCGCCGCAATCGCGCTCTTCGCGCTTCCGGTTGCCGCCCAGGCGACGCTGGTCTACGTCAAGAACCCGATGCACCCGGCCGTCTAC
>DATAMR010000035.1:0-8875 GCA_036260485.1 Solirubrobacterales bacterium | reverse complement strand
CAGGGCACCAAGGACGAACGCCGGCATCGGGTAGAACTTCGGCATGCCCGAGCTGCCGGAGGTGGAGACCGTCGTGCGGCAGCTGGAGCCCGAGGTCGAAGGGCGCCGGATCGAGCGGCTGGAGGTGCTGGACGCGCGCTGGTCCCGCCCTGTTCCGCCCGAGCAGATGAGCGCCGCGGGAAGCGGCGCGACGATCGAGCGCCTCGGCCGCCGCGGCAAGTACATCCTCATGGGGCTGGACGGCGAGCGGACCCTGGTCATGCACCTGCGGATGACCGGCAACCTGATCCTCCGCGAGGGCGACGAGGTGATCGATCCCTCCGAAGGCCGCCGGCTGTATGAGAGCGAGCGCTCGACCGAGGAACGACACCTGCGGGCGCGATTCGTCCTCGATGACGGGCGCGAGCTCTGGTTCACCGACCCGCGGCGCTTCGGCGAGGCCTTCCTGCTCGACGACGACCGCCTCGACGAGCGGTTCGCCAAGCTCGGGGTCGAGCCGTTCTCGCCCGATTTCACCCCGGCTGCGCTGGGGGAGCTGGCGGCGGGGCGGACGGCGCCGCTGAAGTCCTTCCTGCTCGACCAATCGAAGGTCGCCGGCGTCGGCAACATCTACGCCGACGAGGCGCTCTTCCGCGCCGAGCTGCACCCGCTCTCGCCGGCCGGATCGATGAAGCCCGAGCACGCAGAGGCGCTGCGCGACGCCGTCGTCGCGGCGCTGGAGGCCGGGATCGACGCCGGCGGCTCCTCGATCGACGACTACCGCGACGCCCGCGGCGAGAAGGGGTCGATGCAGGAAGAGTTCCTCGTCCACACCCGGGAGGGGAAGGACTGCCTCCGCTGCGGCGGGACGATCGTCCGCATCGTCGTCGGCGGGCGCTCCACTTACTTCTGCCCCGCGTGTCAGGTCAAACTGCGAAGGCGTCCGAGGCGCCGGGCAAAGTAGGAGGGTGGCAGGAACCACGGTCAAGACGGAGGCTGTCGTGCTGCGAAGCATTCGCTACGGCGAGGCCGACCGCATCCTCCACCTCTACTCGAAGAGCCGCGGCCGGATCGGGGCCATCGCCAAGGGCGCCCGCAAACCGAAATCCCGCTTCGGCGGCCGCCTGGAGCCGTTCTTCCGACTCGACCTGCTCCTGCACGAAGGCCGCAGCGACCTGATGACGGTGACCAGCGCCACCACCGTCGACGGCTACTCGCGTCTGCGCTCCTCCGGTCCCGCCCTGACCGCCGGCGCCCGCGGCTGCGACGCGGTGCTGCGGCTGCTCGACTCCGCCGAGCCCAACCCGCCCGCCTACAACCTCCTCTGCCGCTACCTGTCCCTGCTCGACGACCCGGCGCAGCCCCGCGCCGCCGCCCTGGAGACGGCGCTCTCGTTCCGCGCCAAGCTGGCGCTCGCCGCCGGCTTCTCGCCCGAGCTCGCCTCCTGCGCCCACTGCGGCGAGGCCGAGCATCTGGTCGGCTTCTCCGGAGCTGCCGGAGGGGTCGTCTGCGGCGGCTGCGAAGGGGGCTCCTTCCCGCTCAGCGAGGAGGCGCATCGGTTCCTTGTCGAGGCGCTGGCGAAACCGCTCAGCGAAGCACCGGAGGCCGAGCTGCCGGCGCTGCGCCAAGCAGAGCGGGCGGTGGGCGAGACCTTGGAGCACCACGCCCACGTCCAGCTGCGCGCCGCGGCGTAAGGGAGGGACGGGGGAAGGGGTCGCCGGACCCTCCCCGCTGTTGTCCGGCGACCCCTTCCCCCGTCCCTCCGGAGCGCTCGCCGTATGATCGGCTCGTGCCTGCCACCGTCACCTTCGAGGAGAGGATCTCCGCTTTCGAGGAGGAGTTTTTGGCGCCACAGGCGACGCGGTCTTATCCGGCCCGGCGGCAGCGGGAGGAGGAGGACAGTCCGTTGCGGACGCCGTTTCAGCGCGATCGCGACCGGATCGTCCACTCGAAGTCGTTCCGGCGGCTGAAGCACAAGACCCAGGTCTTCGTCGCCCCCGAGGGGGACCACTACCGGACCCGCCTGACCCACACGCTCGAGGCGTGCGGGATCGCCCGCACGGTGGCGCGGGCGCTGCGCCTCAACGAGGACCTGACCGAGGCGATCGGGCTCGGCCACGACCTCGGCCACCCGCCCTTCGGCCACGCCGGCGAGGAGGAGCTCGACGCGGCGCTGAAGGACCGCTGCGGCGGCGGCTTCCGCCACAACGAGCACTCGCTGCGGGTCGTCGACGTGCTCGAGCGCGAGGGCGAAGGACTGAACCTGACCGAGCAGGTGCGCGACGGCATCCTCAACCACACCGGCTCGCGCAAGCCGGCGACGCTCGAGGGGCAGGTCGTGAAGCTGGTCGACCGCGTCGCCTACATCAACCACGACATCGACGACGCGCTGCGGGCGGGAATCCTGCGGCCGGAGGACCTGCCGGCGGAGGAGATCGAGCTGCTCGGGCCGACCGGCTCGCAGCGGATCGACACCCTGGTCCGCGACATCGTCGAGCACTCCGAGGGGGCCGAGGAGATATCGCAGGGGCGCGAGGTCGGCCAGGCAATGCTGCGGCTGCGGAAGTTCATGTTCGACCGCGTCTACCTCGGCCCGGCGGCGCGCCGCGAGCACGACCGGGTCCAGCGCACGATGCGCGGGCTCTTCGACCACTACCTCGCCCATCCCGACGAGGTTCCCAGCCGCGACCCGGGAGCGAGCGACTGCCAGCGCGTGGCTGATTACATCGCCGGGATGACCGACCGCTTCTGCATCGCGAAGTTCACCGAGCTGACGATTCCCGAAGAGTCCAGGTTCTGATGGCGCTGATCTCTCCCGACAGCGTCGAGCGGGTCAAGCAGGCGGCCGACATCGTCGAGGTCGTCTCCGCCCACACCGACCTGCGGCGCCAGGGCGCCCGGTACGTCGGGCTCTGCCCGTTTCACGACGAGCGCACGCCGTCGTTCTCGGTCGAGCCGACCGAAAAGCTCTACCACTGCTTCGGCTGCGGGGTCGGCGGCGACGTGATCAAGTTCGTCGAGGAGAAGGACGGCCTCAACTTCGCCGAGGCGGTCGAGCTGCTCGCCGACCGCTACGGGGTCGAGCTCGAGCGCGAGCAGGAGGATCCGCGGGCCGAGGCCAAACGCCAGCGCCGGCGGCGCCTCGAGGAGCTGCTGGACCGGGCCGCCGCCTTCTACTCAAGTTACCTGTGGGAGTCCGAGGAGGCCGGCAAGGCACGCGACTACCTCGCCGGGCGCGGGCTGGGGGAAGAGGTGCTCCGGAAGTTCGCGGTCGGCTACGCCCCGAGCGCCTGGGACAAGCTGCTGGTCCGCGGCCAGCGGGCCGGGTTCAGCGTCGACGAGCTGCGGGGGGTCGGTCTGGTCCAGCGGGGACGCAGCGGCGGCGACTACGACCGCTTCCGCGAGCGGATCATGTTTCCGATCCGCGACCGCCGCGGCCGGGTGCTCGGCTTCGGCGGCCGGGCGATGCGTTCGGACCAAGGGGCGAAGTACGTGAATACGGCCGAGACCGAGTTCTTCCACAAGAGCCAGATCCTCTACGGCGTCGACCAGGCGAAAGCGGCGATCGCCAAGGCCGGCCGCGCCGTCGTCGTCGAGGGCTATACCGACGTCCTCGCCCTGCATCAGGCCGGATTGGAGGAGGCGGTGGCGGTGATGGGGACGGCGATCACCGGCGAGCAAGTGGCGGCGCTCTCGGGGATGGTCGACGAGGTGGTACTCGCCCTCGACGCCGATTCGGCGGGACAGGAAGCGATGCTGCGGGCTCAGAGCGTGGCCGCCGGGCGGCGGATGCGGCTGCGGGTGGCGGCGATGCCCGCCGGCGAGGATCCGGCGGAGATGATGGCCGCCGCGGAGGGTCCCGAGCGGTTCCGTGGTCTGCTGGAGAAAGCCGAGGAGCTGGTTGCCTTCCAGGTCGGTTTGGTCCTTGGGCGAACCGATACCGGGTCCCCGGTCGCCCGCGACCAGGCGCTCGCCGAGGTGGCCCCGGTGCTGGCGGGGATGGGGGAGAGCGCCGGGCGCGAAGACCTGGTCCGTCGCGTCGCCGAGCGGCTCGACCTCGACCCGGCGATGGTGATGGGCAGGGTGGTCGCGGCGACCCCGGCCAGCGGCGGCCCCGAGCAGGCGCCCCCGCCGGAACCGGCGCCGGGCTCGAGGCCGGCGCAGCCTCGGCGGCAGGGGGAGCTGACTTCCCGCGAACGTCGCGAGCGATCGCTGCTGGCGATGTGCATCGCGATGCCGAACGAGGGCAGGGAGTTCCTCGCCAGGCTCGGCGAGGCCCACCTCTCGCCGACCGGCCAGCGCGCCGCCGCCTGGCTGCGCGAGCACCCCGAGGATCCCGCCTCCAACCTTCCCCACGACGACGGCGAGCTGGCCGGCGTGATCGCCGAACTGGTGATCATGTCGCGCGAAGAGCCGGCCTCCCACGAAGCGATGGAGCTGAACTTCCTCCTCCTCGAGCAGCGGCGGCTGGAGGGCGAGATCGCCGCCGCCGGAGAGCGCGGCGACTACGAGCGCCGCGCCGCGCTGAGCCGCGAAAGGGCAGCGCTGGTAGAGCGAATCGCTCACTCGGAGCGCCCCGCGGGCAGCGTCTAGGAGTTTTCGCAGCGCATTGTTCTGTCTGCGGCGTTTGCAATGCTTCCGGCGTGGACAAAGAGTTGCTCGAACAGTGCCTGGGGGAGGGCTTGTCGCTCGAAGCGATCGGCAAGCGCGTCGGCAAACACGAATCGACGGTCAGCTACTGGCTGAAGAAGTGCGGGCTTGCGGCCTCCGGCAAAGAAACGCATGCTCCGAATGGGAAGGTTGACCCCCAGCAACTCCGATGGCTCGTCGAGGGCGGCGCCTCGATCCAGGAAATGGGAGAAGCGTTTGGGGTGGGCCGTACCACGGTCAGGTACTGGTTGCGAAAGCTGAAGCTGGAGACGCAGCGTTCAGTCCGGCTGCGTGAAACCCGGGCAGCGCGGGAGAACGGTCTAAAGCGCACGTATTCGAGATGTCCAAAGCACGGCCACACCGCCTTTTTCGCCCGTCCCGATGGCGGATTTCGATGCGGCAGATGCAGATCGGAGGCTGTGTCCAAGCGGCGGCGCTCGGTGAAGAAGAAGCTGGTCGAAGAGGCCGGCGGCCGATGTGTCTTGTGCGGATTCGATCAACATCCCGCCGCTCTGCAGTTTCATCACCTCGACCCATCGACGAAGTCGTTCCAGATCGGGGAGGGCGGATTGACTCGTGGAATCGAGAGATCCCGGGCCGAGGCGGCTAAGTGCGTTCTCCTCTGTTCGAATTGCCATGCGCAAGTTGAGGTGGGGGTGAAGAGCGTCTCCTCTACCGATCGCTAAAGTTTCGGAAGCTCGCCCTCTTGTCCGGGGTAGCTCAGATCCGATCCGGGGTAGCTCAATTTGGCAGATGCGCTCGACTGTTAATCGAGAGGTTGTGGGTTCGAGTCCCACCCCCGGAGCTTTTAGGCGGCGGCGAGGCGCTTTTGCGCCAGCCGCTCGACCAGTTCCGCGCCTCGCGCGGCGCCGTCGTTCGCCCGGCCCCAAGCCGCGATCTCTTCCGCTATTGCGGTGAAACTAGGCTCGTGCAGCAGCCGCCGCGTCGCCCAGCGCAGCGGGGCCGGCCGGCACAGCCGCCAGGGCAGCGAGAGGCCGGCGCCGGCTCGGTCGACCCGCATCGCGGTCTCGCTCATGTCGCCGATGATCGGGCAGACGAGGACGGGGGTGCCGGCGCCGAGGGCGCGGGCGACGGTGCCGTGGCCGCCGTGGGAGACGACCGCCGAGGCCGCCGGCATCAGCTGGCTGTAGCTGAGCCATTCGACCAGCCGGGCGTTGGCGGGGACCTCGATCGGCTTTTGCGGGGCGACCAGGTTGGTCGTCGCCACGACCCGGACCGGCTCCTCGGCCAGCGCCGCCAGCGCCGTGCGGACCAGGTGGTTGTCGGAGTCGTGGGCGGTGCTGGGGGCGACGAGGACCAGCGGCTCGTCGCCGGGCGGCAGCTCGATCTCGGGGTGAGGCACCTCGAAGGTCATCGGCCCGGTGATCTCGACCCCCGGCGGCCAGCGCCGCGGGTACTCCAGCTGCGGATAGGTCGCGACCAGCGCCAGGTCGGGGCTGATGCCGCCGTGGAAGCGGTCGAGCGGCGACAGGCCGAGGCGGGCGCGCTGGACGTTGAGGTCCCGGCGCCCCTGCTCGAGGCCGATCCTCAGCGCCCGGTCGTGCCCGGTGCGCCAGAGCACCCGGCCCAGGCGCGTCCGCGGTGGCCGCAGCCCGATCGCGAAGAAGGGCAGGCCGGGCTCGACCACCGGGTAGATATGCGGGATCAGGGTGGCGAGCGGAATCCCGGCCTGCTCGGCTGCCAGGGTCGGCGCCAGGGTGAGGATGTCGCTGACCACCGCGTGGGGGCGGAAATCGTCGAGCAGCGGTCGCAGAGCCAGCGCCGCCTCGGCGGCATGCTGTCCCTCCTCGGATTCCGGGTCCGGTGGCGGGAACATCCGGTATTCCTCCGCCGCGGCAAATCCCAACCCCTCGCCCTCGACCGCCTGACGCCGCTCCTCCCAGGTCTCGATCACGACCTCGTGCCCGCGCGCCTTTAGGGCCTTGCCAAGGGCTATCGCTGGAAAGACGTGCCCGGCGTCACCGAAGGCGCCGATCAGGATTCGCAGGCGCTCGCTCACGCCCAGGCCGCCGCCGCTACGGCGTGTCCAAGCCCTCGCCGGGGCGGGTAAAAACGATCTCGGGGATATGGCAGTTGCGCGAGGTCCGCAACAGGAAGCGGACCGCCTCGCCGAGGTCGGACGGCCGGATCATCTCCTCCGGCGGAATCTGACCCTGGACGAACTCGGTCATCGGCGTCTCGACGAAGCCGGGAGCCAGCGCCGTGCACTGGATGCCGCCGCCGCCCGCCTCGCGGTGGGTCGACTGGGTGAAGTTGATCACAGCGGCCTTGGTCGCGGCGTAGATCGAGAGCCATGCCTGGCCGCCCTTGCCGGCGATCGAGGCGGTGTTGACGATCAGCGCCTTGCCATGCTCGCTGCCGGCCGCACGCAGCATCGGCAGCCCCTCGCGGGTGCCGAGGATCAGCGCCCGCAGGTTGACCGCGAGCTGCATGTCGAGGTGCTTGGTCTGGATCTCCTCCATCGGCGACCCGATCCCGACTCCGGCGTTGTTGACGAGGACGTCGAGACGTCCGTACTTCTGGCGGTGGGCGGCGAAGATCGCGACGACGTGGTCCTCCTCGGCCATGTTGGCCGGGATCGGCTCGACCTCGAAGCCTTCGTCGCGAAGTTCCGCGGCGGCTTCCTCGAGCTTCGCGGGCCGGCGGGCAGAGACGGTCAGCGCATAGCCCTCTTCGCCGAGCGTCCTCGCGATCGCGAGGCCGATCCCGCTCGAAGCTCCGGTCACCAGTGCAGCGCGCTCAGCCATCTCCATCTCCTTCTCGTCGAGAACCCCGGCCACCCTATCTCTCCATAACATGCCGCCGATGCGCGCCCCCCGCCTCGCCCCAGCGCTCTTCTGCCTGCTCGCGACGGGGGCGCTCATCGGCGGTTGCGGGAGCGATTCCGGCAGCGATGAATCAACCGCAGCCGCCGCCGATACCGCCGAAAGCCGCCCGGCCCCTCCGGCGGCCAAATTCCCGAGCGCCGGGAAAAGGACCCTGCGACAGGTGCTGAAGGTCGCCGACAACCCCGTCGATCTGAAGCTGGAACCGGCTGCCGAAGTCTTCTATCCGGGCGCCAACCGCTATCCCTTCGGCGTCACCGACCGCGACAGCGGCCCGGTCGACGACGCCGAAGTCGCCCTCTACTTCTCCAAGGTGCCGGAACCGAAGCCAAGCGCGAAATCGAAGTCCGGCAATCGAGGCCAGATCGCGAAAGCCCAGGAACAGGCTCTCGACCGCCCCGCATGGGGTCCGTTCCCGGCCGCGATCGAAACTCTCGCCACGAAGCCGGAGTTCGCGGGCCAGACCACCACCGGCGACCCCGATGCTGCCCGGGTCGTCTACTCGACCCAGCTCGACCTGCCACGCAACGGCGAGTGGAAGCTGGCCGCGATCGTCAGAGAAGACGGCGAACTACAGGGGACGCCGCTGCCGACCGTGGTGGTCGGAGAATTCGACCGCATCCCGCGGCCCGGGGACCAAGCGCCGCTGATCCACACGCCGACCGCGCAGGACGCCGACGGTGACCGGTCCAAGGTCACGACTCGCATCCCTCCCGACTCCCAGAACAAGGTGGATTACGCGGACGCGCTGGGCAAGGAACCGATCGTGCTCTTGTTTGCGACCCCGCAGTTCTGCCAGAGTCGGGTCTGCGGCCCCGTCGTCGACGTGGCCGAGCAGGTCAAACACGAATACGGTGACGAGGCGGCCTTCATCCACATGGAGATCTACAACCACAACGATCCCGCCCTAGGCGTGCGGCCCCAGGTGCGGGCCTTCCACCTCCCCAGCGAGCCCTACCTGTTTACGATCGACCGCCACGGAGTCGTCCGGGACGCAATTGAGGGAGCATTCGGGCTCGAGTTGATGCACGAAGCCGTCGACAAGGCCATCGCACCATGAATGACAAAGCCGCCACCGAGGAGGAGCTCCTGCAGTCCTTCGCGGACGAGGCGAAGCGGCGCTGCGACGTGATCGCCGCCGGCCTCGCCACCGCCACCACCGACTTCGAGACGATGCGCGCCGAAGCGCACGCCCTCAAGGGCACCGCCAGCGTCGTCGGCCTGCGCCGCCTCGCCGAGCTCGCCGGCCTGATGGAGTCCGACCTCGCCGAAGCGAAAAAGACCGGCACGATCCGTGGCGGTCGCGATCACCAGATCGCCGACGCGGCGAAGGCGCTCGCCGAGGGCGCGGCGGCGGCGGCGAAAGGCGAGGAAGAGCCGCCCGACGTGGGCCGCAGCCT
>DATAMR010000016.1:0-88975 GCA_036260485.1 Solirubrobacterales bacterium | reverse complement strand
TGAGCGGCTCCTGGCACGTCTACCCGCGAGGGGCCGCCTGGCGCAAGCCGGCGGGCGCGGCCTGGGCCGTGCTCAGAGGTGAGAGCTCAGAGGCGGTCCAGTTCGGCGGTCCCACCCTGCGCCTGCTCAGAACCGACGGCCTGCGCCGAGACCCCACCCTGGCCCGCCTCGGCCCTGACATCCTCGCCACGGACTTCAACGCCGGGGCGGTCGCCCGCTCGCTGAAAGCTCACGCCCACCGAACCCTCGGCGACGCCCTGCTCGACCAGACCCTCGTCGCCGGGATCGGCAACATCTTCAAGAGCGAGGCCTGCTTCGCCGCCCGCGTCGATCCCTGGCGGCCGGTCGGCGACCTCTCCGACGAGGAGCTGCGAGCCGTGCTCTGCGCCGCCCGCGAGCAGATGCAGAGCGCGGTCGAGACCGGCGACCGGCACCGCTTCCAGATCTACAAACGCCGCCAGGGCTCCTGTCCCTCCTGCCGCGGCCCGGTCTCCTCGCGGGGCCAGGGCGACGCCAACCGCACCACCTACTGGTGCCCGCGGTGCCAAAGCTGAGGCTGCGCCGGGCCAAGCCCCCGGCTGCTCCCGCCCGACCCCGACCGCGCTCCTATTTCCTCGTCGCCGGGGTGGCGCTGGACGCGGAGATGGAGCGCCTGCGGGCACTCCCCGTCTTCGCCGACGGTCCGCTGGCCGAGCGCTGTCCGCAGCTGAAAGTGAGGCGCGCCAGCCGCAAGCCCAACCGGCTCGGCTTCGCCGTCCCCACCGAGTTCCGTCTGTCGGTCACCGCCTATCCCGACATCCGGCCCGGCGACGCCCTCGAGACCCTGCTGCACGAGCTGGTCCACCTCCACGTCGGCCGCGCCCGCGAAGCCCACGCTTGGCACGGCCCCACCTTCAAGCGCACGCTGACCCAGGCGATGCGAGAGGCCTACGGCATCACCATGCGCCCCCCGCGCTCGACGCTCCACGGCCCGTACGCCGAGGCAATCCAGGCCTCACTGTCGCGAGACCGCAAAAAGGCCCCTTGAGGGTGCCTTTTTGCGGTCTCGGCTCTCAGCCCTCGGTTTCCTCCCCGTCCCAGTGCCGGCGCTCGCGCAGGTTGTGGACGAGGAGGACGAGGATCACGATCAGGGCCGGGGCGAAGACCGGCAGCGCGACGACGAGGCTGTGGTGGGCGAGCGGCAGGGTCACCGGCCGCCGCCGTGTTGGAAGCCGGGGAGGCTGCGCAGGCGCAGGCGCCGCCGTCGCGGCGAGGGCCGCATCCCGACCGCCAGCCGGTGCAGCGCCCAGGCGAGGAGAGCGAGCAGCGAGAGCGCGATCCCGGCGACCGTCGAGTAGGCGATCGCGACCAGCAGCGGGCTGCCGCCCTTCTGCTCGCGCTGCAGCAGCTGGTGCTCGTCGCCGAAGCTGCGGGTGAAGCTGGCCGGGGCCGGGGTTTCGCCGACCGGGATCGCCTCGTCGCGCGGCAGGAAGATCGGCAGCGCCGTCAGGGCGTTGTCGTCGTGGAGGCGGATCATCGCCTTCCAGTTGCCGTGCACGGGAATCGGTTCGGTCGTCCGGTAGACGCCGGGAGCGGTCCGCTGCAGCGGGTCGACGACGAGGCCGCCGCCCTGCCAGGCGGTGACGTCGAACCACTCCGCGTCGGTTGCCGCGTCGGGCGGGCTGATCCGCACGGTTGCTTCGACTTCGCGGCCGTTGCCACCGCCCACGTCATGCAGGGCGACCTGGGCGCTGACGCCCTCCTGGGTCGGCGTGTAGAGGCCGTAGGCGACCAGCGCCGCCAGGACCGCGGCGCTGCAGAGCGCGGCGCGGCGCAGCTGGGGCGAGCGCTCGGCCGGCTCGGCGGCGAGGTGGGCTCCGATCCAGGCGCCGATCGTCGTCCCGGCGATCGCGGCGGCGAGGCCGACGATCGCCGCTTCGGGGAAGGCTGCCTCGGGCCAGGGGAGGGGCATCCAGAGGTGCGACCAGGCCCACTCGGCGGCGAGGCCGACGGTGCCGATTCCGATCCCCGAGACGAGCCCGAAGCGCAGCGGCTTCTGGGTCGAGATGAAGAGCGCGACCGCCTCGACCACGGCCGCCTCGGCGAGGTAGAGCGGGAAGTGGGGGGTGGTCTGGCCGAGGACCGGGCCGACCGCGAGCGCCAGGATTCCGCGCAGGAGGATGAAGAAGCCTGCGGCGCCGAGGGCCGCGCCCGGACCCGCATAGACGCGCGCCAGGGTCAGGCCGACGCCGGCGGCGACCATCAGCATCAGCGGCTGGAAGATCAGCTGGAACTGGGGGACGCCGAAGTCGAACTCGGCCTGGAAGGTGGAGAGGCCGAGCATTAGGCCGCCGGTCAGGGCGACGGCGCGGGCCAGCCTGGTGTGGGCGAGCTCGACCAGCGGCTTCTCGGCTGCGGCGTTTGCACGCATCCCCTCGACCGTCAGCACCGCGATCCCGACCAGGGTCATCGCCGCACCGCCGATCAGCATCAGGTGCGTCGGCCCCCAGAGGGTCACGTCCTGGCCGAAGAGGCGGTGCCAGACGTCGTCGAGCGGGAAGCCGATCAGCGAGAAGGCGCCGCAGGCGCAGATCAGGACGCCGCCGAGCGGCGCCCACCAGTCGCGGCCGATCCGGATCGCGACCGTGCTCGGCTTCTCCTTCGGCAGCACCATCGCGAAGAAGCCGGCGCTGAAGATGCCGAAGAGGCCGGCGAGGATGAAGTAGTGGGCGGGGTTGGCCAGCGGCCCGGCGTCGCGCCCGTTGTCGATGTGGATCGAGATGTCCCAGTACATCCCGAAGACCGCGGTCAGCAGCGAGAGGGTGGCGATCCCGGACGGGAAGGCGACCCAGCCGGGCATGCCGGAGGTCCGTTCGCTGTGGTCGGCGAGGCGCTGGAGGATCTGGACCCGGCCGCTGCGATGGCCGAGGCCGAGGTAGAGGAGGGCGGCGGTGACGATCGTCGCCGCCGTGGTTGCGATCACGATCTGGCCGATCTCGGCGCCACCCGCGGGCGGGGCGGCTGCGGCGAGAACGGCTGCGAAGTCGAAGTTCATTGGAAGTCCTTGCGAAGAGGGTGGATTGCCAGAAGCTTGTTCCCTCATAAACGTTACCTCAAACGAGGTTACATTCAGAATGTAGAATCGTCACATGGCGAAAACGCCCGCTTCCGAAGCCGATTCCGCCACCCGCGAGGCCGACCTCACCGTCGAGCAGCTCGCCTACGAGACGGGGATGTCGGTGCGGAACATCCGCAACCACCAGTCCCGCGGCCTGCTGCCGCCGCCCGAGGTGCGCGCTCGCGTGGGCTACTACGGCCCCGAGCACGTCGCCCGCCTGCGCCTGATCCAGGAGATGCAGTCGGAGGGTTTCAAGCTGAGCGCGATCTCGCGCCTGATCGGCGAGCACGGCGCCGACGCCGACCGCTTCGTCGGCCTGCGCCAGGCGGTCACCGCCCCCTTCGCGACCGAGGCGCCCGAGGTCTACAGCCGCGAGGAGCTGATCGAGAAGTTCGGGATCGACGACGACCGCCTGCTGGAGAAAGCGCAGAAGCTCGGCCTCCTCGTCGCCCTCGGCGAAGACCGCTTCGAAGCCCCGAGCCCGGCCCTGATCCGCGCCGCCGAGGAAGTCACCGGGATGGGGGTCGAGCTGCCCGCCGCCCTGGCGGTGATCGAGAAGCTCGAGCGCAACGCCCAGTCCTCGGCCCGCACCTTCGTCAACCTCTTCGTCGACGAACTCTGGAAGCCCTTCGACGACGCCGGCCGCCCGGAGGAGGGCTGGGAGGAGCTGATCGCCGCCATCGGCCGCCTCCGCCCCCTCGCCTTCGACGCCCTCAACGCCACCTTCCGCCTCACCCTCACCACCGAAATCGAAAAAGCCTTCGGCGAAGTCCTCGAACGGCGCCAGAAGAAGAAGTAGCGCCCCGCGGGCGTGCCGAAAGAGCCGACGCCCGGACTTGAACCGGGGACCCCATCATTACGAACGTGATTCTAGAGGTGAATCTGGGCCATTTGGGTGCGATTCCGTCTAAGGAGTTCGGCTGAGTTCGATACAGAACTGCAGAGTTGGGGACATATTTTTGCCCTCCGATGGCCCAAGGACGCAAGCGGTGCCGCCGACCGCCAAAACTTCAAGTAATGAGGAGGCGGGGTCAGTGAAGATCGGGAGGCATTGAGTATTCTGGATCCGTCGGCCGCCTCGTGCGGTTCCAGCAATCGACGGAGGCACTGTTGAAATCGATGTTCTGGGCGGTCGGCCTCGCCTGCTTTCTGCTGTTCTGCGTCGCTCCCGCGAGTGCGTTGGCGGCCTCGATCAGCGGGAAGATCACGGCCGTCGGGGGCGCCCCGATCCCTCACGCGCGGGCATGCGTCCACGACGTAAGCGGCAGTGAACAGGTGACTTGCGCCCCGGCCGACGAAGAAGGCGACTACGCGATTACCGCGATCGCCCCCGACCAATACAAGCTCTACTTCGAAGAACCGCAGGGCGGCCCCGAATACGTAGTGAGTTATTGGCCGGGAAAAGCGACCTACGACGAAGCGGAAGTGCTCCAGATCGGGAGCGGCCAAGCGGTGGAAGCGAACGCGTCACTGGTCGCCGCCGGCCGGATCGAAGGCGCGCTGACGGCCGAAGGCGAAGCCCCCTCATTCGGTGAAGTCTGCGCGTTAAGGCGGAACGGGACGAGAATCGCCTGCGGGTACGCGGCGGGTGAATCGGGCTATCGGATCGTGAGCCTCCCTCCCGGCTCCTACATCGTCGGGTTCTACATCTCCGGCTACTGGGCCAAGTTCAGCGGCGGCGCGACGGAATTCTTCAACGCGACCCCAGTCACGGTCCAGGCCGGCGCGGCCACGATCGCGAGCGCCGACCTCGAGGCGAGACCCGGGATCAGCGGCACAGTCACCGCTCTGGACACCGGCGACCCGATCGAAAACGTCCGGGTCTGCGCCTCCGAAGGCGGAGGGGACTTCTGCTCGCTCAGCACGTTCACCGATGAAGACGGGAAGTACTACCTCGAATTTGTGGGCGGGACCTTCAGCGTCTGGTTCGAAGTCGACGGCTACATCAGGCAGTACTACGACGATGCCGCCGATATCGCCCACGCGACGACGGTGTCGTTCTACAAAACGCGGGTCCGCGGTGTCGACGCCGCGCTCGAAGATGCCGGGTCGATCAAGGGGCACGTCGCCACGAACGACGGTCAGGGGGACCTCGGCGCCGCCCAGGTCTGTGCGCTCGGTACGAGCAGCGAAGAATGCGTCAGCCCCGACAACAGGGGCACTTACGAATTCCTTTCCCTCGCGCCCGGCTTATACAAGGTGCGCTTTTCCCTCCTTGGCTACTTCACCCAGTACTTCGACGATAAGGCGACCGAGGCGGAAGCTCAGTCGGTGACGGTAACGGTGGGCGATGAAACCAGCGGCGTCGACGCTACGCTGGTCGCCGAAGAAGCGCCGACGAACGTCACGCCGCCGTTCGTGAGCGGGGTCGGGAAGATCGGCGAAACGCTCAGCTGCAGCAACGGCGCCTGGAGCGGCAACCCCCCGATCTTCACCTACGAATACTTCTGGTTCCGCGGGGAAGAAGAAATCGAAGGCGCCGAATCGAGCACCTACCGGCTCGGGATCGACGACGAAGGCGAATCGATCTCGTGTGCGGTCGTGGTGACCAACTCCGCCGGCACCGAATACGAATTCAGCTCCAACGAAATCGTCGTCCCCTGGCTCGGTGCCCTCAGCGTCACCAAGACGGGCAGCGGCTCGGGCAGGGTGTCGAGCGCTCCGGCCGGGATCATGTGTGGCGTCTCCTGCGCAGCCGTCTTCGAAGAAGGCACGGCGATCACGCTGACTGCGGTCGCCGACTCCGGCTCGGAATTCACCGGCTGGTCGGGCGCCTGCTCGGGCAACGGGCCGTGCACCTTTATCCTCGGGGAAGGTGCGGAAGTCGTCGCCAACTTCGCGAAGATGAGGGGCGACGGTGGCCCGAGCCCGCCGGCGACGCCGGCACCGGCAGTGAGGCGGGCGAAGAAGTCGCTGCGGTGCAAAGCGGGTTTCCACAAGGAGAAGCACAAGGGCAAGATCCGCTGCGTGAAGGCAAAGCCGAGGCACAAGGGCACCCCCAAAGCGAAGGGCGGCCGGGCCTAGCGCGCCCCGGCAGCCTCAACTGGCGATCTAGATCTGATCGAGAGCTCGCCGTCGCGGAGGAGGAGGAGGCTCTTAAGAGCCGACGCCCGGACTTGAACCGGGGACCCCTTCATTACGAATGAAGTGCTCTACCAACTGAGCTACGCCGGCGGATGGCTTCAATACTAGGAAAAGAGGGCATAGCGACCCCTCTCCCCAGCGAGCCTGTCTCTCAATTTCTCTCATTTCAGTTCCAAGTCCGGCGCTGATACCTGATCGATACCTGCCGGCAACCGAAACAGCTGCGCGGTCCCCCGATGGTGCTTGAGGCAATCGAACCCTCCAGAAGGAGACCCCATGCACTACCTGTCCCGTAACCCCAAGCGCGCACTCGCCGCCCTCCTCACCGCCCTCGTCGCGGTCGTCGCAGCGGTCGGGTCGGGAGCGGATTTCAGCTCCCACAGCGCCAACCCCGCCAACACGTTCGCCTCCGGCAGCCTGCTGCAGTCGAACTCCAAGAGCGGGGTCGCGATCGTCACCGGCTCGAACCTGAAACCGGGCGACATTCGCAGCGGCGAAGTCACGATCACCAACACCGGCTCGCTCGCCGGCACCTTCAAGCTGGCGGAGTCAAACGCCTCCAACGGCTTCGGCGTCGGCGACATGACCCTGAAGATCGACGACGTCACCGGCTCCAAAGTCATCAGCGTCTACAGCGGCGACGTCGGCAAGGTCTCGGCCGAAGGGATCGTCCTCGGCAGCTATGCGGCCGGCGAGGCGCACACCTACCGCTTCACCGCGACGTTCAGCAAAGAAGCGCCGAACAGCGACCAGGGCAAGGTCGCCAAGGCGGACTACGAATGGGACGCGGTCCCCACCTCGTGACCGCGATGAAGGCAATCCGGACGGCGGCTGTCAGCTTGGCAGCCGCCGTCTGCCTCGCCCTCGGCGCGGTCACGCTGGTGCCGGCGGCGCTCGGCCTCCAGCACTACGTGATCGTCAGCGGCTCGATGACGGGAACCTACGACCGCGGCTCGGTCGTCTTCGACGAACAGGCCCCGGTCGCCGCCCTGCAGCGGGGCGACGTCATCACCTACTCCCCGCCGGCCTTCGCTCCGGCGGGGCACGCGACGGGCCTGGTCACCCACCGGATCTTCTCGATCGATAGGGCCCACGGCCACGCGGTGTACCGCACCAAGGGAGATGCCAACCCGGCGCCCGACCCCTGGACCTTCAGCCTCGATCAGCCTCGCCAGGCGAAGGTCGTCGCCCACGTTCCCTACGTTGGTTACGCGCTCGCGGCGCTCGAGATCCGTTGGGTGCGGATGCTGGCGATCGGCGTCCCAGCCCTGCTGCTCGCGATTTCGATCCTGGCCGGGATGGTCGCCGAGGCGCGAGCCGAACGGCGCCTGGAAGACGAAGCCCTGCTCCAGGGGAGTGGGCAGCAGATCTGATGCCCGGGCGGGAGAGACAGCGCGGCGGCATCCGTGGGCGTGTGCTTCTCGCCGCGACCCTGTTGCTCGCCCTCTGCGCCTCGGCCGGCGGGCTCTCCAACGCCAGCTTTGGCGCCGCCACGGCGAACCGCGGATCGGAAATCGCCAGCGCCTCCGACTGGGTCCCCCCGACTGTCTCGCTGACCGATCCCGGCACGGCGATCCACGGAACCGTGACCCTGGCCGCAGGCGCCGTGGACCCTTACGGCTCCGGCGTCGCCAGTGTCCGCTTCGATCGCGCTCAGGCCGGCAGCGGTAACTGGACGACGGTCTGCGTGGATGCCAGCGCTCCCTACTCGTGCGATCTCGACACCGGCACGCTCTCCAACGACTACTACGACCTCCGCGCGGTCGCCACCGACAATGCGGGCTTCACCGCGACCGACTCGATCGCCGACGTCCAGGTCGACAACCGCGCCCCGGTCGTGACCATGTCCGACCCAGGCACGCCGCTCTCGGGCGTTGTCACCCTCGCGGCCGAAGCCTCCGACGCCGACTCGGGCGTCGCCGCGGTGACGATCGAACGCTCTCCCGCCGGCAAAGCTTCCTGGACCGAAGTCTGCATCGCCACCGCCTCTCCGTACGCCTGCAGGTTCGACACCCGAACCGTCGCCGAAGGCTCCTACGACCTGCGGGCGACCGCGGTCGACGCCGCCGGCAATCGCGCGACCTCGGCGACCGTCCAGAACCGTCGAGTTGACAACACGATCAGCTCGGTCTCGCTCGAAGACCCCGGCGCCTACCTGCACGGAACCGTGACCCTCTCGGCCAACGCCACCTCCACCGCCGGCGTCTCGGCGGTAACGATCCAGCGCTCCCCCGCCGGCAAAAACAGCTGGACCGAAATCTGCCGGGTGCAGGCCGCCCCGTACTCCTGCGCCTGGAACTCCACGACCGTCCCCGACGGCTCCTACGACCTGCGGGCGGTGATGACGACCAGCACCGGCACGGTGGCCAACTCCGCGGTCGTCTCGGCTCGCAACGTCGACAACACCGCCGTCCGCGGCTTGGACGTGCAAGCCGCGAACCGAGCCGGCGGCAGCGCCGGGCGGCTCGAGTCGGGAGATTCGGTCACCTTCACCTACAGCGAGCAGATGAACCCGGCTTCGATCGTTTCTGGCTGGAGCGGCGCCTCCCCGACCCCGATCTACGCCCGCCTGCGCGACGGCAACCTGCTGGGAACCGGTGGCACGGGGGACACGCTCCAGTTCTCCACCGACTCCGCGGGCAACAACGCGATCCGGTTGGGGAGCGTCAACCTGCACGGAGACTTCATCAAGAACAACAAGACCTCGACCTTCAACGCGACGCTCGGCGCCGCAACCCAGGTGGTCGGCGGCATCGGTGTCTCGGTGCTCACCGTCACCGTCGGCTCGCTGGCCTCGGGCGGGGCTCTGAAGACCTCCGGGATCGCGGCTCAGATGGCCTGGACCCCGTCGGCGAGCGCCACCGACCTCAGCGGCAACCCCTGCTCGACCGCGCCCGTCTTCGAGACCGGACTGTCGGATCGGGATCTCTGAGCCATGGCCGCAAATGCCCCCAAGAACGTCTTCAGCGCCGGCCCTCTCGTGCAGGGCAACAGCGCCGACGGGTTTGCGCTCTTCACCGGCTATCGCCTGCGGCCGAGCGACTTCCGCAGCGCCAAGATCACGATCGAGAACGCCGCTCCCACCGCGCAGGAGATCCGGCTCTTCGAGGTTGGTCCTTCCAACGACTTTCCTGCGGGCGAGCTGACGCTGATGGTCTTCGACGAGTCGGTTCCATCCCAGATCTATCGCGGCGACCTCGGCGAGCTTCCCCCCGAGGGAATCGACCTGGGCTGCTTCGGTCCCGGCGAGCGGCGCACCTACCGCTTCGCGACCCTGCTCGGGATCGAGTCGCCCCACGGCGGCCAAGGGCGCGGCGCCGGAGCGGTCTACGAGTGGCGGGCCGGGTCTGGCTCCGCGGCCGCAGGTCGGTAGCGGTAGCCGAAGCCGCGCACCGTCTCGATCGCCTCCGGCGCTCCCAGCTTGCTCCGCAGCCGACCGACGTAGAGCTTCACCTGGTCGGGTTGAACCAGCGGTTCGCGCCAGGCCAGCTCGATCAGTTGATCGGGGCTGAGGATCTGGCCGGCGTGCCTGACGAAGGCGGCGAGGAGGCGATACTCCAGCGGCGTCAGCCGCACCTCGGCACCTTTGACGATGGCGAGGCGCTGGAGGTAGTCGAGGGTCAGGAGACCGTCCGCGTAGGGGCGCTCGCGCTCGGCGGCCTCCGTGCCGTTTCCGCTCGGCGCCCGCCGCAGGAGCGCCTCGACGCGAGCCGGCAGCTCCTGCTGGCCGAAGGGCTTGGTCAGGTAGTCGTCGGCTCCTCCTCGGAGCGCTCTCACCTTCTCAAGTTCGGTGTCATTGGCGGTCAGCATCAGCACCGGGAGGTCGCCCAGCTCGCGGATACGACCGAGGACGTCCCATCCGTTCATGTCGGGAAGCTCGACGTCGAGGATCACCAGGTCGGGCCGCTCGCCGTAGACAGCGCGCAACCCGGATGCGGCGTCGCCGGCTGCCAGAACCGTGTGGTCCCAGCCCTCGAGCACCTTCGCGACCAGGTCGCAGAGGACCTGGTCGTCGTCGATTACCAGGATCTTCGTCACATCATCGCTATCGACCGGCGGGCGCTCGACCTGAGCCGAGCAAGGGACGTGCAGAGGAGATCTTGAGGAAAAACCGAGCGACCCGAGAGACGTGCTGTCGATCTTTCGACCATGGGCCCGGATCCACAGAGCCTGCACATCGCCTTGCTGGTCCCGGCGGACGCCTTGGTCATCTGGGCGAGCCTCCGCGCCCGGCGCCGCAGCGCCGAGGTCCCGTGGCTGCGCGCGTTCTGGACTTTGATCGCGGCGGCCTGGATCGCCGAGCTGCTCGCCGACCTCTCCCTGGCCACCTACGACATCCTGCTCGACGACCCGACCTTCCCCTCGGTCGCGGACTTCTTCTTCCTTCTCTTCTACCCGCTAACCCTGCTCGCCCTGCTGCGTATCCCGATCGTGCGAGGGACTCGATCCCAGCGCCTGCGGACGTTTCTCGACTGCGCGACGATCCTCGCCGGGGCGGTCGCCGCGATCTGGTACTTCGCCCTCGGCCCGATCGCCATGGAAGGCGGGATGGACTACCTCGCCACCGCGGTCTCGGCCGCCTATCCGATCGCGGACATCCTCCTGTTCGGCGTCTTGAGCTTGGTGCTTATGCGTCCCCGTCCCGATGTCGTACGCACGCCCCTGTTCTGCGTGGCGATCGGCCTCGGCCTGCTGATCGTCGCCGACACCATCTACAGCTCCGGGCTATTGCGGGGGACCTACGCGCCCGGCGATCCGGTCGACACCCTCTACGTGCTGCTCGCGGCACCGTTCGTCCTCGCGGCCGCCAGTCAAAGGCCGGTTGGTCGCGACGACCCCGGGACGCGGGTCCACGGGTACGGGGAGCCGAGTCCGCGGGCCGGCTGGTTGCCGCTCGCCGGGATGCTGCTCGGCTTCGGGATCCTGCTTGGCACCCAGTGGCAGGACCGGTTCTTCCCCGACCTCAGCCTGCTCCTCCTCGCCGGCCTGCTCGGCGGTCTCGCAGCGCTGCGCCAGCACGTCGCCCAGGTCGAGCTGCGACAGCTGCAGCAGCGCTTCCGTGCGATCTTCGACAACGCCGGCGTCGGCATCGCCTTCAGCGCGTTTGCGGGTGGCATCCCGAGGATCGTCGAGGTCAACGCCGCCTTCTCGCAGATGCTCGGCTACACCGCCGAGGAGCTGCGCGACGACGACTTCTCGCTGATCACCCATCCCGACGACCTCGGCGACTTGGCCGAGATCGGCCGCATGGTCAGAGACGGCGAGGACACCATCACCCGGGAGCAACGCCACCGATGCAAGGACGGGACCTTCATCTGGGTCTCGCTGACGATCTCGATCCTGCGCAGCGATGCCGGCGAGCCCAGCTTCGCGATCGGGATGCTCGAGGACATAACCCGGCGCAAAGAGGCCGAGCGGGTCAAGGAAGAGTTCGTCTCGGTGGTCGGCCATGAGCTGCGCACGCCGCTGACCTCCATTCGCGGCTCGCTGGGGCTGCTGGAGGGAGGCGTGGTGGGGGAGATCCCTCCCGAAGCAGCGCAGATGCTCGCCACCGCCGTTTCGAACACCGACCGCCTGGTGCGGCTGATCAACGACATCCTCGACATCGAGCGCATCGCCTCCGATCGCGACGAGATCCAGGTGGGCTCGGTCCTGGCGACCGACCTCGTGCGCTACTCGCTGGAGGCGGTGGCCGCGATGGCAGCGGAGGGCGGGATCGAGCTGGAGACGGAGGTCGAGGAGGTCGCCGTCGCGGCCGACTCCGATCGGATCGTGCAGACGCTGGTCAATCTGATCGGCAACGGGATCAAGTTCTCCGCCCCCGGGAGCGAGGTGATGGTGCGAGTCGCCCGCGACGGCGAAAGCGCCCGGTTCTCGGTCAGTGACCGTGGCCGGGGCATCCCGGCGAGCCAGCTGGAGGCCGTCTTCGAGCGTTTCAAGCAGGTGGACGCATCCGATGCCCGTGAGAAGAGTGGCACCGGGCTCGGCCTGGCGATCGCCCGCAGCATCGTCAAGCGGCACGGAGGCCGCATCTGGGCCGAGAGCGAGGAAGGCGTCGGGGCGACCTTTATCTTCACCCTGCCACTGGCGAGCCGCGACCGCGCTCCGGAGTTGGTCGCATGAAGCGCCGGCTGCTGCTCGTCGACGACGAGGATGCGATCCGCGAGATCGCCAGGATCAGCCTCGAGCGGGTTGGCGGCTGGGAGGTTTTCGCAGCCGCGTCGGGTCGAGAGGCGGTGGAGACGGTCGGGCGGGTCGGCCCCGTCGACGCCGTCTTGCTCGACGTGATGATGCCCGGCCTCGATGGACCGTCGACGATGCGGGCCCTGCGCGCCGGTCCGCTCGCCACCGGGGTGCCCTTCGTCTTCCTCACCGCCAAGCTGCAGGCCGTGGACCGGGAGCGGCTCGGCCGGATCGGCGCCGCCGGGGTCGTCGCCAAGCCCTTCGACCCGATGACCCTGCCCGAGCAACTCGATCGCTTTCTCGACGGGGTGGCGGCTGATGAGTCCGACGGCAGCGGCGGAGCGCGGATCAACCCTGACTTCGCCGGGGTCTGGTCGCAGAACCGCCCCGTGGTCCAGGCCCGGGTGGCGACGATTGCGACGGCCGTGGCGGCGCTCTCCCGCGGCAAGCGCGACCAGCCGCTCCTGACCAGAGCAACCTCGGCTGCCCATACGCTGAGCGGGTCGCTGGGCACCTTCGGTCTGGATCGCGGCAGCGAGCTGGCGCGGTGCCTGGAGACCGGCCTCGAGTCGGGAGCGTCGGCGGGGAGGCTGCAAGCGCTCTCGGCCGAGCTGGCCACGTTGGTTGCCTGCGCCGACTCAGCCCTCGCCCATCCGGTACCCGAACCCGCGCACCGTCTTGACGTAGGCCGAATCGCCTAGCTTGCGGCGCAGGTTCGAGATGTGGACGTCGATCACGTGGTCGTCGCCGAACCAGCCCTGACCCCACACCGCCTCGAGGAGCTGCTGTCGGCTGAGCGTTACCCGCGGCTGGGCGGCGAGGGCGTCGAGGACGTCGAACTCGGTGCGGCTGAGCTCCACCACCTGCCCGCCGACAGTCACCTCGCGGGCGCCGGGGTCGATGCGCAGCGCGCCGAACTCCCGCGGCGGGGTGGCTTCGCCCGCTGCCCGGGGTCGCCGCTGCATCGCTCGGATGCGCGCGACGAGCTCGCGCGGGGAGTAGGGCTTGGCGACATAGTCGTCGGCGCCGACCGAGAGCCCGACGACGCGGTCGGTCTCGTTGTCGAGGCCGGTCAGCATCACCACGTAGGCGTCGCTGAAGGTGCGCAGGCGGCGGCAGGCCTCGATCCCGTCGATGCCGGGGAGATTGACGTCCAGCACGATCAGATCGGGCGGGTGTGCCCGGGCCCGGTCGAGGCCGCTCTCGGCGTCGTGGCAGACCGCGACCTCGAACGACTCCTTCTCCAAGAGCCTCTGGGTCGCCGCAGCCTGCTGAGCGTCGTCCTCGACGATCAGGACCCGGAGTGGCTTCAAATCGGTCAGGGACATCGTTCGCTTTCCGTCATGGTCGATGGACGAAGGACGCTAGAGCAAACCTTGAGACCCACATGAGCCGAGGTCAACCCCCGGCGTCGATAGCAGGGGCATGAGAGACCCGATCAGCTTCGATCAAGACTGGCACGTCAAATCCACCTTCTCCGATGGCACCGGCACTGTCGCGGAAAACGTCCAGGTTGCAGGGGCCCTCGGCCTCCGGTCGATCTGCGTCGTCGACCGGGCCCGACCCACGAGTCCATGGATTCCCGATCTGGCCGAGGCCTGCCGCCAGGTCAACAGGGAGGTGGAGTTGGAGGTCTCCTCCGGAGTGGAAGTCGATCTGCTGAACACGCACGGAACGCTCGATGCGCCACCCCTTCTCACCGCGGCCGACTACGTCTACGTAGCCGCCGATCGCCTGCCGACCCCGGAGGGGCCGCTTGACCCCCTCGCGGCCCGGGCGCAGATCGAAGACGGCGATCTGATCGCTTCGCGGGCGGTCGAGTGGCTGGTCCGCGGCTACGCGAACGCGACCCGCCGCGACGCAGCGGTGGTGCTGGCCCGCCCGTTCAGCGTCCTGCCGCAGCTGGGGATCGACCCCGAAGGAGTCCATCCCTCCTATGTTCGATGGCTGGCCGGCGTGATGCAGGAAAACGGGGCAGCCGCCGAGATCCACGAGTCGACGCATGCCCCCGCGCGCTCCGTGGTCGACTGCTTGATGACCGCCAGGTTGCCGTTGCTCCCCGGCTCCGGGGCGGCTTCTCCGGGCGATGTCGGTCGCTATACCTGGGCGCCGGGACTGATGGGCGGCCTCTCGAGCCTGGCCTGCGTAGCTTGAGAAAACCTTGAGCCGATCGAGAGCCAAACGCAGCCCGGCTGCGGCAGGGTAACCCCGCCCGCGCGGTGGCAACCGGACCGCGGGCATCTGTGCCCGGGCACCGTCGCCGTCGACGCTCAGCACGCCGTCGGCTGCCCGGGCATCTCGGTCCTCTTTGGGAATCATAAAATCTGGGTTTACGTACATCAGAGTACTCCTGAGTGTTAGAGTTCACTCTGAGGTTGAGGATCAGGATCGAGGAAGTTCCGGTTGCCACCACCCGATCCAACCAAATCCGGCGGGGAGAGCTCTACTTTCGAGCAGCTTCTCGAGGCGGCGCCCGACGCCATTGTCGGGGTGGGAGACGACGGGCGGATCGTTCTCGTCAACGGTCAGGTGGAGGCGCTCTTCGGTTATCCGCGGGAGGATCTGCTGGGCGAGAAGGTGGACGTCCTAGTCCCCGAGCGGTTTCGCGACAGCCATCCCAGCCACCGTGAGAAGTACTTCGCTGAGCCCCGGACCAGGCCGATGGGCGCCGGCCTCAACCTCTACGGACGCCGCCGCGACGGCAGCGAATTCCCGGCCGAGATCTCGCTGTCGGCGATTGAGACCGAGAACGGGAGACTGGCAACGGCCGCGATTCGCGACGTCACTGCCAGCCGCGCCGCGGAGCGGAAGTTCGAACAATTTCTCGAGTTCGCGCCCGACGGGATCGTCGGCGTCGACCCAACTGGCGAGATCGTGCTCATCAACCAGCAGGCTGAGGCGCTCTTCGGCTACCGGCGCGAGGAGTTGATCGGGCAGATGGTCGAGGTGCTCGTGCCCGAGCGCTTCCGGACGGGACATCCAGGGCTCCGCGAGCGTTATTTCCAGGAGCCCCGGACCCGGCCGATGGGCGCCGGGGTCGAGCTCTACGCGGTCCGCAAGGACGGCAGCGAGTTTCCGGTCGAGATCAGCCTCTCGGCGATCGAAACCGAGGACGGGGTCCTGGCGACGGCGGCCGTGCGAGACATCAGCGAACGGGCCGAAAGCGAGCGCGAGCGGGCGCTGCAGGAACAGCTCGACCAGTCGCGGCGGCTGGAGAGCGTCGGCCAGCTCGCCGGCGGGATCGCCCACGACTTCAACAACATCCTCGGCGTGATCATGAACTACGCCGAGTTCGTCAGCGACGAGCTCCCGGCCGGCTCCAGCGCGAACGATGACGTCAACGAGATCCGCCGCGCCGCCGAGCGTGCCGCGGCCCTGACCCGGCAGCTGCTGATCTTCAGCCGCCGCGAGGTGGTCCAGCCCGAGCAGCTCGATCTGCAAGAGGTCGTCTCCCAGCTGGAGAACCTCATGCACCGAGCGCTGGGGGAGCGGATCGAGCTGCAGACCCGGTTCGGCGAGGGCCTTGCCAGCGTCGAAGCCGACCCCGGCCAGATCGAGCAGGTGCTCGTCAACCTGGCGGTCAACGCGCGCGACGCGATGCCCGACGGCGGGCGCCTGGTGATCGAGGTCGACAACGTCGAACTCGACGAGGAGTACACCTACATGCACCCCGACACCGAGGCGGGCGCCTATGTCTGCCTAAAGGTCAGCGATACCGGCGTCGGCATGGACCCCGAGACGATCCAGCGGGCCTTCGAGCCCTTCTTCACCACCAAGGGCAAGGGCGAAGGAACGGGCCTCGGCCTCGCCACCGTCTACGGCATCGTCACCGGAGCGGGCGGGCGGGTCGACATCTATTCCGAGCCGGCGATGGGGACGACGATCAAGGTCCACCTGCCGGCCGGCTCGGCCGTCCCCAGCAAGGGTGCGCCGGCGGCGAGCGAGCGGCCGGCTGGAAACGGCGAGGTGATTCTGGTCGTCGAGGACGAGGCCGACGTCCGCCGCATGGCCGAGCGGATCCTCACCAAGGGCGGCTACTCGGTGATCGGGACCAGCGGCGGGGAGGAGGCGCTCGCGGTCTGCGAGAGCAGCGAGCAGCGGATCCATTTGCTGCTGAGCGACGTGATCATGCCCGGGATGCTCGGCACCGAGCTGGTCGACCGAGTGATGGCGATCCGTCCGGACCTGAGGGTCATCTTCATGTCGGGATACAGCCACGAGGTGCTCGCGCCCGAGGCGCTGGCCGAGCAGCATGGGACCGCGTTCATCGAGAAGCCTTTCAACGCCGGCGACCTGCTGCGGGCCGTGCGTCGCCTGCTCGACGCGCGCGAGGGCGAGATGGTCGGGTGAGCACCGAGGGGGCTCGGATCCTCGTCACCGACGATCGGCCCGAGATTCTGCGGATGGTCGACCGCTCGTTGGGCGAGCACTTCGAGTGCGAGCTCGCCGGCAGCGTCAACGAAGCCCGCGCCAAGCTCTCGGCCAACGGCGGCTTCGAGTTAGCGCTCTGCGACATCGAGATGCCGGGCGAGTCCGGTCTCGTCCTGGTCGAGGAGATCGTCGAGGGCCACCCCGACACCGCGATCGTCCTCGTCACCGGCGTCGACGACCCCGAAGTCGCGCGCCGCGCCTTTGCGATGGGGGCGCACGGGTACCTGATCAAGCCGTTTTGGCCGGGGCAGCTGCTGATCACGGCGATGAACGCGCTGCGCCAGCGCGAGCTGGAAATCGCCCAGCGCGCCTACAGCAAAGCGCTCGAGGACCGGCTCCAGATCCTGATGGACAGGGCACCGGTACCCGTCTACATCAAGGGCCCGGATCGCCGCTACCTGTTGGCGAACCGCGTCGCCCACGAAGTGGCCGGACTCGAGCCCCCGGCACTGATCGGGATGCGGGACGCTGACTTCATGCCTCCCGAGGCAGAGGAGCGGGTGGAGGCGACCGACCATCTGGTGCTCCACGAGGGAGGGACCTGCGAGACCGAGGAGACGCTGGAGGTCGGGGAGACCGTCCGGACCTTTTACACCGTCAAGTTCCCCTACGTCGACGATCAGGGCGAGATCGCCGGGATCTCCGGGATCTCGACCGACGTGACCGACAAAAAGCGCGCCGAGGTGCTCGCCGATCAGCTCGCCCGCGAGCAGCAGAGAGCGATCGAGGGACTGCAGGCCTCGCGCCAGGAGACGGTCGAGCGGTTGGCCAAGGCGCTGGAGATGCACGACGGCGAGACCGGGCGGCACGTCAACCGGATGGCCTCGATCGCCGCCTTCCTGGGCGAACGGGTCGGGCTCGACCGCGACCGGGTCATGCTGCTGCGCACCGCGGCGCCGATGCACGACGTCGGCAAGGTGGCCACCCCCGACGGCGTTCTGCGAAAGGAAGGTCCGCTGACGCCCGAAGAGCGAAAAGTGATGGAGTGCCACACGACGGTGGGCTACGAGATCCTCGCCGACTCCGACAGCGAGCTGCTGCAGCTGGGAGCGAGGGTGGCGCTCACCCACCACGAGCGCTGGGACGGGACTGGCTACCCCCGCGGGATCGCCGGCGAGGAAATCCCGATCGAGGGCCGGATCACGGCCGTCGCCGACGTCTTCGACGCCCTGCTCAGCGATCGCTGCTACCGCGCCGCGCTGCCGCTCGAGGATGCCGTCGAAGTCATCCGCGAAGGCAGGGGTACCCACTTCGACCCTCAGGTGGTCGATGCTCTGCTCGACAATCTCGAGGAGGCGCTCTCTCTTCGTGGCTAAGACGAACACGCCCGGTTTCAGGCGCATCGAGCGGCGCGGGAGTGGCGGCTGGGACAACGTCCTCGAGACCGAGGCCTACCGTGTCTCACCCGGGAACGAGTGGCGCTCGGAGCTCTGGCGCGTCGCAGTTACCCAGTTCAACCAGGCCGCCGACCTGCTCGGCCTAGGCCGCGATGCCCGCGCGCGCCTGCTCGAGCCGCGCCGCGCCCTCGTCGCCAACTTCCCGGTTCGGCGCGACAGCGGTGAGACCCAGAGCTTCACCGGCTACCGGGTCCAGCACACCTTCGCCCTCGGCCCGACCAAGGGCGGGGTCCGCTTCGCCCCCGGCGTCTCACTCGGCGAGTGCGCTGCGCTTGCTCTCTGGATGAGCCTCAAGTGCGCCCTGCTGGGGCTGCCATTTGGCGGCGCGAAGGGCGGTGTGCGGTGTGATCCGAACCGTCTTTCGGCATCGGAGATGGAGCGAATCACCCGTCGCTTCGCCAGCGAGCTGGTGCCGGTCATCGGCCCCGAGCAGGACATACCGGCACCGGACATGGCAACTGGGGAGAGGGAGATGTCGTGGTTCATGGACACCTACTCTCAGCACGTCGGGCATGCGACGCCCGGAATCGTCACCGGCAAGCCACTCGTCCTCGGCGGCACCGAGGGGCGCAAGGCCGCGACCGGGCTGGGGGCGACGATCTGCGCCGAGGCGATGATGTGCAGGCTCGGCCGCGAGCTCGCCGGCGCCCGCGTCGCGATCCAGGGCTTCGGCAATGTCGGTGGCGTCATCGCAAAGGAGATGCAACTGCGCGGAGCGGTGGTGGTCGCGCTCTGCGACGTTACCGGGGGGATCGTGAATCAGGCGGGGATCGATGTCGACGAGGCACTCGCCTGGGTGTCCGAGAACCGGTTTCTCCGCGGCTTTCCCAGCGGGGGGGAGGCAACTCGGGCCGGGATGCTCGAGACCCCGTGCGAGATCCTCATCCCCGCCGCCCTCGAGTGCCAGATCACCGCCGAGAACGCAGCCAGGCTCGACTGTGGGCTGATAGTCGAGGCAGCCAACGGCCCAACGACGCCGGAGGCCGACCAGATCCTTGCCGAGCGGGGGATTCCAATCGTCCCCGATCTGCTGGCAAACGCCGGCGGCGTCACCGTCAGCTATTTCGAGTGGGCGCAGGATCAGCAACGCTATTCGTGGCCGGCGAAAGAGATTGGCGATCGCCTCCGCCGTTACCTGGAGGCGGCGATGGAGCGGATCGAGGAGGCGGCGGAGCGCTACGACGTCGGTTGGCGCGAGGCGGGGCAGGTGGTGGCCATCGAACGTGTTGCCGAGGCCGCGCGACTGCGCTCGATCTACCCCTAGGAGCGATGTTGGGCTCGGATCGCAAGAGACTGGAGCCGGCCGGCTCTTCCCTGCCGAGCCTGCGCGACGGCGACAAGGACACGATCGAGCCGCTGGTCTCGAAGCTTACGACCGACCGACAGCTGCGGGTTTTGCCGCTCGGCCTGCTCTTCCCCGAGGTGAAGGCGATCGATGCCTCCGTGTTGGAGGTTGGCCTGAGCCGGGCGCCCGCGATGGCGATTTGGCGGGCGAGGATTCACGCCTTCGGGCAATTGGCCGAGCAAAGCCCGGCTTCCCTTCTGGCGGTTCCCAATCTGAGTCCCGCGGGCTCGGCGGAGATCCTCGGCTTTGTCGTCCGGGAATGGGCGCGTGTGATTCTCGATCGGTCGGAGGTCAAGACGCACTCGCCGGCAGCCCCGGTTGCTTGGGTCCATACGGGCGATCTCTCCTTCGCCTTCGAAGTCTTGGAACGCAACCCCGACTTCGACCTCTTTCGCCGGCACCAGCTCGACGAGGAGCGACTATCTCTGCGGCAGCTGGGTGCCGAGCTCGGCATCAGCGGCGAGCGAGTTCGCCAGCGTGAGAAGCGCGTCCGCGCGGCGATCCGGGTCCAGTTCGCAGCGCGGAACTCGCCGCTACGATCGGCGGTCGGGGCTCTGGCCGGAAATCTAGGAGCCCTGGCCCAAGGCGACGCGCTCGACGCCGCATTCGCCGGGCTCGACCCCGACGGCCGCGCGCTCCGGGGCGGAACCCATCGCCGCGCGCTGCTGATCCATCTCGCGGGCTATGAGGTCTGCGGAGATTGGGTGCAGCGCGCTGGGCTCGATCGACAGACCGGCGAGTTGCTGAGCTGGCTCACGGCGGAGGGGCCAGCGGTATTCGACGAGTGTCGGTGGCGGCTATTGCAGCTCGGGATCGCGGAGGGTTTGCAGCGACCCTGGGTCGAAGCGCAGCCGGGCTACCTGATCGTCGGCCCTCGACTGATTCGCGCGGCGCAGCTGATGGAGGTCCCGGTTGCGATCCTCCGAGCCGCCGAGAAGCCACTCGACCTCCCCGACCTCTTTGCCCGAACCGATCCGCCGATGTCGTTCGAGACGTTCAAGTCCCATGTTGAGGGAGACGACCGCTTCCGGTCTCGGGGCCGCAACCGCTTCGGCTTGAGCGAGTGGCAGGAAATGACCTACTCCACCCTGGCCGAGATGATGGCGGAGGAGATCGAACGCAACGGCGGCTCGATGGGGCTTGCCGATCTCGTCAGCGCGATGGGCGTGCGCTTCGACGCCACCGAGAGCTCGGTCCTCTACCGGGCACGGATGCCGCAGTTCGAGGTCGACCGGGATGGCCGCATCTGCCGGCAGGTGGCGCCATTGATTGTGCCCCCGAAGGCGCTCGTACTCACCCATGGCTGCTTCCACCTGGGGGCGGGGTGGGCGACGAAGATGAAGGTCACGCCGAGCCTCCTGCGCGGCACGACCACTCGGATCCCCCTCGCCTTCGCCCGCAAGCTGGGCCTGCAGTTCGGCAACTCGCAGGAATTCTCCGCGCCGGCCGGCCCGCTCACCGTCAACTGGTCCAGGAACGCGGCCTCGGCGGCTCAGCTGAGTTGCATGCGGGCGTCGGTTGCATGGCTGGGGGCGGGCGAGGGCGATCGTCTCTTCCTGATCCACGTCGGGCCGGACCAACTCGATTTCAAGTTGATTCACAAGGCGCAACTCGATCAGGCGACCGGTGTCGCTCAGCTCGCGCTCGAATGCGGGTTCGAGCCCGACGGGGATCCCCTTCGCCAGGTCCTGACGGCGCTCGGGTTCGATCCGAACCTGCCCGAGGCGGAGAGAGCAGTCCGCACTCGTCTGCGCGAACGCCGCGAAGGGCGGCTGGCGACACTGCTCGCCGGCTAGTCCGCTGATCCAAAAATCACGCACCAAACCCACCGACTCGCAATCGAAAGACGACGGCGAACGTGGTGGGTTCTGATGCGCTATCCGGAGCGACTGCTCGACCGCAAGCAGGACGACGCGACGCTTTCTCTTGGGAGGGTTAGGTTATTTAGCGGGGTCGTCCTGCTTGCGGCCATACAGAGCCATCGTCGGCGCGCGATCGAATCTGAAGTAGATCCGCCGATCTTGAGGAGATCTGTACGTTCGCCCGATCGGCCATCTGCAATTCCAATGGTGTCTGAGGTCGGCAGTGACATTTCGGAGAGGGCCTCGGGCGACTGTCCCTCAGTTGTCCCTCGAATTGCTCGGGAATCATCGGAAACCTCGGGAGACAAAGAAGCAATGGACGCCCGGTCGGAAGGTCGACACGTACCTGATGAATTAAGTCCATTACGCGAAATTACATTGACCTTCGCTCTTTCTTGACGGTGTCCACGGCCGACACATAGCTTCGACGCTCGGCCGCGGGAGGCTGACCGGCAAGGTGCCGGATCTCGAACAAGAAATGGAGAGACGATGACCGGATCTGTGCGGGGGTACGTGCCTCGATCAGCTGCCCTAAGGATGTTCATGTTGGCAATGATCGGAGCTGCAGCCCTGCTCTTCGTGGCTCAAGGTGCCGAGGCTCAGGTGACGCCCCTCAGTCAGAAAAAATTCTGTTGGGGGTACGCGCTGGGTCCACACGGCAGCGCGACCAGCTCGTGTTCGGCATGGGGCACTGAAAAAGGCGGAGTTCCCAGTTTCGTCGAAGGCCGTTACAAAGTCGAAGCATGGGGAGTGCAGCATTCGGTCTGTGTCCACTTCACGCCACGCGAGAAAGTGCTCTGCTCGTCCGGTCCCGGGAAAAAAGTGGTCATCTCGGGGGAATACTGCGAAAGTTGTCTCGCGTTCGTGGCGATAGAGAACAACGCCACCGGTGCAAACACCTCATACGGTTGGATCTACGAGTACCCACTTCGAAACCCGCCAGGTGAAAGCCCGCCGACCGAAGGCGAACAAGTCCTTGATCCTCCACCTCCTCCGGTTCCACCGAGCGCTGTGACCGGCGGCGTGACCGCGCTCACCACCACCGAAGCGACGTTCAACGGTCTCGTGGATCCCGAAGGCTCGGACACGCACTACCACTTCGAATACGGCGAGACCACCGCTTATGGCAGCAGCACCGCCGAGACGGGCGCAGGGTCGGGGACGAGCAACGTCAACGCACAGGCCTTCGTAGGCGAACTCCGCCCCGGGACGGTCTACCACTATCGCCTCACCGCGACCAACGCCGGTGGGACGGTATATGGAGCCGATCAGACCCAGATGACGGCGGCCGTCTCCGCGGGCAACCCCGTGTCGATCCGGGTCAGTCCGACCGAGGTCGACGCCTACCGTCGTGGCAGCGACGGCAAAATCTACGGTGACCTCAGTGCCGGGTCGGGATGGCAGGGTCCCTACCAGCTTCCCGTCAATGCGGGGGGCGCCGTCGGCAACCTGGCCGTCTCGCAGAACGGCCGCGGCGAAACTCAGCTCTACTGGCGAGGAGCCGACGGCAAAATCTACGGCGACGTCAGTTCCGGCTCGGGATGGCAGGGCCCCTTCGTCCTGCCCACCAACACCGGAGGCGCGGCGGGCGACCCGTCGCTGGTCAGGGTCAGCGCGACCGAGTGGGACCTCTACTGGCGAGGAGCCGACGGCAAAATCTACGGCGCCGTCAGTTCCGGCTCGGGATGGCAGGGCCCCTTCGTTCTGCCCACCAACACCGGTGGGGCCGGCGGCGACCCGGTCGCGATCCAGACCGCTGCTGGCCAGGCCCAGCTCTACTGGCGTGGAGCCGACGGCAAAATCTACGGCGACGCCAGCGCCGGGTCCGGATGGCAGGGCCCCTTTGCTCTACCCACCAACACCGGAGGCGCGGCGGGTGACCCGTCGCTGGTCAGGGTCAGCCCCACCGAGTGGGACCTCTACTGGCTCGGGAGCACCGGCACTCTGTATGGCGACGTCAGCGCCGGGTCCGGTTGGCAGGGCCCTTACGCGCTGCCGTAGGTTCGGGTCAGCGTACGTAGGAACGCAGGGGGCGTGGCGGCGGCAGATGTCTGGCCGCTCGCCACGCCTCGGCAACCACTGCCCAGGATCGGCACCCGGTTCCGTCGCGGCCGCTGGGGATGATCCCGCGATGGCCAGGGTGTCGACCGCGAAGCGGCGGACGGAGAACGAGATCGAGTTCGGGCGGATCGTCGCCTTCAGCGACGGCGTCTTCGCGATCGCGATCACCTTGCTGGTCCTCAACCTCAACATCGAAACGGGGTTGACCGAGGGGCAGATCGACGACGCGCTCTGGGAGCAGCGGGAATTCTTCCTCGCCTACGCGATCAGCTTCGCCGTGATCGGCCGCTTCTGGCTGGTCCACCACCGCTTCTTCTCCGAAGTCGAGGCCTTCGACGGGCGGATGATCGGGCTCAACCTCCTCTATCTCGGCTTCATCGTGCTCATCCCCTTCAGCAGCGAGCTGCTGGGCGAGTACGGGGGGAAGACGACGGCGCTGGTCTTCTACTCCGTCAACCTGGCGGTCGTCGTCCTGCTCGGCCTGCTGATGGGCGCCGACGCCCGGCGCCGCGGCCTGACCAGCACCGACGACCGCACGCACCGCGAAAACCGCGTCCGCAGCGCCTATATCGCCGGCATCTTCCTGCTCTCGATCCCGTTCGCCTACTTCGCGCCGGCGATCGCGCCGTACCTCTGGCTGGTGCTGTTTCTCGACCCCTCGCGGCGACTGGCGCGGCGCGGCTCAGCGGCGGACGACGAAGGCGACGGACCGTCCCGGCCGTGAGCAGGTGACCGACCAGCCGCGGTCGATGACCACGGCCTGACAGCGGTAGGAGTCGATCGAGCAGCCCCAGCGCGACGCTCCCGGCGGGCGCTTGCAGCTCGGCTCGGCGAGGAACGCGGCGCGCGCTTCCTTCGCCGGAGCCTTGGCGCGATCGGTGGAAGCCGCGCCGGTCGTCCCGCTATCCGAGCCGCCGCAGCCCGCCAGAAAGGCGAGCGCGGCGACGATCGCAATTGAGGCGACGATCCGCATGCGCGGAAACCTACCCGTCGGCCTCCTCGCCAACCGGGACCTCCTCGTGCGGCATCTCCCCGCAGACCGGGCACTCGGGCTCGGGCACGACCGGCTCGCGTTTGACCTCCATCGTCCGCAGGTCGTAGATCTGGGCGACCCCCTGGGTCGAGGGCCGGCTCAGCCCGGTCAGCAGGTGCATCGTCTCCATCGCCACCTGGCCGCCGATCAGGCCGCAGGCCGGGCCGAGGGTCGCCGCCGGGCTCGGTTTCGCCCGCCGCTGCTCGACCGCGATGTCGAACAGCGGGTACTCGCGCCGGTAGCCGATCTCCTGGCAGATGAAGCAGCCGGTCTTGCCGGGCACGTAGAGCGGCCCGACCCTGGCGATCGGCGGGAAGTGGCTCATCGTGATGTAGGGGATGCCGGCGGCGAAGCTGGCCGCGTTGCACCAGCGCTCGATGTCGTGCGCAGGCCAGTCGGCGGCGTCGATCACGACGTCGGAGCCGGCGATGAACTCGGCGATGTCCTCTTCGCTCTCCAGCCGGCGCGCCTCGGTGGTGACCTTCATGCTCGAGTTGAAGGCCCGCAGGCGCGCCGCGGCTCGCTCGACCTTGAGCTCGCCGACGTCGGCCTCGGAGAACTGGATCTGCCGGTTGAGGTTGCTGACCTCGACCCGGTCGCCGTCGATCAGCCACATCTCGCCGACCCCGGTGCAGGCCAGCGCCAGTGCCGACCAGCCACCGAGCCCGCCGACTCCGAGCACCGCCACTTTCGCTTCCCGCAGCCGATCCTGGCACTCCGAGGCCGTGATCCCGCCGGTTCCGACGTCGCTGAAGTAGCGCAGCTGGCGGTCGAACCGCTCCAGCTCGGCCGGCGGCACCCGCTCGTCGTCGGCCGCGTCCTCGACGACCTCGAGCTCCAGCAGCTGCGCGATCAGGTCGTCGACCTCCTCGGTGCCGAACTCGGCCCGCAGCTCCTCCAGCGTCCGCTCGCCGTTCACCGCGGCGAGCAGCCGCCGTTCCTCGGCGTCGGGCTGCTCGATGCGGATGTCGTTGTCCGCGCTCGGCCGCAGCAGGTAGATGTCCCCCTCCGGCGTCTCGATCTCCTCCGTCGTTCTCTTGATCCGTGGTCTGCGCAACAAACCCTCCCCTAGGTAGCCCCGTCAGCCCAGTAGAGACCGTTCGAAAGGTCGAAGCGTTTCTAAGGCAGGAGAGATCGAACGCGGGCGAAGACCTCGTCGGTCATCGGCTCGGTCAGCCTGCCGGTGAAGGTGTTCTGCTGGCTGGGGTGGTAGCAGCCGATCAGCCGCCAGCGGCCGACCTCGGCCTCGGCGCCGTGACCGAACTTCGGCCGCGGCCGCGGCACCTCCTCGCCGAGCGCCCGCGCGGCGCGCAGGATCCCGTCCCAGCCGAACGACCCGAGCGCGACCAGGACCTCGAGGCGGTCGAGCAGCTCCAGCTCGCGCTGCAGGTAGGGGAGGCAGGTGTCCCGCTCCTCCGGGGTCGGCTTGTTGGCCGGCGGCGCGCAGCGGACCGTCGCGGTGATGAAGGCGTCGCGCAGCTCGAGCCCGTCGTCGCGCCACTCCGAGGTCGGCTGGTTGGCGAAGCCGGCGCGGTGCAGGGCCGCGTAGAGCCAGTCGCCGGAGCGGTCGCCGGTGAACATCCGGCCGGTGCGGTTGGCGCCGTGGGCCGCCGGGGCCAGGCCGACGATCCCCACCCGCGCGTCGGGGTCGCCGAAGCCGGAGACCGGCCGCGCCCAGTAGTCCTGGCCGCGGTAGCGCCGAGGCGGATTCGCCGCCTGCTCCTCGCGCCACTCGACCAGCCGCGGGCAGAGGCGGCAGCCGTGGATCTCCTCGGCCAGCGCCGCGAGCGCGCTGGGGCGGTCTGAGCTCATAGGCTTCGCCTTCTCGTCATGGTCCCGAACCGAATCATGCGCCGCGCCCGCGTGCGCCGCGCCCTCGCCATCGGCGCCCTTGCCGCCGGGCTCCTCGCCGGTCTCGCCTCCTGCGGCGGCGGAGGTGGGGGGGACTCGACCAGCGACCGGCAGGGTGACGTCGCGGTGCTGAACGAGATCCTCGGCCGCCAGGTCGCCGCGGTCGATGCCTACGGGCGGGTGCTGCCGGTCCTGCACGGCGCCGCCGACCTCGCCGCCGTCCACGGCTTCCGAGCCCAGGAACAGGAACACGTCGACGCGACGACGAAGACGCTGCGCGGGCTCGAAGGCGAAGCCGACCCGCCCGCCGAAGAGATCCCCTCGAGTCCGCTGCGGACGCGGCGGCAGGCGTTCGAGTTCCTCTACGAGCTCGAAAGCGCGACGATCGACGCTGAGCTCCACGCCGTCGACAAGCTGACGATCGGCTGGCCGCGGCCGCTGATCGCCTCGATGGCCGCGAACCAGGCGCAGCGGCTGGTCCTGATCCGCCGGGCGCTCGGCGCTGACCCCTCCGAATTGATCCCCGAAGCCTTCGAGACCGGCGAAACGGCCGCTCCAGACGAAATGATGCAGCGATGACCGCTCCCCTCTACGCCATCGGGCGTTTCTCCTCCCGCCACCACTACCCCGTGATCGCCGTCTGGATCGTGCTCGCGATCGCCCTGCTGGCGATCAGCCACTCCGCCGGCAGCAAGACCAGCGAAAACCTGACCCTGCCCGGCACCGACTCGACCAAGGCGACCGAACTGCTCGAAGACGACCTGCCCGAACAGGCCTACGGCAGCAATCCGCTGGTGCTCGAAGCGCCGGGCGGGAAGAAGCTGACCGACGCCGAGTACGCGGCCGCGGTGGCGGAAACCGAGAAGAAGCTGAACGCGCTGGCCGACGTCAACTCCGCCGTCAGCCCGCTCAGCCCGCAGGGCGCCAACTTCCTCAGCGAAGACAAGTCGATCGGCTACTTCCCGGTCGTCCTCTCGATCGGCCCGGGCGAAATCGACGAAGAACAGGCGGAAAAGATCCTCGACGCCGCCGGGCCCGCCCGGCAGGCAGGGCTGAACGCCGCGATCGGCGCCTACGTCGGCCAGCAGCTCTCGAAGCCGGCGACCGAGACCAGCGAGGCGATCGGCCTCGCTGCGGCGGTCATCATCCTCCTCTTCGCCTTCGGGACCGCGACGGCGATGATGCTGCCGATCGTCTCCGCGGTGATCGGCCTCGCCTGCGCGCTCTCGATCATCCGCCTGCTCGAGCACGTGCTCGAGGTGCCGGGGGTCGCCTCGACGCTGGCGACGATGATCGGCCTCGGCGTTGGCATCGACTACGCGCTCTTCATCGTCACCCGCCACAAACTGCAGCTCGCCGACGGGATGGAGCTGCGCGAGTCGATCGCTCGGGCGACCGCGACCGCCGGCGGCGCCGTCGTCTTCGCCGGCTTCACCGTGGTGATCGCGCTCTGCTCGCTTGCCTTCGCCGGCATCCCGCTCGTCTCGACCCTCGGCTTCACCGCGGCGGTCGCGGTGGTCGTCGCGGTCTGCGCGGCGACGACGCTGCTGCCGGCGATGCTCGGCGCGCTGGGCCCGCACATCAACTCGCTGCGGGTCAAGCTCGGCAAGACCCATCCCGACGACAAGGAGCCCCACGGCTGGCGGCGCTGGGCGGAATGGGTCAGCGAGCGGCCCTGGACCGCGACCGTCGTCGCCCTGGCGATCCTCATCGTCCTGGCGCTGCCGGTCCTCCAGCTGCAGCTCGGCCAGAACGACATCAGCGCCCTGCCGAAGGAAACGACCTCGCGCCAGGCCTACGACTCGCTCAACAAGGGCTTCGGACCCGGCGTCAACGGGCCGCTGCTGATCGCCTCCGAATTCACTTCGCCCGAAGAAGCCAAACAGGTGCTGCCGAAGCTCGAGAAGGCAGTCGGGGGCGCCGGGGACGTCGCCGCCGTCACCGAACCGACCCTCGACAAGCAGGGCACCGCCGCCGTCTTCACCGTGATCTCGAAATCGGAGCCGTGGGCGGACGAGACCGTCAGCCTGGTCGAAGACCTGCGCGACGAAGCTATCCCCGCGGCGCTGCAGGGGACCAAGGCCAGCTCCTACGTCGGCGGCCAGACCGCCGGCTACATCGACCTCGCCAGCCAGATCAGCGACAAGCTGCCGCTGATGATCGGGATCGTCGTCGCCCTCAGCTTCATCGTCCTGCTCGTCGCCTTCCGCTCCCTGCTGGTGCCGATCAAGGCGGCGGCGATGAACCTGCTCTCGGTCGCCGCCGCCTACGGCGTCGTCACCGCCGTCTTCCAGCTCGGCTGGGGCTCCTCGCTGATCGGCCTCGACCACGCGATCCCGATCGTCAGCTTCGTACCGCTGCTGATGTTCGCGATCCTCTTCGGCCTCTCGATGGACTACGAGGTCTTCCTGCTGACGCAGATGCGCGAGCACTTCAAGGAGTACGGCGACGAGCGCCGGGCGGTGGTCGAAGGGCTGGCCAACACCGGCCGGGTGATCACCTCGGCGGCGGCGATCATGGTCTGCGTCTTCACCTCCTTCGTCCTCAGCGGCAACCCGGTGGTGAAGGAGTTCGGCGTCGGCCTCGCGGTGGCGATAGCGATCGACTCGACCCTGGTCCGCTGCCTGCTGGTCCCGGCGGTGATGGTGCTGCTCGGCAAGCGCGCCTGGTGGCTGCCAAAGTGGATGGACCGCTGGCTGCCGAAGATCAGCATCGAGGGCGAGGAGTACTTCGCCAAGAAGGACGCCGCCGATGTTCCCGCTCAATCTGCCTAATGCGCTGACGCTGCTCCGCATCCTCGCGGTGCCGGTGGTGGTCGTCGCCCTGCTCGGCGAGACCCCCAACGGCGACGCGCTCGCCGCCGGCGTCTTCGCCCTGGCGGCGGCGACCGACGGCCTCGACGGCTACTTCGCCCGCTCGCGCGGCTCGATCACCACCTTCGGCAAGCTGATGGATCCGCTCGCCGACAAGCTGCTGATCACCGGCGCCCTGATCTCCCTCGTCTCGCTCAACCGCCTCGAAGCCTGGGTGGCGATGGTCATCATCGCCCGCGAGGTCGCCGTCACCATCCTCCGCACGATCGCCGCCGAGCGCGGCATCGTCATCGCCGCCAGCTGGCTCGGCAAGCTGAAGACGGTCCTCCAGATAGCCGCCATCTTCGCCCTGATCGCCACCAACCCGGCGCCGCTGGGGGTCAACATCCTCGTCTACCTGGCCCTGGCCGTAACCGTGATCAGCGGCGCCGACTACTTCTTCGGCCTGAGAAAGCGGATAGAGGAGCTGGAGCGCGAACGGGCCGCGGCGAAGCTGAAGAGGGCTGGTTAAGCCGCAGCACCCTCGAGCCACTCGCGCATCGTCACGTGATGCGCCTGGTGCTCGCCGCTTGCCAGCTCGGCCCGCAGGTCGCCGAGGGTGCCGTAGCGCTCGGCGACGACGTTGTGGCGGTGGATCGTCTCGAGGTTCTCCTGCCGGGCCATGACGAAGGTCTGCTCGGGCAGGTCGGGGTAGCCCTCGACGACCTGGCGGACCATCTCGCGGACGCAGTCCTCGACGAAGCGGGGGTGTTCGTGGGCCTTGACGACGACCGACATCTCGTCGGAGCGCTTCATCAGCTCGTAGATCTCTGAGCTCATCGAGCTCTCGACGATCCGCAGCAGCTCGGGCGCCTCGATCCAGGCCGGGCCGCCCTCGGGGCAGCCGACGTGGAGGGTGCCGACCCCGCGCTGGTTGTGGGTGGCGATCGGGACCAGGTCGACGATCCGCTCGATCTGCTCGGCGTCGAAGCCGTCGCCGGCGAGTCGTTCCCGCGCCAGCCCGGCGACCATCTCCTGCGCGCAGGGGCAGGCGGTCATGCCCTGGGCCTCGACCCCGGTCAGGGTGCGGGTCCCCTGGGCCGAGGAGACGGCGGTCCCGTAGAGGACGTAGATCTCCTGGGTGCTCTTGCCGGTCTCCGGCGTCTCCACCGTCTCCGGATAGCGGGCGGTGATCGAGACCTCGGCCCGCTCGCCCCCCTGCCGTTCGCGCACCTTTTCGGCGACGTGCGCGGCCAGCACCTCGGCCTTGAATGCCTCGCCGAGAACGACCTCGTCGATCGCCTCGCCGACGATCTCCTCGAAGCGCGACATGTGGACGCCGGCCTGCTGGGGGTTGAGGTCGACGAAGCACTCGAAGCCGGCGTAGAAGAGGTTCTCGACGCCGTCGCTCTTGACCCGGATCACCTTCTCGACTCCGGTGACCCCGACGCGGGAGAGGCTCACCTGCGTCGCAGGAACGCCGGCCTGGACGTCAGGCGCGGCTGGGGTGGCGGTCGACTGACTGGCCATCGGCTAACGAATAGTAAGCGACGGAGCACTTCGGACGATGGAGAGTTTTTTCCGCCTATAATCCGGCGCGGTCGGAGCGTTAGGGCTGGCCGCCGGGAGATTTGGGGAGAGGAAGCGACCGAGCAGTGAGCATCGAACCGTTGGAGACCACGGCTGACGTCATCGATCGCGATCAGGAGACGAGCCCGATCGGCGAGATCGAGGAGCTTCAGGGACTGATCGCCCAGGGTCGCGAGCGCGGCTACCTGACCTTCGAGCAGATCACCTCGACACTCGAGGAGGTGGAGATCACCAAGGAGCAGGTCACCCAGCTCCACGCCCACCTGGTCGAGCACGGAATCGACGTCATCGCCGAGGACGGCGTCAGCGCTTACAAAGCGCAGCGCAGCGGCGAGAGCTCCGGGGCGGCGAAAAAGGAAGAGCTCGACCTGACCGTCGAGCCGAGCCTCGATTCGCTGCGGCTCTACCTGCGGGCGATCGGCCAGGTCGATCTGCTGACCGCGCAGCAGGAGGTCGAACTGGCAAAACGGATCGAGCGCGGCGACATGCTCGCCAAGCGGCAGATGGTCGAGGCCAACCTCCGCCTCGTCGTCTCGATCGCGAAAGGGTATTTGGGACGCGGGCTGAGCTTCCTCGATCTGATCCAGGAGGGCTCGCTGGGATTGATCCGGGCGGTCGAGAAGTTCGACTACCGCCGCGGCTACAAGTTCTCCACCTACGCGACCTGGTGGATCCGCCAGGCGGTGACGCGGGCGATCGCCGACAAGGCGCGGACGATCCGCATCCCCGTCCACATGGTCGAGAAGCTGAACCGCGTCGCCCACGTCGAACGCCAGCTGGTGCAGAAACTGGGCCGCGAGCCGGAGCCGACCGAGATCGCCGAAGAGCTGCGCTGGCCCGTCTCCGACGTGCGGGACATCCTCCGCGTCGCCCAGCTGCCGGTCTCGCTGGAGAAACCGGTGGGCGACGAGGACGAATCGGAGCTCGGGGACTTCGTCGCCGACGACGCCGTGCTCGAGCCCTTCGAGGAAGCGAGCGAGCACCTGCAGAAGGAGGGTGTGCAGAAAGCGCTGGCGGCCCTGCCCGACCGCGAGCGGCGGGTGATCGAACTTCGCTACGGCCTCTCCGGTGCCGAGCCGCTGACCCTGGAGGAAGTAGGACGCACCTTCGGCGTCACCCGCGAGCGGATCCGCCAGATCGAGAACAACACGCTGAAGAAACTGAAGCGGCTCCCCGAGGCGCAGATGCTCCGCGAAGCGTCTTAGCGCGGCTCCAAGACGAAGACGCCGACCTCGCGGTTCAGCTGCGACTCGTAGAAGTCCCAGCCCCCGTACTGCTCCATGCTCCGGCGCCAGAGGTCGGCGCGTTCCTCCCCCTCGGCCAGGCGGGCCCGCACCTTGACGTGCTTGCGGCCCAGCTCGACCTCGGCCTCGGGGTTCGCGCGCAGGTTGAGCGACCAGGCCGGCGTCTTTTCGTTGCCGGCGTTGGTGTTGATGACGACGAAACGGTGGTCGTCGGCGAGGTAGAGGACCGGCGCCGTCCGCGGCTGCCCGGATTTGCGGCCGGTCGTGGTCAGCAGCAGGATCGGCGCCTTGCCGAGCTTGCCGCCGACGCGGCCGCCGGTCAGCCGGTAGATCGGCGCGTTCAGCTTGCCGACCAGCCGCAGGCCGGTGGCGCCGAGGGAGTTCGAGAATCGGGACCAGAATCGATCGCTTGGCATAGGCGCGAGTATCGCACCGGGGTACAGTGGAGGCCATGGCCGAGCCGCACCCGTTTCGCCGCGCCGCCGAGAGCAAGGACCTCGACCTGCTCGCCGAGACGCTGCGCGACGACGTCGTCCTCCACAGCCCGGTCCTCTTCCGTGGCTTCGAAGGCCGCGACACCGTCATCGCCGTGCTCACCCACGTCTCGGCGACGCTGGAGAACTTCACCTACACCGACGAGCTGGCGGACGGCCAAACCGTGGTCCTGCGCTTCAAGGCCACCGTCGGCGACCGCGAGCTGGAGGGGATCGACTTCCTCGAGCTAGACGGCGAAGGCCGCATCCGCGAGCTGACCGTCTTCATGCGCCCCTTCTCCGCCCTGACCGCCTTCAACGAGCAGATGAAGACCCGCCTCCAGGCGTCCGAGGGCTAGCGGCGTGTTTCTGCGGCCCCGCCTCCCTTAGAATCTCGCCCCTACTCGGGGGAGTGTCCGAGTGGTTAAAGGAGATGCGCTGTAAACGCATTGGCTATGCCTACACAGGTTCGAATCCTGTCTCCCCCATCAAGCCCGGTGTCGCTTTTGTAAGGCATAGCCGAACAAAGGCGACACGCATTGAGATGATGGCTCCATGCTCGAGAACCGCGTGATCGCGATTGCCGGGGTTGGTGGCGGCCTTGGGCCGCTCGTCGCCGAGCGACTCGCCGGTGCCGGTGCGACCGTCGCCGGAACCGATCGCGACCAGGGCACCCTCGACTCCCTCGCCGCCGACCTCGGGCTCCCGTCCGAGCGCTGGGACGGGCGGGCGGTCGACCTGCTCGATGAGGACGCCGCCCGCGCCTGGTGCGCGGCGCTGGTTGAGCGGTTCGGCCGGGTCGACGGCCTCGTCCACCTGGTCGGCGGCTGGCGCGGCGGGCAGCCGCTGCACGAGGCGCCGCTCGCCGATTGGGAGCTGCTTCACGACCTCCTCGTCCGCACCGTCCAGCACACGACCCGCGCCTTCCACGACCAGCTCGCGGCCAGCGCCCACGGCCGCTTCGTCCTCGTCTCCTCGAAGCAGGCGCAGGCGCCGACCGACACCAACGCCGCCTATGCGGCCGCCAAGGCCGCCGCCGAGGCCTGGACCCTCGCCCTCGCCGACGGCTTCGAAGGCAGCGCCGCCACCGCCAACATCCTCGTCGTCGATGCGATCCTCACCCCGCGGATGCGCGCAGAGGAGCCCGGCAAGGAGTTCCCCACCTTCACCCCCGCCGAGGACATCGCCGACGGCATCGCATTTCTCTGTTCGGATGCGGCGAAGAAGATGAACGGGCAGCGCTTCCCGCTTACCATGGGCCGATGAGCAGCCGAAAAGGGCAGAAGGCCAAGCCCGACGGCAAGATGACGATCGGGGAGCTGGCGCGGCGGACGGGGATGACGATCCGCAACATCCGCGCCCACCAGACGCGCGGCCTGCTGCCCCCGCCAGAGGTCCACGGGCGCACCGGCTATTACAACGAGGGCCACGTAGCGCGGATCGAGCTGACCCGCGAAATGCAGGCCGAGGGCCTCAACCTCGAGGCGATCCGCCGCGTGCTGGAGTCGAGCGAGGGCTCATCGCGCGAGATGGTCGACTTCGCCCGCGCCGTCCGCGCCCCCTTCGAGGACGAGACGCCGGAAATCTTCGACGAAGACGAGCTGGCCGCCGCTTGGGGCGTCGATCGTTTCGACCCCAAGCTCCTCGCCCGGACCGAAAAGCTCGGCATCCTCCGCGCCCTCCCCGACGGCAAGGTCGAGGTGATCAGCCCCCGCCTGCAGCGGGCCGGCACCGCCCTGGTCGAGCTCGGCGTCTCCCCGCAGGCGGCGGTGGAGACGGCGGAGGGGCTGCGACGCGCTTCGGAGAAAGTCTCGCGCACATTCGTCGAGCTCTTCGTGCGTGAGGTCTGGGAGCCGTTCGACAAGGCCGGGCGGCCTGAGGAGGACTGGCCGAAGGTGCGCGAGGCCCTCGACCGGATGCGCCCGCTCGCCTCCGACGCGCTGCTGGCGATGTTCCAGATCACGATGGGCGAGTCGACCGAGAAAGCCGGCGAACGCACCCTCACCGACGCCGCTAAGCCGACCGGCAAGCGCCGGCGCAAACGCAGTTCCTCTAGCCGCCGATAGCGAAGCGCCGCCGCAGCGGCTTCGATTCGTTCGCCGCTTCGTCGCTCGCCCGCAGCACCGCCAGGTAGCTCCCGGGCCGCGCCCGGAAATGCTTCGATCTCGCCCCCAGCCGCAGGTGGTTGATGCCGATGAAGACCTTCCAGGTCTGGAATCCGTTGTAGACGCGCTTGCCTTTTGAGTTGAAGCGGTAGTACTCGGCGTCGAGGCTGCCGCGCTCTGAGACCTGGACGCTGAAGCCGAGGCCGCCGTCTCCGTTGGTCCGCTGCTTGGGCATCGAGAGCGAGCCCAGCGTCGGCGGCTTCAGGTCCAGGTTCAGCGGCGCCTGCGGGCCGGGGTCCGAGTTCGGGTTGCCGGGGACGTCGGAGACGATTACCTCGCCCCGCACCGCCGCGTGCAGCTTGCACTGGAAGAAGTATTCGCCCGGCTGGTCGAACTGCAGCGTGTAGCTGTCGCCGGCGCGGTGGGCGGGGGCGTCGGTGCCGGGGTCGGAGTCCCACTGCAGGTCGTTGGCCGAGATCCCCGTCACCGAGTGCGCCAGGTCGGGCCCGAGCCAGTCCCAGGTCACCTTCTCGCCGCGGTCGACGTGGACCTGCGGTTGGGTCCAGGCGTAGTTGGCGATCGAGACGCGCGTGTTGGCCGCCCCGGCGCCGGCGGGGAAGAGGAAGACGACCGCGACTGCGACCCCTAGGAGACGAGGTACCAACCGTTCATCCCCTGATGCAGGTGCTGGAAGACGTGGCAGTGGTAGAACCAGCGCCCCGGGTTGTCCTCGAGGAGCTCGAACGAGAACGAGTCCGCCGGGCCGAAGGTCCTGTTGTCGACGATCCGCCCGTCGGGTTCGCTCCAGCGGTGACCGTGCAGGTGGAAGGTGTGGAAGAAGTTGTCGATGCCGTAGACGTGGAAGCCGACCCGCTGCCCGACGTGGGCTTTCAGGGTCGGCGTGTTGCCGGCGTAGGCCTTGCCGTTGACGCAGTAGTAGGTGCTCTGCAGTCCGGTGATCGAGGGATCGAAGGTGTGGAAGCCGAGGAAGAACTCGGCGTCGGGCCGCGCCTCTCCCGGCTTGCGGATCACCAGCGGCCCGAACAGGCCCTTGAACACCGGCAGCGGGTCCATCGGCCCGTGGTCGTGGTAGAGCCAGCTCCCTTCGGTTCCTTCGTGGGCCTCCCAGACGTAGGTGAAGGTCCGGTTCCGTTGCACGAAGCCGCCGGGATCGGTCCACTTGCCCTTGTATGCGCCGTCCATCTCGTTGGCGTAGAAAATCCCGTGCGGGTGGATCGTCACCGGCGCCTGCAGTTTGTTGCGGAAGTGGACGACGACCGTGTCGCCCACTTCGGCTTCGATCAGCGGCCCCGGCACGGTCGCCTTGCCCAGCGGGCTCTTGAACCCGGCGGAGTAGAGCCGGTAGCCGTAGGCGGCGAACTTCGACTTCCCCTTCACCGTTTGGGCCATCATCTGGTCGCGGTGGGTGGGGACGATGTCCCACTGCACCGGCTCGGCCGCGATCCAGTATTCGCGGGTGCCGCCGCCGCTCGGCAGCGCCGCCAGCCGCCGCGCCCCCGGGTCCTCGCCGCGCCACTCCGCCGCCGTCACCTTCGGCGGGACCTTCACCTGCCGGGAGAGGCCCTCGACGTCGATCTTGCCTTCGTCGGTTGCCACCTCCTGGCCGGCGATCGTGCAGAGCAGCGCCCCCCCGGAGAGGGCGAGGAACCCCCGCCGGTCGATCGGATCGGGCGCCACGACGACCTACTTCTTGACGGTGACGGTCATCTTCATTTCCGAGGGATGGACCGTGCAGATGAACTTGTAGGTGCCCGGGACTTCGAAGGTCCGCTGGAAGCTGGCGCCGGTCACCGCGGTGGTCGTGGTCGAGAAGCGCGACTTGTTCTTCAGCGCCGCCGGCCCCTTCTTCAGGTGGACGTCATGCGGATAGCTGTTGTAGCTCGACCAGATCCACTTCAACGCCCGCCCCGACTTGATCGTCACCGAGGTGGGGGAGAAGTAGAAGTCGTTGATCGTCACCTTTACCGGCGGCTGCTTCGGCGCCTGCGCCGAAGCCGCGGTCACCCCCAGAAGGGAGACCGCGGCGATGCAGGAGACGACGAGGAGCGCGAGGCTTCGTGCGCGCCTCATCCGCAGCTCACTTCACCCGGCGCCGGCGCGACCTCGACCGGCTGGAATTTCTGGAAGGACGGATGCGCAGCCACCCGCCTGACCCAGGTGCATTCCTGCTTCTGGGGCGGGTTGGAGCTGGCATAGCCGAGGATCGTCTTCGGGTCGCTTTCTTCCCCGAGGTTGATCTGCAGGCCGGCGACGATGTTGAGGCTGCGGACCTGGTCGGCCAGGACTTCCGGCTGCGGGCAGGCCGGGTAGATCTGCTCCAGCGGCACTTTGCCGTTGCCCGGCGCGAACGTCCCGGGGCTGTTGCCGCTCCAGCAGTTGCCGCCGCCGGTGTCGTCGTTCCAGAAGTCGTATTCCCCGTTCGGGTCGATGCCTTCGCGACCCATCGTGTTTTCGACGATCTGGTTGTTGACGTTCTTCGCGTCGTCGCCCTCGTTGGCGACGAAGACTTCGCCCGGCCCCGAGAAGGAGGCGATGCCCCACTTGTAGTTGCCGAACACGTTGTTGTCCTTGACGACGTTGTTGGCGCCGCCGTAGAGGACGATCCCCACTCCGGTCGGGTAGTTGACCGTCGCTCCTGCAACCTGGCCGAGCCCGCCCGAGACGGTGTGGAATTTGGCCCCGGCGAGGAAGTAGTCGTAGTTGTTCCAGAACACGTCGTTGCCTTCGAACACGTTCCACCCGTTCGGCTCGACCCCCTCGCTGTCGAGCGTGTTCGGAACGATCCCGGCCCCGTTGTTGTAGAAGGCCGATTCGACGATCTTCACGTACTTGGAGTTGGTTCCCGAGTAGCCGAGCACGTTTTCGTAGCTGCGGTCGTTCTTCAGCAGCGTCCATTTCGGCTTGCGCTGGCAGGGCTGCGGCGGCGGCGCGGTGCCGTGGTTGGTCCAGGTCTTCGAGTCGCAGGGCGTTTCGCCGACGTAGAAGGCGGAGTCGCCGTGGTGGTACCCGGCCGAGTTGATCATCTTGCCGCCGAAGCAGTTCTTCGCGAACAGGCCGTAGGAGCGGTTGGCCGAGGCCAGGAGGTTGTCCATCGTGTAGCCATCGCAGTGCTGCCCGCCTTCATTGGCGGCGTGGATGAAGAACCCGTTCGACTGGTAGTTGCGGGCCCACATGTTTTTCAGCACGAGCCCATCGACGCTGATCGCCTCGATCCCGTTCTGCGCAGCCCCCAGCTCGCCCTTCGCGTTGCGGCCCTCGAGGACCACCTTCTTGCGGTCCTTCTTCGTCCCCTTGATGGTGAGGTCGTCGAAGCTCTTCTTGCGCTGGGTGCCGTCGAGCACCACGCCTTCGACGTACTTGCCCGGGCGCACCGCGACGACGGCCTTCGCCTTTGCGTTCTTCTTCTTGGCTTTGAACGAGCCAGCGGCGTCGACCGCCTTCTGGATCGTCCGGTACCGGCAGCCGTGTTTGCAGACTTCGAAGGTCACCGTCTTCGCCTGCGTCTTCTGCCCACCGCCCTTGCCGGCCATCGCCGGTGCGGCGAGGACTCCGAGCAGGGCACATAGCCCGAGGACGAGGGGGACTGCCAGCCTTTGCTTCATATCGCTCCTTGCAGCGTCGTTTTGTCTTCGACCCTGCCTCCCAGCGGGCGCAACCACCGGACCCCTATCCCGGTTCTCGAAGCGTAGCGGAGCCTGACTGCTCAGCCGGGAACTATCGTCCGCATCGCTTCTTCGAGTTCAGACACGCCAAACGCGCCCTCGATGCGGTCGCGGATGATTCCGTTGCGGTCGACCAGGAAGGTCCAGGGCTCGGTTTCCAGGTCGTATGCCTGGACCTGGGGCCGCGGGCCCTTGCTGAGGTCGTTGTCGTTCCAGATCTCCATGTGGATGAAGTCGGCCTTGCCCTTGTAGGAGTCCGCCACCTGCTGGGCGACGTCGACGACCGGGCCGCAAACGCGGCTCTGGCAGAGGGCGGGGGTGGCGAAGACGAGGACGACGGGCTTCTTGCCGACCGCGTCGGCGAAATCGATCTGGTGCATCTGGTCGGGGGGGACGCGGGTATCGATCTTTGCCATGTCGCCGCCGACGTCGGCGGCGGTCGGGGTGTGGATCACCGGCGCCTTCTCGCCGACTTCCGGGATGTCCGGGAACTCGCCGACGACCAGCGGCGCGGTGACGCGCGTCGCTTCCAGCCCGTCCTTGCCCTTCAGCATCGCGATCGCCAGCCAGCGGCCCTTGCGGTCGAAATCGACCTTCGGCACCGCGTAGACCGTCGTCGCCTCGCCCGGGCCTTCGGTGCCGGTCGCCCGGTAGGCGGGCTTGGTCTCCAGCGAGGTCACCTGCGCCGGCAGCGGCCCGATCACCGGGCCCTTGCCGTCCTTGGCGAAGTACATCGCCACGTCGGCGTCGTCCACCTGTTCGTTGCCGAGGGTGAAGACCCCGAACGGGTAGCGATTCTCGCCGACGACGAAGGACTGTGCCGCCGGCGCGACGACCAGCTTCGACTCCTTCGCTCCCGAGCCGTTCAGCAGCTCCCCGATCGTCTTGCCCTTCGCCGAGGGAAACTCGGCCGCCGAGGGTGCCGGCCGCGAGGTTTCCTCGGAGCCGCCGCCGCAACCCGCCGCGACGGCGGCGGCGAGGCAGAGGGAGAGGGCGAGGAGGAGAAGGCGCTTGCTCATGCCGGGCACGCTACACACCCCGGATTGGGAACTGCATGGCGCAACTTGGGATCGCGCAGCGGTCTTTTCTTCCGTACACCTCAGTCGTCCCCTCCGCCAACGGTGCCTCTATGATGCTGCTGCCGCTGTCGGGGACCAGGGGCTTCGGTGCAAAGCAACTAGGGAGGCCCCAATGTCTGGGAAGTTGATTCTTTCGCTCGCCGCCATCGTCGCGCTGCTCGCAGCCGTTCCGTCGAGCGCGGCCGAACAGACCCCTGAGACCTACAAGGAAGCGGTCGAACCGATCTGCAAGGCCAACACCGAAGCCAATGAAAAGATCCTCAAAGGCGTGCGGCAGAAGGTGAAGGACGGCCAGTACAAGGCCGCCGCCGCGCAGTTCTCCGGCGCCGCGAAAGCCCTGAAGAAGGCCCGCACCCAGCTCCTCGCCGTGCCGAAACCGCCGGAAGACTCGGCCCAACTGACGAAATGGCTCGGCTACGCGAAGACCGAGGCGCAGCTGTTCGAATCGATCGCTACGAAGCTGAAGAAGAGCGAAGCCACCGCCGCCCAGAAGATGGTGGTCCGGCTGGTCAGCACCGCCCGACAGGCGAACAACCAGGTGCTCGACTACGAATTCCGCTACTGCCGCTTCCAGCCCTCGAAGTTCATCTAGAGCCGATGGCCGTCATCGAGCGGGCTCGCACTCCGGGCGAGATCACCCTTGCGTTCGCCGAGGCGATCGGCCGCGGCGATCTCGACGCCGCGGCTCGCTGCTTCGCCAAGGACGCCTGCCTGATCACCCCCGATGCGACCGCGGTGCGGGGCCGGGCCGAGATCCGGCCGATCCTCCATCAGCTGATCGTCGTCGGCTCGCGGATCGAGGTCCAGGAGAGTTCGGTCGTGCTCGCCGGCGAGGTCGCCCTGGGAAGCGAGCGCTGGCTCCTGACCTCCGCCGGCTCCGAGGGCGAGCCCTTCACCCGAGCCCTGACGCCGACGACCGTGATGCGCCAGATCGAGGGCGCCTGGAAACTCGCGGTGGCGATGCCGTGGGGGCGTCGCTGATCGGTACGAGAGCGCGAGGGAGATTGCAAACGCGGCTAGCTCAGGCCCAGGTCCCGGCGCCCGGGTCCCAAGAGCCGCGCGCGCTGGCGTCCAGCAGGGGATCCGCGAAGCGGGCCATCAGCTCCAGTGCTTCCTCCAGGGTGGCGGGCGCTTCCAGAAGCGAGCGCCTCGCCTCGGCGTCATACCCGCGTTTCCAGGCGTCGCGGTCGGGGACCGTAAAGACGGGTGGGAGCTCGATCGATCGGCGCTCAGCCTCCGAGCGCAGCGCGGCGATCTGGGCTTCGGCCTCAATTGAGGCGGCGCCCGCAATCGCCACCAGATCGACCAGGTCCTTGTAGCGGGTGGAGGCGGGCCATGAACCTCAAGCGCCCTGGCTCCGCCGCCGATCACGCGACCGACTCGGAAGGCTCTAAGATCCTTGCGTGATGACTGATTCGCAGACGAGTTCGATGGGCGCGAAGGGCGTGGTGTTTGATCCAGCCTCCCATTTGGCGCGACTCGCGATTTCGGCCATCGCATAGATTGGCTCTCTAGAGCCAGCCCGCCCGGATAGCTCAGTTGGTAGAGCACTTCCATGGTAAGGAAGGGGTCACGAGTTCGAGTCTCGTTCCGGGCTTCCTGAGATTCCCCGCTACGGCGGTGTTTCTGCGTTCTAGGGCTGCAAGGTAGGTAGTCGATGCGGGCCGAATGGCAGCGTCTTGGCAGCGGAGCCCCCTATTACTTCCTCTCCCGGCCCTCCCGTCGCCAGGTCGCCCCCGGTGTAGCGCCGTCTATATCGACGGGCGAATTGACTACGTGGACCGATCGACGATCCGGAGGTGGACCGGCGGGTCTTCCAGGGCGGATAGACCAAGCTCCGCGCGAAGGTCATTACGGAGCGTCTTGAGGAGATCGTCGGTGCTTGCCCCACCTTCGGAGGCCATCACCTCTGCGACCTCTTTAGCCTTCTCTGCCTGCGCCCTAGAACCTAGGAGCTGGATGTCATCTAGCGCCTTCTCGAACGCCCGCGCGTCGCTGGTGCCTCCTTGAAGTCCGCGATTGCTCACGTCTGCCAGTGACCGATATGCGCCGAGCAGAAACTGAATGCGCATCTCACTTCGGCGGTTCGCCTGGTCTCGCCTCGACGTGAAGCGGTGCGTTAAGGCCGCTACCAACCCGCCAGCGACCAGCCCTCCCAAGAACGTCAGCGCGACCGTCATGCCGGGATCGTATGCAGCAACACCAGCGCCAGCGAATTGACTACCTCGAATCGAGCCGGTTCACAAGCTCGCCAGGTTCGACGCCGAGGCCGTGGGCGAGTCTGAGGATGGTCGTTAGACGGGGCTCCCTGCCGCCTCGCTCGATCCGGCCGATTGCCGTTGGGTGCACATCTGCCTCCCTCGCCAGACCATCTTGGGAGATTCCTTCCCTTGCTCGCAGTTCCCGCATCCGTTGCCCGAATGCAGCGGTTGCCTTGTCGGGCTCGTCGTAAAGGTTAGAAGCCATTTGAGGGGAGCGTTACGGCTCCCGGCCGATCGGACCAGAGCGTTTTGGTCGGGAGCGTTTTGGTCTACTCTGGTGACGCCCACCGAATCGCTCCCCCGGCTGGGCCAGATAGGCAAAGGGGACAAGGGAGGTAGTCGAATGAGGAAGGCAGTTGCGGTTGTCACCGTGCTGGCCGTGCTGGCAGGAACGGTTGGGGCAGCGAGCGCCTGGGCGATCAGCACCAGCCGAGCTGAGCGGGCAGTTGTTGAGCGAGTCAAGGCCAGGTACTACCCGAAGAAGGGGGCATTTGCCGATTGCCATCGCCTCAGCTCGACGCGGTTCGGCTGCACCTACAACTACACGTCGTACAGCGAAAGCTGGTGTGAAGGTGGAGCGAAGGTCCGCAAGTTTCCTGACGGCATAGCCGTCACCTTGGGGAAGCCACGTCCAGTGATCGACAACGGGGGCTGCTGACGCGCGGGGAAGCGATCCGATGGCCGATATGCGCGGCGGGCCACCCAACCCGCTATCCAGAGCGAGGGAGGCCCGCCAGCGCTGTTCACGCGCCTATGCGTGCTTCATTACATGCACGCTGGAAAACACGCGCGGCGTCGGCTTGATGGCCATCGCGTCCACCTCCTCTCCCAACTCGCCCCAGCCCCCGTGGCCGGGGACCGGGCGAGCTTAGGAGTTGCTGAGCGCCATCGAAATGCTGAGCGCTCTGCTGGCGCTTAGTACGCGGGAAGCCTTTAAGCTCAACTTCAAATGGGAAGGCGGGTAGTCAATGGGTAGCCCGACAGCGGTAGAAGCCCGCCTGGTCGAGGGTGGGAGGCGGATCGAGGAAGTCACCAGCCGTGGGCTAGGGCATCGCTTCCGGATCGAAATCCTCGCCGCCCTGCACGAGGGACCGCACAGCGCCGCGCAGCTCGCCCGCGTCCTGCATCAGACCGAAGGCAGGGTCTGGCACCACCTGAAAGAGCTGCTGAAAGACGGCTCGATTGAAGAGGCGTTCACCGAGGAAAAGGGCAACCACAAGATCGTCTACTACAGGCAGATCGAGTTGCCGTTCTTCTCGGATGAGGCCATCGCTGCCATGACTCCCGAGGACAGGCAGATCACCGCCGCGTTGATCATCCAAGCGTCCGCCGCCGAGCTGCTGGCTGCACTGTGGGCCGGGAAGATGCACAGTGACCCTCGGGTCTGGTTGGCATGGGAGCCCATCACCCTCAGCGACCGTGGCCGGGACCGCTTCGCGGACGAGCAGCAGCGCAACTGGGATGCGGTGCAGGAAATCGTGGCCGAGGATGCGAACTTTCGCGCCAAGACCGGAGAGCTGGGTAAGAAGTACATCATCGCGACGTTCGGTTTTGAGCGGCACCGGAGCGAGCCCCACGATCCGGCCAGCGGGATCATCGAGCGGTAGTCATTCGGCAACCGCTGAGCGCTCGGCAGTCCCTGCTCTAGAAGTGCGGATACACAAATCCTGAGCGAACACCTAACGTCCACTGTTCAGCGTCGGGCAATGCTTCTTCCGGCGTTGAACTCCGAGTTCCGGGGGTGGGGGTACCAAGTGGAAGACCTCGCCCCCGGAGCGTCAATCGAAATGACTACTTCCTCCCACAGTCCACCCCAACCGCCCGCGCCGTCCCGGCAAAAGGCACGCCTCCCTCGCGCACTGTCGAGGCCGCGTTGGGCTGACGGGAAGGGGCGGCGGTTTCGGGAGGGATGGCCGTCGCCCCACCGTCCATTGACCACCTGATTTCACTTTGAAGGAGAGCTGACCGATGGCACGTTTCGGCCGCGACCGAGGGCGCATCACAGGGGATCGCGAACAGGCACTAGGGCACCCCGTCAGGCAAACGATCTATGCCCTGTTCACAACAGATTCAAGCCGATCCCTTGCGGCTGTGGATCTTCTTTCCGACCTGATCGAGGTTGACGAGTCGTTTGGCAGGTACAACCCCGGCCAAGTTCTCTACCACCGCGCCCGCTTGCAGGTTGTCGGGCTTATCCCCGCGAGTTGAGGGTGCACCTACAAGCTGTAGATGTCCCTCCCCAAACTTCCACCAGTTACGCTCGACACCTTCGGCGAATCGGAGCTAGACGATCTGGACGACCGCATCGCGCACGTCCTGCGACTGCGGTCAGGGATGATGGGCGAGCCGGCCACCCTCAAGGAAGTTGGCGAGGAGCTGGGGGTGGGGCGAGAGAGGATCAGGCAGCTAGAAAACGAGGGGCTGACGCTGATCCGCAACCTCCGCGAGGTGCAGCGGCATGAGCGTCTTCAGCCGACCCGCCGTCGCGGTCGCGGCTACGTTTGGAACCGACTGAGGCGGGTGGAGACTTGAAGATGCGCGGTGTCACTGACGCTTACGAAAAGCGGCTCTGGAAGGAGCTGAACATCCTTCTGGCAGACGCTGTTCCGGCTAATGCCAGCGAGAGCGCAGCAGAGAACGCGATTACGGCGGCGGTTGCTGGAGCTGATGCCGAGATAGCGGACCTCTATCGGAGGGTGGTCACCCTCTCGCGGGCTGATTCATCCGGCTTCATTCGTCAACGCATGGAAGAAGACAACGTGATCTCGGCGGCGCGGCTGCGGCTAGGACAAGGGGGAGAGCACCGAACGCCCTCAAAAACCTTCACCTTGAGCAGCAAAGAAACCTTCACTCCTTTTCGCGCGCTGGCGTAAACCTAGTCGTGCCTCATTTGCTTCCCGACTTGTCTCATGCCTGACTGACTAGGTAGGTGAAGGTTATGAAGCAAAAAACGGTTGTTGGGCTACCTGTGGACCGCGAACCCGCTTCTTTCCCTGGCTCCCATGTACCAACTCGGCCGGAGGGGGCAGAAAGGCAATTGACTACTACCTGTTGACACTCGTCAGGGGCTACTGACGGTCAGCCGAACTCCCTAGCTCGGTACCTCAGACACGCCGTCCAATGGTGGTAGCCTCACATGCAAGACAAAAGCCGGATCGAGGAGGGCGGTGTGCCCCAGTCCTCGACCCGGCCTCTGTACACCAAATCGCAGAGCCATGGTAACACTGAACGGCAGCCGTCCTGCCGACCGCGAGGTTCAAGCTCGGATGATGTTCGGGCAGACGGGCGCACCACTCCAGATGAATGCCCGTCCGCGTCCGGTTAACCCCGGAGGCAGCAGGCGTCTCAGCCATTGACGAAAGTTGGCTGCGGGGTAAAGCGCGACCTGGACCCGATTGAGACCGCCTGGTCATTGACTACGTTGACCAACACGGAGGAAGACTCCTAAGCCGACTACTGCTCCCCTCGCAAGGGGGGGCAGTACGTCCCCATCCGGTAGGAAGGGGAGGAGAGGTGAATTAGCCTTTCCCTCTTTGCTCTCTTGACAATGGGCCGGGAATCTGTCGGGTTGACATTGACCCGGCAGCGCCCATGATTGGGGAGGGTGCCGACTACCGCACCCGACAAACCCACTTCCCCGATCCTCTCCGTCCAGCTCGACGGGGACACCCTCGACGCCCTCGCCGCTGTGGTCGCTGATCGTGTCGCCGAGCTGCTTCCTGGTCGAGTCGAAGATTGCTGGCTTGACTCCGCCGAAGCTTCCAACTATCTCCGCATCCCTCTGTCTCAGCTCCGCAAGCTGAGCGCGGCGGACCTGATCCCCGCCTACCAGGACACGCCGGGGGGACGGCTCTACTTCCTGCGCTCCGAGCTGGACGAATGGCGGCGATCCAACCCTGCTTCGCGTTGACTTCCTGCGCTGCCATGCCGCTGCCTCAACTCCCCAAGCCGAGCCCTAGAGCCGATTCCCGAGTGACCTCTTTCTGCCGTAGTAAGAGGTACAGTCCTGGTAGTCAACTGAATAGTGGTCCCCCGGCCGCGTCAACGACCGAGGGACCGAACTCACTAGGTGATTGGAGCACCCAATGAGCAAGAGCGAGAGTAACCCGCGCGTCTACGTCGAGCGGAACATCTATTACCGACGCAACGCCGATGGGAAGAAGGTCTACGAGCTTTCCTGGCGCGATTCAACCGGGAAGCAATGCCGCCGCGTCGTCGGCCCGAAGATCAGCGCCACCCGAGCCGAGCGAGACAAGGAGCTGGCGAAGCGGGGGAGGAACGAACCCGCTCCGGCCAACCCCCGCTTGACGCTGGGGGAGGGTGCGGACGGCTACATGGAGAATCGGATTGCCGACCTGCGGACCTCGACTCAAGAGGCGATGCGTTGGGCCGTCGAGCAGCACCTACGGCCGCGTTTCGGAACCCGCCGCCTCGACCGGATCAGCGCTGACGACTGGGCCGGGTTCATCCGCGACCTCCGGGCAGCCGGTCTGTCCGAGGGGTCCATCGAGTCGGTGTTGAAGGCGGCGAGGGGCATCTACTCCTACGCATCCCGCCGCCTCGACTGGAACGGCCGCGACACGTTGGCTCTGCTGGATCGAGCTGAGCGGCCGAAGGTGGGCGACAAGGCACCCCGCCGCCTCTTCACCGAGGCCGAGCTTGCCGCCACCCTGCGAGCTGCCGTGGGACAGAACCGCTTGATCTTCGCCACCGCCGGAACGGTCGGGAGCCGGATCAGCGAAACGCTAGGGCTGTGGTGGGAAGACCTCGACCTCGCGGACCTGGACAACGCCTCGATCACCTTCACTCACCAGGTAGACCGAAAAGGGAATCGCGTCCCGTTGAAGACCGCTGCCTCAGAGCGCACCGTCGAGATTCCCCGCCAGCTCGCACTGATGTTCATCGAGCATCGGGCCGGTAGCCGATTCAGCGGGCCGAAAGACTACGTCTTCGCCACCCGCTCGGGCCGACCCCTCTCTCAGCGCAACGTCACCCGCGAACTGCGGGCGACGATGAAGGATGCGCGTCTTGCGAATGGCCGGCTCGCGTTTCCGGTCCTCAGCGAGACCGATGCGGACGGGGAGCCGGTCAAGATCGAGCGGGGCGACGTGCCGAGCTTCCATTCCTTTCGGCACACCGCCGCCAGCGAAGCGATCCACGCAGGCGACTCAGCCGAGGAAGTGAGCTGGCTACTGGGACACAAGGATTCGACCGTGACCAGGCGCGTCTACGTGACCGAGATTCAGAGCGTCGAGCGCTCGGCCAAGCGGCGGGAAAAGATGGAGGCTCGGATGGGCGGCACTCTCTCATCGCTTGGGGGCGCTGATGGCGGTGCGGGTCCAAATCCAAAGCGACACGCTCGACCCTCGAAATCAGCCGAAGTCGTGGAGCTGAGCGACAGGCGAACTTCTACTGCTTAGGCGCATTGGCGCGTCCTTCCTGTTGCCTCGCTGCGGCTAGCCGACCGCCGATCCGACTGCCACCCTCAGCCGGTGCCCGAAGGTAGACGAGCCCGCCCGCTCTCCGAGGTCGAACCCGAGCTGCTGAGGGAATCCACGGATGCGATTAACGCCTTAATCGCAGAGCGGCTGCCGCTGCAGTCCCCGCCCGGCGATGAGTGGCCGCCCATCGCCCTTGGCTTTCTTGCCCGAGGCGGGACGCTGCTGGAGTCGCTGACGCAGTTGGTTGAGCAAGGTATGCATGGCGAGGCGCAGATGCTCTTGCGCGTCGTTTTCGAGCATGTCGCAACGTTCTGCTGGCTGGCGATTGATCCCACGGTCCATCTTGGGCAGTGGCGGGAATGGTCTGACGCTCGGCGGCTCAAGCTGCACCGCGATGCACTGCGATTTGGCATTGAAGTACTGACGCCCGACGAGGTCACGGCGTCCGAAGGTGCCACTCGGCCACTGCCGCTTCCTCAGATGGCGCAGGAAATCGACGAATACTGGTCTGAGGTCTCTACCGCCTTCCGCCCGTACGCCGAGGGCGGAGATGACCCTCCAAGCATCTTGACGTTCCGGGGCTTCTACACCGCCGTCTATCGGAAGGGAGCAACCTGATCCACGCCGACATGGCCTCGCCCGACCGCTTCGCGACGATGCCGTTGATGGGACAAGTGACTATCCACGCCCGCGAGAAGCGCAGCGAGAACCCGGATTACCCCGCATTCTCGATTGCGCTCGTGGGCTTTCTGCTGATCGTCTTCGATCACCATTTCTCCTGGCCAGGTCGAGACCTAATCGACCGAATCACCAACGCGCTCATGTACTACCCCGACGATTGACGGACCCCGCTCTCTCTGGCAGCGCCGATGGCAGCGCGGGACCGAATCCGAAGCGACATGCTCGACCGCCGCGAACGGCCGAAGTTGTGGAGCTGAGCGGCAGGCGAACCAGGGCGGCTTAGGGCGAATCAAACAGCCCCTTCATGGTAAGGAAGGGGTCACGAGTTCGAGTCTCGTTCCGGGCTTCTCTCTCTGAAATTGCTGCAATTTAGATACTTCTTTGGCCGATTCTGCAGCTGTTGGAGCCCTCGCGAAATCCGCCTATCTGTCACTAGTGGCAGATAGCGCCGCGATCGGCGCCGATCGGCGCGATTGCCCTCGCTGCAGCGGCTTCACCGAGCTAACTTGCCGCCCGGGAACCGAAGCGTCCCGACGGCGGTCGCAACGCCGGGCAGTCGACGCTCAAGCTAGTCGTCGCGCCGCCACCTCGAACTCCCATCCGGGAAGCAGGCGGCGTGGAAGTCGTACTTAACGGGCTTCCAACTCCTCTATGCGGGCCACGTCCTGATCGCTCACGGAAGACATGCTAGGTGGGCGACCGGCGCTGGGTGACCGCGCCGATCCCGGTTGGCTACCCTGGCCGTTCCTATGAAGCTGGTGACCGGGGACGAGATAGGGCGGGGCGGGTTCTGCATGGTCCATGAGGTCGTCGCCCACGAAGACGGGGAGCCAATCAGCGGGGCGATGGCCATCAAGCGCCTGCGCGACGATCTCCATGAGCCGCCCGAGGTGATGAAAGAAATCAGGGACCGCTTCGAGCGAGAGGCGCGGCTGCTAGACGACACCCTCGATCACGAGAACATCGTCCCGGTCCTAATGCGGAACCTGAGCGGCGACCAACCCCACTTCGTGATGCCGCTGGCCGATGGGAACCTCGCCGACCTCCTGCCCGAAAAGGCCGGGGACGAGGAGTGGGTCTGCGGCGTCTTTCGGCAGGTGCTGGAGGGCATGGCCTACGCGCACGGAAAGGGCGTAATCCACAGGGACCTCAAGCCGGAGAACGCTCTTCGCTACGGAGAGCAGATCAGGCTCAGCGACCTCGGTCTCGGGAAGAACCTGATGGGCGGCACGGTCGGCCTGACGAAGACTGCGGTCTGGTCGGGGACTGAGGCGTACATGTCGCCCGAGCAGTTCTCGGCAATGAAGGAAACTGGCCCCGAGACGGACGTCTTCGCGCTCGGGAAGCTCCTCATCACCCTCCTGACCGGCGACCACCCGGACGTGGGCGCGCCCGACGTGTCCGAACTGCCGGAGCGCTTCCGGTACTTCGTCAGCCGCTGCTGCGAGAAGAAGCCGCAGAACCGCTTCGCCGACGCTCGTGCCGCCCTGGAGGCCTTCGCGGGGGCGACTACCCAACCGGAGTTCAAACAGCACGAGGGCGAGTTGGAACGGCTGGAAGAAGCCTGGTTCGCCACGCCCGCTGGCCCTGACCTCGAGGTGGTGAAAGAGATCGACCGGCTCCTGCGCGAGAACCCAGACGACGAGGCCCTCTACACGAAGCAGGTCCCCCGGCTCCCAGGTGATCTGGCCTTTCAGTACCTGGCCGAGCTCCCGGACGCCTTCGCCCAGATGCTGGCCACCTACGACGGCCATGTGAGTGGTGGCCTGCCGTTCGAGTACTGCGACGTGGTGGCCAACTTCTACTCGAACATCTTCCGCAGGACGGATCGCCTCGACATCAGGAAGATGGTTATCAGCCGCCTCTTGGAGATGGGTTACTCCCACCACCGGTACCACGTTCGGACGGTCCTGCTCGGGTTACTGGCGGGCCTCGATGAAGGCAAGGAAGGCTCGACCGTTGCTATGGCGGTTGACCTCATAAAGGGGACCAAAGCCTCTGAGTTCCCGGCCGCCATCGCCATGAACTGGGACCTCTCGCCAGCGATCAAAAGGGCATTTCAGGAAGTGACTTTCTAGTCTCTGGCGAGCGTTGCCGGATCCTGACGGGATTCTTCCTTCGAGACCGTCCAGAGGCCTCGTGAGCATGAAGCGGACTCTGCCCGACGCCCATTTCGTTCTGCCACTCGGTTCCGAGGAGTGGCAGAAAGCCAGGGCAATAGCTGCATATTGCGACAAATCCGGCGGAATTCGTCGACTGGATTTCGAGTCGGGAAACTCAGGAAAACGCCTGTTAACCGTGGCCTTCAGCGGAGACCCCGTCGCTCACCGGTCGTGAATGGTAAGGAAGGGGTCACGAGTTCGAGTCTCGTTCCGGGCTTGTGTAGGGATCAAACAGGCCGGGCACTCTCGATGTCTGGGCGGCTGCCGTACCATTGACGCAGATATGGCTTCCTCCCCGCCCAGAACGTTGATGGAGCCGGGCCACGACGCGGAGTGGGCCCGCTTGGCCGCCGAGAAGCGCCGGGTCCTAACTCCGGCTCCTGACACGCCAATCGGCCAGCTGCTGCGTCGCGGCCAAGACCTCTCGGCCCAGGCTGTCGCCCTTCTGCAAGCGGTGGAGCGGGGCGGTGGCTCCACCCGAGCCTAAGCTGGACGAGGCTGCCGCGGCCTTTGTCGCCGCTGGCGCGAAATTTGTCGTCATCGGTGGTTTCGCGGTGATCGCCAACCGTTTCGTGCGCGCGACCGAGGACGTTGACTTCCTCGTCCCTGACGATCCCAGCAACGACCGACGTGTCCTCGCCGCTTTGCGTGAATTGGACGGCGTGAGAATGCGTGACGAGGCACCTTTGGCCGAGGACCATCTGATGGGTCAAGCACATCTGCGCGCGCTGACCCGTGCCGGCATCGTTGACGTAATGCGGGGCGGCCTGTCGCCACTCGACTTCGACACTGTGGCGGGGGAAGCGATGAACGCCGTCTACGACGGCCTCGAGTTCCCGATCGCCAGCCTGCGCAGCATCGTCGGCTTCAAGCGGCTCGCCGATCGGCCTCGAGACCGTAACGACCTGATCGGTCTTGAAGAGATACACGGAGCGCTGCCCGACGATCCCCTCCCCGGCCTCGCAGACTGAGCGTCGAGCCTCTGCTGGCCAGTCGGCCAAAGCTCCCCGGCCCGCTATAGGCTCCGCGCCGTGGACTTTGCCCTCAGCGACGAGCAGAAGGACTTCGTCGACGCGATTCGCGACTTTTGCGACCGCGAGTGCGGGACGCCGGACCAGCGCGAGCGGCTGACCGACGGCTACGAGGAGCACCACAACTTCGAGGTCTACAAGCAGATGGCCGAGCTTGGCTGGCTCGGGGTCACGATCGACGAGAAGTACGGGGGCTCGGGTGGCTCGATGCTCGACGCCTGCCTCTTCATGGAGGAGACCTCCCGCGGACTGGCCCCGATCGGCGGTTATGCGACGACGCTGATCGTCGCCGGCGCCACCGAGCGCTTCGGCACCGAGGCCCAGAAGGAAGAGATCCTCGGTGGGATCGCCGGCGGCGCGGTCGAGGCGATCGCGATGACCGAGCCCGAGGCCGGCTCCGACGTCGGCGCCCTCTCCTGCAAGGCCGAGGCGGTCGACGGCGGCTTCGTGATCAACGGCCAAAAGGTCTTCTGCTCCAACGCCCACATCTCCGACCACGTGCTGGTCGTCTGCCGCACCGACAACAGCGGCAGCAAGCACGAGGGGATGACGATGATCTGGGTGCCGCGCGAGGTCGAGGGGATGGAGGTCGTCCCGATCGAGACGATGGGCGGCCGCGAGACCAACCACCTCTACTTCACCGACTGCGCCGCCCCCGCCGACGCCGTCCTCGGCGAGGTCGACCAGGCCTGGATGCAGCTGATGGCGGGCCTCAACGTCGAGCGCCTGATCCTCGCCGCGACGATGCTCGGCATCGCCCAGCGCGCCTTCGACGACCTCCTCCTCTACGTCAAGGAGCGGCGCCAGTTCGACCGCCCGATCGGCTCCTTCCAGGCGCTGCAGCACCGCATCGCCGACCTCGCCACCGACCTCGAGGCGGCCCGCCTGATGACCCACTGGGTCGCCTCGATGGTCGACGAGGATCCCAACCGGATGCTGCCCCAGGAGGCCTCGATGGTGAAGCTCTTCGTCACCGAGGTCGCCAAGCGCACCACCCTCGAGGGGATGCAGATGATGGGCGGCTACGGCTACTCCTCCGAGTACGACATGGAGCGCCTCGTCCGCACCTCGCTGGTCTCGACGATCTACGGCGGCACCTCCGAGATACAGCGCGGCATCATCGCCAAAACGCTGGGCCTCTAGATCTCTCTGGCTCAGGCGGTAGCGGCAGTACGCCCGCCGTCGACCAGGGCCGGCTTGCCGACGTAGAAGCCCTGGGCGTAGTCGATCTCGAAGGCGCGGACCATGGACAGCGTCTCGGTGCTCTCGATCCCCTCGGCGACGGTCTCCTGGCCGAAGGCCTTGGCGAACTGGACGAGGGCCTGGACGAGGCGCTGGTCGGTGGGGGAGGAGGGGAGTTCGCGGATGAACTCGACGTCGATCTTGAGGTGCTGGATCGGCAGTTCCTTCAGGTAGCTGAACGAGCTGAAGCCGGTGCCGAAGTCGTCGAGGCCGAGCCCGCAACCCATCTCGGTGACCGCGACGCCGAAGGCGCGGGCGTCCTCCATGTTCGAGATCGCCGCCGTCTCGGTGATCTCGAAGTCGAGCCAGGCCGGGTTGAGCCCGTCGGCGATCGCGGCGCGCACGTCGGCGATCAGCCGCGGGTCTGAGAGGGAGGCGCCGCTGACGTTGACCGCGATCGGCTGCGAGCGGCCGGCCAGCTCGATCGCCTTGGAGAGCACCAGCCGGTCGATCTCGGTGATCATCCCCAGCCGCTCCGCCGTCGGCAGGAACGAGGAGGGCGGGATCACGTCTTCGTTGTCGTCGAGCATCCGCACCAGCAGCTCCTCGCGCGCCACGCACTCGCGCCGCAGATCGAAGATCGGCTGCGCGTAGACGACGATCCGCTGGTGGTCGATCGCCTCGCGGATCCGGTCGGCCCAGGTCAGTTTGTGGTTCGGCCCGCTGGCCGCGTCGACCGCCCGCCCGCCGCCGTCCTCCTTGGCTTCGCAGAGGGCGATGTCGGCGGTGATCATCAGCCCTTCGGCGGTGACCTCCTCGCCGGTGCCGCCGAAGGTGGCGATCCCGACGCTGGCGCCGACAGCCGGCTTGCCCCGCTGGCGGACCAGGGCGATCAGCCGCTCGGCGGTGGCCATCGCCTGCTCCGGCGTGGCGCGCGGCAGCAGCAGCCCGAATTCGTCGGCGCAGATCCTGGCCGGAAGGTCTTCGGCCCGGGACTCTTCCCGCAGCGTCGCCGCCACCGTCTCCAGCAGCCGGTCGCCGGCCTCGTGGCCGAGCGAGTCGTTGACGATGTGGAAGGAGTCGATGTCGAGCAGCAGCAGCGCCCCCGGTTGATCGCCGTGCAGCTTGTCGAGGAGCCGCTCTTCCATCGCTTCCACGAAGCTGTCTCTGTCGTAGAGCCCGCTGCTGTCGGTCGCCGCTCGCACTGTCTCCCTCTGGTGCCCGGAAGGTTTGCCGTGAAAACGACTGTACAAAGAATTGGGTAGAGCGTGTGAACCGGTACACGACTGGGCGGCGTCAGCCGGTCCCCAGGCCCCGCATGGCGCTATCCTTCGCTCAGCCTCGTGCCTCGGCCCGGGGTTTTTCTTCTGTAACGACGACCTTCAGGCACGGAACGAGGGAGAAGATGGCTCGCGGAGATGTCCGCATCGCGGTGACGATGGCTTGCGAAGAGTGCAAGCGACGTAACTACCAGACCAACAAGTCCCGGCGGAACAGCCCGGATCGCATCGAGATGCGCAAGTACTGCCGTTGGTGTGGTCACCACACCCCTCATAAGGAGACCCGGTAGCTCCAGATGGCCAAGACCCGCGCACAGCGCAAGGCCGAGCGCCGGGCTCGGGAAGCTGAGGAGCAGAAACGCTCCGGCGGGCACGAGAGCCCGGCTCAGGCTCAGCACGACACGCAGGTCCCGATCTCCGGCGACGAGGCGCTGGTCGAAGCGCGCGAGCTCGGCATGGCCGCCGGCGCCTCGGAGGAGTCGCTGCGTCTCCCCGAGGAAACCTCGCGCGGCGGCCGGCGCGCCGAGAAACGGGCCGCCAAGGAAGCGGAAAAGCGCAAGCGCGATGAGCAGAAGCGCCGCGAGCGTCAGCAACTCGACAAAAAGCAGAAACAGGCGAAAGCCGAACGGCAGCGCTCCGGTTTCATCGGCTTCCTCATATCCTGTTGGCAGGAGCTGAAGAAAGTCCAGTGGCCGGATCGCGAGACGTTGATCCAGGCAACCGCTGTGACCATCCTCTTTGTCGCTGTCGCGGCCGCCTATCTCGGCGCTCTCGACGCGGCGTTCAGCTGGCTCATCAAGCAGATCCTCTAACCAGGATCCCGAGACAAAGGCTTCCTCAGATGTATCGCTGGTACGTGATCAACACCTACTCCGGGCACGAGAACAAGGTCAAGCACAACCTCGAGCACCGGGTCGAGACGATGAGCCAGAACCGCAACGTGCGGCAGGTCGTCGTCCCCACCGAAGAGGTCTCCGTCATGAAGGACGGCAAAAAAGAGACCAAAACGAAAAACACGATGCCCGGCTACATCCTCGTCAACATGGAGATGACCGACGAGGCCTGGGGCCTGGTGAAAAACACCCCCGGGGTGACCAGCTTCGTTGGTGCCGAGCGCAACAAGCCGGTGCCGCTCTCCAAACCCGAGGTCGACCGCCTGCTCCACCGCGAGACCGCCGAGCGGCCCCGCACCCAGGCGCAGTTCTCGATCGGCGAATCGGTCAAAGTCATCTCCGGCCCGCTCTCGGACTTCTCCGGCGAGATCGCCGAGATCAACGAGGACGCGGCGAAACTCAAGGTGCTGGTCTCGATCTTCGGCCGCGAGACGCCGGTCGAGGTCGGCTACGACCAGGTCAAGAAGATCTAGGTCGCAAAGACCGCTACCCTCCCCAACCGCTCATGGCTAAGAAAGTCCTCACCCTCATCAAGCTGCAGATCCAGGCAGGCAACGCCAACCCGGCGCCGCCCGTCGGTCCCGCCCTGGGCCAGCACGGCGTCAACATCATGGACTTCTGCAAAGCGTTCAACGCGCAGACGCAGAGCGAAGGCGGGACGATCATCCCGGTCGAGATCACGGTCTACGAGGACCGCTCCTTCACCTTCATCACCAAGACGCCGCCGGCCGCCGTCCTGATCAAGGAGGCGATCCGGATCTCGAAGGGCTCCGGCGAGCCCCACGTCAACAAAGTCGGGACGATCTCCGATGCGCAGATCCAGGAGATCGCCGAACGGAAGATGCCCGACCTCAACGCCAACGACATCGACGCCGCGAAGAAGATCATCGCCGGCACCGCCCGCTCGATGGGCGTCGACGTCGCCTAGGAGACTTTCATGGCCCACGGCAAGCGATACCGCCAGCAGTACGACAAAATCGACCGCGACCGCGCCTACCCGCCGGCCGAGGCGATCGCGCTGATCAAAGAGACCGCCAGCGCCAAATTCGACGAGACCGTCGAGTTGCACATCCTGCTCGGCGTCAACGTCCGCCACGCCGACGAGCAGCTGCGCGGAACCCTGGCGCTGCCGCACGGGCTCGGCCGCGACGTCACCGTCGCCGTCTTCGCGCAGGGCCAGCAGGCCCGCGACGCCGAGGCCGCCGGAGCGGACTTCGTCGGCGGCCAGGACCTGGTCGACAAAGTCCAGGAGGGCTGGACCGACTTCGACGTCGCGATCTCGACGCCGGAGATGATGAAAGGCGTCGGCCAGCTCGGCCGCGTGCTCGGCCCGAAAGGCCTGATGCCGAACCCCAAGGTCGGCACCGTCACCGACGACGTCGAGAAGGCGATCAACGACTCCAAGTCCGGCAAAGTCGAATACCGCACCGACCGCCAGGCGATCGTCCACATGGCGATCGGCAAAGCAAGCTTCGAAGCGAACCAGCTGCTCGACAACTACCAGGCGATCATCGAGGAGATCATGAAAGCGAAACCCTCCTCGTCCAAGGGCAAATACATCGTCTCCGCCACGCTGGCGACGACGATGGGACCCGGCGTCCGGGTCGACTCCGGCAAAGCCGCCGACCGCGAGGCCGCGGGCGCCGGCACCGAGGAGACTGCAGAGGAGCTGGCGACCGCTTAGACTGCGTCGCCGCTAACCCCAGACCACCGGCGGGGCATTGCCCAGAAGCCCGGTGCAGGTAAGACGATGAACCGCGAAGAAAAGTCAGCTGCCATACAAGAGATTGCCGCCGAGATCGAGGGATCTGAGGCGATCTTCGCTGTCGACTACCGCGGCATCAGCGTTCCCCAGGCCGCCGAGCTGCGCTCGAAACTGCGCGAAGCCGACGCCAGCTTCCGCATCGTCAAGAACCGGCTGACGAAAATCGCCGCCGACCAGGCCGGCGAGGAACGACTGGCTGCGCTGCTGCAGGGGCCGACCGCGCTCACCTTCGTCCGCGGCGACACCGCCCAGGCGGCGAAGGCGATCACGACCTTCAACAAAGAGCACGACGTGCTCACCTACAAGGGCGGCTTCATGGACGCGACTTCGCTCGACGAAGTCGCCTTCAAATCGATCGCCAAACTGCCCACCCGCGAAGTGCTGAACGGCCAGCTGGCGGGCGTCGTCGCCAGCCCGATCACCGGACTGGTGCGCGGGCTTGGCTCGATGATCCAAGGTCTCGCTCTCCAGCTCGGCCAGATTGCCGAGAAAGGCCTGGTCAGCGGCGAGGCTCCGGCCCCCGAGGAGCCTCCGGCAGAGGAAGAGGCTCCCGCCGAGGAGCCAGACGACACGACTTCAGATCAAGATTCAAACGAGGAAGAGGAGTAGCGACTGATGGCAACCAAAACTTCAACCGAGGACTGGATCGAGGAGCTGAAAGGCATCTCGGTCCTCGAGCTCTCCGAGCGGATCAAAGCGCTCGAGGAGGAGTTCGGCGTCTCCGCGACGGCCGTTGCGGCTGCCGCGCCGGCTGCTGCCGGTGGCGGCGGTGGCGGCGACGAGGGCGGCGGCGAAGAGTCTTCGACCGTCGACGTCATCCTCAAAGAGGTCGGCGGCCAGAAGGTCCCGGTCATCAAGGTGGTCCGCTCGGCGACCGGTCTCGGCCTGAAAGAGGCCAAGGCGCTCGTCGACGAGGCTCCGAAAGCGATCAAAGAGGGCGTCGACCGCGATGAGGCCGACAAACTCAAAGCCGAGCTGGAGGAGGCTGGCGCCACGGTCGAGCTCTCCTAGAGCTCAGCCGGGCGCTCTCCGATCCCGCTCGGGGAGCCAAGCCTGCAGCCGGGTGCGGCCGTGTGTTATTTTTCGCGGTCGCGCGCCTTTTGAGTGCCCCTGCCCATATTTGCGCTGTATCCACGTCCCTCTGACCGTCCGAGGAGTCGCCGACTTTGGCACGTTCCAACGCTGCCCCCGTAACCCGTAGGAGCTTTTCCCGCCTAGACAACCCTCTCGAGGTCCCACACCTGATCGACATCCAGCGACGTTCCTTCGAGGAACTGACGGATCCGAAGAGTGGTGGGCTGCGGGAGACGATCAACGACATATCCCCGATCGAGGACTACACGGGGAACCTTCAGATCGTCTTCGGCGAGTTCAAGTTCGAGGAGCCGCCGCACACGATCGAGGAGTGCCGCGAGAAGGACATGACCTTTTCGCGACCCCTGACCGCGACGGTCGCCTTCCAGAACAAGGAGACCGGCGAGATCCGTGAGCAGGCCGTCTTCATGGGCGACTTCCCGTGGATGACCGAGCGCGGGACCTTCATCATCAACGGCACCGAGCGCGTCGTCGTGACGCAGCTCGTCCGGTCCCCGGGCGCTTACGTGATGGCGCCGAAGGACCCTGAAAAGCAGGTCTTCATCGCCAACCTGATGCCGGCCCGCGGCTCCTGGCTGGAGCTCGAAGTCGACAAAAAAGGCAAAGTCTTCGTCCGCATCGACCGTAAGCGGAAACTCCCGGTCACGGTCCTGCTGCGCGCGATGGGCTACGTCGAGGACCAGCAGCTCCTCGACATGTTCGACAACTCGGTCTACCTCCGCCACACGATCGAGGCGGACACCGAGGCGACCCGGACCGAAGAGGGCGCGCTGATCGAGCTGTTCAAAAAGCAGCGCCCGGGCGAGCCGCCGTCGGTGGATGCCGCCAAAGCCCTGCTCGAGCAGCTCTTCTTCGATCCCAAGCGCTACGACCTCACCCGGGTCGGTCGCTACAAGCTCAACGCCCGTCTCGACCTCGACATCGACCTCGAGACCCGGGTCCTGACCCACGACGACATCATCGCCCTGGTCAAGGAGCTGGTGACCCTCCCGAAACTGCTCGGCATCCCCGAGGAGATCGACGAGGAGAACCCGATCAAAGACTATGCCGCGGAGGCGATCACCTACCCGCGCGAGCAGGTCTACGACCACCTCGACGAGTACGAGCACTTCGGCAACCGCCGTCTGCGCACGGTCGGCGAGCTGATCCAGGAGGCCTTCCGCATCGGCCTCTACCGGATGGAGCGCGTCGTCCGCGAGCGCCTCACCACCGAGGACTCGGACGCGATCACCCCGCAGACGATCATCAACATCCGCCCGGTCGTGGCGGCGATGAAGGAGTTCTTCGGCTCCTCGCAGCTCTCGCAGTTCATGGACCAGACCAACAGCCTCGCCGGCCTGACCCATAGGCGGCGGCTCTCGGCACTTGGCGCCGGCGGTCTGACCCGTGAGCGTGCCCCGATCGAGGTCCGCGACGTGCACCCGACCCACTACGGCCGGATGTGCCCGATCGAGACCCCGGAGGGACCGAACATCGGCCTGATCGGCTCACTGGCTTCTTACGCGCAGATCTCCGAGCACGGTTTCGTCACGACCCCCTACCGGGTGGTCAAAGACGGCGCCGTCACCGAGGAGATCGTCCATTTCGACGCCACCCAGGACGAGGACAAGGTGATCGCCCAGGCGAACTCCGAGTTCGATCCGAAAACCGGCAAGTTGAAGGGTCCGCTGGTGCTGGTCCGGGCCGGCGAGCAGGAGTACGCGACCGCCGCTCCAAAGGAAGTCGACCTGATGGACGTCTCGCCGTCCCAGATCTGGTCGGTGGCGACCTCGCTGATCCCGTTCCTCGAGCATGACGACGCCAACCGGGCGCTGATGGGCTCGAACATGCAGCGCCAGGCGGTGCCGCTGCTCAAACCCGACCCGCCGCTGATCGGCACCGGGATGGAGCGCCGCGCCGCCGTCGACACCGGCGACGTCGTCCTTGCCCTGAACGCGGGTGAAGTCACCCACGTCGACGCCGAACGGATCGTCGTCAGCGGCGGCTCGAAGAAAGACGAGTACCCGCTGCACAAGTTCATGCGCTCGAACCAGGGGACGGTCATCCACCAGCGGCCGATCGTCAAGAGCGGCCAGCAGGTGAAGGAGGGCGACGTGCTCGCCGACGGCTCCTCCACCGGCGGCGGTGAGATCGCCCTCGGCAAGAACTGCCTGGTCGCCTTCATGTCCTGGGAGGGCTACAACTTCGAGGACGCGATCATCCTCTCCGAGCGCCTGGTCAAGGACGACGAACTCACCTCGATCCACATCGAGGAGTACGAGATCGACGCCCGCACGACCAAGCTCGGCGACGAGGAGATCACCCGCGACATCCCGAACCGCTCCGAGGAGAGCCTGCGCAACCTCGACGAGAAAGGCATCGTCCGGGTCGGCGCCGAGGTCGACGCCGGCGATCTGCTGGTCGGCAAGGTGACGCCCAAGGGCGAGACCGAGCTGACCGCCGAGGAGAAGCTGATCCGCGCGATCTTCAAGGAGAAGGCGCGCGAGGTCCGCGACACCTCGCTGAAAGTGCCGCACGGCGCCGGCGGGGTCGTCATCGACGTCCTCACCTTCAGCCGCGACGCCGGCGACGACCTGCCCCCGGGCGTCAACGACTTGGTCCGCGTCTACGTCGCGATCAAGCGCAAGATCCAGGAGGGCGACAAGCTCGCCGGCCGCCACGGGAACAAGGGTGTGATCTCGAAGATCGTGCCCGAGGAGGACATGCCTCACCTCGCCGACGGCACCCCCGTCGACGTCATCCTCAACCCGCTCGGCGTGCCGAGCCGGATGAACATCGGCCAGATCCTCGAGACCCACCTCGGGTGGGTCGCGGCGAACGGCTGGTACGACGACGGCTCCGAGGCCTACAAGCAGGCCCACTCCGAAGGCGACGGCCGCGTCTACGTCGCGACCCAGGTCTTCGACGGGGCCACGGTGGAGGACGTCGACGACGCACTCGTCTCCTGGCAGCAGGAGAACGAAGAGCGCGGGATCGACCTCGGGCTCGACCTCGACGCCCGTCCGGGCGCCCGTGCCGCCGGCACGGCGCAGCTGTACAACGGCCGCACCGGGGAGCCCTACGAGGGCAAGGTCACGGTCGGCTACATGTACATCCTCAAGCTGCTGCACCTCGTCGACGACAAGATCCACGCTCGTTCGACCGGCCCGTACTCGCTCGTCACCCAGCAGCCGCTGGGCGGCAAGGCGCAGTTCGGCGGGCAGCGCTTCGGCGAGATGGAGGTCTGGGCGCTGGAGGCATATGGCGCCGCGTACACCCTCCAGGAGATGCTCACGGTCAAGTCCGACGACACCGTCGGGCGCGTCAAGGCCTACGAGGCGATCGTCAAGGGCGAGAACATCCCCGAGCCCTCGATTCCGGAGTCCTTCAAAGTGCTGTTGAAGGAGATCCAGAGCCTCTCGCTCGACGCCAACGTGGTCTCCGAGGGGACCGACGTCGAGATCTCCGACGAGGAGGACGACCTGCTGAAAGCCGCCGAGGAGCTGGGCATGGACCTGACCGGGGTTCGCGCCGACTCCTCCAACGGAGCCGCCGACGAGCAAGAGGAGCAGGTGGTCGCCGAGGGCGAGAGCGGAACTGATGGTGATGGCGCCGGCAAAGCTGCAGACGCAGCGCCGGCCGAGGTGGAGGACTGATGATCGACATCAACAATTTCGACGCGATCGAGATCGGGCTCGCGTCTTCGAAGAAGATCCGCTCCTGGAGCTGGGGCGAGGTCACCAAGCCCGAGACGATCAACTACCGGACGCTGAAGCCCGAGAAAGACGGGCTCTTCTGCGAGCGCATCTTCGGTCCGACCAAGGACTGGGAGTGCTACTGCGGCAAGTACAAGCGCGTCCGCTACAAGGGCATCGTCTGCGAGCGCTGCGGCGTCGAGGTCACCCGCTCCAAGGTCCGCCGCGAGCGGATGGGGCACGTCGACCTCGCCTCCCCGGTCTCCCACATCTGGTTCTTCAAGGGTGTCCCGAGCCGGATCGGCTACCTGATCGACATGGCTCCGAAAGAGCTGGAGAAGGTCCTCTACTTCGCCGCCTCGATGGTCACCTGGGTCGACGAGGAGGCCCGCGACAAGGACGTCGGGAAACTCGAGAAAGAGGTCAAAAAAGTCACCGACTCCTACGAGTCCGAAAAACAGAAACGGACGCAGGAGCTGAGCGAGTCCCTCGAGCGGCGGATCAAGTACCTCGAGGACGGCGCCCAGGACAAGTTCGACGACGAAGACCACATCTGGGCCGACTCCCTGAAACTGACCGCGGCGCAGCTGCGCAAGCTCAAGGACGACGACCGGGCGAAAATGATCAAAGAACTGCGCAAACAGTTCGACGCCGAGATCTCCGACACCGAGGCCTACCTCGAAGAGGCCGCGGAGCGGATGCAAGAGGTCTGGAAGATCTTCACGGAGATGAAGCCGAAGGACGTCATCAACGACGAGACGGTCTTCCGTGAGCTCAAAGACAGGTTCGGCTCTCCGTTCGGCTGGGGCGAGTACTTCCGCGGCGGCATGGGTGCCGAAGCGGTGCGCGACCTGCTCGAACAGGTCGACCTCGCGGCCGACTGCGAGGAACTGGAGCAGATCATCAACAGCTCCAAAGGCCAGAAACAGGCTCGTGCCGTCAAGCGGCTGAAAGTCGCCTCGGCCTTCCTCAACTCGGACAACCAGCCGGCCTGGATGGTCCTCGACGCGGTGCCGGTGATTCCGCCGGAGCTGCGCCCGATGGTGCAGCTGGACGGCGGCCGTTTCGCGACCTCCGACCTCAACGATCTCTACCGCCGGGTGATCAACCGCAACAACCGCCTGAAAAGGCTGCTCGACCTCGGCGCGCCCGAGATCATCGTCAACAACGAGAAGCGGATGCTGCAGGAGGCCGTCGACGCCCTGTTCGACAACGGCCGCCGCGGGCGCCCCGTCACGGGTCCGGGCAACCGGCCGCTGAAGTCGCTCTCCGACATGCTGAAGGGGAAGCAGGGTCGCTTCCGCCAGAACCTGCTCGGCAAGCGCGTCGACTACTCCGGCCGTTCGGTGATCGTTTCCGGCCCGAGCCTGCGGCTGCACCAGTGCGGGCTGCCGAAGCTCATGGCCCTGGAGCTCTTCAAGCCGTTCATCATGGCCCAGCTGGTCGAGCGCAAAGCGGTCCAGAACATCAAGGCCGCGAAGAAGATGGTCGAGTCGATGATCCCGGAGGTCTGGGACGTGCTCGAGGAAGTCATCCACGAGCACCCGGTGCTGCTCAACCGGGCCCCGACCCTCCACCGCCTCGGCATCCAGGCCTTCGAACCGGTCCTGGTCGAGGGCAAGGCGATCCAGGTTCACCCCCTGGTCTGCCACGCCTTCAACGCCGACTTCGACGGCGACCAGATGGCGGTCCACGTGCCGCTCTCCGCCGAGGCTCAGGCCGAGGCGCGGATCCTCATGCTCTCCGCCAACAACATCCTCTCCCCGGCCCACGGGGCGCCGCTGGCGACCCCGACCCAGGACATGGTGCTCGGCATCTACTACCTGACCTACGGGCCCGAAGAGGCTGAGCTGCGGAAGATCGACGAGGACCTGAAGGCCGGCAAGGGCGGCAACGGCTCCGGCCCGAACGTGAAGGTGTTCCGCTCCTCCCAGGAGGCCGAGCTCGTCTACGAGAACGGCGGCTGCAAGCTGCACGACCAGGCCGAGTACCGGCGGGCCGGGCGCGGCCACTTCCTGACCACGGTCGGGCGGATCATCTTCAACGAGAAGATCGAGCGCGCCCTCGCCGAGGCTCTGGAAGACGACTTCGATCCGGAGCAGTTCGAGTTCGTCAACTTCTCGCTGAAGAAGAAGGACATCAACCAGATGGTCTCCGACCTGGTCGAGGCCTACGGTGCGCCGGCGGTCTCGCAGGTGCTGGATGCCTTCAAGGACCTCGGGTTCCACTACGCCAGCCAGGCCGGGATCACCGTGGCCAAGAACAACGTCGTCTCGCCGCCGGAGAAGCCGGAAATCCTCGATCGCTACGAGAAGGAGACCGAAGCGATCGTGCAGCAGTACGACGAGGGGTACATCACCGCCGAGGAGCGCCACGAGGCTGTGACGGCGCACTGGAATCGGGCCACCGACGAGGTCGCGAAAGCGATGGAGGACAACCTCGACACGCTGAACCCGATCTTCATGATGGCCAACTCGGGCGCTCGCGGATCGTTCAAACAGATCCGCCAGCTGGCCGGGATGCGTGGCCTGATGGCCAACCCGAAAGGGGAGATCATCGAGCGGCCGATCAAGGCCAACTTCATGGAGGGTCTCTCGGTCCTCGAGTACTTCATCTCCACCCACGGCGCCCGAAAGGGCCTCGCCGACACGGCGCTGAGGACGGCCGACTCCGGTTACCTCACCCGCCGTCTGGTCGACGTCGCCCAGGACGTGATCGTCCGTGAGGAGGACTGCAAGACCAAAGACCACATCGAGATGGACATCCGCAAGGACGACGGGTCGCTCAACGACAACCTGATCGGCCGCCTGGCCGCGAAAAAGCTCGAGACCAAACGCGGTCGCGATCTGCTCAAGCGCAACCAGGAGATCACCCAGATCGACGTCGAGGAGATCGCCGAGGCCTTCGGCGACGAGGACGTCAAAGTCCCTGTCCGCTCCGCGCTCAAGTGCGAGGCCGAATCCGGAGTCTGCCGCTCCTGCTACGGGGTCGCTCCGGCGACCGGGTTCACGGTCAACATCGGCGACGCGGTCGGGATCATCGCCGCGCAGTCGATCGGCGAGCCTGGCACCCAGCTGACCATGCGGACCTTCCACACGGGAGGCGTCGCCGGCCAGGACATCACCCAGGGTCTGCCGCGCATCGTCGAGCTCTTCGAGGCGCGTAAACCCAAGGGCTTGGCGCAGATGGCCGAGGCCGACGGCAAGGTCTCGCTGGAAGAAACCGACAAAGCGCTGAAAGTGATCGTCACCGAGTCGAGCGGCGAGGAGCACTCCTACAGCTTCCCGCTGCGGACCCGGCTGCATGTCGCCGACGGCGACAAGGTCGAGGCGGGCCAGCAGCTCAACGAGGGCTCGCTCTACCCGGCCGACCTGCTGGCGATCCGCGGGCGCACCGCGGTCGAGCTCTACCTCGTGGCCGAGGTGCAGCGGGTCTACCGCGCCCAGGGCGTCGACATCAACGACAAGCACATCGAGCTGATCGCCCGCCAGATGCTGAAGAAGGTGCGGATCGAATCGAAGGGTTCGACCAGCCTGCTTCCCGGCCAGCTGGAGGATCGTGGCAGCCTCAAACGCCTCAACAAGAAGACCAAGGAAGACGGCGGTACCCCGGCCAAAGGCGAGGAGGTCATCCTCGGGATCACCAAGGCCTCGCTGGCGACCGAGTCCTTCCTCTCCGCCGCCTCCTTCCAGGAGACGACCAAGGTGCTCACCGACGCCGCCCTCGAGGGCAAACGGGATCGCCTCGTCGGCCTCAAGGAGAACGTGATCATCGGCAAGCTGATCCCGGCCGCGACCGGCCTCAAGCACTACCGAACGGTTGCGATTGAGCCGGCGGAACCGATCGAGCCGCCGAGCGACGACGACCTGCTCGAGGAAGACGAGCTGGCCGCCGAACTCGGCGTCGACGGGGTCGAGGCACCGGTCGAGGGCTTCGGCACCTCTTTCGCGGAGGAGCTCGAGGAGCTCGCGCAGGAGATCGAGTCCACTTCGGAGGAGACGAAATAGAGGCTGCGGCTTAGTACGGATGTCTGCTGCCCACGCAGGTGGGTAAATCAGAAGCACCCCAAGAACACCCCGACTACTTGCTCTTGAGGTACTTCATTTCTCCTTGAAGGGCCGAAGGCCGGGATTCATCTCCCGGCCTTCGGCGTTTTGCAGTGCTGCTGAGGCGTCAGTTGCTGCTGCCGCCGGCGAGGCAGTAGGCGTAGACGGTGATGGTGGTGTCGCCGACCGCGCCGCTGCGGGCATCCATGTGCCAGCCGTTGCCGCTCCGGTAGGAGGAGGCGAGGTGGACCTGGTAGAAGCCGGAGCTGGCGCCGCCGCTGATCACGGTGGTCCCGGCCGGGCAGGCGACGCCGACGCTGGCGTTGTCGCCGCCTTTGATCGCCGTGCTGTTCGAGACCTGGATGATCGACCCCAGCTCGTCGGCCCGGACCGAACCGGTCTGCAGCTCGCTCGAGCCGACCGAGCTCGACCCCAGGTCGGCGCTGGTCAGCGACTGGTCGGCGACCTCCGAGGAGGTGACCGAGGCCGCGCCGAGGTCGCCGGCGGTGAGCCCGTCCGGCGCCACCTCGGGCGATGCGACCGCGTTTTCGGCGATCTCCTCGCTGCCGACCGCGTCCGGCGCGATCTTCGGCGAGTTGACCGCGTTGTCGCGCAGGTCGATGCTGCGGACGGTGCCGTCGGCGATCTGTGCCGAGCGGACGCTGTTCTTGGCGATCCCGACCGCGAAGGCGCTGCCGGTCAGGGCCATGAACAGGGCCAGGCAGGCGATCGCGAGGGCGGGGGAGGGGCGGAATGAATTGGTCTTGCGAGTCATCGGGGGTCTCCTTTCGTCGTTTGTGATTCCCGATGGCTCCAGCTTCGGCCCGATCGCCCTGCGCAACTACGGACCCCAGGGGTGAACCTCCTCACCCCTCGGGTAGATTTCGCGGTCATGGACTCTGCGGAAAAGGTCTGCATCGTCGGCGCCGGCGGCTCGGGGATCGTCGCCGCGCAGGTGCTGGATGCCCAGGGGATCCCCTTCGACTGCTTCGAGAAGGGCTCGTACATAGGCGGCAACTGGTGCTTCGAAAACGACAACGGGATGTCGTCCGCCTATCGCTCGCTGCACATCAACACCTCGCGGCGGGTGATGGCCTTCAAATCGCTGCCGATGCCCGACCACTTTCCCGACTACCCCGACCACTTCCAGATGGCTGCCTACTTCGACGAATTCGCCGACCACTTCGGCCTGCGGGAGAGGATCGGCTTCCGCACCGAGGTGGTCAGGGTCGAGCCCGCCGACGGCGCCTGGGCGGTGACGACGAAGGGGGAGAGCGGCGCGGAGCGGACCGAGCGCTACCGCGCCGTGCTGGTCGCCAACGGCCACCACTGGGACCCGCGCTGGCCGGAGCCCGCCTTTCCGGGCGCCGAGGAGTTCGAGGGCGAGCAGATGCACGCCCACCACTACCGCGAGCCCGACGTGCTGCGCGGAAAGCGGGTGCTCGTCCTCGGCCTCGGCAACTCGGCGGTCGACATCGCCGTCGAGTCCTCGCGGATCGCTGACAAGACCCTTCTTGCCACCCGCCGCGGCGCCTACGTGATCCCCAAGTACATCAACGGCAAGCCGATCGACGAGCTGGCCAACCCGATCACGTCGATGACTCCGCTGGCGGTGCAGCGCTTCTTCGCGATGCGGGCGCTTGGCGTCGCCTCCGCCGCCGACCCCACCGCCTACGGGCTGCCGAAGCCCGACCACAAGCTGTTCGAGGCCCACCCGACGGTCTCCTCGGAGCTGTTGCCCCGGCTCGGCCACGGAGACATCGCCGCGAAGCCCAACATCGACCGCTACACCGGTGGCCGCACGGTCCGCTTCGTCGACGGCAGCAGCGAGGACGTCGACCTCGTCGTCTACTGCACCGGCTACAAGATGACCTTCCCGTTCTTCGACCCGAAGGTGCTCGCCGCGCCGGACAACCGCCTGCCGCTGTACCGGCGCGTCGTCTCGGTCGAGCGCCCGGGCCTCTACTTCATCGGCTTCATCCAGCCGCTGGGGCCGATCATGCCGCTCGCCGAGGCGCAGTGCGAATGGGTCGCCGACCTGCTCGCCGGCCGCACGGCGCTACCGGCGGTGGGGGAGATGAAGCGGGAGGTCGCGAGCGAAGAACGGAAGCAGGCCAAGCGCTTCGTCAGCTCTAAGCGTCATACCGTCGAGGTGGATTTCCATCCCTACCTGCGCGAGATCCGGCGCGAGCGAAAGCGGGCTGCCCAGCCGGCTTGACCACCCGGGTCCGCCCGCCCGGCGGGCAGTCGGGGACCGGCAGGGCCGCGCCGCCGCCATGGGGCCCGCCGCGCCGCGGTCCGCGGGGCAGCCTCGGCCGCGGCCTGCGCTTGAAGCCGCCGCCGTCCTCGTCAGTCGCCGTCTCCGGCTCGTCGTACTGCTTGGCTGCCCAGTAGACGAGCCAAAGCGATCCCAGAACCGGAATCTTGAGCACTACGAGCAGGAAGAAGATCGGCCAGAACCCCGTCACCCGGTTCAGTGTAGAGAGGTGGCCCAGGCGTTCAAAGCCTCGACGTGGCCCTCCTCGAGCCCGAGGTGGGGCTCGGTCGGGACCAGCAGCGTCGGCGCTCCGCGCCGCTCGGCCCACTCGTAACAGCTCTGGTCGAAGTTGTCGTCGATCCAGGCAATCGCCCGCTCCCCGGCCAGCTCCTCCATTGCCGCCAGCTTCCAGTGGGCACCGCCGCTGCGGGCCTCGATGTCAAACGAGATGTGTGGCAACTCCGGCAGCCCCAGCAGCTGCGGTAGATAGAAGTTGGCTTTGTCCTCCCACCCACTAGCCCAGACCAGCTCGAACTGCTCGGAGAGCCGCAGCAACCTCTCACCACAGACGAGCGAGATGCAGTGCGGCACCCCATCCACCAGCTGCACCTGCGTGTGCGCTGGCCTCTCCTCAAACCCAAAAAGCGAGATGACCCCGTCGATGTCAACTGCCAATAACGGCCTGTCGGGGGACGGGGGATGTCCCTCGGGCTGGCGGATACTCAAAATGACGGCCTGATTAGGCCGTCATTTGTCAGAACGAGGGACATCCCCCGTCCCTCTACCACCTGTAATGAGCAAATGCTTTGTTCGCTTGCGCCATGCGGTAGATGTCGTCCTTCCGCTTCCAGGCGCTGCCCTGCTGCTGGTTGGCGTCGAGGATCTCGGCGGCGAGACGCTCGGCCATCGAGTACTCGCGGCGCGCCCGCGCGAACTGGACCAGCCAGCGGACCGCGAGGGTGCGGGCGCGGCGGGCGGGAACCTCGACCGGGACCTGGTAGGTGGCGCCACCGACGCGGCGGGAGCGGACCTCGAGCACCGGGGTCAAAGTTTTGATTGCCGACTCCAGAACCTCAACGGGGTCTTCGCCGCTGCGCTCGCCGACGATCGCGAGGCTGTCGTAGACGAGGCGCTCGGCGAGGCTCTTCTTCCCGTCGCTCATCACCTTGTTGATCAGCTGCTGGACGAGGCGGTTGCGGTGCCTGGCGTCCGGCTCGATCGGCCGAATCTGTGCGGCGGAGCGACGGGGCATTACGAAGCTTTGACGCCGTAGCGGGAGCGGGCTTGCTTGCGGTCGGAGACCCCGGCCGCGTCGAGGGTGCCGCGGACGACCTTGTAGCGGACGCCCGGCAGGTCCTTGACGCGACCACCCCTGATCAGTACCACGGAGTGCTCTTGCAGGTTGTGGCCCTCGCCCGGGATGTAGGTGGTGACCTCCATCCCGTTGGTCAGCCGCACACGGGCGATCTTGCGCAGGGCCGAGTTCGGCTTCTTCGGCGTCACCGTTGCGACGCGGGTGCAGACGCCGCGGCGCTGCGGAGCAGCTACGCGCTTCTTGCGACCTTGGCCCGACTTGAGGCCCGGCGTCGTGGTCTTCTTCTTCGGGCGCTTGCGGCCCTTCCTGACAAGCTGATTCGTATTCGGCACGGCCGCGCATAGTAGAGGAGTCCGGCCAGAACCATCATCCCGGCTGCGGCGAGCTCGGCGTAGAAGCCGTCCTCGAGCACCGCCGAGGTGCCGGCGAAGCGGGCGGTCTGGCCGCCCTCGTCGAGCCCGTGGGGGAGATCGACGAGCAGGATCACGGCCAGGGAGATGAGTCCGAGGGCCGCCACCAGGAGGCCGAGCCGCTTCGCTTCGCGCCGCAGCGCGGCCACGCCGAGCAGCATCGCCGCCAGCCCCACCGGCACCAGTAAGTAGGCATGGGCCTCGCCGGCGCTGCGCACGTCGACGGTCGGGGCTCTGGCGACGTCGGGCAATCCGGCGTAGCCGGGCTGGCCGATCTCCACCGCGCGGTAGTCGATGAACTGCGAGGCGACGAGCAACGCGCCGGCGGCCACCAGCACCAGCGCCGCGGCGCGAGCGGGGGTGAGGACCCGGCTGGCGGCGGTGGCCGCCCGCACCAAGAGAGCCCAGCCGGCCCGCAGCCTGCGCTCGCCGGTGGCCAGGGCATGGAAGAGGAAGGCGAGCAGCGGGCGGACCCGGGGCCACAGCCAGGCACCGCTCCGGTGAGCTACTTTGGCGGTGTGGTGCCAGGTGAGGAGGAGCGGCGGGTAGGCCCGCTCGAGCGCCCGGCTGCCGACCCGATCGACCTGCCGGGACTGGCGGCGAAGCGCTGCTATCATCGCCCCTCGCTCAGGCAGTTTTCGCTTTTTCTTCGCAGGACGCTTCGCCGGGCCCTTGGGGGCCTTTTTTTGCGGCTTAATCACGACTAACGAACCTAGGAACCATGGCACGCAGCTTTCCACTCGAGAAGACCCGGAACATCGGCATCATGGCGCACATCGACGCCGGTAAGACGACGACGACCGAGCGCATCCTCTACTACACCGGGCGCACCCACAAAATGGGCGAGGTCCACGAGGGCGCCGCCGTCATGGACTGGATGGAACAGGAGCAGGAGCGCGGCATCACGATCACCTCGGCCGCGACCGCCTGTGAGTGGAAGGACCACCGGATCAACATCATCGACACGCCGGGCCACGTCGACTTCACCGTCGAGGTCGAGCGCAGCCTCCGCGTGCTCGACGGCGCGATCGCCGTCTTCGACGCCGTCGCCGGCGTCGAGCCCCAGTCGGAGACCGTCTGGCGTCAGGCCGACAAGTACCGCGTCCCGCGCTTCGCCTACATCAACAAGATGGACCGCACCGGCGCTGACTTCTTCAACTCGGTGCAGACGATGACCGACCGGCTCGGCGCCAACCCGCTGCCGATCCAGCTGCCGATCGGCGCCGAGGACAACTTCAAAGGCGTCGTCGACCTGGTGAAGATGAAAGGCCTCGTCTGGACCGACGAGCTCGGCGCCGCCTACGAGGAAATCGAGATTCCCGAGGACCTTCACGACCAGGCCGAGGAATACCGCACCGCGCTGATCGAAGCCTGCGCCGACTACGACGAAGAGCTGATGGAAGCCTTCCTCGGCGAGGAAGAGATCCCACAGGCGAAGCTGATCGACTCGTTGCGCAAGGCGACCCTCTCGACCAAACTGACTCCGGTCCTCTGCGGCACCTCCTTCAAGAACAAGGGCGTGCAGCCGTTGCTCGACTCGATCGTCGAACTGCTCCCCTCGCCGCTCGAGGTGCCGCCGGTCACCGGCGTCATCCCTGCCGGCAAGGGACAGCCGGAGGACGTCGAGGCCGAGCGCGAAGCCAGCGACAGCGCCCCCTTCTCCGCCCTCGCCTTCAAGGTCATGTCCGACCCCTACGTCGGCAAGCTCACCTACTTCCGTGTCTACTCGGGCAAGCTCGAGAAAGGCGGCCGCGTCCTCAACGTGAAAACCGGCAAGACCGAGCGGATCGGCCGGCTGCTGATGATGCATGCCAACAGCCGCGAGGAGATCGACGAGACCTACGCGGGCGACATCTGCGCCGGCGTCGGCCTGAAGGAAACTGGCACCGGCGACACCCTCGCCGCCCCGGACGCGCCGATCGCGCTGGAGAGCATCGAATTCCCCGAGACCGTGATCGCGGTCGCGATCGAGCCGAAAACCAAAGCCGACCAGGAGAAGATGGGCACCGCCCTGGCCCGCCTTGGCGAGGAGGACCCGACCTTCAAGATCGAATCCGACGAGGAAACCGGCCAGACCCTGATCCACGGGATGGGCGAGCTCCACCTCGAGGTGATCGTCGACCGGATGTTGCGCGAGTTCAAAGTCGAGGCCAACGTCGGCAAGCCGCAGGTCGCCTACCGCGAGACGATCCGCAAGCGGGTCGAGAAGGTCGTCGCGCGGTTCGTCCGCCAGACCGGCGGCCGCGGCCAGTTCGGCCACGTCGTCATCAACCTCGAGCCGGCCCCCGGCGAGGGCTTCGTCTTCGAGAACAAAATCAAGGGCGGCGTGATTCCCGGCGAATTCATCGGCCCGGCGGAGCAGGGGATGCGCGAGGCGCTGGAGAACGGCGTCAAAGCCGGCTACCCGATGGTCGACGTCAAGGCCGAACTCGTCGACGGCTCCTACCACGACGTCGACTCTTCGGAGATGGCCTTCAAAATCGCCGGTTCGATGGCGATCCAGGATGGCGCTCGCAAGGCCAACCCGGTCCTGCTCGAGCCCACGATGGCGGTTGAGGTGGTCACCCCCGAGGACTTCCTCGGCGACGTGATCGGCGACCTCTCCCGCCGCCGCGGCAAAGTCCAGGGCCAGGAGCAGCGCGGCAACGCCCTTGCAGTTCAGGCTTACGTCCCGCTCGGCGAGATGTTCGGTTATGCGACCGAACTGCGGTCGATGACCCAGGGACGAGCGACTTACACCATGCAGTTCGAGCGCTACGAGGAGGTCCCCGGCAACATCGCCGAGGAGATCGTCGAACACCGCTCAGGAGACCCGGTTGGTGCAGCCTCGTGAGGCCAACCGCGGACGGGCACTGATCCTGGCTATATTTCCCGGGTTGCCTGCAGGCAGGTGAAACTGCTGCGGGAAGTCCGCCCACGAGACTCAAGCACTTAGATCAGACAGAACACGATTTCGAAAGGCGAAACGGAGAGAGATGTCCAAGGAGAAATTCGAGCGCGATAAGCCGCATGTGAACGTCGGCACCATCGGTCACATCGACCACGGCAAGACGACGCTGACGGCCGCGATCACCAAAACCCTCTCCACCGTGGGCGGTGCTGAGGCACAGAGCTTCGAAGAGATCGACAACGCCCCCGAGGAGAAGGAACGCGGCATCACGATCGCGACCTCCCACGTCGAGTACCAGACCGAGAACCGGCACTACGCCCACGTCGACTGCCCGGGCCACGCCGACTACGTCAAGAACATGATCACCGGCGCCGCGCAGATGGACGGCGCGATCCTGGTCGTCTCGGCCGCCGACGGGGTCATGCCCCAGACCCGCGAGCACATCCTGCTCGCCCGTCAGGTCAACGTCCCGCACGTGGTCGTCTTCCTCAACAAGATCGACCAGGTCGACGACGACGAACTGGTCGAGCTGGTCGAGGAGGAGGTCAAGGAACTCCTCGACGAGTACGACTTCCCGGGCGACGAGACCCCGATCATCAAAGGCTCGGCGCTGAAGGCGCTGGAAGGCGACGAGGAGGCCCAGAAAGCCGTCTTCGAGCTGGCCGCGGCGCTCGACTCCTACATCCCGGAGCCGGTCCGCGAGCTCGACAAGCCCTTCCTGATGCCGATCGAGGACATCTTCTCGATCACCGGCCGCGGCACCGTCGCCACCGGTCGTATCGAGCAGGGGATCGTCAACACCGGCGACGAGGTCGAAATCGTCGGCATCCACCCCGACACCAGCAAAACCACGGTCACCGGGGTCGAGATGTTCCGCAAGATCCTCGACGAGGGCCAGGCTGGCGACAACGTCGGCTGCCTCCTGCGCGGTACCAAGCGCGAGGAGATCGAGCGTGGCCAGGTGCTCTGCAAGCCCGGCTCGATCACCCCTCACACCAAGTTCAAAGCTGAGGTCTACTGCCTGAAGAAGGAGGAGGGTGGTCGTCACACGCCGTTCTTCTCCGGCTACCGGCCCCAGTTCTACTTCCGGACCACCGACGTGACCGGGATCGCCAACCTCCCCGAGGGGACCGAGATGGTGATGCCGGGAGACAACGTCGAGATGACGATCGAGCTGATCCAGCCGATCGCGATGGACCAGGGTCTGCGGTTCGCCATCCGCGAGGGTGGCCGCACCGTCGGCTCGGGGGTAGTCGCGGAGATCGTCGAGTAATCCAAGGGGCGGGCCTCCACCCGCCCCGACCTCCGCCCGCCGGGCGGAGTGACAACTGCAAGGACATACGACCGGGGCGGCGCCCCAGCAAAAGGGGCCCCGCCCTCTTTGCGCGGTAAAGACGACAAGAGAGAAGAACAGGCAACGAAGTGGCAACCATCGCGGCACAGAAAATTCGGATCCGACTCAAGGCGTATGACCACGACGCCATCGATCGGGCTGCCCGCGAGATCGTCGAGACCGCGGAGCGCACCGGCGCCACCGTCTCCGGCCCGGTGCCGCTGCCGACCGAGAAAAACGTCTACTGCGTGATCCGCTCGCCGTTCAAGGACAAGGACTCGCGCGAGCACTTCGAGATCCGCACCCACAAGCGGCTGATCGACATCCTCCAGCCTTCGCCGAAAACCGTCGACTCGCTGCAGCGCCTGGACTCGCTGCCGGCGGGCGTCGACATCGAGATCAAGCTCTAGGTGTTCCTGTGGCTGCGATCCTCGGCAAGAAGCTCGGCATGACCCAGATCTTCCGCGAGGACGGCAGCGTCATTCCCGTCACCGTGGTCGAAGCCGGGCCCTGCAAGGTGACCGCCGTCCGCAACTCCGACCGCGACGGCTATGCGGCCGTGCAGCTGGCCTTCGGCGAGGTCAAGCAGGGCAAGCTGAGCAAGGGCGAGGAAGGTCACCTGAAGAAGGCCGGCGCGGCGCCGATGCGCCACCTGGTCGAGTTCCGCGACGAGGATCTCGGTGCCGAGGAGGGCCCCAAGGTCGGCGACGACGTCACCGTCGAGGGCTTCGAGGCCGGCCAGAAGGTAAAAGTCGCCGGGATCTCGATCGGCAAGGGCTTCCAGGGCGGGATCAAGCGCCACAACTTCAGCCGCGGCCCCGTCAGCCACGGCTCCCACAACGTCCGCGCTCCCGGCTCGATCGGCGCCAGCACCTTCCCCGCCCGTGTCTTCAAAGGGATGCGGATGCCGGGGCAGATGGGCAACAAGCGGGTCACCCAGAAGGGTCTCGAGATCGCCGACGTCGACGCCGAGCGCAACCTGCTCTTGATCAAAGGCTCGGTGCCCGGCGCCCGCAACGGGATCGTCGAGGTGAGGACCGATGGCTAAAGCAACCGTCCTCGGCAAGACCACCAAAGCCGACCTGCCGAAAGAGCTCTTCGCCGAGCCCTTCCACCAGTCGCTGGTGCACGAGGCCGCCCGCGCGGACCTCAACGCGCGCCGCCGCGGCACCGCTTCGACCCTGACCCGCGGCGAGGTCGCCTTCACGACCGCCAAGGCCTGGCGCCAGAAGGGCACCGGCCGCGCCCGCGTTGGCACGCTCGGCGTCCCCAACCGCTTTGGCGGCGGTGTCGCCTTCGGCCCGAAGCCGCGCAAGTACACGGTCAAGGTCAACCGCAAAGCCCGCCGCAGGGCGATGCGCTCGGCCCTCTCGGTCCACGCCGAGCGCAACTCGGTCGCCGTCCTCGACGCCTCGACCTTCGAGACCCCCTCGACCAAGACCGCCGCTCAGGCGCTGGCCAAATGGGGCGCCAAGAACCCGATCCTCCTGCTCCTCACCGCCGAGGAGATCGGGGCGATGAAGAGCTTCCGCAACCTGCCCCGCACCCACGTGCTCGAGGTCGGCGCCGCCGGCGTCGCCGACGTGATCGGGGCCGCCGCGGTCGTCATCTCCGAAACCGCGCTGGAGACGCTGAAGGAGAGGCTCGGCTGATGGACGCGCGCACGATCCTCATCCGCCCGGTGATCTCCGAGAAGAGCTACGCGTTGATCGCCGAGGGCAAGTACACCTTCCGGGTCGACGATCGCGCCCACAAGACCCAGATCGCGCAGGCGGTCGAGGAGGTCTTCGGGGTCAACGTCGCCGGCGTGCGGACCGCGAAGGTGCGCTCGAAGCCGAAGCGCCGTGGCCTGACCAAAGGCCGCACCCGCGCCTGGAAGAAGGCGATCGTCCAGCTCGCCCCGGGCGAACGGATCGAGTTGTTCGAGGGCGCCGAGACCGCCTAGGGAGATCTGAGAGATGCCGAACCGCAAAACCAAACCGACCAGCCCAGGGCGCCGCTTCGCGACCTACCCGCTGCGCGAGCAGCTGACCGCGTCCGAGCCGGAGCGGAAGCTGACCGAGGGGCTGAAAAAGTCCGGTGGCCGAAACGTCAACGGCCGCGTCACCGCCCGCCATCGCGGCGGCGGCGCCAAGCGGCGCTACCGCAAAATCGACTTCAAGCGGCTCAAGGACGGGGTGCCCGCCAAGGTCGCCTCGATCGAGTACGACCCCAACCGCACCTGCTACATCGCCCTGCTGCACTACGCCGACGGTTTCAAGGACTACATCCTCGCCCCGGCGCAACTGGCGGTCGGCGACATCGTCAAATCGGGTCCCGAGGCCGACATCAAACCCGGCCACGCGATGGAACTGGGGCAGATGCCGACCGGCACCATCGTCCACAACGTGGAGATGATCCCCGGCCAGGGCGGCAAGCTCGGCCGTTCCGCCGGCACCTCGATCCAGCTCGTCGCGAAGGAGGGTGAGATGGTCACCCTGCGCCTGCCCTCCTCGGAGATGCGGCTGGTCCGCGCCAACTGCCGCGCCAGCATCGGCGTCCTCTCCAACGCCGAGCACCAGAACTTAAAGGTGGGCAAGGCGGGCCGCAGCCGCCACAAGGGCAAGCGCCCGCAGAGCCGCGGCGTCGCGATGAACCCCGTCGACCACCCGCACGGCGGCGGCGAGGCCCACCACACGCCCGGTGGCCACCCGGTCACCCCGTGGGGCAAGCCGACGCTCGGCTACCGCACCCGCAAGAAGGGCAAGCAGTCCGACCGCTACATCGTCCGTGGCCGTCGCCGCGGCAAGAAGAAGGGCCGTTAGACATGGGACGTTCGACCAAAAAGGGTCCGTGGGTCGAGGAGCGCCTGATGGGGCGGATCACCTCGATGAACGAGGCCGGCAAAAAACAGATGGTGAAAACCTGGTCGCGGACCTCGACGATCTTCCCGGACATGGTCGGTCACACGATCGCCGTCCACGACGGAAAAAAACACGTCCCGGTCTTCATCTCGGAGTCGATGGTCGGGCACAAGCTCGGCGAGTTCGCCCCGACCCGCACCTTCCGATCGCACGGCGGCAAGGAATAGCGATGGCCGACGACAAAAAAGCCCCGGCTAAAAAAGCCGACAAAAAAGACGCCAAAGCGGCCAAACCCGCATCGAAAAAACAGGCGTCGGCGAAAAAAGAGGCTGCGCCGAAAAAAGAGGCGAAAGCCAAAAAAACCCCGGCGAAAAAAGCGGCGAAAAAAGACGACGGCAAAAAACCGGCCGCCAAAAAAGAGACTTCGAAAAAAGCCACGAAAGCAAAAAAAGAGCCGACCAAAAAAGCTGCCGCGAAAGCAAAAGCCAAAGCGCCGGCGGCTCCCCCTGTCGTCAAGGCAAAAGCCCGCTACGTGCGGATCGCCCCGCGCAAGGCGCGGCTGATCGCCGACCAGGTGCGCGGCATGCACATCGAAAAGGCCCGGGCGCTGCTGCAGTTCTCGCCCCGCGGCGCCGCTCACGACATCCACAAGCTGATCAACTCCGCCGCCGCCAACGCGGAAAACAACCACGACCTGATCGGTGACGAGATGCGCGTCGCCTCGATCACCGTCGACGAGGGGCCGACCCTGCGCCGCTTTCGCCCGCGGGCGATGGGCCGGGCGACCCCGATCAACAAGCGAACCAGCCACATCGCCGTGGCTCTAACCCCGGTGGAGGACTAAGCATGGGACAGAAGATCCACCCCGAGGGTTTCCGGGTCGGCTACATCCACGACTGGAAGTCGAACTGGTACGAGGACAAAAACTTCGCCGACGTCCTCCAGGAAGACCTGCAGATCCGCGATCACATCGTCAACAAGCTCTCGCACGCGGGGCTCTCGAACATCACGATCGAGCGCCGTGGCGAGGTCGCGGTCGACATTCACACCGCCCGCCCGGGCATCGTGATCGGCAAGTCCGGCAGCGAAGTGGACGCTCTGCGCAAGGAGCTCCATAAGCTCACCGGCAGCCCGGTGAAAGTGAACATCCGCGAGGTCAAGCGGCCCGAGCTCGACGCCAAGCTGGTCGCCCAGTCGATCGCCGAGCAGCTGCAGAACCGGGTCGCCTTCCGGCGGGCGATGAAACGCGCGCTGACCTCGGCGATGCGCTCCGGCGCCAAGGGCGTCAAGGTCCAGGTCTCCGGCCGCCTCGGCGGGGCTGAGATGGCGCGGACCGAACAGTATTCCGACGGCCGTGTACCGCTGCACACGCTGCGCGCCGACATCGACTACGGCTTCTTCGAGGCCCGCACCACGACCGGCCGGATCGGCGTCAAATGCTGGATCAACAAGGGCGAAGTGATGCCCGAGGGCTTCCGCTCCGATCTCGTCTCCGGCGAGGGCGACAGTCAGTCCCCGCCCAACCGCGGGCGTCGCGACGATCGCGGCGGCGGCGGTGGAGGGCGCGGTCGAGATCGCGGTGGACGCGGCGGCGGTCCCGGCGGGGATCGCGGCGGTCGCGGTGGCGGCGGCGGGCGTGGGCCCGGCGGCGGCGGTCGCGGCGGACAGCGTGGAGGTGGTCGCTGATGTTGATGCCGAAACGGGTCAAGCACCGCAAACAGTTCCGTGGCCGCATGCGCGGGAACACCAAGGGCGGCAGCACCGTCGCCTTCGGCGAGTACGGGATCAAGGCGCTCGAGCGCGGCTGGATCACCAACCGCCAGATCGAGGCCGCTCGTATTGCCATGACCCGCAAGATCAAACGTGGCGGCAAGGTCTGGATCAACGTCTTCCCCGACAAGCCCTACACGAAGAAGCCGGCCGAGACCCGGATGGGCTCCGGCAAGGGGAACCCCGAGGGCTGGGTCGCCGTGGTCAAGCCGGGCAAGGTGATGTTCGAGCTGGCGGGCGTCCCCGAGGAGCTGGCGCGCGAAGCGCTGCGCCTCGCCGGCCACAAGCTTCCGGTCAAAACCAAATTCGTCATGCGCGAGGGGGCGGGTGACTGATGAAGGCGGCCGAGGTGCATAACCTCAAAGACGACGAGCTGGTGGCGAAGCTGATCGACGCCAAGCAGGAGGCCTTCGCCCTCCGCTTCCGGCATGCGACCGGCGAGCTCGAGAACACCGCCCGGCTGGGCCAGGCGAAAAAGGACATCGCCAAGCTGCTGACCGTGGCCAAGGCCCGGGGCATCGATGTCGAGAAAGAGACGCGACGGATATGAGCGACGACGAGACTAAAAAAGACGAGATTCAGGACGAGACTCCCCAGGACGAGGCCGCTGAGGCCGCGGGTCCTGGCGCGGACGAGGACTCCTCGTCCTCGCAGGCTGCGGGCGAGGAGCCCTCATCCACGCCACCCGCGGCAGAGGCCGCTGATGCCGAGGCTCCGGCCGAGGAGGCTGTCGACGATTCGTCTGACGACGCTCCCGCGGAAGAAGCTGAGGAGGCTCCGGCCGCGGAGGAGGCTGCTCCCGCCGAGCCGAATCCTGAGGACGATCTTCCCTGGAAGGAGCGGCGCCGTCTGCAGAAGTCGCGGCGCTCGGGTGCCCCTGGGCCGCAGCTCAGCACCGAGGACCGGGTCGCCAAGCGGGCCGAGGAACGGCGCGTACGGGCGAACCTGCGCCGCAAGCAGCGCGAGGCCGTCAAGGCCGAGCGCACCCCCGGCACCGGTACCGCGCCGGCCGAGAAGGACTCCAACGCGGCCAAGGTGCGGCAGGGGATCGTCGTCTCCAGCAAGGGCGACAAATCGATCACCGTCCGCATCGACATCGCCCGCCGTCACCGCACTTACGAGAAGATCGTCCGCAGCTCGACCAAGCTGCACGCGCATGACGAGCGCAACGAGGCCGGCGAGGGCGACGTGGTCCGCGTGATCGAGACCCGCCCGCTCTCCAAGACCAAGCGTTGGCGCCTGGTCGACGTGGTGGAGAAGGCGAGGTAGGGCGATGATCCAGCAGGAGTCCAGGCTCAAGGTCGCCGACAACTCGGGAGCGCGCGAGATCCTCTGCATCCGGGTCAAGGGCGGGTCCCACCGTCGCTACGCGAGCGTCGGCGACGTGATCACCGCAACCGTGAAATCGGCCAGCCCGCAGGGCGGCGTCCGCAAGGGCGAGGTCGTGCAGGCGGTCGTCGTCCGCACCCGCAAGCCGCTCAGCCGCCCCGACGGCACCTACATCTCCTTCGACGAGAACGCCGCGGTGCTGATCGACCCGGCCAGCAACAACCCGCGCGGGACCCGCATCTTCGGCCCCGTCGCCCGCGAACTCCGCGACCGCAACTTCATGAAAATCATCTCACTGGCGCCGGAGGTCCTCTGATGGCGAAGTCGATGCGCATTCGCACCGACGACACCGTGGTGCTGATCGGCGGCAAGGACGCCGGCAAGAAAGGCCGGGTCGTCCGCACCGATCCGAAGAAGCGCCGCGTCTACGTCGAGGGCCTGAACATGATCAAGCGCCACGAACGACCGCGCTCGCAGGGCGATCTGAAAAACGCCCAGGCCGGCGGGATCGTCGAGAAGGAGGGTCCGATCGACGTCTCCAACGTGATGCTGCTCGATCCCAAAGACAACAAGCCCAGCCGCATCGGCGTCCGCATCGACAAAGGCGGCAAGCGGGTTCGCTACGCGAAGCGGACCGGAAACGAGATCGGCTGATGGAGGCGACTGCTACCCCCACCTCTCAGGCCGCTCCGCCGCCGCGTCTGCGCGAGCGCTACGAGACCGAGATCCTGCCGGCGCTGACGAGCAAATTCGGCTACACGACGCCGATGGAGGCTCCGCGCCTGGAGAAGATCACCCTCAACATGGGGCTCGGCACCGAGAAACAGGACAAGCGCTCCTTCGAAAACGCCCAGGAACAGCTGGCGATCATCGCCGGCCAGCACCCGAACGTGCGCCGCGCCCGCAAGTCGGTCGCTTCCTTCAAGCTGCGCGAGGGGATGCCGGTCGGCGTCTCGGTGACGCTGCGCCGGGCCCGCATGTGGGAGTTCCTCGACCGCCTGGTCTCGATCGCGGTGCCGCGCATCCGTGACTTCCGCGGCCTCAACCCGCGCTCGTTCGACGGCCGCGGCAACTACTCGATGGGCGTCAAAGAGCAGCTGATCTTCCCGGAAATCGATTACGACTCGATCGACGTCGTCCGGGGTCTGGACGTGACGATCACGACTTCCGCTAAAACTGACCTCGAGGCTTTCGAGCTTCTGCTCGGGCTGGGGATGCCGTTCGCCCAGGAGGGCCGCCCCGGTCAGGCCGAGCGCGAAGCGAAAGAAAAGGAAGCCGAAGAGGAGCAGCTCAAAGAGGAAGCGCGCCAGAAGGCCGAAGTCGAGCAGGCGGCGCTGGAGCAGCTCAAAGAAGAGAACCCCGAGGCCTACGCCAAGCCGGAAGGCGAGGACGAGGGCGCCGCTGAGGGCGGAGACGACGAGGCCGGAGAGACGGCCGAGGAGAGTTCAGACAATGGCTAAGACTTCGATGAAGGTGAAGCAGCAGCGCGACCCGAAGTTCAAGTCGCGCAGCTACAACCGCTGCCGCCGCTGCGGCCGGCCGCGCGCCTACTACAGGAAATTCGGCCTCTGCCGGATCTGTCTGCGCGACGCCGCCCACGAGGGGTACATCCCCGGCATGACCAAGTCGAGCTGGTAGGTAGAGCATGCACACCGACCCGATCGCCGATTACCTGACCAGGATCCGCAACGCGATCCGCGCGGGCCACGACGAGGTGGAAATCCCCCTCAACGGGCTCAAGCTGGAGCTGTCCCGGATCCTCAAGGAGCAGGGCTACATCAAGGACTTCAGTCGCAAGCCGGCCGCCGTCGGCGAGTCGATCAACGTCGAGCTCAAGTACACCGAGGACCGCCAGCCGGTGATCCTCGGGATCGAACGAGTCTCGCGTCCCGGCCGCCGTCGCTACGTCGACCACAAAAAAGTCCCCCGTGTCGATGGCGGCACCGGGACCGCGATCGTCAGCACTTCCGCTGGCGTGATGACCGGCCACGAAGCCCGCGCGAAGGGCGTCGGCGGCGAGGTCGTCGCCTACGTCTGGTGAGCAGATGAGCCGAATCGGAAGAAAGCCCGTTCCCGTTCCCGACGCCGTCACGGTGGAGATCGCCCCTGGCAACATCGCCGTCAAGGGGCCGAAGGGCGAGCTGGTGCAGACCCTCTCGCCGGACATGACCGTCGAGCAGGGGGATGGCGCGGTGACCGTCGCCCGTCCCACCGATCGCGGCGAGCACCGCGCGCTGCACGGCCTCACCCGCAGCCTGATCGCGAACATGGTCGAGGGCGTCACCGACGGCTTCGAGAAGCGCCTCGAGATCCAGGGCGTCGGCTACCGCGCGGCCCTGAAAGGCAAAAAACTGGAGCTGGCGCTCGGCTACTCGCACCCGGTGGCGATCGACGCCCCCGAGGGGATCGACTTCGAAGTGCCCCAGCCGACCGAGATCATCATCAAAGGCATCGACAAGCAGCTCGTCGGCCAGGTCGCCGCGGACATCCGCAAGCGCCGGCCGCCCGAGCCCTACAAGGGCAAGGGCATCCGCTACAAGGACGAGCAGGTTCTGCGAAAGGTGGGCAAGCGCGCATGACCGTCCTCACCAACCGCCAGCGGCGGCTCAAACGGCGCCGCCGGGTTCGCGCCCGCGTCGTCGGCACGGCCGAGCGGCCCCGCCTCTCGGTCTACCGCTCGAACAAGGGCGTCTTCGCCCAGCTCATCGACGACAGCAAGGGCCACACCGTCGCCGCCGTCAACTGGATCGAGCCGGAGCTGCGCAAGCTCACCGCTTCCGAGCAGGCGAAGAAGGCCGGCGAACTCCTGGCCGAGCGTGCCAAGGGCGCCGGCGTCGAAAGCTGCGTCTTTGATCGCGGCGGCTACCAGTACCACGGCCGCGTCAAGGCGCTGGCCGAAGGTGCGCGCGAGGGGGGTCTGGCTTTCTAGAACCGTAGTTTCGCTACGGTGGGCCGCTGCTTATGAAGGGAATGGACGTCAAAAATGTGGAGAACGTGAGCCCCCGCGGGCTGGACCTGCAGGAGCGCGTGATCGAGATCAACCGCGTCGCCAAGGTGGTCAAGGGCGGCCGTCGATTTTCCTTCACCGCGCTGGTCGCCGTCGGCGACGAAGAGGGCGTGGTCGGGATCGGCTACGGCAAGGCCCGCGAGGTCCCGCTGGCGATCCAGAAGGGCGTCGAGGACGCCCGCAAGAACTTGATCCGGGTGCCCAAATACGGGAACACCATCACCCACCGCATCATCGGCCGCTTCGGCGCCGGGCACGTCGTCCTGCGCCCGGCCAGCCCGGGTACCGGCGTCATCGCCGGCGGCGGCGTCCGCGCCGTGCTCGAGCTCGGCGGGGTGCGCGACGTCCTGACCAAGAGCATCGGCACGCAGAATCCGATCAACCTGGTCAAGGCGACCATGGACGGGATCGTCCGTCTGCGGCGGCCTGAGGAGGTTGCCGAGCTGCGGGGGTTGACGATCACCGAGGTTTTGGGGCTGAGCGGGAATGGGAACGGGGCCGCTGAGGCTGTTTCTGATTCTGATGAGGGACAGGGCGCTGAGGCCGCGGGTCCTGTCGACGCAGGGGACCCACCTCCAGCTGCAGAGCAGCAGGAGGTCCCCCCTACGACGCCACCCACGGCAGAGGCCGCTCCCAAAGAGGAGAGTGAGCCGTCCGAGGAGGGTGGAGAGCAGGAGCCGTCCGAGGAGGCGCAGAAGCCGGTGGCCGAGGTCGCCGAGGAGAAAGCAGCGGAGAGCGGTGAGCAGTCGTGAGCACTGTGAAGATTTCTCAGATTCGGTCGGCTAATGGGACGAATCCGAATCAGAAAGCGACTCTCAAGGCTTTGAAGCTGGGGCGAATCGGCAAGACCGCTGAGATCAAGGATTCCGAGCAGCTGCAGGGTCAGCTGCGGGTCGTCTCCCATCTGGTGGAGGTCGACGGTGGCTGAGAAAGCCGAAAAAAAAGCTGAGAAAGAGACTTCGCGGACCGAGGAGATCGGGCTGCACAACCTGAAGCCGAAGCCGGGCTCGAAACGGCCGCGCAAGCGGATCGGCCGCGGCGAGGGCAGCGGGCTGGGCAAGACCTCCGGCCGCGGTCACAAGGGCGCCGGCGCCCGTTCCGGCCGCAAGCGCAAGGCTGGCTACGAGGGCGGGCAGAACCCGATCCACATGCGGATGCGAAAGCTCCGCGGCCCGCACAAAAAGCAGTCGATGCCGTTCGAGAACTTCCGGACCAAGACCCAGGCGATCAACCTCGCCGACCTCGAGGAGCGCTTCGACAGCGGCGCCGAGGTGACGCCGCAGAGCCTGCGCGAGAAGGGTCTGGCGAAGCGGAAGGACCCCGTCAAGGTCCTCGCGCGCGGCGAGATCAAAAAGAAGCTCGAGGTCCACGCGCACGCATTCAGCGCGGCCGCCAAGGAGAAGATTGAGGCGGCCGGCGGTTCCTGTCACACTCTGGAGCCGTAATGCTCAGGACTATTCTCAACGCGTTCAGCGTTGCCGAGATCCGCAAGAAACTTGCGTTCACGGCGGCGATGCTGGCGCTGTACCGGCTGGGGTCCTACATCCCGGCTCCGGGCGTCAACACCGACGCCGTCAAGGAAATCTCCGAAAACTTCGGCGGCTCGGGAGTTCTCGGCTTCCTCAACCTCTTCTCCGGCGGCAGCCTCTCGCGACTCAGCCTCTTCGCGCTGGGGATCATGCCCTACATCACGGCCTCGATCATCCTGCAGCTGCTGACGGTCGTCGTGCCGTCGCTGGAGCGCCTGCAGAAAGAGGGCGAAGTCGGGCAGCAGAAAATCACCCAGTACACGCGCTACCTGACCGTCGGCCTCGCCTTCGGGCAGTCGATCGGCTACGTCTTCCTCTTCCGCTCCTTCGGCAACGAATCCGGCGCCAACGTCGTCGGCCAGCTCACCGCCCCGAAGCTCTTCCTGATCGTGATCTGCCTCACCGCCGGCTGCACCCTGCTGATGTGGCTGGGCGAGCTGATCACCCAGCGCGGCATCGGCAACGGCATCTCGCTGATGATCTTCGCCTCGATCGCCTCCTCGATCGTGCCCGGGCTATCCAAGTGGTGGAACAACCCGGATCAGGTCTTCGTCGTGATGATGCCCTTCATCGCCCTGGCGGTGATCGTCGCGATCGTCTTCGTCCAGGAGGGACAGCGCCGGATCCCGGTCCAGTATGCGAAACGGGTCGTCGGGCGCAAAATGACCTCGGGCGGCTCGACCTACCTGCCGCTGCGGGTCAACATGGCCGGCGTCATCCCGGTCATCTTCGCCGCCTCGATCATGGCCTTCCCGGCGACGATCGGGCAGATGCTGAACACCCCCACCGCGCTCGACTTCGCCGCCTTCTTCAGCCCCAACAGCTGGGCCTACGTGATCGGCGAGGTCCTCTTCATCATCATCTTCACCTACTTCTACACGGCGGTCACCTTCAACCCGGTCGACCAGGCCGACAACCTGAAGAAATACGGCGGCTTCATCCCCGGCGTCCGTCCGGGCCGGCCGACCGCGGAGTACCTGGACAAAATCCTTTCCCGCCTGACCTTCCCCGGCGCCCTCTACCTGGGTGCGGTGGCGGCGCTGCCGACGATCCTGATCAGCCAGACGGCCGCCAACTTCTACTTCGGCGGCACCTCGATCCTGATCGTCATCGGCGTAGCTTTGGATACGGTCAAGCAGTTGGAGGCTCAACTCATGATGCGCAATTACGAGGGCTTCCTGAAATAGGCTCTCTGGATGCCTGAGTTGAATCTCGTCCTCCTCGGCCCTCCGGGCTCGGGGAAGGGGACCCAAGGGGAGCGGTTGAACGCGGATCTGCGGCTGCCGTACTACGCGACCGGAGACATCCTCCGGGCAGCGGTGCGCGACGAGACCGAGCTCGGGCGCGAAGCGAAGGAGTACATGGACCGCGGCGACCTGGTGCCCGACGAGGTGATCGTCGGCGTGATCGCCGAGCGGATCGACTCCAGCGAGGCGCTCGACGGCTTCATCCTCGACGGCTTCCCGCGCACCACACCCCAGGCCGAGGCGCTCGACGCGAAGCTCACCGAGTTGGGCCGTGCCGTCACCGGGGTGCTGCTGATCGACGTCTCCGACGACGAGGTCGTGCGGCGCCTCGGCGGCCGGCGCACCTGCGAGGCCAACGGCCACGTCTTCCATGTCGAGTTCGAACCTCCTAAGGAGGAGGACGTATGCGACATCGACGGCTCGCCGCTGATCGTCCGCGACGACGACAAGCCCGAGGTGATCCGCAAGCGGCTGGAGACCTACCACGAGAAGACCGAGCCGCTCGTCTCCTACTACGACAGCCGCAGCGTCCTGCGCCGGATCGAGGGGGAGGCGGCCCCCGACGAGGTGGCCGAGCAGGTCCGCCGCACCCTGGCGACCCTGCGGATGGAGCAGGACGAGGCCGTCTAGTCTCCCTCGGCCCACCGCCGACCCGCACTACCTTGTATCGAATGATCATCAAGAAGACCCCGGAGCAGGTCGACCAGATGGCCGCCTCGGGCGCGGTCCTCGTCCGCTGCCTGAAGATGCTCGCCGCCAAGGCGCGCGCCGGGATCACCACCGGGGAACTGGACGCGGCTGCGGAGAAGTTCATCCGCTCGCAGGGGGCCGAGCCGGCCTTCAAGGGCTACCGCGGCTTCCCCGGCTCGATCTGCGCCTCGCCCAACTCGATGGTCGTCCACGGCATCCCCGGCTCCTACGAGTGCAAGCGCGGCGACGTGATCTCGATCGACGTCGGCGTCGTCAAGGACGGCTGGGTCTCCGACGCGGCGATGACGCTCCCGATCGGCCCGGTCAGCCCAAAGGCCCAGAAGCTGCTCGACGTGACCAAAGCCTCGCTCTTCGCCGGGGTCGAGCAGATGCGCCCGGGCAACCATCTCGGCGACGTCTCGGCGGCGATCCAGCGCACGGTGGAGATCGAGGGGCTCTCGATCATCCGCACCCTGGTCGGGCACGGGATCGGCCGCGAGATGCACGAGGAACCGCAGGTCCCCAACTTCGGCGAGCCCGGCAAGGGACCGGAGCTGGAGGAGGGGATGGTGCTGGCGATCGAGCCGATGGTCAACGTCGGCGGGCCGCTGGTGCGGATGGGCGAGGACGGCTGGTCGGTCTACTCCGAAGACGACTCCCTCGCTGCCCACTTCGAGTTCACCGTCGCGGTGACCCCCGACGGGCCGCGGATCCTCACCCCCTGGCACGAAGGGGAGTAGCCGGCTAGGCGGGCCGGGTAGTCTTTCCCTTGCGGTGGGGCGCCGCAACCGGAAGGAGAAGTTCTTGCGTCTTCGAAGCTGCTCCCGTCGTGGGTTGGCATTGCTGCTCGCCCTGTCCGCCCTCGCCGCCACCGCGCCGTCGGCGCTGGCCGCATCCGCGCCGTACGGGACCAACGACGCCGGCGGTTTCCGCAATGTCCTGCCTCCGGGCCAGGACGGGACCGCCGACTTCGGCGAAGTCCTCGCCTTCCGCGGCCCCGGGCTGCTGCCGCCGCACTTCGCCGACCAGCAGCCGCTCTACGAAAACCTGCTCTATGCCAGCCCGACGCTGAGCGATGACCAGATCCCCAACTACTTCAAGGACGCGACCTTCGGAGTGCCGCCCGGCGAAGAGGAATCGACGATCGAACCGCGGCCCGGGGTGACGATCGTCCGCGACAAAGCCTTCGGCGTTCCCCACGTCTACGGGGTCACCCGCGCCGACACGATGTTCGGTGCCGGCTACGCGGGCGCCGCCGACCGCCTCTTCCTGATGGACGTGCTGCGGCACACCGGCCGTGCCGACCTCGCCGGCTTCCTCGGCGGCGCCAACGCCGGCGCCGACGCCAGCCAATGGCAGTTCGCCCCCTACACCGAAGCCGACCTCGAAAGGCAGCTGGCGCAGGCGCCGCAGCTCTACGGCGCCCTCGGGCAGCAGGCGGTCGACGACGTCAGCGCCTACGTCGAAGGGATCAACGCCTACGTCTCCGCTGCCAGTCTCGATCCGAAACTGAAGCCGGGCGAGTACACGCTGCTGAACAAGCCGATGGAACCGTGGAAGCCGACCGACGTGATCGCGATCGCCTCGCTGGTCGGCGGCATCTTCGGCCAGGGCGGCGGCAACGAGCTGAACTCGGCGCTGACGATGCAGGCCTTCGTCAAGCGGATGGGCAAGGGGCAGGGCCGTAAGGCCTGGGCGAACTTCCGTTCCAAGAACGACCCCGAGGCGCCGACGACGGTCTCCCAGCGCTTCCCCTACGAGACCCGCAGCGCCTTCGCCAAGCGCGGCCTGGCGCTGCCGGACCCGGGCAGCGTCCGTTTCACCAGCACCGCCCGCGCTTCGACGGCGCCGGGACAGACCACCGCCACCGTCGGCCAGCGCCTGCAGGCGGCGATCGAAGCCGCGGGCCACGCCTCCAACTGGGAGCTCGTGTCCGCCAAGGAGTCGGCCACCGGCCACCCGATCGCGGTGATGGGTCCGCAGGTCGGGTACTTCGTCCCGCAGATCCTGCAGGAGGTGGACCTGCACGGGCCGGGCGTCGACGCCCGCGGCGCCGCCTTCCCCGGGGTCAGCCTCTACGTCCAGCTCGGCCACGGCCGCGACTACGCCTGGAGCGCGACGACTGCCACCTCCGACAACGTCGACACCTTCGCCGAGGTCCTCTGCAAGGACGAGTTCCACTACAGCTACCGCGGCAAGTGCCTGGAAATGGAAAAACTGGAAAAGAGCGAGAGCTGGACGCCGAACGCCGCCGACTCGACGCCGCCCGGCTCGCAGACGCTGACCGCCTACCGCACCGTTCACGGGATCGTCTATGCCCGCGGCAAGGTGGGCGGCAAGAAGGTCGCCTTCGTGCGCCAGCGCAGCACCTACTTCCACGAGGCCGACTCCGTGGTCGGCTTCGCGCAGCTGAACGAACCGGGGGTGATGACCGGGCCGCAGGGCTTCAAGCAGGCGGTCTCCAACATCAACTTCCTCTTCAACTGGTCCTACGTCGACTCCGAACACATTGCCTACGCGCTCTCGGGCTGGATGCCGCAGCGTTCGAAGGGCACCTCGCCGGACTTCCCGATCCTCGGCACCGGCAAGTTCGACTGGATGGGCTACAAGCCGAACGACAGGACCGCCGAGTGGCTGCCGTTCGCCAAACACCCCCAGGCGGTCGACCCGCCGTTCCTCGTCTCCTGGAACAACAAGCAGGCGCCGGGCTGGGCTGCGGCCGACGACAAGTACAGCTACGGGCCGCTGTTCCGCTCGCAGATGATCGCCGACAAGGTCAAGGCGGCGACCAAGGGCAAGAAGGAGATGACGATCACCCAGCTGGTCCAGGCGATGGAGGAACCGGCGACCCAGGATCTGCGCGGCTACCGGCTGCTGCCGACGCTCTTCAAGGCGATCGGCGAACCGAAATCGAAGCCGCTGCGCCAGGCGTTCGTGACCCTGCGCACCTGGCACGAACACGGCGCCCACCGCCGCGACCTCGACCGCGACGGCGTCTACGACGAAAACGCGGCGGTCCAGCTGATGGACGCCTGGTGGCCGAAGCTGGTGCAAGGCGAGTTCAGGCCCGCCCTCGGGGCCAGGGCCTACGCGGCGCTGGAAGGGATGGTGCGGACCGGCAGCTACACCGGCGGTTCGCCGACCGAACCGGACTTCTCCGACGGCTGGTGGAGCTACGTCTCCAAGGACCTGCGCGACCTCTACGGGCCGAAGCCGAAGGGCGCCTGGAGTCGCGTCTACTGCGGTGAAGGCTCGAAGCAGAAGTGCCGGAAGATGCTCCAGCGGACGCTCGCGGCGGCGCTGAAGACGACTCCGCAGCAGCTCTACGGCGGCGGCGACGGCGCCTGCGCCACCAACCCCCAGGCCTCCTGCTTCGACCAGAACCGACCGGCGGTGACCGGCGGCATCTCCCTGCCCCCGTTCCCGTTCCAGAACCGGCCTACGTTCCAGCAGGTGGTGACGCTGACTCAGAGGCTGGGGCGGTGATTGGGGGAGGGGTCGGGGGTCCCCTCTCCGGACACATCTCGCCTATGG
>DATAMR010000013.1:0-20198 GCA_036260485.1 Solirubrobacterales bacterium | reverse complement strand
GGCGCAGGGCCGCGCTCTCTTCGCGCAGGGCCTCCACGAGCTCGGGTTCGAACCCGAGCTCGTGGAGGCCCTGCGCGAAGAGAGCGCGGCCCTGCGCCATCAGGCCACTTCCGCCGGCGCGCGATCAGCGGTGACGAAGCGCATCCCCTGATGCAGCTTGATGCCCTCATCCGCGTCCTCGTGATTCTCTTGACCCCCTTTGCCATGGAGCTCTACGAGGTAGTTCTCGTCGGCGTCGAGATCAACGAGCTCAAGCAGCTCGGCGACCGTCATCGTCCGCTCCTCGACATGGAAGGTCTCTCCGTCAATCTCGATCGAGATTGACTTCGGCTTCGGTTTGTCCTCTGGTTTCGACATACTCCTCCTCACCTAAGCACCAGTCGGCCGCGAGTCCGCACTGGCTAATATTTCAATCGTGGTAGAAATTATAGCGAACGTGATCGACTCCATTGGACGGGTTCTGCCGTGAGCAGAATTGAGACCGCACATTGGATTGGTCTACGCCTTCTTGACGCTCGCCGTAGCCGAGGAATGACCCAAGAGGCTCTGGCTGAACTGGCCGGGGTATCCCAGTCCGCAATCGCAATGTGGGAGAAGGGCAAGCGGACCCCGCGGGTTGAGGAGTTAGTGCAGCTGGCCAGTGCTCTCGGGGAAGACGTATCTAGCTTCTTGCCGAGACCGCGGGAACTTGAACCGCTGCGTGCGATTCTGCGAGCAGAGACGACCGAACTTGATCAGGGCAAGCTCGGCAGGGAACTCGAACGGGTGGTCGATGTCGCTGAGGAAATGCCAATGCAGCGTGCACGGATCGCCATCAGCGCTACCGATCCTCACAGCGCAGCCCAAGAGCTGCTCACTGCAGCTAAAGCCGAAGGCCCGCCGATAAACGCCGCTCGCATAGCCCAGCTCTGCGGCGTGCGTGTTGTCGCCAAACCCCTTGCTGATGCACTCTCCGGAGCCATCCTTGAGCTTGAGGACGGGCCGGTGATCGCCGTGAACGAGGCGCAAGCTATGGCACGTCAACGCTTCACGATTGCCCATGAGCTCGGTCATCACCTGCTCCGCCACCACGACCGATTCCATGTCGACCTCTCTGCCCATACTGAGGCCGGTGAGCCTCCAGGTTATAACTGGCTTCACGAGCGACAAGCCAATGAATTCGCCGCCGACCTTCTGATGCCAGCGGCATTGGTGCATCGCGAAGCCGCCGAAGCGAAATCACCAAGAGCACTGGCTCGCCGCTTCCGTGTGAGCCCGATGGCAATGAGCTACCGCCTAGTTAATTTGGGCTTTGAGCTAGGCGATCTGCAGGGCTAAGTCCCTGCCCTTCATCTCTGAGAATTAAAGTCGAGGGGAGGCGCCTCGTCCCCCGGCAGCAGATGCGTGTACCGGGTCAGCGTGAATGCGGGCGAGTGGTGGCCGAGGGCGCGGCTGAGCTGGAGGAGGTTGGTGCCGCGCTTGAGATGGAGCGAGGCGAAGGTGTGGCGGAACGTGTGGAAGCCGGCCCAAGGCGCTCCTGCTTGCCTCACGAGCGGCTTGAGAACGCGTGGCCGCAGGTTGGTCGGGTCGAGCGGGCTGCCCGATTCGTTCGGGAAGAGGATCGCCGTTGAGTCCTGGTCGGGGTGGCCGGTGAGGTGGGCGCGGAGCTTCGCGGCCAGCGAGTCGGGCAGGCGGACCTCGCGGCGGCCGTGCTTGGTCTTCGGCGGCTCGATGCGGCCGCGGACCAGGGCACGACGGACGCAGACCTCGGGCTCGGGGCTCCCTAGCTGAACGTGGAGGCGCTGGAGGGCGATCGCCTCGCTGATCCGCAGGCCGGTCGCCGCCAGGAGCTCTAGTAGCAGCCTGTGGCGTTCTGGAGCATGGCCTAGGACCACTGCCAGTTGTCCGGGGGTGAAGACCTTGATCTCCTCGCCGTCGAGCTGCTGGCGCGGCGGCAGCGCCAAGCCGTCCGCCGGGTTGTGGCGGATCAGGCCCTCGCGCTTCGCCGTCGCCAGCGCCGCCCGCAGCGGGATCGTCGCGTTGGCGATCGTGCGGTCGCCGAGTGCCTTCCCCTGGGCCTCCTCGTCGGCCAGCCAGTCAACGAAGCGGGCGAGGGTGTAGGTGGAGACGTCGACCAGCTTCAAGCGGGCCGGGAAGTAGGCGTGGGCGTAGGCGCCGATCAGTCGCCGGTATTCCTCGCGGGTGGACTCGCGGAAGCCCCGGCGGCCCTGGCCGCGGTAACGGCAGACCCACTCGTCCAGGTATCGGCGGAAGGTGATCGCGCTGCGCTCCTGCAGCTCGCCGCGGTCGCGGTCGGTCTCGCTCTCGCGCTTGATCCGCTTCGCCTCCCCGTAGGTCCGGGCGTGGCGCTTTCGCTGCCTCGCGCCGCTGCGGTAGACGCATGCGTAGCCGATCGTCCGCCCCTTGCCGTCGATCCGCTTGAAGACGCCGGGGGTCTTGGTTTTGACGAGCCGCCGCTTGTCGCCGCAGCCCTGATCGGCCGCAGGGGCCGTCGTATCCTGGCAACCGCTCATGAGCACCACCTCGTGAGCCATGGGGCGGGCCGTGTATGCGGTGCCGCCCCGCTTTGATAGTCGCGGACAAAACGTTAACAGAACCGGTACCGGTGGCCGGAGCGCGACCGATCGGGAGCGCGGCGGCAGTCAGGCGAAGGTCAGCAGAGCCACGGCGAGGGTGACGCCGGCGGGGCGATCCCGGGCCGTGGCGGCAGCCACCTTCGAGGAGCGATCACGGGACAAACCTGCTTCCAGATATATAAGCCAGCGATTTAGGAGGCCCGAAAAGCCAGTCCGGCAGCGGCCTAGCGAGCGCTCAGGGAACTCGCGATGCGAGCTGTAAAGCGAGCCGTAGCGCGAGCAGTGTTGCGAGCCGTAAAGCGAGCAGTAGTGCGAGCCGCAATCCAGGGGCGAAGTGCAGAGCGAAGCGCAGGACGAAGTACAGAACGAAGCGCAGAGCGAACTACTCCGCGAGTCGTTCCAAGACCTCGCGATCCTTCTCCAGCCGCTCCCTCAGGCGGGCCTGGAAGCCCTCGTCGGCACGGCGGGTCGCGACGTGCCGGTAGATGGCGGCGCGAATCCCCTCCGAGACCGACACCTCATCGACCCGGCACACGTAGGCCATCTCCGCTGCCAGCTCCTCCGAGAGCCGGAGGCTCATCACCTTCGTGTCTTCCAGCCCCATCACTCAGCCCTCCCCCACGCCTAGCGCCGCTCGCCCCCAGGGCACTTCGTCAACCAGGTCCGTCGCCTCGTAGAAGTGCTCGACCGAGCCCCGGCGCGGCTGGGTCTCGATCAACTCCACCGCGCCCTTCTCGGCGAGGACGCGGACGTGGTAGCCGACGTTGGAGATCTTCGGGTCGTTGGCAAGGAGCGTCAGTTCCTTGGGGCTCAGCTTCCCCTCGGCTTCGACGTAGAACCTGAGCAGCCGCTTTCGCAGCGGGTGCTGGAGGATCGAGAGCAGCACGTCTTCCGGGCCGGTGGGCTTCTGTTTGGCCGGCATCGGTCAGCCTCCCCTCGGGCTGGACGAGATGATCCCGAAGCTGCCGCCGGCTGAGGGACCAGGAGGTATCCACTCGATCCCTCGCAGCAAAAGCTCCGCTCCCACTTCCAGCCCGCCGGCCAGCTTCATCAGCGTGTCGGAGCGCGGCAGGCGGTCGCCGTTCTCGATCATCCCGATCTCCGTGCGGTGCAGAGAGCAGCGCTTTCCGAGCTCTTCCTGCGAGAAGCCGGCGCGGCGGCGGGCCAGGAACACGTTGTGGCCGATCCGCCTCGCTACCTCCTCGTTCCTCAGCCGGCCGTCCATCATCGTTCCCAGAGGTCGTAGAGGCGGACGGCGGCCCGAGTGGGACGGACAACCTCGTCCTCGCCGGGGCGGTGGAGCAGGCCGCTGCCGGCGAGGTCGCGGACGGCTCGCCGGGTCGCGTCGAGCTCCGAGAAGTCCCGAGATCCTCCGCCGGTGAGTTCCCGGTTCAGCTCGTCGAGCGTCAGCCCCGCCGGATGGAGCTCCAGAACGAGACGGAGTGCCGCCGCCTCCTCGCGATCATCTTCGTCATGGGTGGTGAGAGCGGGATCGCCCGCACCCTTAGGGTGGTCGTGCATGGGAGCTTCGCCTCCTGTGCCACGCCCCCGGCTGTTCCACCAGCGCGGGGGCACTTTGTTCCGTTGTCGGCGGCGACCGTAGGTGGACGGGAGCACCCGCTCAAGGGCCGGGCCGAACCTCTACCCGGACCTCACATTGCCCCAGGCGTTGCCCCAGTGGCTTTTTCGACCTCCCCGGCCGAACTGAGAATCGCCGCGATCCCGCTTCCCAAGCGACATTGCGCGAACGCGCCCGACAGGATTTGAACCTGTGACCTTCGGTTTCGTAGACCGACGCTCTATCCAGCTGAGCTACGGGCGCGAGAGGCCGGGTGGTGCCGGCGAAGGACGAGATTAAAGGATGAGGCTGGGTTTTAGGCGAGTCGAGCGTCGAGGGTGATCTCGGGCACGCCCGATAGGGCGCGGGAGACTACGCAGCCGTCCTTGGCTTTCTCGGCGTAGGAGCGGAAGGCGTCCTCGTCGATGCCGGGGACCGATCCCTGTACGTCGAGGTCGATCTTGGCGATGGTCGGTAGGCCCTCTACGAGGCGGAGGTGGACCCGGGCCTCGGCCTCGAGCGACTCCGGGGGATGGTCGGCTTCGGCGAGCACCAGGCTCAGGGCCATCGCGAAGCAGCCCGCGTGCGCCGCGCCGATCAGCTCCTCGGGGTTGGTTCCGTCGGCGTCCTCGAACCTCGAGCTGAAGGAGTAGTTGCCCTCGAAGACGCCGTCGCCCACCTTTACGGTGCCGCTGCCGCCTTTGAGGTCGCCCCTCCACTCCGCGCTGCCGTTCCTCGTCGCCATGCTCGCTCCCTTCGTCGGGGGTTACGAGCTCCTCCTACCCGGTTTCGGCGGTCCCATCTTCGGCGGCGTAGGCGGCGAGGAGCTTCTCCTCACCCTCCTTGTCCGGGAAGCGGGTGGCGACGAGCAGAGCGCCGAGGCAGATCGCGACGATCCCCGCCACGTAGGCCCAGGTATCGCCGTGGAGGAACGCCCCCCGCGCACCTTCGACGATCGATTCGGCGTACTTCGGGTGCTGTTCGGCCACCGCCGCGGCGCTGGAGAAGGACTTGGTCAGCTCGTTTTCGACGCTGCTGGAGACCGAGTGCGGCGCCGAGGCGACGGCCGCGGTCGCCGCCGCCGCGTAGCCGGCGGTCAGCAGGGCGCCGAGGATCGACTGCATGATCGCCCCGCCGAGGTCGCGCTGCAGGTCGGCGGTCGCCGAGGCCATCCCCGCCCGGCGCACCGGCACCGAGGCGGTCAGCGAGTGCGAGGCCGGGGTGCCGGCGAAGCCGACGCCAATGCCGACCAGCAGGTAGCCGAGGCCGATGTGCCAGTAGTGGGCGTTCTCGTCCCAGAGCAGGAGCATCACCAGGAAGCCGGCCAGGCAGAAGGCGTAGCCGACCAGCAGGGTGAACCGCGCGCCCCGGAACTCGACCAGCTTCGCCGAGCGCGGCGCGACGAGAACCATCCCCACCGCCCCCGGCAAGATCGCCAGGCCGGCGTCGAGGGTCGAGTACTCGAGCACGTTCTGCAGGTACTGCTGGCCGATGAACATCGCCGCCATCAGCGAGCCGAAGACGATGATCCCGGCGCAGGCCGCGACCCAGAAGATCCGCCGCCCCGCCACCTCGAAGTCGTAGAGCGGCGGCTTGGCGCGGCGCTGGCGCAGGACGAAAGCAACGATCGCGGCCAGCGCGACGATCCCGAGCCCAGCGGCCGCGGCGCCCGCTCCCGGCACCGGGGCGAAGTTGATCGCCAGGACCAGAGCGGCGACCATCAGCACCGAGAGGATGCCGCCGAGGTTGTCGACCCGCTCGGAGGTCTCGTTGACGTGCGCGGGGACGTAGCGCCAGGCGAGGTAGAGGGCGACGACGGCGAGCGGCAGGGTGACGAAGAAGACCGAGTCCCAGTCGAACTGCTCAAGCAGCGCGCCGGAGACCAGCGGCCCGAGCGCCGAGATCCCACCCCCCAGCGCCGACCACAGGGCGATCGACCTGGTCCGCTCCGGCCCGCTCCAGAGCGCGGTGATCAGCGCCAGCGTGGTCGGGAACGCCATCCCCGCGGCGAGGCCGCCGACGAGGCGGGCGAAGAAGAGGACCTCGATCGAGGGCGCGAAGCCGGCAGCGAGCGAGGCCGGGATCGCCAGGGCCGTTCCCGCCAGCAGCATCTGCTTGCGGCCGTGGGCGTCGCCGAGGGCGCCGAGGTAGAGGACCGAGGCGGCGAGCCCGAGCGAGTAGCCGACGGCGACCAGGTCGAGGCCGGTCTGGCCCGCGTCGAAGGCCTTGCCGATGTCCGGCAGGGCGACGTTGGCGACGGCGAGGTTGAGGTTGGCGACCGCGGCGACCGCGATCAGCGCCGTGAGGACCAGCTTCGCCTGCGGCGGAGCGGATGAGCTCGACGCGGGCGCTGCGGCGGGAACGGTCGAGGCCATCGATCCAAACCCTATCCCCCGCCCCAGCGCATAGGCTGCGGCGGTGACCAAGTGGGCGGTACTCGGGGTCCTGGCGGCGGCGCAGTTCCTGATGGTCCTCGACCAGGCGGTGATGAACGTCGCGATCAGCCAGCTGGTCGAAGACTTCGACACCACGGTGACGACGATCCAGTCGGTGATCGCCCTCTACGCCCTGGTGATGGCCGGGCTGATGCTGACCGGCGGCAAGCTCGGCGACATCTTCGGCCGCCGCCGCGTCTTCGCGATCGGCCTCGTCATCTACGCGATCGGCTCCGGGCTGACCGCCGCCTCCTGGAGCGTCCCCTCGCTGATGCTCGGCTGGTCGATCCTCGAGGGGATCGGCGCGGCGATGGTCCTGCCGGCGATGGTCGCCCTCGTCGCCGGCTCCTACGGCGGCAGCGATCGCGCCGTCGCCTACGGCGTGCTCGGCGGCGTCGCCGGCGCCGGGATCGCCGTCGGCCCGATCCTCGGCGGCTGGGTCACCACCGACTTCTCCTGGCGCTATGTCTTCGTCGGCGAGGTCGTCGTCGCGGCGGGCATCCTGATCGGCACGCGTCTGATGGCCGAGCCCGAGCGCGCGTCGGGCAAGCCGACCCTCGACTGGGTCGGCAGCGTCCTCTCGGCGTCGGGCCTCGCCGTCCTCGTCTTCGGCGTCCTGCAGGCGAGCAACTGGGGCTGGCTGCGACCGCACAACTCGCCGATCACCCCCTTCGGCTTCTCGCTGACGCCGTTCGTCCTCGCCGCCGCAGGCCTGCTCCTCGCCGGCTTCGTCTCCTGGGAGCGCCGGCGCGAGGCCCGCGGCGAGGAACCGCTGCTGCACCTCGACCTGCTGAAGATCCCCTCGCTGCGCGGCGGCGTCTCGATGCTCCTCGCCCAGAATCTCGTCCTGATGGGGATCTTCTTCACGATCCCGCTCTACCTGCAGATCGTCCAGGGCCTCGACGCGCTGGAAACCGGGATCCGCATGCTGCCGACCTCAGTCGGCCTCTTCGTCGCCGCCCTGGCCGGCTCGGCGCTCGCCTCGCGCTTCGCGCCGAGGCTGCTGGTCCGCGCCGGCCTCGCCCTCGTCTTCGTCGCCGCCCTGCTGCTGATGGGGACGATCGAGCCGGAACTCGACAACACCCCGTTCCTGATCGCGATGGGCGTGCTCGGCGTCGGCATGGGCCTGGTCGTCTCCCAGCTCGGCAACGTCGTCCAGTCGGCGATCGGCGACGAGGAGCGCAGCGAAGCCGGCGGGCTGCAGAACACCGCCCAGCAGCTGGGATCCTCGCTCGGCACGGCGCTGCTGGGCGCGATCGTGATCACCGGCCTGGCCACCGCTTTCACCGCCAACATCGCCGACGACGCGCAGATCTCCGACCGGGTCGAACAGCAGGTCGAAGTGAAGCTCAGCGCCGGCGGCGGCTTCGTCGCCTCCGACGAAGTCCGCGAAGCCGCCGAGGACGAACACATCGCCCCCGGGACGACCGACGCGCTCGTCAGCCACTACGAAGACGCGCAGCTGGAAGCGCTGAAGCTCGCCTTCCTCGTCGCCGCCCTGCTCGTCCTCGCGTCCTTCTGGTCGACCCGGCGGCTGCCGGCGGAACGGCTAACGGCTTGATTTGAGCCGTACGTGCCAGTGGACGGTCGCGGTCGCGACCCGCTGGCCGTCCTTGTCGGTCAGATCGACTTCGCAGGGGAACTCGACCTTGCCCTCCTCGTCGAGCGTCGCGATCGCCTTGGCGGCATCCATGCCGAGCGTGGCCTTGGCCGTGATCGCCCCGTGGGCGATCTTTTCGTAGTCGATCTCGGCCGACTTGGCGAGCGGCGTGACGTCGCCCATGCGGACCGCGAAGGCGCCGACGAATGCCGCCCCGGACGCGGTCTCGGCGGCGGTGAAGAGGGCGCCGGCGTGCTGGGAGCCGACGTGGTTGTTCAGCTCGGGGCGGCGGGGCAGGACCACGGTCGCCTCGCCGGCGCTGACCTCGGTGATCTCGAGGCCGAGGTGCGCGGCGAAGGGCACGGCCATCGACAGCCCCTTGGCGATCGCGTCGAAGTCGACGTTCGGCATTCCGGGCACTCCTGGCATGTCGCGCAGCCTACATTTATCGAGACCGCATAAGCCGTCGAATATCGATGTCTCTCGCGGTCTCGACGCCTCAGCGTCCCTCGAAGGTGGCGTGCCCGGGGCCGCCGTGCTCGAGGAAGGTGCGGACGGCGTTCTGCAGATCCTCGGTCGCGAACAGCTCGCCGGCTTCGGTCCGCACCGCCTCGTCCGCGGCCGGGATCCCGCCTTCGCGGAAGCGGCGGAGGATGTGCTTGGTCATCGCGTGCGCCTTGGTCGGGCCGTCGGCCAGCTCCTGCGCCAGCTTTCGGGACGCGGCCTCGAAGTCGTGGTCCTCGAAGAGCAGGTTGACGACGCCCCAGCGCTCCATCTCCTCGGCCGAGAAGATCCCGCCGGACATGACGAAGTGGCGGGCGCGGCCGCTGCCGGCGCGCTCGGCTAGCCGCTGGGTACCGCCCATCGAGGGCGTCAGCCCGACGACTTTCTCGACCAGGCCGAACTTCGCCTTGGGCGAGGCGACGATCAGGTCGCAGGCCAAGGCCAGCTCGAAGGCCGCGGTCAGGGTCAGGGCGTGGGCGGCGAAGACGACCGGCGCCGGCAGCGCTTCGACCTCGTCGATCATCTCCAGCAGCTCGGTCCACAGGGCGCTCCCCTGCTCCGGCGTCAGGCCGGCGAAGACCTCGACGTCGACCCCGCCGGAGACGGCGCGGCCCTCGGCGCGGATCAGCAACGCCCGCGGCGGCGTCGCGGCGACCTCGTCGATCGCCGCCCGCAGGTCGTCCATCATCCGCTGGTCGAAGAGGTTGAGAGGCGGGCTGTCGAGGGTGATCGTCGCCAGCTCGCCGTCGCGCTCCAGCCTTGCCGCCGCGTCGGTGCTCATAGCTCCGGCACCCTATGGACCTCGAACAGGTTGGTGCCGAGTTCCTGGCCGTCGAGCCCGGCGGTGATCGCGACCAGCTCGCCCGGGGCGGCGATCCCGTGCTTGGCGGCGACGCCGGCGCAGTGGCCGAGGAGGCTGCGCAGCTCGGTCCCGAAGTCGCTCTGCACCGCGGTGACGCCGAACAGCAGGCCGACCCGGCGCACCGTCTCTATATAGGGGGAGACCGCGAGCACCGGCACGTCGGGCCGGTGGGCGGAGACGAGGCGGGCGGTGCGGCCGGTGTTGGTCGGCACCACCAGCGCCTCGAGGCCGAGCCGGTAGACGGCGCCGACGGCGCTCTGGGCGACCGAGTCGGCGACGTCCTGGGTCGCCTGGTCGGTGCGGCTGAAGAGCCACTCGCCATAGGGAAGGTCGGGCTCGGTCGCGCGCGCGATCCGGTCCATCACTTCGACCGCCTCGACCGGGTTCTGGCCGACGGCGGTCTCCTCGGAGAGCATCACCGCGTCGGTGCCGTCGTAGATCGCGTTGGCGACGTCGGTCACCTCGGCCCGGGTCGGGCGCCGCGCGTGGACCATCGAGGCCAGCATCTGGGTCGCGGTGATCGCCGGTTTCGAGCGCTGGCCGGCGGCGCGGATCAGCCGCTTCTGCTCGACCGGCACCTTCTCCAGCGGCACTTCGATCCCGAGGTCGCCGCGGGCGACCATGATCCCGCCGGTGGCGACGCGGACGATCTCCTCGACGTTCTCGGCCGCCTGCTGGCGCTCGATCTTGGCGATCACGGGGATGCGCGAGCCGAGCTCTTTCAGCCGCGCGGTGACCGGCTCGAGGTCGGCGGCGGTGGAGACGAAGGAGACCGCGATCAGGTCGACGCCGTTGGAGACCGAGAAGTCGACCCAGTCGAGGTCGACGCCGGTGGTCGCCGGCAGGTCGATGCCGCCGGGGATGTTCATCCCCTTGTGGGAGGAGAGGGTGCCGCCTACCTCGACCTCGGCGTCGACCCCGCCGCTCTCCTTGTCGCCGACCCGCAGCCGGATCGCGCCGTCGGCCAGGTAGACGAGCTGGTCGGAGCGCAGGTCCGAGACGCCCGCCCACTGCACCGGGATCGTCCCGCCTTCGCCGACGACCTCGTCCGGGGTGAGGGTCACGTGCATCCCGGTCTCGAGCTCGGCAACGTCGCCGCGCAGCGAGCCGATCCGCAGCTTCGGCCCGGGCAGGTCGCCGAGGATCGCGACCTCCCGCCCGACCCGCTCGGCCGCCCCCCGGATCGCCGCGATCGTCTCCGCCTGCCGCTCGGGCCCGGCGTGGGAGAAGTTGAGGCGGAAGACGTCAGCCCCGGCCGCCACCAGCTTCTCCAGCACCGCCGGCTCCCAGCTGGCGGGGCCGACGGTGGCGATGATCTTGGTGCGGCGGCCGAGGTGGTCGCCCGAGATTCGGCTGCTCGCGTCCATCCCGCTGAGACTAGACGGCGGCTGTCCCGATCGGCTCCGAGTACCTACAATCGGGCCAGCGCGCGCGGCGCGCACGTGGAGAGGTGGCCGAGTGGCTGAAGGCACTCGCCTGCTAAGCGAGTAGGGGGCGCAAGCTCTCTCGAGGGTTCGAATCCCTCCCTCTCCGTTCGGTCCCGCGAGTAGGCTGGCGCGGTGTCCGTCCCGCCTCAGACCCACGAGCGCTACGAGCGGGTCTTCGCCGACGTGGAGGCGCCGTTTGCTTTCGTCGACATGGAGGCGATGTGGGCTAACGCGGACGCGATGCTGGAGCGGTCGCAGGGCAAGAGCGTGCGGGTGGCGTCGAAGTCGGTGCGCTGCCGGGCGCTGCTGGAAGCGATCCTCGGGCGGGACGAGCGCTTCCGGGGGTTGATGACCTACACGCTGCCGGAGACCCTTTGGCTCGCCGAGCAGGGGTTCGAGGACCTGCTGCTCGCCTACCCGACCGCCGACGCCGGGGCGCTGGAGGAGCTGGCGCTGCGCTCGGCGGCGGGGCCGGAGGGGGCGCCGATCGTGATGGTCGACTGCCTCGAACACCTGGGGATGATCGAGTCGGTGCTGGGGAAGGGGGCGCCGCCGTTGCGCGTCTGCATCGACGTCGACGCCAGCTGGTGGTGGCTCGGTGGCAAAGTCAAGATCGGCCCCAAGCGCTCGCCGATCCACTCGATCGAGCAGGCGGTGGCGCTGGCCCGGGAGATCGAGAAGCGGCCGCAGATCGAACTCGACGCGCTGATGGCCTACGAGGGGCAGATCTCCGGCGTCGGCGACCTACCGCCGGGGCAGCGGCTGCGCGGCGCCGCGATCCGCTTCATGCAGAAGCGCTCGGCCTCAGAAATCGCCGAGCGGCGGGGGGCGATCGTCGACGCGCTGAGCGAGTTCGTCGAGCTGGAGATCGTCAACGGCGGCGGCACCGGCAGCCTCGAATTCACCGCGGCCGAGGAAGCGGTAACCGAGGTGACCGCCGGCTCCGGCTTCTACGCGCCGGTCCTCTTCGACCACTACAGCCGCTTCGACCTCACCCCGGCGGCCGCCTTCGCCCTGCCGGTCACGCGCAAGCCCTCGGAGTGGGTGGCGACGGCGCTCGGCGGCGGCTATCTCGCCTCCGGCCCCGCCAACGCCGGTCGCCTCCCCTCCCCCTGGCTGCCCGAGGGGCTGCGGTTCGACGACGAGGAGGGCGCCGGCGAGGTGCAGACCCCGCTGCTCGGCAAGGCGGCCGGGGACCTCGACGTCGGCGACCGCGTCTACCTGCGCCACGCCAAAGCCGGCGAGCTCTGCGAGCGCTTCGCCACCCTCTTCCTGGTCGAAGGCGACGAGATCGTCGACGAGGTCCCGACCTACCGAGGCGACGGGAAGTCGTTCCTTTAAGCGGAACTGCATCAGATTCTCCCCCCAGCAGAAGTAAAATCTGATGCAGTTCGGATTAGGGGCCGAGAACGCGGTCGGTGTACACGTTGGCGAAGACGCGCTGCGGGTCGAGGGTGTCGCGGGCGCGCTGGAACTCGGCCCAGGCCGGGTAGCGCGGCGCCAGGGTCGCGGCCGTCTGGAAGTGGCGCTTGCCCCAGTGGGGGCGGCCGGCGTAGTCGTCCATGATCGCCTCGACCGCCTCGAAGTAGGGGCGCCACTCCATCCCCCGGTACTGGTGGACGGCGATGTAGGCGGTCTCGCGTTCGTGCGAGGGACTGAGGCAGGCGTCATCTCCGGCGGCGACGCGCATCTCGATCGGGAAGAAGACCGGGTACTCGTTCGAGCGCACCCACTCGATCACCCGCCGCGCCGCCTCGGGCCCGGCCTCGCGCGGCAGCGCGTACTCCATCTCCGTGAACCGCACCCGGCGCTCGTTGACGAAGACGCGGTCGCTGCGGTCGCTGGTGCAACTGCCGGAGGCAAGCTGTCCCGCCAGCCGGGCCAGCGAGGGAATCGTCCGCGGCAGCGCCTTGCCGGTCCCCGACAGCAGGCCCAGCGCCCAGTTCTCGAGCACGACGTCGTTGAGGTAGGCGGCGGCGCGGCCGCGCGGCTTCGCCGGGCCGTCGATGCGGTTGCGCTCGAGGACCAGGGCCGAGTCGGCGTAAGGGAAGGTGAAGAGCTCGAAGTGCTCGTGCGCCGCGGCCCGCTCGGCGAAGCTGTCGAGGACCTCCTCGCGCGGGTGCGGCGCGTCGACCCGCAGCAGATCGAAGGCCGGGACGCAGCGCAGGGTGACGGCGGAGATCGCGCCGAGCGCCCCGACGCCGACCCGCGCCGCGCGCAGCAGCTCCGGGTGGGTGTCGGCGCTGAGGTGGCGGACGCTGCCGTCGCCGAGCACGAGCTCCAGCCCCTCGACCTGGGCCGAGATGTTGCGCAGCCGCGCGCCGGTGCCGTGGGTGCCGGTCGAGATCGCGCCGGAGATCGTCTGCCGGTCGATGTCCCCGAGGTTCTCCATCGCCAGCCCGAGCGCCGCCAGCTCCTCGTTCAGCTCGGCGAGGACGGTGCCGCCGGCGACCTTGACCAGGCCCGAGCCGGGGTCGGCGTCGATCACCCCACTCAACCCGCCGAGGTCGAGCATCACCCCCTCGGTCATCGCCGCTTCGGCGAAGGAGTGCCCGGATCCCGCGACCTTGACCTTCTCCCCGGCCGCCGCGGCGGAGGAGATCGTCTCCGCCAGCTCGTCCCGGCTGCGGGGACGGGCCAGCCGCGCCGGCCGGCAGCGCTGGTCGCCGGCCCAGTTGACCCACTCGCCGCTCGTCTCCCGACGCCGCCGTGCCATCGCTCGACCCTAGCCGAGCCCTACTAGCTCGCCGCGGGATGCGGCTCGGCCTCGGACGGCATCGCCCGGAAGGCATAGACGACGGTGAGGGTCAGCAGGAGCGTGATGGCGATGCTCGGCACCCCATTGCCGGTAAGGCTGGCGACTACGCCGCCGCCGACACCGCCGATCACCTGTCCCGAGGCCCAGGCCATGTTGGAGACCCCGGCCGCGAAGCCCTGGTGCAGGGTGCTCGCCTCGGCTACGTCGGAGATCAGGGTCAGCGCCGGGGCGAAGCAGAGCCCGGCGCCGAGCGAGGTGATGATCAAGCCTGCGAGAACGGCGCCGAGGGTTGCCGCCAGCGCGATCGCGACCATCGCCACCGCGCAGATCGAGAGCCCGACCACATAGGGCAGGCGCCGTCCGACCCGGTCGGAGACGCGTCCAGCCAGCGGCGCCAAGGTCGCCTCGAGCGCTGCGCCGGCGATGAACCCGCCGGCGATCAGGCCGTGACTGCCGCCGAGCTCGTCGATCCGCAGCGGCACCAGCACCTCGATCGCCCCGAACATGACCGAGGGAACGGCGACGAAGGCGGCTGCCTGGAGAATCGGGGCGCTGACCAGGGTCGCCATCACTTCGCGCAGGCTCTGGCGCTCTGGCGCTCGCGACTCCGGCAGCCGTGAGGCGGCGATCGAGAGGAGGATCGTGATCACCAGGACGGAGCTGAAGACCGGCTCGGTCCCGATCGCACCGGCGACCGCGCCCAGGGCGGGGCCGAGCAGCGCCCCGGCTATCGCGGTCCCCAGGGCGGCGCCGATGACCGAACCCCGTTTCTCCTCGGGCGACGCCGTGATCAGCCAGGTGAGGGCGCCCGACCAGATCAGTGCGCCCGCGATCCCCTGCACGAACCTGGTGCCGTCGAGCAGCGCGATGTCGTGGGCGAAGCCGAAGACGAAGCTGGCGCAGCCGAGCAGGAGCAGCCCTGCGATTACCGTCCTCTTCGGCCCCACGCGGCTGGCGACGAAGCCGGCCGGCAGCGAGCCCACCAGCGTGCCCGCCGCGTAGGCGGCGGAGAGGACCCCGGCTTCGGCCTTGGTGAGGCCGAGCTCGTCGACGTACTCGGGAAGCAGGGGTGCGATCGCCGCAAAGAAAGCGACGTCGAAGAAGATCATCGCCGATGCCAAAATGAGCAGCCTTCGCACCCCCTGCATACAATCAGTGAGAGCACTCTGAGCGCTCTGGAGGGGTGGCAGAGCGGTTGAATGCGGCGGCCTTGAAAGCCGTTAGGCCGCGTAAGCGGTCTCGTGGGTTCGAATCCCACCCCCTCCGCTACGGCTCTCCTCCGGAGAAGTCTCCTGCCGTGAACTGAACGAGGATCCTCCCGAGCACTCGCGACGAGCAGGGTGGCGGTGAGATCCGCGAGGAGCAGAACTGGATCGGCGGCGCGGCATCGAGCCCACGGCAGGCGGAGTTCATCCCGCCTCCTCCAGATCTCGTACCTGAGCTCGTGGACGACCTCTGTGCGTTCTGCAGCCGTCTCGATCTACCGGCGGCGATCCAGGCGGCGATCGCCCACGTCCAGTTCGAGACGATCCATCCCTTCTTCGACGGCAACGGCCGCGTCGGCCGAGCTCTGATCCTGATCATCCTGCGGCGCCGCGGCCTCGCCCAAGACCTGCCTGCCCCCCGTCAGCCTGGTTCTGGCCGGCGACGCCGACCGCTACGTCGCCGGTCTCGGGAGCTGGAGACGCGGCGATGAAGACGACTGGTCGTCAGGACCGCTGCCGAGCTTCTTGGCGGCAGCGAGGAGCGAGCGCGGCAGGCGATCGCTCGCCTCGCGCGGGCAGGCGTCCTCAGCCAGACCGACGCTGGTCGCCGTAATCGCGCCTGGGAGTGCGTCGGCCTATTTGACCTGCTCGACCGCTTCGAGCACGAGCTGGGTCCGGCGGGGAGGACTCCGCGCCCGAGCAGGAAAGCGGTTCCCGCGGACGAACGACCAAGCCATGGAAAGCGCCGGCAGGCGCGCCAACCGGGCTGAGGTCTGGCGGGAGCGCGCAGAGAGAGTGAGGGACGCGTTCGGACTGGTCCTCGTCCTCGTCCTGCTCACCTACGTGCTCGCCTCATTGATGGAGAACCGCGGCTGGTCGGCGGTGGTCCTCACCCTGGCGACGAGCGTCACCTCGATCGTCGCCCTGACCAGCTCCCATGTCAGGCCGCGAGCCGTGCACGCCGCGATCTGGCTCTCCGCCCTGACCGTCCTCTTCGCCGCGACCGCCGCTGCAACCGGCGAGAAGACGCTCCTCAACATAGGCTCGCTGATCCAGATCTGCCTGCTGGCGTTCGCGATGGCGGCGGTGCTGTGGCGGGTCGTCTCCAGCGCCGAAGTCGGCTCGCGGACGATCCTCGGCGCGATCAGCGTCTACACCGTGCTCGGGATCCTCTTCACCTTCGCCTACGGGACGATCGACCGCATCCAGGGCGGTCCCTTCTTCGAAGAGGTCGGCCACCCGAGCGGCAGCGACTTCATCTTCTTCAGCTACACGACCCTGACCACGACCGGCTACGGCAACCTCGTCCCCGGCGGGCAGCCGGGGCGGATGATCGCCGGCTTGGAGATGATGCTCGGCCAGATCTTCCTGGTCACCCTGGTCGCCGGCCTGGTCAGCCTCTGGCGCCCGGGCGAGGCGCTGCGCCGCCGCCGCGAGCGGCGCGATGCCCCGGCCGACCAGCCCGGCGCGCCGTCCTAGGCCTCGTCGAGCTCGACCCGTTCGATCGTTTGCGCCTCGAGCGGCTTGTCGCCGGCGTCGGTCGGTACCGACTCGATCGCGTCGACGACGTCCATGCCGTCGATCACCTCGCCGAAGACGGTGTGCTTGCCGTCGAGCCAGGGCGCGGCGCCGGTGGTGACGATGAAGAACTGCGACCCGTTGGTGTTCGGGCCGGCATTGGCCATCGCCAGCGCCCCCCGCACGATCTTGTGGTCGTTGAACTCGTCCTCGAAGGTGTAGCCCGGACCGCCCCGGCCGGTGCCTTCCGGGCAGCCGCCCTGGATCATGAAGTCCGGGATCACCCGGTGGAAGACGAGAGTGTCGTAGAACCCGTCCGCGGAGAGCTTGCGGAAGTTCTCGACGGTTTTCGGCGCGTCCTCGTCGTGAAGCTCGAGCACGATCGCCCCGGCGCTGGTGTGAAGGGTCGCTTGCGACATGGCCGGAACCCTAATCAATCGCCTGCTCATCCCTGGACCCGGATCGCCACCGGGGGCGATGATCCGGGTGCGTACGGCCAGCGCTCCTCGGCTAGGGCGGTGGCCCGGATGCGGATCGCCGCCCGCCCGGTCACGTAGCGGAACCGGTAGTGGGCGCGAAAGCGACCGTGGTGGTCGGTGCGGGTGACGAGGACCGGCCGCCAGCGGTGCGTCGCCTCCTCCAGGTACTGGATCGCGACCAGCTTGCCGCGGCGGGGGATCGGGGCGCCGCTGCTCCTGACCCTGCCGCCGAGGCGGACGGCCTCGCCGGTGCGCAGGGTCCGGGGCATGGCCCGCAGGCTGACGCCGCTGCGCACCCGCAGCTCGAGCGGCCGGCGGGTCGACTGCTCCAGTCCGCCGTCGCCGGCGAAGACGACGCTGACCCGGCGCGAGGGTCCCGGCGGCAGACGCAGCTCGAACCCTCCCTGCTCGCCGGTCCGCACGGTCTCGGCGGGAAGCCGGACGAGGGCGCCGCGGGAGAGATGGGAGACGACCCGGACCTCGCGATTGGCGAGTCCGGCGCCGTCGGCCGCACGCGTCAGCCGGCCGCTGAGAAGCGCCGGCGCGCCGAACGGGACGGTCAGGGAGTCGCCGCGGCCGTGACCGCCGCGCAGGCGGGCGAAGAGCCGCGACTTTCCGCGCGGGGCGGGCTGCGCCCGTGCGATTGGCGGCGGGGGCACCCGGCGGACCGCCATCTGGGTCCCGTCAGCGCGCAGTGACGAAGAAGCGGCGTTGCCGGCCGCGTCTTCGGCATCGGCCCGGAACACGTAGGTGCCGAAGCCGAGCTCGGGCATGGGGGCGACGAGCGCAGCGCTCCCCGGCCCCTGGGCCTGGAGGAGCTTGGTCGGCAGCTCGGTCCAGCTCTCGGCGTCGACCCGCCGGTAGAAGATTTGGCCGGTGCGTGGCCCCGAGTGTTCGTCGCTGACTTCGGCCTGCAACCGCTCGCCCGGTTCCCCGGCGGCGAAGGCGACCTTCGGTTTGACGTCGTCGAAGCGCAGCGGCACCGTCACCGCGGTGCTCGCCGCCTCGTTCCCCGCCTCGTCGCGCAACCACACCTGCAGCGAGTAGCTGCCCGCGACCGGGACGCTGACGTCGGCGAGGCTGCGGCGGTCGTGGCCGCCGGCGAAACGGACGCCACTGTCGGAGCCGGACGGGCCGACGAGCCGCCAGGAGGCGCCGCCGATCGGGCTGGCGGCGCCCTGGTCGGGGTTCTCCCAACCGAGGTCGAAGTCGTTGACCCGCCGCCAGCCGTCTCCGCCGGCGAGGGCAACTGCCTTCGGGTGCGCCGGCGGGTTGTTGTCGATCAAGACGGTGCGCGCCGGGGCGCAGGCCGAATTCGCGGCGAAGTCGGTGGAGCAATGGACGAGGCCATGGGGGCCGTCGCTGAAGTTCGTCGTCGAGACGAGGTGGATGTCGGAGACGTTCGTCAGGCAGGGCTGCATCCGGGTCCCGCGCCACTCGCCGGCGATCGAGACCTTCGCGCACGGGTACTCGGAGAGGCCGACGCGGGCCCCGTCGAGAAGGGTTTCGCCGAAGCGGACGCCGCCGCCGGCGTCGTAGCCGGCCACCGCAACCGATTGCGAGCCGCGGCGCCAACCACCTGCGACGAGGTCGCCGCCGGTCACCCAGGCGCCGGGGGCGGTCGGATCGTCGACCGTGATCGTCAGCGCTCGCAGCGCCGACCACGATCCCTGGTCGAGCGAGCACCACTTGCTCTCGGCCCTGGCGCAGAGCAGGCGATCTTCGAAGCCGGCGATCGGCGCCGGGAAGCCGCGGGAGAACTCGCGGAGCGCGGTGTCGGTGGTCGAGGCCTGCAGGAACGGTTCGAAGCCGCCGCCCCAGTTGACCGCGCCGATCCGCTGCTCGATCCCGTCATGCAGCGCGTGCCACCAGGTCCCGCGCACGGCGGTGATGCCGGTCCCCGGCGGCGGCGTCCAGAGCCAGCGCGCGAAGCGGGTCCCCGAGACCGTCCCCTGCGCGTCGCGGGTGAGGCTCTTGACGTGGACCCCGTCGAAGGGATCGCCGCCGGGAGGCGCGCAGTAGGCGTCGGGGCGGAACTTGGCGCCACCGGTGGTGTCGGCCCAGGCGGCATCCGCGCCGGCGTACCAGCCGCACTGGGCGACTGCATACCGGCCGGCCTCCGCCTTCGACGCCACCAGCAGCAGCGCGCTCAACGCCAGCAACAGCCCCAGCGCAACGGTCCTTCCCACGGCAAGCCTTGCTCCAGTCATCGGTCCTCCTCCACTCGGGTGCGTACCGAGTGCCAAGGAACGAGCGGGGGTGAACTCTCCCCCCTCGGGGCTCCCGAACTACCGCCTTTGCGAGAATCGAACCGATGCCACTTCCCACCGAAGACCAGATAACCGAGAAGCTGCGAGCCGTCATCGACCCCGAGCTGCGACGCTCGATCGTCGAGCTGGGCATGGTCCGCTCGATTGACGTGAAAGAGGACGGCCGGGTCGAGGTCGTCGTCTCGCTGACCACCGCCGGCTGCCCGATCCGCTCCCACTTCGAACAGGCCGTCGCCCAGAACGTCTCCCAGCTGGAAGGCGTGACCGCGGTCGCGGTCGGCTTCGACGTCCTCTCCGACGAGGAGAAAGGGAATCTTCAGCAGACGCTCGGCCGGACCAAGCTGCCGCAGGGCGCGCTGGCGAAGGTGAAGAACGTGATCTGCGTCTCCTCCGGCAAGGGCGGCGTCGGCAAGTCGACGATGACCGCCAACCTGGCCGCGGCGCTGACCGCCGAAGGGTACGCCGCCGGCGCCCTCGACTGCGACGTCTACGGCTACTCGATCCCCCGCATGCTCGGCGTCAATCGCAAACCGGAGGTGAACGCGGAGCGCAAGATCCTGCCGCTCGAGGCGGCGGGCGGGGTCAAGGTGATGTCGATCGGCTTCTTCGTAGAGGAGAACTCGGCCGTCGTCTGGCGCGGTCCGATGCTCCACAAGGCGATCCAGCAGTTCCTCGAGGACGTCGCCTGGGGCGAGTTGGAGTACCTGTTGCTGGACCTGCCGCCGGGAACGGGGGACGTCTCGATGACCCTGTCCCAGCTCCTCCCCCAGGCCAAGTTCGCGATCGTCACCACGCCGCAGCCGGCGGCGCAGACCGTGGCGAAGCGAGCGGCTGACATGGCGCTCAAGTTCGACCTCGAGCTGCTCGGCGTGATCGAGAACATGTCCGGCTTCACCACCCCGAGCGGCGAGCGCTTCACGATCTTCGGCGAGGGCGGCGGTCAGTTGCTCGCCGACGAGCTCGACCTGCCGCTGCTCGGCAAGGTGCCGCTCTCGGAGCCGCTGCG
>DATAMR010000065.1:0-66332 GCA_036260485.1 Solirubrobacterales bacterium | reverse complement strand
TTCGCATGGCAGCCACCATATCCCGCATTCAGCTTGGCCCAAGGCCGCGGCGGAGCTACCATCGCTGGGCGGGCCGAGCGGACCGCGGGGGGAGAGAAAACCCCTCGAGGAAAGTCCGGACACCACAGGGCAGGGCGGTGGATAACGTCCACCCGGGGAAACCCGCGGGAAAGTGCCACAGAAATACACAGCCGATGGCGCGGCCACACGTGAGTCGCGTACAGGCAACGGTGAAATGGTGCGGTAAGAGCGCACCGGCGTCGCGGTGACGCGGCGGCCAGGCAAACCCCGCCCGGTGCAAGGCCAAGCAGGACCGTCGACCCGGCTCGGCGAGGTCCAGGTAGGCCGCAAAGATAGATGGCCGCTCGAGACAGGATCCGGCTTACAGGCCCGCTAACGAAGAGGCTCCCGAAAGGGGGCCTCTTCCATTTCTGCGTCGTTTCCATCTTTTGGGTTCCTATGGGGCCTAAAAGGGGAAAACGACGCCTGCACGAGATTCTGTCTTAGCGTTTGCTAATCTCACGCCAACTTCCGCTGAATCTCCGCCTACATACCGCGGGGAGCGGGGGGCCCAATCAGTTGGGGCGAATCGCGGCCGTTTGCCGCGTAGCGCAGCTCTTTCAGCGCGAGCCCGTCAGCTAACCCCGCAAGCGCCTGGAAAGAGATGCCGACGATCAACCAAACCTCCGTGCGCTGGGCGCTCGCCCTGGCTGCCTTCATCGCCCTCTTCGCAGGGGTCGTCGCCGGTGCCCAGGCCGCGACCGGCGGTGCCTCCACCGTCACCCCCAGCGCCGAAACCGAAGTCGAAGGCGAACACACCTTCGGCGCCTGGCGCTACGGCGGTGCCAGCTGGTACGGGCCCGGCCTCTGGGGCCGCAAAACCGCCTGCGGCCAGACGTTGCAGCCGGGGACGATGGGCGTCGCTCACAAGAAACTGCCCTGCGGGACCACGGTCAAGTTCGTCTACCACGGCCGGGAAGTGGTCACCCAGGTGATCGACCGCGGCCCCTACGTCGACGGCCGTGCCTGGGACCTGACCAAAGCGGTCAGCGACGCGCTCGGCTTCGAAGGCGTGGGCCGCGTCCGCTATGCGGTCGCGATCGGCGACGCCACCAGCGCCCGCAGCGACTGAATCCCGCTTCTCCAACCGCTCCGCGGGCTACGCTGCCGTGTTTAGGCAGCGTCCAATGACGAGAGGAGCAGCGTTTATGTCGAGGTTTTCGCGAGGGTTGACCGCCACCGGTGCGTGGAGAGGCCGCTGGCTGGCCCTGGGCATGGTCGGCTCCGCTCTGCTGCTCCTCGTCAGCCTTGCGGCCGGAGATGGCGAGGCCAGGAGCGGCAGGACCACGGTGATCCTCGGCCAGACCGCCACCGAGCCCGATCCCTCTTGCCCGGACCTGCCCTGCCAGGCGATCGGCAGCGTCACCGGCTTCCAGGCCAACAACGGCCAGACCAGCCTGCCGTTCACCGTCCCGAACGACGGCACCATCAAGGCCTGGACCCTGACCCTGGCGCAGCCGACCGGCAGCCAGCGGACCTTCTTCAACGGCTTCTTCGGGACGCCGCCGCAGGCTCGCCTGGCGATCCTCCGCCGCGTGCCCGGCACCAACCCGCCCCGCTACAACCTGCGGCGCCAGGGTCAGGTCAAGGTGCTGACGCCCTACCTCGGCCAGACGGTCAAGTTCAGCGCCAACCTGAAAGCCGAAAAGGGCGACATCGTCGGCATCACGGTGCCGACCTGGGCTCCGGCCTTCGCCCAGAACCTGGACGCCAAAAACGTCTGGCGCGCCAGCCGCGAAGAGGGAGCCTGCAAAAACGCCACGGACATCCGCCAAGGCGAACCCCAGGAAAAGGTAGGCACCCGCGCCACCTACGGCTGCAAATACACCACCGCCCGCCTCCTCTACACCGCCACCCTGGTAGAGGGCCGGTAATCAAAAGCGTGTAATTGGGCCCCCTCAGCTATTACGCGGCTGAGGGAAGCGCCCTAGGACCACCCTGGTCCTGAGGCAGCGCCGAAGCGCTCGCAATCAAGCTCTGAAACTCGTTCAGCGCCAAGTGCCCGACCGCCTCGAGGATCTCCTCGTCGGTCCAGCCGATCTCACGCGCCTCCTCGTGGAGGTGGAGAGGCGGGGGGCCCGGCTCCAGGGTCTCCTCGAGGAAGGCGAGGAGCGCGGCCTCCTTCTCGTCGGATGAGGTGAAGCTGCGGGCTTTGGAGACCTCGTCGAGGCCCAGCCCTGCCCGGCGCGCCGATTTCGCGTGCTGGGCGATGCTGTAGTTGTCCTCGCGGTGCTCGGCGACAGCAAGGGCGATCCGCTCGCGGGTCGCCTGGGGGAGGACGCCGCCGCGAAGCTCGGAGCGCATCCGGGTGTAGGCGCGAAGCACGGCCGGGGCTCCAGCGAGCACGCCGACGAACTTCGTCACCGCGCCGCCGGCGGCCTGGATGCTCTTGATGAGAGGAGCGCTCTCGTCAGGCGCCGTCAGCTCGTCGTGGATCTGGAATCTGCTTACTGCGGTTTTTACCGTCACGTCGGTTCTCGCTTCTGGCTCTGGTTTCGGGGCGGCAAATCGCTTTACAGAGCGCTTACGTGGCCTTTACTTTACTTTTAGCCGCTTACTTACTTGACGTAAGTTATACCGGGTTCCGCGGACGCTTTCAAGCGCCACCGGATCGGTTTTCTCTACCCGTATTACGGCTTTCGGCACCCGTTCGGTTCATTCGCCTATCGTTGCGGCCTTCCCCAGCAAGGAGGCAGCAGGCATGGCAGAGCAAACCCGCAGCGCCGCCGACGTGATCCAGCTCGTCAAGGAGCACGACGTCCGCTTCATCCGCCTCTGGTTCACCGACGTGCTCGGCCAGCTGAAGAGCTTCTCGGTCAACGCCTCCGAGCTGGAGGACGCCTTCGAAGGCGGGATGGGCTTCGACGGCTCCTCGATCACCGGCTTCAACCCGATCGAGGAGTCCGACATGCTGGCGGTGCCGGACCCGGCGACCTTCGCCCTGTTGCCCTGGCGGCCGGAGGAGGACGCGGTGGCGCGGATGTTCTGCGACATCCAGGTTCCCGGCGGCGGCCCCTACGAGGGCGACCCGCGCTGGATCATGCGGCGGGCGCTGAAGCGGGCCGAAGAGCTCGGCTTCGAGGCCTACAACATCGGCCCCGAGCTGGAGTTCTTCTACTTCCGCTCGGCGAAACCGGAGAACGGCGTGCCGGAGGTGCTCGACGAGGGCGGCTACTTCGACCTGACCACGCTCGACGCCGGCTCCGACCTGCGCCGCGAGACGGTCCTGGCGCTGGAGAAAATGGGGATCCACGTCGAGTACACGCACCACGAGGTCGGCCCCTCCCAGCACGAGGTCGACATGCGCTACAAGAACGCACTCGAAATGGCCGACGACTGCATGACGTACCGGATCGTCGTCAAGGAGTACGCGATGAAGTACGGCTACCACGCGACCTTCATGCCGAAGCCGCTGTTCGGCGAGAACGGCTCGGGGATGCACGTCCACCAGTCGCTCAGCCGCGACGGCAAGAACGCCTTCTACGACGAGGACGACCCCTATTACCTCTCGCCGGTGGCGAAGTCCTTCATCGCCGGCCAGCTCAAGCACGCGCGCGAGATCTCGCCGCTCTTCGCCCAGTGGGTCAACTCCTACAAGCGCCTCGTTCCCGGCTACGAGGCGCCGGTCTACCTCGCCTGGTCGCGCCGCAACCGCTCGGCGCTGATCCGGGTGCCGCTCTACCACCCCGGCAAGGAGGGCGCGACCCGGGCCGAGCTGCGCTGTCCCGACCCCGCCGCCAACCCCTACCTCTGCTTCGCGGCGATGCTGCAGGCGGGGCTCGAAGGGGTGGAGAAGGGCTACGAGCTGCCCGAGCCGATGGAGCAGAATCTCTACCACCTCTCCCAGGAGGAGCTCAGCCACCAGGGGATCGAGCAGCTGCCGGCGACGCTCGGCGAGGCGATCGAGGTCGCTGCCGAGTCGGAGCTTGTTCTGCGCACGCTTGGGGAGCACACTTTTCGGCGGTTTGTTGAGATCAAGCGGCAGGAATGGGACGACTACCGGGTCCAGGTCACTCCTTACGAGATCGAGAACTTCCTGCCGATTCTTTGAGGGATGGTCCGGGAGGGGGTGCCCCTCTCCGGACACATCTCGCCAATGGCTCGATGTTGAGTGTCCTGAGAGGAGCACCCCTCTCGGACTAGAAGTGCGGTCAGTGGGATAGCTCTTGGCGGAGTTCGTCTGGGTCGGTTACCGGTAGTCGGCAGGTGAAGTTCTGGCATACGTAGGCGGCTCGGAGGCGGTCGACGGTGGTCCGGTCTCGCAGGAGGGGCGGTTGCTCGCTGCCTTCGGGGCCGCCGGCTAGGACGGTGTGGAATAGCGGCCGCTCGCGTGCTGCTTCGGTGAGCTCGGCTAGGTCGTTGCCGATGAGGGCGATCTCTTGGGTGGGGGAGAGGTGGAAGTCGAGGGCTCTCAGGAGGTGGGCGAAGGGGTCGGGGTGTTGGACTGCTGGTTTGGCGAAGAGGGCGAAGACTTGCTCTGCTTCGGTTTCGTAGCGGCGGTCTCCCGTCAGGGCGGCGAGGCGGAGGAGGCCCATCGCTGCCGAGCTGTTGCCGGAGGGGATCGGGTGGTCTCCCACCTCCTTGCGGCGGGCGATCAGCTCTTCGTGGTCGGAGGCCGTCGAGTAGAAGCCGCCGCGCTCGGGGTCGCCGAAGCGCTCGATCGTCGTCTCCGCCAGTGCCTGCGCCTCGGTGAACCAGCGGGTCTCGAAGGTCGACTCGTACAGCGTCAGCAGCGCCTCGAGCAGGAAGGCGTGGTCCTCGAGGTAGGCATCCAGGTGGGCGCGCTCGTCTTTGTAGGTGCGCAGGAGGCGACCGTCGGGGTCGCGCAGCGAGTCGAGGACGAACTCGGCGCAGGCACGGGCCGCGTCGAGGTAGTCCTCGCGCCCGAGGACCGCGCCGGCGTCGGCCAGTGCCGCGATCGCCAGCGCGTTCCAGGAAGTCAGGCGCTTGTCGTCGAGTCCGGGCCGCACCCTTTGTGCGCGCGCCTCGAACAGAGCGCGCCGCATCTCGCCAAGTCCCTCCGGGTCGGCCGCCTCGACACCCTGCGCCAGATGCAGCACGTTGGCCCCCTCGAAGTTCCCCGCCTCGCTAACCCCGTAGAACTGCATCAGATTCTCCACCTGCGGGATGGAGAATCTGATGCAGTTCGGATCCGAGGGGTCTGATTCGCTGAGCGCCTCGCGGATCTGGGCTGGGGTCCAGACGTAGTAGCGGCCCTCCTCGCCCTCGGAGTCGGCGTCTAGGGCTGAGTAGAAGCCTCCCTCGGGGCCGCGCATCTCGCGCAGCATCCAGTCGAGCGTCTCCTCGCAGACGCGGCGGTAGCGCTCGTGGCCGAGGGTCTGCCAGCCGTGCAGGTAGGCGCGGGCGAGCAGGGCGTTGTCGTAGAGCATCTTCTCGAAGTGGGGGACGAGCCAGACGGCGTCGACCGAGTAGCGGGCGAAGCCGCCGCCGAGCTGGTCGTAGACGCCGCCGGCGAGCATCCGGTCGAGGGTCAGCTCGACGACCTCGTTCTCGCCGCGGGCCAGCAGCAGCTCTAGCGAGGAGGCGGGCGGGAACTTGGGCGCGCCGCCGAAGCCGCCGTTGCGCCGGTCGGCGGCCGCGAGCAGGCGCTGCACGGCCTCCTCGAGCTCGGCCGTCCCCGGCAGATCGCTCGGCTCGACCTCGCCGATCGCTCCCAGGCGCGCCCGGGCGACCGGCGCTTTTTCGCGGATCTCCTCGCGCTGGGTCTCGAAGGCGTGGACCACCGCTTCCATCACCATCCGGAAGCTCGGCATCCCCCGGCTCTCGTCTGGGGGGAAGTAGGTGCCGCCGTAGAACGGGACCCCGTCGGGGTCGAGGAAGACCGTCATCGGCCAACCGCCATGGCCGGTGATCGACTGCACCGCCTCCATGTAGATCGCGTCGACGTCGGGTCGCTCCTCGCGGTCGACCTTGACGCTGACGAAGTGCTCGTTCATGTAGGCGGCCGTCTCGGCGTCCTCGAAGGACTCCCGCTCCATCACGTGGCACCAGTGGCAGGCCGAGTAGCCGACAGAGAGCAGGATCGGCCTGTCCTCCTCCTGCGCTCGCTCCAGCGCCTCGGTACCCCACGGGTACCAGTCGACGGGGTTGTCCCGGTGCTGGAGCAGGTAGGGGCTGGTCTCCTGCGCAAGGCGGTTCGGCATCGCCCTGAACCTACCCGGCGAGCCAACATGTCAAGTATTCGCCCCCACCGGTCGCTGAAAGTTGGAAGTACAGCCAGATTTGATGCGTAGGGGATGCCGCGGGCCGGGTAACCCAATACCTTGAAGATCGTGGACGCCGTGCATGGGGCAGGTAAACCGGACCCTGGCTTGGATGCAGTTCTGGCCAAGCTCGAGCCCAAAGATCGGGCGGTGGTCCGCGATGCCCTCGAGCGGGCCGAGAAGACCGAGGCGGAACTACGCTACCTCGCCGACCACGACTCGCTGACGGGGCTGCTGAACCGGCGCCGCTTCCGGGCCGAACTCGACCAGTACGTCTCCTTCGCCGCCCGCTACGGCGGCCGCGGTGCGGTGATGGTGATCGACATCGACGGCCTGAAGGAGGTCAACGACCGCCTCGGGCACCAGGCCGGGGACACCTTGATCAGGCGCGTCGCCGAAATCCTGCGCGAGCGGGTGCGCGCGACCGACATCGTCGCCCGCCTCTCGGGCGACGAGTTCGCGGTGCTGATGCCGCAGAGCGACACCGCCGGCGCCCTGCAGCTGGGCGAGGACCTCCGCGCCCAGGTCGCCGAGGGGATGCCGCGAGGCTCCGAAATCGACCATGCCTCGATCAGCGTCGGGATCACCATGTTCGGCGGGCAGAACGCCGCCGGCGCGGAGGCGGTGCTCGTCGCCGCCGACCAGGCGATGTACGAGGCGAAGTCCGAGGGGCGCAACCGGATCGCCCTCTTCCAGGAGCCCGGCGAGAGCGGCGAGGTCGCGCAGCGGGCGCAGACGACCAGCGCCCGAATCCGCGACGCCCTCACCCAGAACCGCCTGCGGCTGGCGACGCAGCCGATCCGCAGCCTCGCGTCGGGCGGGATCGAGCGCTACGAGCTGCTGCTGCGGATGACCGGCGAAAGCGGCGAGTTGCTGCCGGCCGCCTCGTTCATCGAGGTCGCCGAGCGCTCGGGAATGGTCCAGGAGCTCGATCGCTGGGTCGTCGCCCGGGCGCTGGAGCTGATCGGCGAGCGCCAGCGCGCCGGTTCCCCGGTCTCGCTCCACGTCAACATCTCCGGCGCTTCGATAACCGACCTCTCGGTGCTCGAATTCATCGAACGGCGACTCGACGAAGGCGAGGCGGACCCCGCCCGCTGCACCTTCGAGATCACCCAGACGGCGCGGGTCGAGGACTACGACGTCGCCGCCGGCTTCGCCGACCGGCTGACCGAGTTCGGCTGCGAAGTCGCGATCGACGACTACGGCGCCGGCTTCGGCCCCTTCGCCTACCTGCAGAAGGTGCCCTTCGACGTGATCAAGATCGACGGCACGTTCATCCAGAACCTGCCGCGCAACGACGCCGACCAGCTGACCGTGAAGGCGATCGTCGAAATCGCCCGCGGTCTCGGCAAGCGGACGATCGCCGAGTTCGTCGAGGACGAGGCGACGCGGACGCTGCTGCAGGAGTACGGCGTCGACATGGCCCAGGGCTACCACCTGGGCAGGCCGGTCGACTCGGCCGAGCTATCCGCCTCGTAGCTCCGCCCGCTTGACCTTGCCGCTGCTGGTCTTCGGCAGCTCGGCGGCGAACTCGACGATGCGGGGAAACTTGTAGGGGGCGGTCTCGCGTTTGCAGTGCTCCTGCAGCTCGCGCACGAGCGCCTCGTCTGGAGCGCCGTCGTCGCGGAGGACGACGATCGCGCGGACGACCGAGCCGCGCTCGGGATCGGGGGCGGCGACCGCGGCGGCGTCGGCGACGGCGGGGTGAGAGAGGAGGGCGGACTCGACCTCGGTGGGGCCGATCCGGTAGCCGGCGGAGAGGATGATGTCGTCGCCGCGGCCCTCGAAGAAGAGATAGCCGTCCTCCTCGCGGACCAGGTCGCCGGTCTGCCACCACTCGCCCTCGAACCGCTCGCCGTCGAGGTAGCGGGAGAAGAAGGTGGGGGAGGAGGCGGCGCGCAGCTGCAGTTCGCCCTCGACGATTCGGGTCTCCATGCCGGGCAGCGGCTTGCCCATCGAGCCCAGCCGCACCGGCTCGCCGGCGAGGTTGGCGGTGACCTGACCGGTCTCGGTCTGGCCGTAGCCGTCGGCGGGCTCGAGGCCGGTCGCCTCGCGGAAGGCGGCGATCGTCTCCGGGTCGAGCGGCTCGCCGGCCGAGACCATCCGCCGCAGCGCCGGCAGCGGGCGCAGGGCGGTGCGGCGGGCCAGCATCCGGTACTCGGTCGGCGCCTGGCAGAGGACGTTGACCCCGAGCGCCTCGGCGAAGTCGAGCCGCTGGGCCGGGTCGAAGCGTCCGTCGTGGATGACCGCGGCGGCGCCGGTGATCCAGGGGGCGAGGAAGACGTTGCGAGCAGACTTCGACCAGCCGGTGGCGGTAGTGCACCAGGCCAGATCCCCCTTCCGCGCCCCGAACCAGTGCTCCGCCTGAACCCGCTGCCCCATCAGGTACCGGTAGCCATGAACAACCCCTCGCGGCTCGCCGGTGGTGCCGGAAGTAAAGACGATCAAAGCCGGATCCTCAGCCCCCATCTCCTCGATAGCCGCCGGAGTCTCCTGCGGCAGATCCTCGTCAAGAACCCGAGCGACATCACCCATAGTCATCACTGGCACCCCGTCAGGCATCTCAGCCAGCAACTCCTCCTCGCCAACACAAAGCCTCGGGGCAGCAGCAGCAATCCGATGCTCCAAATCATGCCGCCGCAACATCGTGTTGCAGGGCAGAGCCACAGCCCCCATCCGCCAGCAGGCGAGCAGCGTAAGAACCCACTCGATCCGGTTCCCGACAAGGGTCATCACGACATCGCCCCGCTTCACTCCACGAGCAGCAAAAGCCCCCGAGAGCCCAGCCGACTGAGCCACCAATTCCCCGAAGTAGTGATCCCGCCGGTGCCCTTCAGCATCAATCGAAACGATCCCGAGCCGCGACGCGGGCGACCGCTCCATCAGATCCTCAATCAGATTCACGAACCGGCAGTCTGCCAACAGCTGTCACAAAGGGGCCGGGGGGTCCTCCTCCAGACACTCAACATCGAGCCATTGGCGAGATGTGTCTGGAGGAGGACCCCCCCGGCCCCTTGCTACCTACCTGGCTACCGAAGTTCGGAACTCGTCTTCTTCAGCAACTGCCGAGCAATGATCAGCAACTGGATCTGCTGAGTCCCCTCGAAGATGTCCAGGATCTTCGAGTCCCGAGCCCACTTCTCCAGCAGCTCGTTCTCGCCATAGCCGACCGAGCCACATAGCTCGACGCAGCCGAGGGTGACGTCGACGCAGGTGCGCCCCGCCTTGGCCTTGGCCATCGAGGCCTGCAGCGAGTTCGGCTTCGAGTTGTCAGCCATCCAGGCGGCCTGGAGGGTGAGCAGCCAGGAGGCCTCGTAGTCGGCCTCCATCTCCAGGAACCGGGCGGCGGCGGCGTGCTGGTTGTTGGCCGGGACGTCGTAGTCGATCGTCACGCCGGCCGCCTTCAGCTGCTTGCGGGTCTCTTCGAGCGCCGCGCGGGTGACGCCGACGGCCATCGCGGCGACCAGCGGCCGCGTGTTGTCGAACGTTTCCATCACCCCGGCGAAGCCCTTCTCCTTCACCTCGGGGTCGCCGAGCAGCGCCTCTTTCGGCACCCGGCAGTCCTGCAGGGTGAAGTTGGCCGTGTCGGAGGCGCGGATCCCGAGCTTGTGCTCGAGCCGGTCCAGCTTCAGGCCGGGGTTGTCGCGCTCGACGATGAACGACTTGATCGCCGCCCGCCCTTTCGAGCGGTCCAGCGAGGCCCAGACGACGATCAGGTCCGCCCGGTCGCCCGAGGTGACGAAGATCTTCTCGCCGTTGAGGACGTACTCGTCGCCGTCGAGCTCGGCGGTGGTGCGGATCGCGGCCGAGTCCGAGCCGGCTTCGGGCTCGGTGATCGCCATCGCGGCCCACTTGCCGCCGTAGGTCTTCAGCTGCTCCTCGGTCGCAACCGAGGCGATCGCCGAGTTGCCGAGCCCCTGGCGCGGCATCGAGAGCAGCAGGCCGACGTCGCCCCAGCAGAGCTCGATGATGCCGAGCACGGTGGAGAGGTTGGAGCCGTTGCGGTTGGAGCCGTCGTCGCTTTTCTCGCGACGGACGCCGGCGGCGCCGGCGCCGCCGATGTCGGAGCCCTCGTTCATCCCGTCGATCAGGGAGGCGAGCATGTCGAGCTCTTTCGGGTAGGCGTGCTCGGCCTCGTCGTACTTGCGCGAGATCGGGCGGAACACCTCGGTGGCGACCTGGTTGGCCTGGCTCGCCAGCGGCTTGAACTTCTTCGGTATCTCCAGATTGATCATGTGGTTCCTTTCTGCTCGCCAGGCGTGCGCCTAGACGAGCAGGGCGCCCTCCATCACGCCCGCGGCTCGCAGGTCTCGATACCAGCGCTCGACCGGATGCTCCTTGACGAAGCCGTGGCCGCCGAGCAGCTGGACGCCGTCGGAGCCGATCTGCATCCCCTTCGCGGTGCAGAGCTTGCGGGCGATCGCGGCCTCGCGGCCGAAGCTCTCGCCGCGGTCGGCGCGGCTCGCCGCCCGCAGGGTCGCCAGTCGCATCGCGTTCGACTCGATGCCGATGTCGGCGACGGCGAAGGCGACCCCCTGGCGGTTGGAGACCGGTTCGCCGAAGGCTTGGCGGTCGTTGACGTAGGGGATCACGTAGTCGAGGACGGCCTGCGCGGTGCCGCTGGCGAGACCGCACCAGGCGGTCCGCGAGCGGTTGACGCAGGCGGCGTAGTCCTTGACTTTGGCATCGCCCTCGCCGAGCAGCGCGCTGGCCGGCAGTTTGACCTTGTCGATCAGCAGGCGACCGGTGGTCGCCGGGCGCAGGCCCATCGCCGGCTCGTCTTCGACCGAGAGGCCTTTGGCGCCGGACTCGACGACGAACAGGGCCGGGCCGATGCCGTCGGCGTCGGCGGCGATCACGAACAGCTCGCAATCCTTGGCGCGGGCGACCAGCGACTTGATGCCGCTCAGTACCCACTCCTCGCCTTTCTTCTTCGCCTTCGTCTCCAGCTCGAAGGGGTCGAAGAGGGGGCGCGGCTCGAGGATCGCCAGGGCGGCGGCCGGGATGTCCTCGCCGGTGAAGGCGGGGAGGTAGGTCGCCTCCTGCTCCGCCGAGCCCCAGAGGCCGATCGCCGTGGCGACCGCGCCGGGGGCGAGGGCGGCGTAGGCGATGCCCATGTCGCCGTGGGCGAGGGCCTCGCCGATCAGGACGCTGGTGACCGCCGACTGCTCGGTCATCACGCCGCCGAGCTCCTCGGGGACGCCGAGCATGTTGACGCCCAGTTCGTTGGCCTGGTCGAGGATCTCCTTCGGCGTCTCGCGCTTCTCGTCGGCCTCGAGTGCCGACTTGCGGACCTGGTTGGCGGCGAATTCCCGGCCCGCCTCCTGGAACATCTGCTGCTCGTCGTCGGGCGAGAGGTCGAAGAGGCCCTTCGATTTCCCCTTCTTCTGGCGGGCCGGTTTGCCCAGCCGCTGCGCGGCCTGGAAGGTGCGGCCGGCTGCGGTCGCGCCCTTGAACCCGTTCTTGGTGCCCTGGAAGAGGGCCTTCTCGACCTGCTTGCGGATGCGGATGCGGTCCAGCAGGTCGGAGCCGGCGAGGCGGTTCAGCGCCCGCAGGCCGTAGCCCATGCTGCGCTCCGCCATCCCCTGTTTCTCAGCCGTAGTACTCACTTGTCCTTCTTCCTTTTTGATTTTGGGGCGGTCTTGGATTTCGCGAGACCGCGAGAGGCGTCGCTATTCGACTTCGTTTGCGGTTTCGGCAAGGAGAGCGGCCGCACGCGGCCGTCGAGGTGGGGGGTGCCCTTCTTCGCGTCGCGGACGGCGAAGAGGATCTCCCCTTCCTGCTCGCGGCTGGCAAACTCGACCCGCGCCGGCAGCAGGACCGGCTTGCGGAAGCGGACGTCGGCCTCGAAGCTGTCGGGCAGCTTGCTCCCCAGCTGGGCCAGGGCCCGCGCCTTGGTCCACATCCCGTGCGCGATCGCCCCGGGGAAGCCGAGTGGCTTCGCGGTCAGCGAGTGCATGTGGATCGGGTTGCGGTCGCCGGAGACGCCGGCGTAGCGGCGCCCGAGGTCGCCGCCGAGCTTCCACTCGGCGCTGGCGGGAGCGTCGGCCGGCAGCGACTCGAAGCCGCGCTCCGGCTTGGCGCTCTCGTCGCCCTTGCCGCGGCGGAGCATCGTGCTGAGGCTCTCCCAGACGACCTTGCCGCCGACAAGGACCTCGGTCTCGAGCGAGAACGTCTTGCCCTTCGGGTGCGGCTGCAGCGGCGTCGGCCGGACGCGGATCGTCATCTCCTCGTCGATCCCGATCGGCCGTTTCTGGGCGATCGAGTTCTCGACGTGGACGAGGCCGACGGCGCCGAACGGGAAGGAGCCGTCGCTCATCACCGCCATGTGCAGCGGGAAGGCGAGCATGTGCGGGTAGGTCGGCGGCAGCGTGTCGCGCAGGGCGAAGCCGCAGACCTTGGCGTAGGCGGCGACCTCCTCGGGCTTGGCGCTGACGCCGGCCAGCTCGAGGTCGAGGTCGTCGGGGATCTCGCCGCCGCCGCCGGGGACGAACGGCAGCATCGAGGCGCCCGGGATCATCGGCAGCGCCGCGCGGGCGTAGAGCGGCAGGATGCTGGGGGAGCTGTCGAGGGTCTTCGCCATCTAAGCCCCCAGCAGGCTCTGGCCGCAGACGCGGACGACGTTGCCGTTGACGCCGGTCGAGGCGGGGCTGGCGAACCAGGCGATCGTCTCGGCGACGTCGACCGGCAGCCCGCCCTGCGAGAGGCTGGAGAGACGGCGGCCGGCTTCCCGCGGGCCGATCGGCATCGCCGCGGTCATCTGGGTCTCGATGAAGCCCGGCGCGACGGCGTTGATCGTCGCTTTGCGTTTCGCCAGCTCCGGCGCCATTGCTTCGACCATCCCGATCACGCCGGCCTTGGACGCGGCGTAGTTGGTCTGGCCGTTGTTGCCGGCGATCCCGGCCATCGAGGAGACGCCGACGATGCGCCCGTTCGGCCGCAGCAACCTCTTGCCAAGCAGCGCCTCGTTGATCCGCTCCTCGCTGGAGAGGTTGATCTCCATCAGCTGCGCCCAGCGCTCCTCGGGCATCTTCGCCATCGTCCGGTCTTTGGTCACGCCGGCGTTGTGGACGACGACGTCGACCCCGCCGGACAGCTCGGCGGCGATCTTCTCCGGTGCGTCGTCGGCGGTGATGTCGACCTCGATCGCGCGGCCGCCGATCGCCTCGGTCACCGCCTCGAGGTCGGCCGCCATCTGCGGGATGTCGAGACCGACGACTTCGGCGCCGTCGCGGGCGAGGGTGTTGGCGATCGCCGTGCCGATGCCGCGCGAGGCGCCGGTGACCAGCGCCACCTTGCCGGCGAGCGGCTTGTCCCACTCGATCTTCGGCTCGGCGGCGACGCCTTTGCCGATCCGCACGACCTGGCCGGAGACGTAGGCCGATTTCGGCGAGAGGAAGAAGCGCAGGGTGGACTCCAGCTGGTCCTCGGCGCCGGGCTCGACGTAGACGAGCTGCGCGCTCGAGCCGCGGCCGCCGATCTCCTTGGCGAGCGAGCGGGTGAAGCCCTCGAGCGCCCGCTGGGCGACGTGGGCCTCGACCGAGCCGGCTTGCGCGGGCGGGGTGCCGAGGACGACGACGCGGCCGCTGCGCTGCAGGCGGGCGACGGCGGGGTAGAAGAAGCGCTGCAGCTCGACCAGCTCGGTCGAGTTGGCGATCCCGGTGGCGTCGAAGACCAGCGCCTTCGCCTTGCCCTCGGCGCCGGCCCTTTCGGCCTTGACGCTGTCGAGGACGGCGGCGACCGCCTTCCCGAGCCGGCCTTCCGGTGCGGCGCCGGAGAGGACCGGGCCGGTTACGACCGGCTGGCCCTCCCGGTAGCGGTCGAGGGCGACCGGCTGGGGCAGCCCCAGCTGCTTGGCAATCGTGCCGACGAGCGGTGCATTGACAACCTGTGAGTAGCGGTCAGCCATGGTTACTTGGCACCTCCCGGGGCCTCGAGGATCGCGACGACGCCCTGGCCGGCGGCGGCGCAGATGCTGATCACGCCGCGGCCTTTGCCGTCTTCGTTCAGTTGCTTGGCGAGGCTGGCGACGATCCGCCCGCCGGTCGCGGCGAACGGGTGGGCGGCCGCCAGCGAGCCGCCGTTGACGTTGAGCTTCTTGCGGTCGATCGAGCCGAGCGGTTTGCTGCGGCCAAGCTTCTCGGTGCAGAAGCCTTTGTCCTCCCAGGCCTTGAGCGTGCAGAGCACCTGCGCGGCGAAGGCCTCGTGGATCTCGTAGTAGTCGAAGTCCTGCAGGGTCAGGCCGGCGCGGTCGAGCATCCGCGGCATCGCGTAGGCGGGCGCCATAAGTAGGCCTTCGCGCTTGTGGACGTGGTCGACGGCGGCGGTCTGGGCCTCGGTGATGTAGGCGAGGATCGGCAGACCGCGTTCTTTGGCCCACTCCTCGGAGGCGAGCAGGACGGTCGAGGCGCCGTCGGAGAGCGGCGTCGAGTTGGCGGCGGTCATCGTCCCCTCGGGGCCGCCGAAGACCGGTTTCAGCTTCGCCAGCTTCTCGAGGCTGGAGTCGGGGCGCAGGTTCTGGTCGCGGTCGAGCCCGATGTAGGGGGTCATCAGGTCGTCGAAGAAGCCGCGGTCGTAGGCGGCGGCGAGGTGCTTGTGGCTCTTGACCGCGAGCTCGTCCTGCTCGGAGCGGCCGATCTCCCATTCGGTCGCCATGATCGCGCAGTGCTCGCCCATCGAGAGGCCGGTGCGCGGCTCCTCGTTGCGGGGGATCGCCGGGACGATGTGGCCGGGGCGGACCTTGGTCAGCTGCTTCAGTTTGCCGACCGTCGAGCGCTCGCGGTTGGCCTCGAGCAGGGTCTCGCGCAGGTCCTCGTTGAGGGCGATCGGCGCGTCGGAGGTGGTGTCGGCGCCGCAGGCGATGCCGGAGTCGATCTGCCCGAGGGCGATCTTGTTGGCGACGAGGATCGTCGTCTCCAGGCCGGTGCCGCAGGCCTGCTGGACGTCGTAGGCGGGGGTCTCGGCGGCGAGGCGAGTGCTGAGCACGCTCTCGCGGGTCAGGTCGCGGTCGCGCGAGTGCTTGAGGACGGCGCCGCCGGCGACCTCGCCGAGCGTCTCGCCCTGCAGGCCGTAGCGGTCGATCAGCCCGTCGAGCGCCGCGGTCAGCATGTCCTGGTTGCTGGCGTGCGAGTAGACGCTGTTGGAGCGGGCGAAGGGAATCCGGTTGCCGCCGACGACGGCGACTTTGCGGGTTTTGGCGTTCATTTCGGGGAGGGTCCTCCTAGGTGGTCAGTTGGAAGTGGGAGTGGGGGTCGAGCGCTCGCGCAGGCCGGGCTCGACGGTGGAGATGAGGAGCTCGGCCGCGTCCTCGGCGCTGATCGCCTCGGTCCGCAGCCACCAGCGCGCGAGCGCCTCGGAGGCGCCGAGCAGGGCGGTGGAGAGGGCCTCGACTTCGACCTTGGCGGCCTTTCGGCCACGCTCGGGGATCTGCGCCAGCAGCGAAGCCGAGACGAGATCGAGGATCTGGCCGCGGTAGGCCGCGACGCGGTCGAAGACCTCGCCGGCCTGGGGGAGGGTCTCGTCGAAGAGCACCGCCCAGGCGGAGCGGTCGGTGTCGAGGAAGGAGAAGAAGGCGCGGACGCCGGCGCCGAGCGCGTCGCCGGGGTTGGCGGTCTCGTCCACCGCCGTGGCGATCGTGGCGATCAGAGCATCGCCCGCCCGCTCCATGCAGGCGATGTAGAGCCGCTCCTTGTTGCCGAAGTAGTTGTAGAGCAGCGGCTTGGTGACGCCGATCGCCGTGGCGATCTCGTCCATCGTCACCGCCGCGTAGCCGCGCTCGGCGAACAGCCCGTGCGCCACCTCCAGCGTCTGCTCCATGCGGTCGTCCCGCGAGAGTCGAGTGCGAACCGATGCATCCATCGGTGTATACGTTACCGGACTATAAATTTATATGGGCGTAACGCGATGGCCTCAAGCGGATTGGCGAAGGAATTTGCGAAAGAAAAGGTTTAGGTATTTAATAGTACCGCGTTTGAAAATTTTTGAGTTCTCAGGAGGAGAAGAACCATGCTCAAGCTCAAATACTTCGCGGTGGGAGTAGCGCTCTACCTGTTGTTCGTGGCGGTGCCGGGAGCGTCTGCGGCGACTTGGACGATCCAGACGACCCCAAACGCGACCGGCGCCGAACACAGCAACCTCTATGACATCGGCTGCAGCCAGAGCGCGACCAATCCCTGCGTGTCCGTTGGCAAGACAACCGAAAGCGGCGGGAAAACGGCTCCCTATGCGCAAGCCTGGAACGGGACCAGTTGGTCGAACATCACCGCCAAAGCGCCCGAAGGGGCGACGGCGGGGGAATTGCAATCGGTCGACTGCGCTTTCCTCTTGGAATCGCTGTACTGCTACGCCGCTGGCTCCTACACGAGCGGAGGTGTGACCAAATCCTTGATCCTGTCCGGTGGAACGGGCGGCTTTTCCGGAATTCAATCGACGCCTAATCCGGAAGGAGCCAGCGAAACGGCGCTTAAAGGAATGGCTTGCAAGCTCATCATTACTGACTGCATAGCGGTTGGCTATAGCGTGAAAAGCGGGAAAAAAACCGCATTCGTCTTGAGGCTGAGTAGCGAATCAAAATGGGTAATTCTGGCAATGCCGGAACCAGAAGGCGCGGTTTCTAGTGAACTTCACGGCGCCGATTGTGTTAGCTCGACCTTCTGTGTGGCGGTTGGCAGCTACACCGATAGCGGTGGCTCGATTTGGGCGATGTCGGCTACCTGGAATGGCACGTCTTGGACGCTGCGGACCATTCCAAAACCCGCCGGTTCGATACGCACCGTTCTCCTCGACGTGTCGTGCAGTAGTGCCTCTGCGTGTGCGGGCGTGGGGATCTACAGGGACTCCGGTGGTCTGCAGACATCCTTCGTGCAGCGCTGGAACGGGAGTACCTGGTCTCATCAGAGCAGCGCGAACCCAGTAGGTTCCACCAACACGGTGATGCAGGGTGTTTCCTGTGTTGCTTCGTCACCGTGTGTGGCCGTCGGAGACTGGAACAACGGCAAATCCTGGCTGCCGATGGCTCAGGAATTCAACGGCAGCTCTTGGGTCCTGGACACCACTCCGAACCCTGAAGGGGCGACCGAAACGATTCTCGAGGGCGTTGCCTGTCGCACGGGCGGCTGCCTGTCATCCGGCTGGTACAAAGACTCGGGTGGGAAATTCAAGACGCTCGGCGAGAAACGCTGACAGCGGTGCAGAGCTGATGGAGGCGAAGACCCGCTTCGGCGGGTCTTCGTGATTCCAGGGTGGTCATTGACCCATCCAGGCGAGGCAAGAGACCATAGTCGTCCCGTTCCTGGTAGCCGGCGAAGCCGAGGCCGCTGCGGTCGTAGCTCGCGAGCATCTGCATCAAGTGGTCCTCGCCGGCGCCAGGCTTCCGGCTCAGGTCTGCGGAGGGGTTTAGCTAGCTGAGCTCGGTGCCGTCGTAGAGCTTCTTGACGTGCACGGTGCCGGCGGGGGCGGCTTCGATGCAGAGCTTGCAGAGAACGCACTCGTCGCAGTTCTCGGCGACGATCTCGACGCTGCCGCCGGCATCTTTGAAGATGTCGACGGGGCAGACTTCTTCGAGCTTGGCGGCGAGGGCGGCGTCGCTTGCAATCGAGTCGTCGACCTCGACGTCGATGAAGATCCTGGTCCTTGATCCGGGGTTCAGGGTCTCGGCCATCAGGCGGTCGCTCCGATCTTTTCCTTGACGACGTCCGGGATCTCGTCGATCCGCTCGACGACGCGGATGCCGGCGGCTTCGAGGCGGGAGATCTTCTCCGTCGCGGTGTCCTCTTTGCCCTCGACGATCGTGCCGGCGTGGCCGAAGCTCATGCCCTTCATCTCGTCGTCGTCCATGAATTTGCCGGCCATGAAGGCGACGATCGGCAGGCGGGAGTTGTTGTCCTTGACCCATTCGGCGAGCTGGGCCTCCATGCGGCCGCCGGGCTCGGTGTAGATGACGATCGCCTCGGTCTGCTCGTCGGCCTCGAAGTAGGGCATCAGCTCGGCGTAGGTGGAGCCGATGATCGCGTCGCCGCCGATCGAGACGGCGGTGGAGACGCCGAGGCCGGCGGCGGTCAGCGAGGAGGAGATCTCGGTGGTCATCCCGCCCGAGCGGCTCATCACGCCGACGCGGCCCGGCTGGTAGGCCTTCGCCGCGTCTTTGGCGGGGCCGCCGATGCCGCCCATCTTGCAGACCTCGGGGACGATCAGGCCGAGGCAGTTGGGGCCGATGATGCGGGCGCCGCGCATGTCAGCCAGCTCGACCATCTCGGCGACGTCGCCGCGCGGGATCCGCTCGGTGACGATCACGATCAGCTTGATCCCGTTCTCGATCGCCTCGAGGACGGCGTCCTTGGTGAAGGCGGGGGGGACGGTGACGACGGAGCCGTCGATCGGGCCGCCGTGGTTCTCGACCGCCTGGGCGACGGTGTCGAAGACCGGCACGCCGTGGACCTCGCGGCCCTTGCGGCCAGGGGTGACCCCGCCGACGATCTTGGAGCCGTAGTCGAGGCACTCGCGGGTCAGGTTGACCGCCTCGCGGCCGGTGATCCCCTGGACGATGAAGGTCGTGTCCTTGTCGAGCAGGATGCTCATGCCAACTCTTTCTCCTGTTCCTTTTCGGTGCAGAGCAACGAAAAGGAACAGCTGAATGCGGGGCTCATGCCGTTGCCCCCTGGATCTTCGAGACGGCGCGCCCGGCTGCCTCCCACATCGAGACCGAGCGGTCGCAGTACTCGACGCCGTACTTGTCGAGGATCTTGAAGCCCTCCTCCTCCCACGCACCGGGGATGCGGAAGATCGCGATCGTCTCGCCCGGGTCCTTGCCGAGCTCGAGGCAGGCCTTGATCACGCCGCGGGCGACGATGTCGACGCGGGTGTTGGAGACGATCGACATCATCACCGCGATCTTCTCGACGCCGTCCTTTTCGAGGACCTCCTTGGCGAGGCCGCAGGCCTTGGCGACCGACGGGTTGCCGCCGATCTCCGAGTAGTTGGCCGGCCGGCCACCCTGGTTGCGGACCGCGTCGGTCAGGGTCAGCGAACCGCCGCCGGCGCCGATCACGAGGCCGAGGTTGCCGGTGAAGCCGTGGTCCTTGCCCTGGATCACCCCGCGGTGATCTGCGGCATCGATCGCGCTGACGTTCTTCTCGAAGTCGGATGGCTCGTAGGTCTCGCGGGTGTCGTCCTCGGCGATCTGAAGCTCTTTGCGGAGCAGCTTCTTCTGCCGGCCGACCGCCTCGTTCTCCATCTCCATGTGGGCGTCGAGGGCGACGAAGCTGCCATCGGTCAGCTCGGCCAGCGGGTTGATCTCCGCCAGCGTCATGTCGTTGTCGCGGAAGAGGCGGGCGAGGCGGGCGAGAACCGGAGTGGCGCGGTTCAGCTGCGAGCCGGTGACGCCGGTCGCGGCAACGACCTGCTTGGCCTCGAAGTCACCGATCGGGAGGAGGTTGGAGACGTGGCCTCTACCGACGTGATCCGGATGCTTCTCGGCGACCTCCTCGATGTCGATCCCGCCCATGTCGCTGAACAGCATCAGCGGCTTCTTCGCGGTGCCGTCCCAGACGACGCTTGCGTAGTACTCCTGTTTGACCTCGGCTTTGGGGTCGACGAGGACACCGCGCGGCATGTGGCCGTTGATTTCGAGCTTCAAGATCTCCTCGGCATGCTGCGCGGCCTCGTCGGGCGTATCGGCGAACTTGACGCCGCCGGCCTTCATCCGGCCACCGCTCAGCACCTGGCTCTTGATCACGACCGGGCCACCGATTTCCTCGGCGGCTTTGCGTGCCTCGTCGGCGGTCTGGCAGAAGCCGTACTTGGTGACGGGAATCCCCGCCAACTCAACGATCTTCCTGGCCTCGAACTCGTAAAAGCGCATCAGCGGCGCGGAACCCTATCCAACTCCTCAACCTCGCACCTTGCCGGGCAGCGATTCGTAGGGGCCTCGGGAGGGGGTCCCTGGGTACTCAGCATGGAGCCGGGCCGATTCGGCCCGGGCGCCAGCCATCGCCGTCCGCCCGGCGGAGGTGCTCCCAGGGACCCCCTCCCGACGCCCTCCACGCATCAAGTCACCCGGCAATGTCAACCGCCCCTGCTTTACTCCGGCCGGTGTTTCCCCGCCCATCCGGCCGGAAGAACCGCTTTCGGCCACGCGTTTTACCCTTGACCGCGCTGGCGATCGGCCTTGTGGCGCTCTACGGATGCGGCACCGTGGTCGACCGGGTGAAGCTTCAAGACACGGTCCAAGCGTCCCTAGAAGACTCGATTCATGAAAAGATCAAGGCCGTCGATTGCCCTTCGGACCAGTCTGTAGACCCGGGCGCGACCTTTACTTGCGAAGTGACTTTTGCCGATGGCAGACGAGAAGTAGCGACTTTGACGATCAGGAACAAGGATGCCGACATCTCCATGGTCGGCCTGAAACCGAAGAATTAGAGAGAGGCGAATGAGCGACCTGACGACTGCACCGGACGAGCTGACGACCCACGCGAAACTCCTCAGCTGGGTTGACGAAATCGCCTCCCTCACCGAACCGGACTCCGTCTACTGGTGCGACGGCTCAGCCGAGGAGTACGACCGCCTGGCCCAGGTCCTGATCGACGCCGGCACCTTCGAGCGCCTCGACGAAGCCAAGCGCCCGAACTCCTACCTCGCCCTCTCCGACCCCGGCGACGTCGCCCGCGTCGAAGACCGCACCTTCATCTGCTCCGAGAAGGAGGAGGACGCCGGCCCGACCAACAACTGGCGCGCCCCGGCCGAGATGCGCGCCACCCTCAACGACCTCTTCAAGGGCTCGATGAAGGGCCGCACGATGTATGTGGTGCCGTTCTCTATGGGCCCGCTCGGCTCCGACATCTCCGAAATCGGGATCCAGCTGACCGACTCCGCCTACGTCGCGACCAACATGCGGATCATGACCCGGATGGGCAAGCCCGCCCTCGAAGTCCTCGGCTCCGACGGCGACTTCGTCCCCTGCGTCCACTCGGTCGGGATGCCGCTGACCGAGGGCGTCGAAGACGTCTCCTGGCCCTGCAACGAGGCCAACAAGTACATCGTCCACTACCCCGACAGCCGCGAAATCTGGTCCTACGGCTCGGGTTACGGCGGCAACGCCCTGCTCGGCAAGAAGTGCTTCGCGCTGCGGATCGCCTCGGCGATGGCCCGCGACGAGGGCTGGCTGGCCGAGCACATGCTGATCCTCAAACTGACCTCGCCCGAGGGCAAGGTCAAGTACATCACCGGCGCCTTCCCCTCGGCCTGCGGCAAGACCAACCTGGCGATGCTGGTCCCGACCCTGCCCGACTGGAAAGTCGAGACCGTCGGCGACGACATCGCCTGGATGAAGTTCGGCGAGGACGGCAAGCTCTACGCGGTCAACCCCGAGGCCGGCTTCTTCGGCGTGGCCCCGAACACCAGCCACAAGACCAACCCGAACGCGATGGACACGATCGAGCGCAACTCGATCTTCACCAACTGCGCCAAGACCGACGACGGCGACATCTGGTGGGAGGGGATGACCGGCGAGGCGCCGGACCACGCGATCGACTGGCACGGCAACGACTGGACGCCCGATTCCGAGACGCCCGCCGCGCACCCGAACGCCCGCTTCACCACCCCCGCCTCGCAGTGCCCCTCGATCGCGCCCGAGTGGGAGGACCCCGCCGGCGTGCCGATCGACGCCTTCCTCTTCGGCGGCCGCCGCGCCACCGTGGTGCCGCTGGTCCAGGAAGCCTACGACTGGGAGCACGCGGTCTTCATGGGGGCGACGATGTCCTCGGAGACGACCGCCGCCGCCGCCGGCGCCGTCGGAGCGCTGCGCTTCGACCCGATGGCGATGCTGCCCTTCTGCGGCTACAACATGGCCGACTACTTCGCCCACTGGCTGAAGGTCGGCCAGCGCGAGGGGGCCGATCTGCCGCGCGTCTTCTACGTCAACTGGTTCCGCAAAGACGCCGACGGCAAGTTCCTCTGGCCCGGGTTCGGCGAGAACAGCCGCGTCCTCGAGTGGGTCTTCCGCCGCTGCGAAGGCGAAGGCGAGGCGGTCGAGACCCCGGTCGGGCTGCTGCCGGCCGAGGGCGAGATCAACACCGACGGGCTCGAGATCTCCGCCGAGGCGATGGAGGAGCTGCTCAGCGTCGACGTCGAGCTGGTCAAGGAGCAGCTGCCGCAGGTCAAAGCGCACCTGGCCGAGTTCGGCGACAAGCTGCCGGCCGAGGTCAGCGCCCAGCTCGCTGCGCTCGAACAGCGCCTCGGCTGATCGAGGGGGTCGGGCGGCCGCGGCCGCCCGACGCCTTCACTCGGGCCGCAGGACGAACTGCCAGGCCCAGGGAAACCTCTGCATGGGCCGGCGCAGCGCCCGGTAGACGCCGCGCACCCGCTCGGGGATCACCTCGGGCGGGTAGTTGAACTTGCGCACCATCGACAGGCGGAGTCCGCCGGCAGCGGCGTCGCGGCGCAGGTGCTTCGGGGTGACGACGAAGAAGTCGTGCTCCCAGGAGACCGGCGAGAGCTTCCAATACGCTTTTTGGGCCCGCATCGGCAGCCACCCCATGAAGGGCAGCCGGCTATGGGACTCGATCGGGAAGTAGGGGTTGGGGATCTGGCCGACGACCACGCCGCCCGGCCGCAGGACCCGCCGCATCTCCTGGAAAGAAGCGACGCGATCCTCGGGAAAGATGTGCTCGTAGACGTTCGCCAGCATCGCCACGTCGAACGAGTCGTCGGGGAAGTCGAGCTTGTTCGAGAAGCCCGGGTAGAGGTCGATCTCGTTCGGCGACTTTTTCTTCTCTTCCAGCGCCGGGTCGATCCCGACCCACTCGAGGCCGGTCAGCTGCGCGTAGCGATCGGTCGTCCAGCCGTTCTGGCAGCCGATGTCGAGGGCCCGCCGGGCGTCGTCGCTGGATTCGGTGCGGATGAGACCGGTGAGCGTCTCGGAAAGAACTCGGTTGCGGACATCCCACTCATCGTCCGATTGGAGCAGGGCGTGGCTAGGGGACGAAGTCAAGATGCCTCCAGAGGTTGCGGCCCGTCAGGGCGGCCGACCCTAGCAGGAGGGTCCGCGTGCCCATCCCGCGCAACGCCCGGCTGAAACAGGCGCTGCGGACCGCCTGTGCGACGGGGTTCCGGGCGCAATCGGAAATTCGTCCAGGGGCGGCCGGCGCCGTCAAGAGATGCGCTCGGGGCGACGACGGAATCCATGCCCCGTCAGACCGACCGGGGCCACCCCGATGGCCTTCGACCTCCCCCGATACAAGCGTCAGCTCGCGATCTTCGCCGCCTCGCTCGCGGCGGTCGCCGCGGTGATCGGCCTCGGCGGAGTCGCGCCGGCGGACGCCGCCAAGGAGCCTGCGAGCTCGCGGGCCGGCGCCGCGGTCCCGGCGGGCCGCCTCCTCGGCGCCGAGGCCCGGCCGAATCACCGCACCTGCAGTCGTTGCTCAAAGCGCCACCGGCGGACCCGGCGCCGCCAGCGGATCGCTCGGCGGGTGGCGATCAAGCGGGCGACTGCCGTTTCCGCGGCGCCCTCCAAACCCGGGCTGCCCGGCGCCGACGACAATCAGGTGTACCTGGGCGCCACCGTCGGCGCCTCGGTCTACGGCGAAGCAAGCAACCCGCCGTGGAACATGAAGCCGCTGGAAACCTTCGAAGCACACAGCGGGCACGGCGTCGCGATCCTCCAGGTCCACCAGGACTGGGGCTCGATCTACCCGGACGTTCTGCGCAGGATCCGGGAGCGTGGCGCGGTGCCGATGCTGATCACCGAGTACAACGACCTCGATCAGGTCGTCAACGGCTCCCAGGACGCAGCGATCAAGTCCATGAACGCAGCTCTCGCCGCCTACGGCGGCCCGGTGCTGCTGCGCTGGGACTGGGAGATGAACGGCGACTGGTACCCCTGGGCCGGACAGGGTCAGGCCAAGACCTGGGTCGCCGCCTACCGGCATCTGCACGACCTGCTGACGGCGCCGAACGTGTCCTGGATCTGGAACCCCAACGTCTACACCCCGAGCCACACCTCGGGACCCGGCGTTCCCGCCAACCCGACCGCCTGGTACCCCGGCGACGCCTACGTCGACTGGATGGGCGCCGACGGCTACAGCTACGGCACCGAAAGCTTCTCCAAGGTCTTCGGCCCGACCTACGAGCTGTTCCAGGAACTGGCACCGGACAAGCCGATCATCCTTCCCGAGTGGGCCGCTTCGAACCAGGCGGGGCGGAAGGCCGCCTACATCAGCGAAGCGCTCGAACAGGTCCCGACCGCCTACCCGGCGATCAAGGCGATGGTCTATTACAACGACACCCTCGGGGGCGGCAAGGATTGGCCGCTCGAGACCCTGGCTGCGGCGGAAAGCGCCTACCAGGTGGGGTCAACCCGGCCGTCGTTCGCCGCGATGCCGAACACCGTCGGCAAGCTGGCAGTGCCGTGATCAGCGCCGCGGGGCCGGAATCGGGCTCGCGGCGATTTCGCTGAATTCGCTGCTGGTGTAGATCGAGTTGCGGATGCCTCGGGCGAAGGCGTTCTTGGCGCTCGCGGGAGTCTCGATCGGCCAGTGGGTCCCGCGGTCGTTCACCTCGAACCAGAGGAACGCCCGCACCTTCGGGAAGAGCCTGGGAAGCGAGGAGAGCATTTCCTTGATCCAAGCCGACTTCGATCCGCCGTAGTCGGTCGACGCGACCTCGCCGAGCATCATCGGCTTGCTCGGGGCGAGCTTGCGAACGGCGTTGTAAGACCTGGCAAACGTCTGCTTGAAGGATGTCCAGTGAGACCAGCTGTACCGGGTCCCCCAGTTGTAACCGTCGAGACAGGTCCAATCCACGTACTTGCCGCCGGGGTAGAGGCCCTTCAGCTTGCGGTCGCGGTCGATGTTCGGGCACCAGAGCCAGGTCGCGTTGGTGGCGCCGACCGACGTGAAGATGTCGTGGACGTGGCGCCAGGCCGCGACGTACTGGCCCGGGCGATTGCCGTTCACTCCCTCTGACCACGGAAACCAGTCCCCGTTCATCTCCCAGTTGAAGCGGAGGAAGAACGGGTGGGCCCAGACCGCGGCGGTGGTGGCGAACTGGCGGATGTAGTCGTCGTACCTGCCGTTGATGACCTTCGCGAGCGAGAACTTCGGGTCCGAGGTGCCTTCGGAGATCGAGGAGCTGCTCCAGCCGTAGACGGGGATCGCCCCGTGGGCGCGCAGCGATTCGAACGGCGTGTAAGGGAACAAGTTGAAGGTGCAGTGCGAGCCTGCGCAGGTGGCGAAGGGGGCGTTGAAGCTCACCAGCGAGACGTTCTTCCCCGCCAGGCGCTCGAACTTGTAGACCGCGTTCATGTCCCACGGCGCCTGTTCGCCCGTCAGCTGGTCGCCGATCTGAGCGCCCCAGTAAATCGCCGGTCCACCGCCATGACCTTGCTTCGCGTCAGCCGATTGCGAGATGCCGAGCCCGGCGAAGAGCGTTGCCGCCAGGAGGAGCGCGAACAGCGCCAAGGCGCGAAGGCTGCGAGGGAAGGGCGAAGCTGGAATTTGGCTACTGGCGGCGTTCATTCTGTTCACTCTCTTTACGCCATCAAGGGTCGATCGGTTCATCGGCAGCTTCTGACTGGAACACAAGGCGTCTCGGCACGATGCGGTCGCAATCCGGCGTCGCCGGCAGCTAGGCGGCGGCTCGCGAGCGGCGGCGCTCGAGCGCCAGCTCGTAGGCCTGCTCGTATTCCGGGATCACGGTGTCGGGGGTGTAGAGCTCCGCCTGGCGGGCGGCGGCGGCGGCGCCCATGCGCTCCCTCAGCTCGACGTCGTCGATCAAACGCCGCATTGCCCGAGCAAGGGCCTGGCGGTCACCGGGGGGGACGAGGAAACCGGTCTCCCCGTCGACGACCGAGTCCTGAAGGCCGCCGATCCGTGAGGCGATCGTCGTTTTGCCCGCCGCCGCCGCCTCGAGCGCGACGACCGGGAACGGGTCGGACCAGATCGACGGGGCGACGGTGAACAAGGACCGGCGCAGCGCCTCGAGCACGAGACGGTGAGGCATCCGCCCGAGCGCCGAGACGCCGTTCGAGGACTCGTCGATCTCACCGGGAATGCGGCGGCCGATCAGGACGAGCGGCGGCGCGTCCTCGAGCTCCCGGTAGGCGGCGACGAGGTTGTGGACTCCCTTTTCCTCGCTGACGTCGCCGAAGTACATGATGAACGGCTCCTCCGGAAGATCGGAGAGCTCCGGTTCCTCTCCCAGCGGCGCCGGCTGGCCGGGAACGAAGTTGTTGATGACCCGGTGCGTGTCCTCGGGCCCCAGTCGGCAGAGGTCCCGGACCGCGCTGCTGACCGGCAGGAAGACGTCGACGTGCCGGCGGATGCGGCGCTCGGACATCCTGGTCCCGAGTGCCGACGGGGCTCCCTTGGCGACGCTCTCGTAGACCTCGCACGCGCACTGGACGCACTTGCCCGTGCCCGGGCCGCTGCAGAGCGACTCCCCCCGGTGCATGAACCGCTTGGTTGCGCAGGTCAGCCCGTAGTCGTGCATCGAGAGGACCAGCGCCGGGGAGGACCGTCGGTCGAGGGGCAGGTAGGAGTGGATCAGCCAGTCATGGGCGTGGACGACGTCTGGGCGGAAGCTCTTCATCAACCGGCGGATCTCCCACGTCGTGCGGGGGTCGGGGCCCGGCGGCGAGTGGCGCCGCTCCTCCTCGAGGTTCAGGCCGGGGAGGCTGTGAACCAGCGTGTCGAGGCCGAAGGCCGGGACTTCCTCGGAGCCTGTTGGCTCCGACTTCGGTTGACGGAGCGTGGCGACGGCGACTTCGTGCCCCCGCTTGACGAGCTCGTCGCTGATCGCTTCGACCATGTGCTCGATCCCGCCGACGATCGGCGCGTAGGACTGGGTCAGCATCAGGATCCGCATCGGGCGCGTCATCGTAATCGAGTGGAAACCCGGCGGTACACCCTGCTCGGATCGCTGCGCAGGTAGAGCTTCGCCACGACCCCAGCCGGCGGCCCGGTCCCGCCGGAGTCGATCTTCACCAGGTGGGTCTGGCCCGGTTCGAGCTCGAACTTCTCGATTTCCGGCCTCGCCTCGCCTTCGACCTTGACCACCAGCCGGTAGGCCCTGGTCTGCTGCTGCTCGCTGGTGATTCCAATCCGGGTCGAGACATCGGCTGGTTTCGGGGGGGCGATCCAGAGCTGCGTGAAGCCAGAGGCATGGTCGTTCTCGGGGGTCGCCTGGGCGAGGATCAGCGCCGCCACCACCAGCGCCACGGTGCCGATCCCAAGCACCACGGTTACCGGCCTCGGCTTCAGGCTCGGCAGGGAGGGCGGCTGCTGGCGGCCCCGCCGAGGGCCGCGGCGGCGCGCGGCCGAGCCGCATGCAAGCAGCACGATCGCGACCAGGAGGAGCGTCCAGGGAAAGCCGTGGATCCCGCCCGGCAGGTAATTGAGGACCAGGCTGGCCAGTGCCGCGCAGGCGAGGCTGATTCCCAGCGTCAGCGGGATCCGCTCGGGCCAGGCCGGCAGGCGTGAGCCGAACACCGCCGCGGTGATCGCGTAGCCGGGAAGGATCAGGGCCAGGGGGACCGCGAAGATCACCCGGACCGCCCCCAGCGGGGTGATCAGGGACCCGACCGCGCAAACGAGGGTCAAGGCGAGGATCAGTCTCAGGTCCCGGTGCCCTCTCATGGCCTCAGCGTTTCGCCCTTGCGGTCGGGTTCGATCGAGTAGACGACGATCGAGCCGCTGTCGTAGATACGGGTGGCGCCGGGGACTTTTTCGAACTTCGTCACCGCTGCGTGCGGCAGCCAGCCGCTGGTCGTGGAAGCTCCTTCGGAGAAGAAGAAGCCGCGGATGCCGTCGCCGGCGACCGCCCGGCGGTCGATCACGACGAAGCGGATGTGCGCTTCGTGCAATAGCGCTTTCTGGAAGGGGAAGATCTTGGTCGCGGGGATGACTTCGACGAGGTTGGCTTCGAAGTCGCTGTAGACCTTCTGGCCGGCCGGGTCGAGGAGCATGCGGGAGGTGGCGGTTTGCGCGCCGAAGTTGTACTCGGAGTCCTGCTTCTTGGCCCATTCCGCCATTGCCAGCGGCGGCGAGGAGATGGTGGGCCCCTCTTCCGAATACGTCTTGACGGCATGGGCGAGCTGGGAGTCCCACGGCCAGCCGGCGATCGCGCCGCCGACGAGGATGGTCGTCAGGGCGGCGGTGGCCAGCGCGCGCCCGAGCCACTCGCGACCACGAGGTCGCCAGCGCTCGAGCCCGGTGCAGCCGAGGACGAAGGCCAGGCCGATGAAGAGGAACTCGCTGGCCCGGTTGCCGCTCTCCCACGCCCCCGGCGTAAGCCGCAGGGCAAGAGCGCCGAAGAAGCCGATCGCGGCGATCCCGAACAGCACGGCGATCGGCTGCTTGCGGTAGCGGCGCCAAACGGCGCGCAGCCCGAACGGCAGGCCGGCGGCGAGCAGCAGCACGGCGAGCAGGGAGACGGCCCGCGCGAGCGTCGGAGCCTGTTCGATCGTCGCGCTCGCATTGCCCCCCTTGAAGAGGCTCCTGGTCGGCGCCTCGCCGGAGGCCGTGTGCAGGGTGGAGTCGATCGCGTTGCTGATCGTCGGCGTGATGTAGCCGACGGTGGAGCTGGCGACGACGACGAGCCAGCCCGTCGTCAGAACGACCGCCAGCACTGCCAGGCGCCACGGGTTGGCAGCACGCCGTGCTCTTGCCGTGAGGATCGAGAGGAGGACGAGGACGGCGGCGACCGCGTAAGAGGTGATGTGGTGGGTGATCACCACCGCCGTGATCGTCAGGGCGGCCAGCGCCTGCCACGCCCCTCTTGCCGCTCGGCCCGCCCAGTCCATCTCCACCACCGCGAGCATGATCAGCAGCAGCAGCGGGAGCGCCATCGATTGATAGGAGTACTGGGCGCTCCAGAAGAGGAAGTTGAAGTTGGCGGTGAAGATCGCCGTCCCGATCCCGGCGATCCGGTCGGAGTCGGAAATCCGCCAGAACAGCACGAACATCGCGCTCATGGCGAGGAGCCGCGCGGCGCCGATGACGATCGCGCCCGCCGCGTAGCTCGAGAGGCCGGTCATCGTCCTCAGAGCCGACGTGGCTCCCTCCAGGCCGGGGTAGTAGCGGGAGGTTTCGAGGATCGGGTTGGGGTGGAAGAGGTGGTGGTGCTGGCTGATCTGATTCGAGTTGTAGCCGTGGAGGAACTCGTCGGCGAAGGTGAAGATCGGAGCGTCGCGGACCAGTTTCACGCCGTAGAGGCCGAGGCCGAGCAGGCAGACGAGGGCCAAGCGCTCGCCGGGCGATGCCTCCTCCGACGTGAGCCGGTAGAAGATCGGCGCCACGATCGCGAGAATGCCGGCCCAGTAGAGGAGCGGCGAGGGTGCTTCGCCGGCGCGAGACAAGGCGTTGGCGAGGGAGCAGAGCAAGAGCCCCACGCCGACGGCGAAGGCGATGATCGCGAAACGGTTCGGAAGCAAAGAGCGCCTGCTCCAAGCGAACCTTTCGCGGCGGACGGCGACGGCATCCATCGGGCGCGATACTAGTGTTCTCGTGGGGCGCCACCTCGGGGTCGACATAGTCATCACCAATCACAACTACGGTCGGTTCCTCGCCGCCGCAATCGACAGCGCCCTCGCTCAGACCCGCCCCGGAGTGCGGGTGATCGCCGTCGACGACGGCTCTGACGACGGTTCGCGGGAGATCCTCGCCGGCTACGAGGATCGGATCGAGGTGATCCTCAAGGAGCAGGGCGGCCAGGCGTCGGCGCTGAACGCGGGCATCGCCCGCTGCCAGGGCGAGGTCCTGGTGGTGCTCGATGCCGACGACGTGCTGCGGCCCGAGGCGGCCGACCTGGTGGCGAAGGCTTTCGAGGCCGACGCGGACCTCGTCAAGGTCCAGTTCCGGATGGCGGTGATCGACCGCGAGGGCAGGCTGACCGGGGAGACGAAGCCCTACCAGCACCTGTTGGCGCCGACCGGGGACGTGCGGCGCGCCGAGCTGGCCTTCCCCTTCGACCTGGCCTGGCTGCCGGGCGGCGGCACCGCCTTCCGGCTCTCCTCGCTGCGCGAGCTGCTGCCGATCCCCGAGGCCGACTACCCCCGCCACGGCGCCGACTGGTACCTCGTCCATCTCACCGCCCTCTCGGGCGGCTGCGGGGCGCTCGACGAGATCTGCGCCGAGTACAGGGTCCACGGCGGCAACGGCTACGAACTCGACCACACCCAGCTCGACCTCGATCACGTCCGCGACGCGATCGTCTACGCGGCGGTCACCTTCCGCTCGCTCGAACGCCGGGCCGACGCGATCGGCCTGGCCCGGCCCGACTCGATCCTCTCGCTGTCGGACCTCGGCAATCGCCTGATCTCGCTGCGGCTGGCGCCGCAGCAGCATCCGGTGCCCGGCGACACCCGGTTCGGCCTCCTGGCCGCCTCGGTGCGGGCGACCGGTCGCCGCTTCGACGTCTCGGCGCCGATGAAAGCGATGTTCCTGATTTGGTTCACGCTCGAGGCAACGCTGCCGCGGCCGCTCGCCCGCCGCCTCGCCGAGCTCTTCCTCTATCCGGAACGGCGACTCCTCCTGAATCGCCTCCTCGGCCGCCTGCGGCGCTCCGAAGCCGGCGTCCGGGTCGCCGGGCTGGAGTGATGCCGGCCACTCGGGCTGGCCGGGGCCGATGAAGGTCCTGCTGGTCACGCCGGTCCCACCCCAGATCGACGGGGGCGGGGCGATCCCCGTCCTCCTGTATGCGGAGCTGCTCGGTCTGACCCGGCGCCACGACGTGACCCTGGTGACTGCTTTCGGCGACGAGCCGGGCCAGGCGGAGGCGGTCGAGCGGCTGCGGGGAGAGGTCGAGGTCCACGCCGCCGATCGCCGCCGGCCGCCACCAGGGCGCCGACGCCGCCGCCGGCAGCTGCGCCTGGCGGCGAAATGGGTACGCGGCCCCTGGCCCTGGCGGACCGTCTGGTACGCCGACCCTGGGATCCAGGCGGTTCTCGACCGGCTCACGGCGGAGCGGGACTTCGACGTGGTCGCGGTCGAGGACAGCGCGATGTCGGTCTTTCGCTATCCCGCTGGCCTACCGGTTGTGTTCACCCATCACGAGGTGCTGCGACCGCGGCCGCTCCTCTGGCCACCGGGGCCGCCGCGGAACTGGCCGGGCTGGGCCTTCGGGGAGATCGACTGGCGCCGCTGGGCCGGCTTCCAGCGCCAGGCCTGGAACCGCTTCGACCTGGTCCAGGTCTTCAGCCGCCGCGACGCGGAGACGCTCGTCGAGCTGGCGCCTGAGGCGGCCCCGCGGGTGCGGGTCGACCCCTTCGGCCTCGTTCCTCCACCCGCTGCGGACCCCGGCCGCGAGGTCGCCGGCACGGTGCTCTTCGTCGGCAACTTCGCCCACTCTCCCAACCGCGACGCCGCCCACTGGCTCGCCGGCGAGATCATGCCGGCGGTGCGGGCGCAGGCCCCCGGGGCGCGGCTGCGGATCGTCGGCACCGAACCGACGCCCGACGTCGAGGCGCTCGCCGGCCCCGACGTCGAGCTGGTCGCCGATGCACCCGACGTCCTTCCCCACCTCGAAGAGGCGGCTGTGGTGCTGGCGCCGGTGCGGACCGGGGGAGGCATGCGGATGAAGGTGCTGCAGGCGATGGCGGCAGGCAAGGCCGTGGTCACGACCAGCCGCGGTCGTGAGGGCTACGACTGCTTCGGCGAGGAGCCGCCGCTGGCGATCGCCGACGACGGGGGTGAGATCGCCTCCGCGACCGCGGCCCTGCTCGCCGACGGCGAGCGGCGCCACGCCCTGGGGGCGGAGGCACGCGCGTTCGCCCAGCGCCACTGCGGCCCGGACGCATGGGCGCAGCGCTTGACCGCGGTCTACGAGGAGGCAATCGGGTCCCGAGCCGGAGGCGCCGGTGGCTGAGCCGTCGGTCTCCGTGGTCGTGCCGACGCACCAGCGCCGGGAGACGCTGCGCCGGGCGCTGGAGTCGCTTAGGGCCCAGTCGGCTGACCCGGCCGGCTTCGAGGCGATCGTCGCGACCGACGCCTGCAGCGACGGCAGCGCCGAGATGATCGACGCCTTTCCCGCCGATTACGAGCTGCGCCGGGTCGAGCCGTCCGGGCGTGGCCGTGCCGCCGCCTGCAATGCCGCGATCGCCGCCGCCCGTGGCGAGGTCCTGATCGTCCTCGACGACGACATGACGGTCGTGCCCGAGTTCGTCGAGCGGCACCGCTCCCACCACCCGCCCGGCTCCCGCCTCTGCGTCCTCGGCGCGGTCCCGGTCGAGCTCGGTCCCGACAGCCCGCGCGCCGCCCACTACGTGAAGGAGAAGTTCGATCGGCACCTGGTGCGGCTCGGTGAGGACCCCGAGCACCTCAACCGGCCCCGCTCGTTCTACTCCGGCAACGCTTCCCTGCGGACCGAGGTGATCCGCGAGGTCGGCGGCTACGACGAGTCCTTCGGCATCTACGGCAACGAGGACGTCGAGCTGGCGCTGCGCCTGCGTGCGGCCGGGATCGAGCTCGCCTACGACCCGGCCGCGCTCGCCCACCAGGAGTACGGCAAGGACCTCGGTGGCCTGCAGCGCGACACCCTGGCGAAAGGGGAGACGACGGTGCTGCTCGCCCGCAGCCACCCGGAGGTCTTCGGCGACCTGCGCCTGGCCACCCCCGACGACGGCTCGCGGCCCTGGCTGGCGGCGCGATCGCTGCTGTTGTGGGCGACCCGTCGCTCCCCGGCCGTCACGGGCGCGATCTTCGCGGTCGCCTCGCTGCTCGAGCGGCTGGGGGCCTGGCGCTCGCCGCTCTTCTACCGTGCCGTCCTCGATTACGCCTTCTGGGCAGGGGTGGACGCCGCTCTTGCCGAATCAGAGGACCGAGGTGAGCTCTCGAAGCTCGCCGGCGAACTGCACCATGGCCCGATCCACCTTCTTCTACACGGATAGCCACGTTCTCGGCGGAGCCGAGAACGCGATGCTGATGCTGCTCGAATCGCTCGATCGCGACGCCTGGCGGCCGACGCTGCTGCTCGAGGACGCGGCGGGGGTGGAGCCGATCCGGGCGGCGGCCGAAGCGCTCGACGTGCCGGTGCGCATGGTCGCGCCGCTGCCGCTCGGGCTCGCCGGCGCCAGGCGGGTGCCGGCGCTGGCGAGGCTGTTGCGACGGGACCGGCCCGACGTCTTCCACGCCCACATGAGCTCACCGATGGCCGCCAAGTGGGGCCTTGCCGCTGCCGTCGTCGCCGGCGTGCCGGCGGTGCTGGGGACGGTCCAGGTCATCTCCCAGTACTTCCCCGACCGCTCGGCCCGGTGGCAGCTGCGGCTGCTCGCCCGTCGGGTCGGCCGCTACCTCGCGGTCTCGCGGGCGATCGCCGCCGAGCTGGTGACCCGCTACCGCTGGCCGGCGGCGAAGGTCGAAGTCGTCCACAACGCCGTCGAGGTGGAGCGCTTCGGCGGCGAGGCGCCGCCGGGGTTGCGGCAGGAGCTTGGAGCGAGCGGGCGCCCGCTCGTCCTCACCGCCGCCCGGCTCAGCGACCAGAAGGGACACCCGACCCTGTTCGAGGCGGCGAGGGAGGTGCCGGAGGCGATCTTCGCCCTCGCCGGCGAGGGACCGGAACGCGCCCGTCTGGAAGAACTGGCCGAGCGGCTCGGGGTCGCGGACCGGGTGCGGTTCCTCGGCCGCCGCGACGACGTGCCGCAGCTGCTCGCCGCCGCCGACGTCTTTGCCCTGCCGTCCCTCTACGAGGGGACTTCTCTCGCGGTGCTGGAGGCGATGGCCGCGCGGCGGGCGGTGGTCAGCTCGGCGATCGGCGGCACCGAAGAGCAGATCGATGACGGGCGCGACGGCCTGCTCGTTCCCCCGGGCGATGCCGAGGCCCTTGCCGCGGCATTGCGGCGGCTGCTCGGGGACCCCGATCTTCGCGAGCGGCTGGGCGCGCGGGCGCGCGAGCGGGTCGAGCGCGACTTCACGCGGGCCGGGATGGCCAACCGGGTCAGCGCCGTCTATGGGGAGCTGCTGGGCGATGGCTGAGCACCCGCTGGACGCCCGGCCCCTCGACTCCGAGCTGCTGGAGCCGGAGCGCAACGAGCAGCTGCGGCGGGTCGACTGGCGCTTCCTGCTGCGCAGCGAAGAGCCGCCGCGGGTCATCGACCTGGCGCCCGGCCGGGACTCGGAGGCTCTGCGGCTGGTCTCGGGGCCGGCCGGCCCCGGCGAGGCGGACCTGGTGCTCGCCGGCTTCCCCTCGCGGGCGGTTCTGCGCTACGCCCGCGACGCCGCGGCGCCCGGGGGGGAGGTCGTCTGCCGCTGGTGGGCACCGCGCCTGGCCGGTCCGCAGCGGGCGAAGCGGCGGCTGGCGAGGGCCGGGTTCCTCGACGTCAGGATCTACTGGCCGGGGCCGCAGCCGAACCGCCTGCCCCAGTTCTGGCTGCCGCTCGACTCGCGCCCGGCGGTTTCCCACCTGCTCTCCAAGCGACCGCCGCGATCGTCGGGCGAAGCCGGCCTGCGCCGCCTCTGGCGGTGGGCGGCCCGGTTCGGCTACCTGGCGCCGGTGTACGTCTTCGCGCGGCTTCCGGGCGGCGATGAGGGAGGCACGGAAGACGGCAAGTCGCCGATGCTCCTCACCGGCGGCCACCGCAGCATCAACAAGGTCGTCGCGCTCGAGTTCGGGTCGGGGCAGTTGCGCCCGCTGACGGCGACGAAGTTCGCCCGGGTGCCCGAGGCCGAGGCCGGGGTGGGGCGCGAGGCGACCGTGCTCGGCCGCCTGGCCGAGGAGCGGCCGGAAGCAGATGGCATCCCGGACTTCCGCCGGCGGCTGCAGCGTGGCGGCCGCCTCGGGGTGACGGAGGGGGCGATCGAAGGCGATTCGATGCTCGACCGCCTGACCCCGAAGAGCTTCCCGGAGATGGCGCGCCGGGTGACCGACCTCCTGATCGAGCTCGCCGCCGACCGCTCCGGGGACCCGGCGCAGCGGACGACGATCGACGAGCACCTCGAGTTCTTCGAAGAGCACTTCGGCCCGGCGCTGGAGAGCGAGCAGCTCGAGGCGCTGCGCGCGGCGGCGCAGGCCGTCGCCGAGCTGCCGGTGGTCTGCGAGCATCGCGACTGCTCGCCCTGGAACGTGGTGCTGGCCAGCCGCGACCGCCCGGCCCTGCTCGACTGGGAGTCCGCCGAGCCGGACGGATTGCCAGCTCTCGACCTCGTTTACTTCCTCGCCAACTCCGGCTTCGTCCTCGGCAAGGCCTTCGAGGAGAAGGCCACCCGGGCGTCCTACCGGCTCCTGCTCGACCCCTCAACGCCCTACGGCGCGGTTGCCGCCGCCGAGACCGCTCGCTACTGCGAGGCGCTGGGTCTGGATCCCGGCCTGCTGCCGGCGCTGCGGGCGCTCTGCTGGATGGTCCACTGCCGCTCCGACCACGAGCACCTGCGGCTTGCCGCGGCCGGCGAGCCCGCGCTCGAGGACCTGCGGCAGGCTCCGTTCTTCGAGCTGCTGTCGGAGGAGCTCCAGCGCGTCCGGCGCTGAAGCTCAGCGGCGCAAGCGCAGCCAGAGCCGCGGCAGCCCTTCGCCGCTGGTGGCCTTCCAGATCGCCGCGAGGGCACCGTCGGCGCCGTGGATGCTGACCCGCCGTAGGCGGTAGGGGTCGGTGTTGGCGCAGTTGCGGCCCTTTTCGGTGGTGTATCCGAGCGCGTAGCCGGCCGTTCGGGTTGCCTCGCGGACGGCGTCGTCGTGGTCGCCGTTGGGGTAGGCGATTACTGCAGAGGCTTGGGGCAGGTGCTCGCGCAGCTCGGCCAGCGAGCCCGCCAGCTCGACCTCGCGGAGCGCCTCGGGAAGCTCGGAGAGGCGGCGGTGGTGGCGGGTGTGGGATCCGATCGAGACCCCGGCGGCGGCGAGTTCCTCGACCTGCGCCCAGGTGGCCACGGGCTCGCCGTCGATCCAGTGGGCGGCGGCGCCGAGCTCGGCGGTCGGGACGAAGAGCTGCGGGCTCCACCCGGCTGCCCGCCGCAACGGCTCGACGCTGTCGGCGATCGCGTCGTCGGCGGTGAGGGCGACGGCGCGGCGCGGGATCTCCGCTTCGCCGCGGTGGAAGGCGAGGATCCGCTCGACCCCGAGCGGCTCGAAGCCGAGGAGGCGAAGCGCCAGCAGCTGGCGGCGGAAGCGCCGTGGCGAGATGTCGATCCGCTCCTGCCCCGGCTTCAGCTCGCCGGCGAAGCGGTGGTAGACGAGGACGGAGTAGGAGGCGGTGAGGCGTCGCCACTCGGCCGCCGTCGCCTGGCGCCGGACCCCCCGCCAGTGGGCGAGGTCCGCGGCCAGCGCCGACCAGCGCGGCGAGCGGGCGGCCAGCGGCCGCAGGAGCCCCGGCGGCAGCCGCAGCCGGCGCAGAAGGCGCGTGCGCCAGGGGGCATCGCACCAGTCCCTCATCGCAGCGCCGCCGAGCGATCGGGAATGATGCGGCGATGCGGGCACTGGCAACGATCCGGGCGATCCTCGAGGAGCGCACCGCGCTGATGGCTCCGGCCCGGCGCCTTCGCCTCAAGGCCGCCGAGGACGTCCTCGCGGATTTCGCCGCCGGCCGCCAGATCCGCGTCCTCGACGCCGGTTGCGGCGACGGATTGCTCTCCATGGCCCTTGCCAAGCGGCACCCCGCCTGGACGATCGTCGGCATCGATCTGCGCGAGGACATGCTCGCGGGCGCCCGCGCTCGCGCCCGCGGTCGCGGGCTCGACAACGTTAGCTTCGAGGCCGCCGACCTGCTGCAGCCGCTGTCGGTTTCCGGTTTCGACGCCGTGGTCGCGCTCGAGTGCCTGAGCGAGATTCCCGACGACGAAGCGGCGCTGCGGACGATGAGCGCGGCGGTCGGCCCCGACGGCATCCTGGTCGCGCAGGTTCCCGACCGCGACTGGCAGCCGGTCCTTCCTGGCAGCGCGACCACCTGGCGCGAGCAGGTCCGCCAGGGCTACACCCGCGGCGACTTCGTCGCGATGCTCGAGCGGGTCGGGCTCGTGTCGATCGGCGTGCGAGGTACCTATCGGAGCCTCGCCGCCGCGGCACAGGAGGTTCGCGACAGGATCAAAGAGCGGTCTCTGCCGGTTCGGGCGGTGGCCTTCCCCTTCCTCGCGACGGCGGCCCTGCTCGAGCACCACGGTCTCACCTGGGGAAGACCGAACGCGCTCCTCGCAGTCGGGCGGCGCTCCGCTCTGTAGGCGGCTGGCGCCGCTGCGGTGGGGCTGACTCGTCATCCCCGTGACCTGCGCTCGACGAGGCGGGCCTGAGCTGCCTTCAGCTTGGCGCGGAAGCGCTGTCCCTGCTCGGCGTGGCGGTGGCTCATGGATCGGTAGACGGACGCTGCCGACGCCGGAGATCCCGAATCCGAGCGAGCCCGCTGCAGGGCGGCGGCGAAGAGACGGCGGGCGTCCCCGGGGTGCCCTGCCCTGCCGGCGGTCCGCGCGAGCCAGGACAGCGCCGGGACGACCGCGGCGGTGATCTCCGCCCGGCCGATGCCCTGCGAGAGCAGGAGCGCTTCGTCGATCGGCCTGCCTTCGAACGGGTCCGGCTCTCCGCCTGCCCGGGCCCGAGCCGACGCCCGTGCCGCCACCGAGTACAGCGCCTGTTCGTCCTGCTTGCGCAGCGTCTGCTGGTCGCCGTGGATCCGGTACTCGACCACGGGTTGGGGAAGGTTCGCGATCTGGCGGCCGGCCGCGAGCCGCAGCCAGAGGTCCAGGTCCTCAGCGTGGATGAAGTTCTCCCGGTAGCCGCCGACGGCTTCGAATGCCTCCCGGCGCATCGCCATCGCCGAATGCACGAAGGGGTTGCGCTCGCGCAGCGCCTCCTGCAGCTCGGCGTTCCCGGTCGGGTACTCGGCTCGCCCGAACTCTCGCCCGCGCTCGTCGATCAGCAGCGCCTGGCCACCCAGCAGGGCGACGTCGGGGTTCTCGCCGAGGAACCCGGTCTGGAGTTGGAGGCGGTCGGGCAGGGCGACGTCGTCGGCGTCGAGGCGGGCAAGGAGGGGGGCCCGCGACAGTTCCGCGGCGGCGTTGAGAGTTCCCGCGAGGCTGCGGCCTGGGCCGCGCCGGTGCACGACGAGCCGCGAATCGGCGCCGGCTAGCCGCTCGAGGATCTGCGGCGTCGAGTCGGTGGAGCCGTCGTCGAGGACGAGCAATTCGAGATCGGCGAACGTCTGCGAGAGCACCGATTCGACCGCCTCGGCGACGAAGCGCTCGCCGTTTCGCACCGGCATCAGGACGGAGATCGCCGCGCGGCCGCTCATCGGCTCGCCTTCGCGGCCGGAAGCCGACGACTGAGCTGGGACCGACCTCCCAGGCGCCGGCCGAGCCAGGGGCGGAGGAATGCGGGGCCGGCGAAGAGGCCAAGTCCGCAGGCCCTGTCTCGCAGCGAGCCACCCGAGGCGCGGGCCAGCGCGAGGCCGCGCTGGCGGACGTCGGGGCCGTCCTCGGCCACCGCTGCCTGCGCGTCGCCGAGAGCCGCGCGGGCGTCTTGGATCGCAAGCATCCGTTCGGCGACAGGCCTCTCGTCCTGACGCAGGTTGGGGTTGGCAAGCGCCTTCTCGAGGATCCGCACCCGATCGCGGAAGGTCTCGGCGCGCGAGCTGGTCAGGCTGCCGTCGTGGATCCGGTAGACCGCAAGCGGGGCATCGTCGAAGCCGGCGACGGACCCGTCGAGGACCAGCCGCAGCAGGCAGTCCCAATCCTCGCCAGTGCGCAGCGACTCGTCGAAGCCGCCGAGTGCGAGCAGGCGCGAGCGCCGGACGGCGGCCTGGGCGACGAAGCAGCGTTCGAGGATGGTTCGGCGCTGCTCCTCTGCGGAGGGAAAGGCGTTTGCCTCGCCGAAGCGACCGCTGCGGCGGCCGTCGAGCTCGAACCAGAGGTCGGTGGCGAGGATGTCGAGGCCGGGGCGCTCGCCCCCCAGCCGGCCGAGCGCCGCCAGCTTTCCGGGCAACAGGAGATCGTCGGCGTCGAGGAAGAGGACGAACTCGCCGTTGGCCTCCCGGCAGGCGGCGTTGCGGCTGGCGGAAACGCCGGCGTGGGGGAGGCGAAGGAGGCTGACCTGGTCCGGTCGAAAGGGCGCCAGCGCCTGCTCGAGCGCGTCGCCGGAGCCGTCGTCGGCGACGATCACCTGGTGGGGGGGTGGATCTTGGGACAGCGCCGACCCGACCGCTTCGGCGATCGTTCCCGCGGCTTCGTAGGCGGGAATGACGACCGAGATCGTCGGGGTCTCGCTCACGGGGGAAGCCGCCAGGAATGGGGGAAGGCGACGCTGCCCTCGCTGCCGTGGCTCGGCATCGGCCGGCCCTCCATCACGCCCGGCTCGACGTCGAAGAAGGTGGCCCCCTGCAGGCCGTCCTGGTAGACGCCGTTGGCTTTGACGACGACGTCGATCCGGTAGCGCCCGGGCAGCATCGGGACGGTGGGGATCTCGCACTCGATCGAGGGACCGAGCTCAGGGTCGCGAGCATCGGCCGGTGCCGAGATCTCGCTGTCGAGGGTGGCGATCGGCTGGCCGAGGCTGTTGGCGATCGTGGCGCGGCACTCCAATCCGGGCATCGGCTCGGTTACCTCGATGACCAGCTTTGCCGGCCGGCCGCCGATGACGGCGTTCGCCTGGCCGCTCGGGTCGATCATCTCGACCCGCTTCAACAGCGTCTGCCGCCAGCCACGGCCGTCGCGATCCTCCCGCTCCACCAGGTCCGCCTCGGAGGCCCGCTCGAGCTCGGCGAGGTAGCGGTCGAGGACGTGGTCGACGGTCCCGTCCGCCTGCACTTCGCCCCGCTCCAGCAGGATGCCGCGCTTGCAGAGCGCCTGGATGATCGCCAGGTTGTGGGAGACGAAGACGACGGTCCTCCCGGCCCGCGCCACCTCACTCATCTTCGCCAGCGACTTCCGCTGAAACGAGGCGTCGCCGACCGCGAGCACCTCGTCGACGAGCAGGATCTCCGGCTCGAGGTGGGCGGCCACGGCGAAGGCGAGGCGGACCGACATGCCGCTGGAGTAGCGCTTGACCGGGGTGTCGAGGAACTTGTCGAGCTCGGCGAAGTCGACGATTTCGTCGAAGCGGGCGCGGATCTCCGAGCGGCGCATGCCGAGGATCGCGCCGTTGAGAAAGATGTTCTCGCGGCCGGTCAGCTCGGGGTGGAACCCGGTCCCGACCTCGAGCAGCGAGCCGACCCGGCCGCTCACGTCGGCGTAGCCGGCGGACGGCTCGGTGATCCGGGAGAGGATCTTCAGCAAGGTGCTCTTGCCGGCGCCGTTGTGGCCGATCAAACCGACCACCTCGCCGTTTTCGATCGTCAGCGAAAGATCGCGCAGCGCCCAGAGCTGATTCGGCTGCTCCTGTGAACGGCCGCCGCGCCGCAGCGGCTTCTTGACCGCTTCGACGAGGCTCTCGCGCAGGGTCCCGTAGCCGCGGCCGCTGACGCCAAGCGTGTAGCGCTTGCCCAGATCATGGGTCTCGATTGCAATTTCTGCCATGGCTCAGACGAAGTCGGCGAAGCTGCGCTCGACGCGGTCGAAGTAGGCCAGCCCGGCGACGAAGAGGGCGACGGCGCTGGCGGCTGAGATGCCGATCAGCGTCCAGGGGGCATCTCCCGTCCCCAGGGTCGCCCAGCGGAAGCCTTCGACGACGCCGACCATCGGGTTGATCGCCGAGATCGTCCGCCAGGGCTGGTCGATGCTGCTGTTGGCGTAGACGATCGGGGTGATGAAGAGCCAGAGCTGGATCGCGAACGGGACGACGTACTTGACGTCGCGGAAGCGGACGTTGATCGCCGCCAAAGCCGAGCCGACGCCGAGCGCAGCGGCGGCGGCGATCGCGATCAGCAGCGGCAGCGTCAAGATCGCCACGCCGGGCGGGTACCCCCAGATCACGGCGATCGCCAGCAGGATCACGGTCGAGATCGCCAGGTCGACGAAGCCGGCGACGATCGGTCCTGCCGGGATGAAGATCCGTGGGAAATAGATTTTCGAGACCAGGGCGGCATTGCTGACCAGGCTTTCGGAGCCGAGCAGCATCGAGTTGGCGAAGAAGACCCAGGGCACCAGGGCCCCGAGGCTGAAGAGGGGGTAGGGCAGCCCGTTGGAGGAGATGCCGGCGACATTTCCGAAGATCAGCGAGAAGACGACCATGAAGCCGATTGGCTGGAGGATCGCCCAGGCGCCTCCGAGCGCCGTCTGGCGGTAGCGGATGGTGATGTCGCGCATCGCGATCTGGAGGGCGAGGTCGCGGTAGCGCCAGAGCTCCGGTGGCGAGAGGACGCGGCTGAACCCCCTGCTGGGCTGCAGGCGGATCGTCTCCGGAGCCACGGGCTGCTCGATCGCGGCTGGGGATTGGGCGGTCTCGGTCTCCATCGGTTTGAGCATAAATAGAGATCGGCGGGCCGAGGCCCCTCCCGATTTCCGCAGGGAACCTTGCTTGGGCTGACACTCATGTTCCGCTGCTAGGTTTGCGGCTCGCCGCGCCCACCCCCTTCCGAACGGTCGCGGCAGCTCGGAAAATACGCGAGATGTCGCCACCCTTCTTCAGCGTCGTTGTGCCCACTTACAACCGGGAGCAGATCGTCTGCCGCTGCATCGACAGCATCCTGCGGCAGAGCTTCGAGGACTTCGAGCTGGTCGTCGTCGACGACCATTCCACCGACGGCACGATCGCGGCCCTGGAGCGCTACGACGACCCCCGGCTGCGCGTGGTCAGGCACGAGCGCAACCGCGGCATCAGCCCCGCCCGCCATAGCGGCGTCGTCAACTCCACCGGCACCTGGGTGGTGATCGTCGACAGCGACTGGGAGCTCCTGCCCGAGGCGTTGGAGCGGATGCGCGAGATCGTCGCCGAGCTCCCCGACGGCGTCCGGGTGATGCGCAGCCGCTTGACCTGGGACGACGGCCGCGTCACCCCGCAGTTCACGCCGCCGGAGCCGATCGGCTACGAGGGGCGGATCGGCTGGGCCGAGGCGGAGGGCGGCAACGACGCGACCCACTGCATCCACCGCTCGGTCTTCGAGGCGACGCCGCTGTTCGCCGAGCGCCGCGGCGCGATGGAGACGCTGTGGGAGCTCGAGCTGGCCAGCCGGGAGCAGACGCTCTACGTCGACGACGTGCTCGGCCACGAGCACACCGACGCCGCCAACAGCTGGCTGCGCAGCGCTGCTGCCGACGAACTGGTGCCGCGCCTGTTCAGCGACGCCCCGGACATGCTGTGGATGGCGGAGACGGCGCTGCAGCGCCACGGACCGGCGCTGCGGGAGCATGGGCCGGGTCAGTACACGACGCTGCTGCGGGTCGCCTCGGTGCAGGCCTTCTATCTCGGCAAGCGCCGCACCGGGGTGCGCTACGCCGCCGCGGCCCTGCGCCGTCGCCCGCTGGAACCGCAGGCCTGGGTGACGCTGGCGCTGGGCCTGATCGGCCCTCGAGTCGTCGCCCACGGGACGCTGGCGCTGCGCCGCATCATCGCCTGGCGGTCACGGGCGCAGCTAGCCGGCGGCGGCGCCGCGGTCGCCTCCTGAGAAGAGGATCGGCCGCAGGATCGTCGCCAGCAGCGCCGCCGCCAGCAGGAACTGGCAGCTGGTCCAGGCGATGCCGACGCCGGCGATCCCGACCCCGGGCAGCAGGGCGGCGCTCAAGGCGACGACGAAGACGAACTGGAAGCCCTGGATCGCGGTGACGATCCAGCCGCGGTGCTCGATCCTCGCCACCCCGGCGCCCAGCGCGGCGATCACGTTGGGGATCGCGCCGAGGGCCAGCAGGCGCAGCAGCGTCGTCCCTTCGTCGGCGTACTCGGACCCGAACAGCAGCAGCCCGTACGGCGCCAGCAGCACGGTCAGCGCCGCGACCGGCACCACCAGCCGCATCGAGTGCGTCAGCGCCCGCCGTGAGAGCTGGCGCAGGCGGGGCATGTCGAGGGCGGCCTCGACGGTCAGCGAGGTCATCATGTTGAGCGCCACCAGCTCGACCGAGAGCGAGATCATCCAGGGCACGTAGAAGTAGGCCGCCTCGCTGGCGCTGGTCCGGTTGGCGACGAGGATCGGCAGGTACATGTTGCCGAGCAGGCCGAGCAGGTTGCCGCCGTAGTTGCCGGCGGCCATCGAGATCACCTTGCGCCGCTCGAGACCGCCCTCGGCCGGCAGCTTCGGGACCAGGCGCCGGAAGATCAGGTAATTGATGACGAGGATCACCGGCAGCAGCGGCAGGTTCCAGGCGACGAAGGGCCCGGCGAACGGCAGCAGGGCGGCGAGGGCCGCCAGCAGGACCAGCTTGGCGACGGCGTAGACGGTGTTCTCGATCGGGATCCAGGCGGCCGCGTGGAGCCCGGTGAGGACGCTGTCCTGGAGGGTGAAAGTGGTCATCGCCGCGGTCGAGAGGGCGAAGGCGAGGGGCCAGAGGTCTTCCCCGAGGAAGCCCAGCGTCGGCGACCACAGACTCGTGGTCAGGGCGACCCCGCCGCCGACCAGGAAGGAGAGGACGATCGTGAGGACGTAGCTGCGGACGATCAGGGGCCGGCCGCTGGGCCCGGCCACAGGCAGGTAGCGGACCAGGACCGCCGAGAGGCCGAGCGAGCAGATCCCCGAGACGAGGGCGATCGCGGAGACGGCGGCGGCGCTGAGGCCGACGACGTGGGCGCTGTAGGAGCGCGCGGCCGCGGCCCAGAAGGCGACGCCGAGGAGCCCCGAGGCCCCGGTGCCGAGGATCAGGTAGTAGCCCGTCCGGTACATGCGGTCGTCGAGGTGCGCCCGCAGCCGGCCTCGGCGGGGCGTGGTCGCGCTTGGGGTGGCCATCTCGGCTAGGGAGCTTGACGATCGGGAAGGCGCCAGAGCGACTGGTCGCGTCCGGGCGCGGTCCAGAATTCGACCGCGCCGCTTCTCGGGTGCTCGTGCCGGTAGTCCTTGCCGGCGATGACCAGCTGCGCCGGCGGCGGTTCTCTGTCGCCGTGGAAGAGGACGATCCGGGAGTTCGGCAGGAACCACTGGAACACGTAGAGGCCGATCGTTTCGTAGTCGTCGAGGTCGTAGGCGATCCGCCCGCTTCCCGCCTCCGCCGCTTCCGCCGTCGCCTGCGGGCTCGACCAGCCGCTCGGGTAGATGGCGCGCTCGGAGCTGCGGACCGGGTTCCAGGCGCCGTACAGCACTACCGCGAGGAAGAGCGCGAGTGCGGCCGCACCCAGCGCGGCGGTGTTGCGGCGGGCCGCCAGCCGCAGGAGCAGAGCACCAGCCGCGGCGATCGAGGCGGCGCCGATCAGGACCGCCGGCCCGAGCTGCGTCGCCACGAAGGGCAGGGCCGACGTGTTCCAGCGACCGGCGGTTTCGGGATCGGAGTCGAGCACCCGGATCAGCACCAGGATCACGGTCAGCGTCGCGAATCCGGCAACCGGCCAGGCGATGCGGCGGCTGACCCTGCCCCGCGCGAGCGCCGCGATGCCGAAGGCGATCAGGGCGGGGGAGGCGATCTCCGCGTAGCGCCCGTAGATCAGCATGTCGGGCCGGGTCCTTTCCGGGAAGGCCGCGGCCGAGATCAGCAGCAGCAGGCCGGTCAGAGCCAGGAGCACAGCGGCCAGCTCTCGGGGTGGGTCGGGCGCTCCGGCCTCCCGGTTTTCCGCTCGCGGCCGCCCGCGAAGGAACTCGCCGAGGACCACGGCTGCCAGCCCGAAGGTCGCGACGAGCAGGTACCAGGTCTGGCCGAGCAGGTTGGCGAGGACGGTCCCGATCCCCCTCAGGCGGAGGATTTCGTCCATCCGCGAGGTGAGTTCGTCGGGGGCGCTGCCCCCGTAGTCATGGGTGACGACGAAGGAGTCGAGGAAGTGGACGCCGATCATGAAGAGGGCGATCGTGGCCACGCCGGCGAGGACGGCTGCCAGCCGGACACGACGGCGGTAGAGGAGCCAGGCCATCCCCGCGACCGCGACGACGATCGCCACGATCAGGCGGTTGTGCACCGCCCAGAGGGCACCGGTGCTGGCGCCGAGGCCGACCGCCCAGAGGAGCTGCGAGCGGGAGGGGACGCTGGAGAGCAGGCCGGCGAAGCAGATCAGCCAGACGCAGATCAGCGGGAAGAGGACGTTCTCGGACATCGCCACCTGCGAGAGCACGGTGATCGCCGGGTAGACGCTGCCGGCGAGCGCGGCCCACAGCGCCACCCGGGCCGGGACCCCGGCGAACCGGGCCAGCAGCAGGTAGAGGAGCGGGAAGACCGCCGCCGCGAGGGCGGCGTTGAGGACGAGCACCAGGTGGTACTGGACCGAGACGTCGGCGGTGAGCTTCAGCAGCGGCGCGATCAGCAGCGAATATCCGGCCCGGTAGAAGGGCGCCAGCTCCATCTGGGTGCCGATTTCGCCGACGATCGCCCGGGCGTTGCCGAGGTACCCCATCTCGTCGGCGACGAGGACCGGCCCGGACCGGATCAGCGAGAGCACGGCGCGGGCGAAGAAGAGCAGGAGGGTTCCCCCCAGGAGTGCCGGCCAGACGCGCCGCGGTTCCTCCGCGGCCTCCCCCGCGCTTGCTGACCGTTGCATCTCAACGGTCAACGCAGCTGGGAAGCGATTTGTCAGCCGTCATCCGAAGCCGGTGGCTCGGGAAGGTCGGTGGATGGTCGTGCCAGAATCCGCGCCGTGCCAGGGCAAACCGTTTCCGACCCGCAGCTGCCGACGATCTCGGTCGTGATCTGCGCCTTCACCGAGGAGCGCCTCGAGGTGATGACCGAGTCGCTCGACTCGCTGCGCCGGCAGAGCCACCCGGCCCAGGAGGTCATCCTCGTCATCGACCACGCACCGGAGCTGCTGGCCGAGGCGCGCCGGCGCTGGCCCGAGGTCACCGTCGTCCCCAACCGCGAGAAGCAGGGCCTCTCCGGCGCTCGCAACAGCGGCGTCGCCGAGGCCGGTGGCGAAGTCGTCGCCTTCCTCGACGACGACGCGATCGCCGCCGACGACTGGCTGGAGCGCCTCGCCGCCGCCTACGCCGACCCGCAGGTGCTGGGGGCGGGGGGGACGGTGCGGCCGCGCTGGGTCGAGGGCAAGCCGGGCTGGTTCCCGCCCGAGTTCGACTGGGTCGTTGGCTGCACCCACTCGGGCATGCCCCGGCAACTGGAGCCGGTCCGCAACCTGGTCGGCGCCAACATGTCCTTCCGCCGTCGACCGCTGCTGGACGTGGGCGGTTTCAGCCACGAGCTCGGCCGGGTCGGGACGCTGCCGGTGGGGTGCGAGGAGACCGACCTCAGCATCCGCGTCCACCAGCGCTGGCCCGAGGCGGAGATCCTCTACGACCCCGCCGCCGCGGTCGAACACGTGGTTCCGCCCGCGCGCGGCAAGGTCCGTTACTTCGTCGACCGCTGCCGCGCGGAGGGGCGCTCGAAGGCGGTGCTGAGCGGGATGGTCGGAACCGAGGACGGGCTCTCCTCTGAGCGTTCCTACGTGCGGCGGACGCTGCCGCTCGGCGTCCTCCGCGACCTGGGCGCCCTCTTCAAGGGCGACTTCAGCGGTCCGAGCCGGGCGGCGATGATCTTCGTCGGCCTCGCCGCCACCAGCGTCGACTACCTGCGGGTTCGCACCGGTCTCGCCAAGCCCGACGAGACCGCCTCCGCGCACCCCGGCGCCAACGGGAAGGCGCCCCGGGTGCTGATGGTCACCCCCCGCAGCCCGCTGGAGCAGGGGGGAGTGGAGCGGCACGTGCTCGAGGTCAGCACCCGGATGGCCGCCGCCGGCGTCCACGTCGAGGTGATCTGCACCGACCCCGACGCCCTGACTGCCGAGGACCAGACCCACGAGGGCGTTCGCATCCGCACCCTGCGCGCCCGCCCGCGTGGCCGCGACTGGCTCTTCGCGCCGGGGCTCTGGCGTGCGATGGGGAAGGAGAGCTGGGACCTCGTCCACGTCCAGAGCTACCACACGCTGGTCGCCCCGCTGGCGATGCTGCGCGCTCTCTCCCTGCGCGTCCCCTACGTCGTCACCTTTCACGGCGGCGGTCACTCGCTCGAGCACCGCAACCGCGCACGCGGGCTGCAGATGCGGCTGCTGCGACCGCTGCTGAGGCGGGCGACCCGGCTGGTCGCGATCGCCCGCTTCGAGATCGAGCAGTACGGGGCAGCGCTCGGGGTCCCGCCGGAGCGCTTCGTCTTCATCCCCAACGGGACCGACCTCAGCTTCTCCGGCAGGGACGTGGCCGCGGGCGAGCCGGAGGTGCCGACGCTGGCCTCGATCGGCCGGCTCGAGCGCTACAAGGGCCACCACCGCGTGCTCGAGGCGTTCCCGCAGGTGCTCGAGCAGCGTCCCGAGGCGCGGCTGCTGATCGTCGGCAAGGGCCCCTACGAAGACGAGTTGCGGCGGCGCGTGGAGGAGCTCGACCTCACCGCGAGCGTCGAGGTGACCAGCGTCCCCCCCGGCGACCCGGAGGGGATGGCGGCGCTCCTCGGCGGGGTCTCCCTGGTGGTCCTGATGAGCGAGTTCGAGAGCCATCCGCTGGTCGCGCTGGAGGCCGCCGCCGCCCGGCGCCGCCTGCTCGTCGCCGACGCCGGCGGGCTCTCGGAGATCGCCGCCGACGGCTTCGGCCGGGCGATCCCACTCGACTCGACCGCCGAGCAGATCGCCGCCGCGGCGCTCGAGGAGCTCGCCAAGCCGCCGCCGCAGAGCTCACCCGACCTCACCTCCTGGGACCAATGCGCCGCCGCCCTGCTCGACCTCTACGGGTCGATACTCAATAGTGAGGGGCTGGCAGGGACGCTGATCGTCGGCGCTCACGCCTCCGGAGGACAAACGTCCACCCCACGGGGGTCACGGTAAGTCGCTAGGGAAGGGAAGTCGATGAGAGCTGGGCAATGGCTCCCACCCGACTCCTCGCAAACGTCCTAGCCACCCTCTTCCTCCTCGTCGCGCTCCTTGCTCCGAGCGCGTCGGCAGCCGAACGCGTCTCGCCCGCCAGGGCCCTCGGCAGCGAAAAGCCGGCCACGGAGACCAGCCTTCGTCCCAGCACCAACGGCACCGGCATACAGAAGGAAACGCTCACCCTTTCCACCGTCAAGCCGGGCGAGGGCCAGACCGTCTCCGGCACCGTCGCCTGGGAAGTCGCCGTGCAGTCCGGCACTCCCAGCAAGGTCGAATTCGCCGTCGACGGTGCGGTCAAGTTCACCGACGGCAGCGCCCCCTTCGGCGGCAGCCTCGACACCGCCCGGCTGACCAACGGAACTCACTCCCTCAGCGCTACGGCCTACGGCTCGCGCGGCGCGAAGGGGAGTACCCGCGTCACCGTCACCGTCGCCAACTCCGGGACCGGCGGAGAACCCACCCCGACTCCGCAGCCCGAACCGTTGCCCGAAACCGGCTCCGGCGGCCCCGTCTACTGGGGCGCGACCATCGGCAACCAGTTCACCGGCACCCCCGCCCCCTGGGACATGACCCCGGTCTCGAAGTTCCAGGAAATAACCGGCAGGTCGATGTCCCTGGTCCACTTCTTCCAGCCCTGGGCGAACTGCGGCGGCGGCAGCTGCAGCTTCTACAGCTTCCCCTGGACCCCGGTGGAAAACGTCCGCAGGAACGGCTCGATCCCGGTGATCAGCTGGGACTCGGAGTCGATTCCCTCCAACGTGAACGAGTCCGACTTCCAGCTCTCGGACGTCATCGCCGGCCGCTACGACTCCTACATCCGCGAATGGGCCGGCAAGGCCAAGCAGTGGGGCCACCCCTTCTTCCTCCGCTTCGACTGGGAGATGAACGGCGACTGGTTCCCCTGGTCGGAGGGTGTCAACGGCAACAAATCGGGCGAATTCGTCGCCGCCTGGCGCCACGTCCACGACATCTTCACCGCCGTCGGCGCGACCAACGCCACCTGGGTCTGGTGCCCGAACGTCAACTGGAAGGGCGGGATCGAAAACTTCCGGGCGGTCAGCGGCCAGTACCCCGGCGACGCCTACGTCGACTGGACCGGCCTCGACGGCTACAACTGGGGCACCAACCCGAGCCGCTCGGGGACTTGGCAGACCTTCGACCAGCTCTACCGCGCCAGCTATCGCTACCTGGTCGAAACGGTCGCGCCGACCAAGCCGATGATGATCGGCGAGGTCGCCTCCAGCGAGTACGGCGGTTCGAAGGCGACCTGGATCAAAGAAATGCTGCGCGCGGTGCCGAGCGAATACACCAAGATCCGCGCCCTGCTCTGGTTCGACAAATTCGACAGCAGCATGGACTGGCCGATCGAGACCTCGACCTCCGCCACCAGCGCCTTCGCCGAAGGGATCGAGAACCCCGCCTACGTGGGCAACGCCTTCGCAAACCTCGCGACGGCGACGACGGCGATCCAGCCCCCGAGCTGAGCCTTTCCGGATTGCAACCCACCTGGACATATGTCCAGGTGTAGCGCCACGGCTGAAACAGATGGCCAGGGCGCCGATGGGCTTGTATGGCCCGAAGCCTCCCGACCCGCACCTTCGCTCACATCCTCTGGGTGGCGCTGGCGATCCTCCTCCTCCACGGCGTCGGGGCCGCCTCCGGGGCCGACCAGCTCGGCGGCGGCTCAGGGTCGGCCAAACACTCGCGCGTGAGCACCGCCCGCGCTCTGGGCGGTCCCAACCGCTGCGCCGCCCGCGCCGCCAAACGGGTCGCTGCGACCCGCGGCATCCGGCGTCGCTGCGGGCGCAAGGCGGCGGTCGCCTCGCAGCCCCTCTACTGGGGCGCGACGATCGGTTCCCACCTGACCGGCGACCAGGCGCCGTGGGACATGAACGCGGTCTCCAGCTTCGAACGGGAGGCGGGCAAGTCGGCCTCGATGGTGCAGTTCTTCCAGCCGTTCGCCGACTGCGGCGGCCCGGATTGCTCCTTCTACTCGTTCCCTAACACGCCGATGGACGACATCCGCGGCCACGGCTCGATCCCGGTCCTCAGCTGGAGCTCGCAGGCGATCCCCTCGAGCCTCGACCAGCCCGACTTCCAGCTCTCCGACGTGATCTCCGGACGCTACGACGACTACATCGCCAAGTTCGCCGCCGAAGCCCGCGACTGGGGCCACCCGTTCTTCCTCCGCTTCAACTGGGAGATGAACGGCAACTGGTTCTCCTGGTCGGAGGGCGTCAACGGCAACGGCGCCGGCGAGTACGTCGCCGCCTGGCGCCACGTCCACGACATCTTCGCCGCCGCCGGCGCGACCAACGTCTCCTGGGTCTGGTGCCCGTTCGTCGACCCGGGCAGCTCCCTGCATGACCTCGCCTCGCTCTATCCCGGCGACGCCTACGTCGACTGGACCGGGCTCGACGGCTACAACTGGGGCACCAACCCCGCCTCGCCGCGAGGCTGGCGGACCTTCGACCAGCTCTTCCGCCGCACCTACGACGCAATCGTCGAAGGCATCGCCCCCTCGAAGCCGATGATGTTGGCCGAGGTCGGCTCGAGCGAGCACGGCGGCTCCAAGGCGGAATGGATCGGCGACGCTTTGGCCGCGGTGCCGACCGAATATCCGCAGATCCGCGCCTTGCTCTGGTTCGACAAATTCGACGACAGCATGGATTGGCCGATCGAGACCTCCCCGCCCGCGACCGCGGCTTTCGCCGAAGGAATCCAGCAACCGGCTTACCTCGGCGCCGGTTACAGCGGCCTCTCCGGGGGGCCGATTGCACCGCCCAGCTGAGCCGGCGATGCCGGGAACCCCGTTCTCTACACTTGCCGATCTGCTCTCCTCGCTCCATCTGAGACGCCCCGGCAGGGCGCATCCGCTCGCTGGGCTGCTGCTCGCGCTGCTCTGCTTCTGCCTGGCCGCCGCGCCGGCGGCGGGAGCACGATCCCAGCCGCCGGAGCCGAAAGCTCCGAAGTCGCAGCCCCTCTACTGGGGCGCCTGGATCGGTGACCAGATCACCGGCACCAAGGCCCCCTGGGACATGGGCGGGGTCGCCTACCTCGAGCAGCTGCTCGGTCGAGGCATGTCGCTGATCGAGTTCTCCTCGCCGTGGCACGAGTGCGACCACAAGGCCTGCCACTTCTACAAGTTCCCCAGCGAAGCGGTGGACAACATCCGCGGCCATGGCTCGATCCCGGTTTACAGCTGGGGCTCGGAATCGAGCGCGCCGGTCGGCGCCGAAAAGCCCGAGTTCCGCCTGGCCGACATCGCCGCCGGACGCTACGACGACTACATCGCCACCTTCGCCACCGAAGCCCGCGACTGGGGCCACCCCTTCTTTCTCCGCTTCGACTGGGAGATGAACGGCAACTGGTTCCCCTGGTCGGAAGTCGCGAGCGGCATCGGGCCGAGCCGGTACGTCGCGGCCTGGCGCCACGTCCACGACGTCTTCACCGCGGTCGGCGCCACCAACGCCACCTGGGTCTGGTGTCCCTACGCCGTCACCGCGAATCGCCTGAAGAAGGCTCCGCTGAAGTCGCTCTACCCGGGCAACTCCTACGTCGACTGGACCTGCCTCGATGCTTACAACTGGGGCAGCAAGGCCGCCAACCCGCGGCCATGGCGCAGCTTCTCCGAAATCATCGACCCCGCCTACAGCGAATTGGCGAAGAAGGTCGCGCCGGGGAAGCCGATGATGCTGGGCGAGTTCGCCACCAGCTCCTACGGCGGTCACAAGGGCGCCTGGGTCCGCGACCTGTTCGAACAGCTTCCGCGCAAATATCGTCGCGTCCGCGCCCTCGTCTACTTCGACGCCGTCGATCGCGCCGCCGACTGGCCGCTGGAGCTCTCGCCCCCCGCCGCGAAAGCATTCGCGAGGGGAATCCGCAAGGGCAGGTACGGGACCAACCGGTTCGGTCAGCTTGCGGGCGGTCCGATACCGCCACTGCATTGATCTCCGGCCCCCGGGCCGTGCGGCTCTGGGTCAACCTCCTGACGCTGGCCCTGGCCCTGCTGGTCGCCCCCGGAGCGATCGCTGCGAAGAAGCCGGCGGGGCCCATCTATTGGGGCGCCCAGATCGGCGACCAGATGACCGGGGTAGCGGCGCCGTGGGACATGGCGCCGGTCGACAGCTTCCAGCAGATCGCCGGCAAGGGGCTTTCGCTGATCGAGTTCTCCTCTCCGTTCGCCGAATGCAGCGACTCCGGTTGTGCGATGACGCAGTTCCCCGCCACGCCGATGGACAACGTCCGCGCCTACGGAGCCATCCCCGTCTTCAGCTGGAACTCGACCTCGAGCCCTCCCGGCCTCGACCAGCCCGACTTCAGCCTCGGAGCAGTGCTCAGCGGCCGCTACGACGCCTACATCCGCGAATGGGCGAGCAAGGCAAGGGAATGGGGCCACCCGTTCTTTCTCCGCTTCAACTGGGAGATGAACGGTTTCTGGTTCCCCTGGTCCGAAGGCGTCAACGGCAACACCACCGGGCAGTACGTCGCCGTCTGGCGCCACGTCCACGACATCTTCACCGCGGTCGGCGCGACCAACGCCACCTGGGTCTGGTCCCCCATCGTCGACCTCAAGAGCGCTCTGATCCCACTCGGCCGCGTCTATCCGGGCGATGCCTACGTCGACTGGACCGGCCTCGACGGCTTCAACTGGGGCAAGCGCAACGGGTCGCTCGGCTGGCAGACCTTCGACCAGGTCTTCAACCGAACCTACAAACAGATCGTCACCAAGGTCGCGCCGAACAAGCCGATGATGCTGGCCGAGGTCGCCTCGACCGACAAGGGGGGCAGCAAGCCGGCCTGGATCAAAGACATGTACGCCAGGATCCGCCACGGCTACCGCAAGATCCGCGCCGTCATCTGGTACGACGTCGACGACCGCGGCACGAACTGGCCGATCGAGCGCAGCAGGAAGGCAAGCAACGCCTTCCGCGCCGCGATCAGGCCTTGGGTCTACCAGCCAAACATCTTCGGCACGATCACCGAAAGCCCGATCCAGCCCCCGTCGCTCTGAGGCCCAGCTTCGCGATGTGGGTGGGTAGGGCCAGCCGGGTGCCCCTCTCCCAAAGACCGTCGCGCAGCTGAGGTGGACCTATGGGTGCCAACGTGACTTCGTGAGCCTTTGTGAGAGGGGCACCCGGCTGGCCTGCGATCGCGCTCCGTCGGAAACCATTCAAGGGCGGCAGCTCCTAAGAAGAGCTGCCGCACCTCGGTCGTCCCGCGATCTCGTGTCGGAGAGAGGGTGCCACCCCCTCCCACAAAGGCTCAAGAAGTAACGCTTGAACCCGGAAGTACGACCAGCTGCGCGACGGTCTTTGGGGGAGGGGGTGGCACCCTCTCCCAATCAACACCTCTCGCGAACGACGACCGAACTACGCAGCGGCCCGCTCGCGCTCACGCTCGACCTCGGCCGAGATGTTGTGGCGCGGGTGGTGGAGGCTGCGCCGGCGGCGGGCCTCCTTGAAGATCGTGCCGAGGACGCGGAATCCGTCGCGGAAGGTCTTCAGGTTGCTGACGCCCGAGATTCGCTCTTTCTCGTAGCTGGGCACCTCGGTGATCTTCATCCCCGAGGACGCCATGCGGAGGTTGATCAGGGTCTCGACCTCGAAGCCGGGGACGTCGAGCGAGATGAAGGGCAGGCAGCGGGCCCAGAAGGCGTTGTAGCCGTAGCAGAGGTCGGTGAAGTGGGTCCCGTGCATGACGTTGGCGGTGCCGCTGAGGACGGAGTTGCCGAGGCTGCGCAGGCGGGTGATGTCGGCGCTGCCGCCGCCCTCCATGTAGCGCGAGCCCTTGGCGAAGTCCGCGCCGGCCTCCAGGGCGGCGACGAAGCTGGGGATCTCGGCCGGGTCGGCGGAGCCGTCGGCGTCGAGCATCACGACCAGGTTGCCGGTCACCGCGGCGAAGCCGGTGCGGAAGGCGTCGCCCTTGCCGCGGCCGCTCTGGCTGGTGACGCGGATGCCGGGGTATGCCTCGCAGGCGACCTCGACCGTGCGGTCCTTGGAGTTGCCGTCGACGAGGATCACCTCGTGCAGCCCCTCGGGAAGTTCGGAGAGGACCTGGCCGATGTTGTGCTCCTCGTTCATAGCCGGGACGACGACGCTGATCTTGGTCGTGCGGATGGCACGGCGGTCAGGGCCCTTGTAGGGGATGGCGCCGCGGGCGGCCAGCGCCTCGACCTCGATCAGCGGCACGCCGCCGATCCGGTTCGGGGTCGCCGACTGTGCCTCGAGCAGATCGAGGGGGCGGGGGAGAAGGCTGACGGGGACGCCGATCGACTTGAAGGCGCGGACCAGTTCCAGCAGCCCTTCGTCGTCGGCGTTCTGGCTGGAGATGACGACCCGGTCGGCGTGGTAGCGCTCGACCACCTCGAGGGCGGCGACGCGACCGGCGGTGCCGGGGTCCTTCTCGGCCGGCGGCACGGTGCCGACGACGTTGGCGTATTTCTTCAGCGGTGCGTAGGCGCGGAGCCGCTCGGCGACCTCCTCGTCGCCGACCAGGACCCAGCGCTCCTGCGGGTTGAGGCGCTCGAGAGAGGGGGCGAGAAGCGTGCGGCAGCCGCTGTCCAAGACGATGAAGCCGATCCAGAGGCCGAGCTGGTCGAGGCTGCCGAGGGGAGTCAGCAGCGAGGCGATCCAGGCGAAGACACCGGCGACCAGGTAGCGGATGATCGGCCAGCCGGAGCCGCTCTCGGCGGCCCGCGCGGACTGCGTGCCGTAGACCCCGAGCAGCATGTAGATGACCAGGAGCACGACCGGGGCGACCGGGAAGGCGGGGAGGAAGCCGACTCCCGCCACAGCCGCCACAGCCGCCAGCGCGACCGAGGAGGAGACGAAGTCGACCATCGGCAGCAGCCAGACGCTCGATCCGCGACGCGCGATCGGCATCGCGCCGAGGGTGGGCCGGTCCTGAACCAGGGCTTCGCGGACGTTCGCCTGCGGCTGGAACGGCGGATCGAACGGGACGTCAGTGGAAGATTGCATAAGGAAGGGGCTCGTCTATCTGTAAGGCTGAAACGGAGTGGGGGTTGCGGTTGTCAACGCAGACTCCGTATCGGCAGCAACTTCGGATCACATGAGAGGCTGCAACGCGGGATTACTTCTCCCCCAGATTAGGGGATCAGCAATTGGAAAAACAGCCTTTATGCAAACACCTGTACGCCGCCCCGCTCGTACCTGAAAAGTGGGGCTGAGGCGTACCTAGGACCTGTATGCCTCGGCGAGCTCCGGGTCCTTCTCGGCCAGCATTTCCGCCAGCTCGACCATCACCTTGCACTGCTTCCAGGTGGCGTCGTCCTGCATCTTGCCGTCGATCATGTGGACGCCGCGGCCGTCGGGGATCGCCTCGATCACCTTCTTGGCGAACTTGACCTCGTCCGGCGGCGGGCTGAAGACCTTCTTCGCGATCCCGATCTGGACCGGGTGCAGCGACCAGGCGCCGACGCAGCCCATCAGGAAGGCCGCCCGGAACTGGGTCTCGCAGCCGGCCGTGTCCTTGATGTCGCCGAACGGCCCGTAGAAGGGGAGGATCCCGGCGGAGGTGCAGGCGTCGACCATGCGGGCGATCGAGTAGTGCCAGAGGTCCTGCTGGGCTGAGACGCGGTCGGCCTCGGGGTTCTCCGGGTCGACCGGGTCTTCCATCACCCGGTAGCCGGGGTGGCCGCCGCCGACGCGGGTCGTCTTCATCCGACGCGCCGCGGCGAGGTCGGCGGGGCCGAAGCTCATGCCCTGCATCCGCGGGCTGGCGTTGGCGATCTCCTCCAGGTTGACCACGCCCTGCGGGGTCTCGAGGATCGCGTGGACGAGGATCGGCCGCGAGAGGCCGGCCTTCGCCTCCAGCTGGGCGAGCAGGCGGTCGACGTAATGGATGTCGTGGGCGCCCTCGACCTTGGGGACCATGATCGTCTCCAACTGGTCGCCGATCTCGCTAACCAGCTCGGTCAGGTCGTCGAGCACCCAGGGGCTCTCCAGCGAGTTGATCCGGGTCCAGAGCGAGGTCTGGCCGAAGTCGTTCTCCTTCGCGGCCTGGATCAGGCCGGCGCGGGCGGCCTCCTTGCGGTCGACCGGGACCGCGTCCTCGAGGTTGCCGAGGAGGATGTCGGTCTGTTCGGCGATGGCGCCGGCCTTGGCGACCATCTTCTCGTTCGAGAAGTCGAGGAAGTGGATCATCCGCGAGGGCTTGACGGGGATCTCGCGGAGGGGCTCCGGGGCGCCGATCGCCTGCGGCAGGAAGAACTCTCTGGGGTGTCTCAACGTGCTCCTCGGGTCGTTTCGAAGTTCGGGGCGGCTAAATCTAATGAGCGTGCCGGTTTGCCGCCTGCCGCACGCCTAAATTCCCTGCTATCGAGGGAACCGAGCGCGACACCACCCAGGACTGGATCGTCCCCCGCGGCGCGGTGCCGACCGTCGGCGAGCTGGAAGCGCGGATCGACGAGGCGCTGGTGGTCGCCCGCGTCTCCGAGGAAGGGGTTCGCGAGGTGGGGGAGATGGCTATCGATGCGGCCAAGCAGGCGCGGCGGGCCGCCGAGGCGGCCGAGGAGAGCGCTCGAGCTGCTGCGGCTGTGAAGGTTGCTGCCCGGGACGTTGCTGGGCCGGCGGGTCCTGTCACAGCAGGGGACCCACCCCCAGCTGCAGAGCAGCAGGGGGTCCCCCCTACCGCGCCACCCCCCGGCAGTGGCGGAGAAGGGGAGCCGCAGGTTGAGGCTCAGGAGCAGTCGGCTCTCGGTGAGGAGGAGCGGCCGGTTCGGTTTGACGTCAGGTTTCGCCGGTTCAGCGAGAGGGCCGATCGGCTTTCGGGGCGGTTGCGGCGGCTTGGGGCGCCTTCAGGTTCCAGCGTTGCTGCAGGGCGGCGGCGAGGCGACGGCTGATTGGGCCGTTGCCCGGCAGGGGTGTGCCGTCGAGCTCGGCGATCGGTTCGATGCCTCGGATCGAGTTGGTGAGGAAGGTCTCGTCGGCGGTGAGCAGGTCCGGGGCGCTCAGTGGGTGCTCCCGCGTTTTGATGCCTTCGGCTCCGGCGATCTCCAGCACTGCCCCGCGGGCCATGCCGGCGAGGATGCGGCCGTCGGCCGAGGGTGTCCAGAGGGTCTCTTCGCGGATCGCGAAGAGGTTCGCCCAGCCCGCCTCCAACAGTTCCTCCCCGTCGCAGATCAGCTGACCGGGGCCGGCGTCGGGGTGGTCCATCCCCGCTCGGTCGACCCACTTGTGGGAGCCGTGACCGCCCGGGCGGTCACGGCAGCGCAGCGCAGCGCCAGGCTCCGGGAACATGATCGCCGGGTCGACCGGGCGGGCCTCGAGGTCGAGGTCGACCACGCCGGCCCTCGGCATCGCGGTGATCCGCAGGCGCCCGAGCTCGACCCCGGCGGCGGTGGCGCGAACCAGCTCGCTCGCCCCGGGGGGAAGCTCGACCTCGTAGATCTCCGCCAGGCTGCGCCCGAGGCGGTGTAGATGCCCCGCCGCCTCCATCGGCTCGCCGCCGACCACCAGCAGGGTCTCGAAGACGCCCTTCGCGGGATCCGGCTGCCTGTCGCTCGTCGCCACGGGGGTATCTTGCCTGCGCGGCCCGGTCGATGCTGACGTTGCTGATCGACAACTACGACTCCTTCACCTACAACCTCTTCCAGTTGTTGGCAAAGGTGAACGGCCGCGAGCCGCTCGTCGTCCGCAACGACGAGGCGAGTTGGGAGGAGCTGGAGCGCCTCGAGTTCGACAACGTCGTCATCTCGCCGGGGCCGGGGCGGCCCGATCGGGCGCGCGACTTCGGCTTCTGCGCCGAGGCGATCCGCCGCTGCGAGAAGCCCCTGCTGGGGGTGTGTCTCGGGATGCAGGGACTTGGCTGGGTGGAGGGGGGAACCGTCCAGCGCGCACCCCAGCCCCTCCACGGCCGAGTCGTCGCCGTCGAGCACGACGGCTCGCCCCTCTTCGCCGGCATCCCCAGCCCCTTCCAGGCGACCCGCTACCACTCGCTTGCCCTGGCGACGCCGCTGCCGACCGCGCTGCGCGAGACAGCCACCTGCGCCGGCGTCCCGATGGCCCTCGAACACCGCGATCGCCCCCAATGGGGCGCCCAGTTCCACCCCGAGTCGATCGCCACCGAGCACGGAAGGCGGCTCCTCGCCAACTTCCGCGATCTGACCGGCTTGGCGGGGGGCGGGGTCCCCACTCCAGACACATCTCGCTATGGCTCGATGTTGAGTGTCTGGAGCAGGGACCCCGCCCCCCGTGACCGGGCCGCTTTGGAGCTTCGGGTCGAGAGCCTTGAAGCATTCCCTGATCCCGAGGCAGCTTTCGTCGCTCTGCATGGCGACAGCGAGCACGCCTATTGGCTCGACAGCTCGCGTCCCGGCGAGCGGGGTCGGTTTTCGTTCATGGGAGATGCGAGTGGTCCGCTCTCAGAGGTGATCGAACATCGAGCGGGGGAGGGGAAGCCGCTCCTCGACCGCCTCCAAGAGCGCCTCGACCAACTGCGCCCCACCAAGCTCCCCGACCTCCCCTTCGAGTTCGACTGCGGCTTCGTCGGCTACCTCGGCTACGAGCTCAAGTCCGAGTGCGGCTACCGGTCCCTTCACAGCTCTCCTCACCCAGACGCTGCCTTGATCTTCAGTGACCGGCTCGTGGTCTTCGACCACGATGAGAAGAAGAGCTACCTCCTGTGCCTGCACAAACATGGGGAAGAGGAAGTGGCCGGGGCTTGGCTATCCACGACCTCGGCGAAGTTGGAGGCGCTATCGGATGGCGGGTCGGGGGAGTCTCGCCGGACCCTCCCCGCTGTTGTCCGCCGAGACTCCCCCGACCCGCCCACCACGGCAAGAAGCAAATCCCGGTACCTGGCCGACATAGAGACCTGTCTCCAGCATCTACGTAACGGCGACAGCTACGAGCTCTGCCTCACCAACCAAATCCAGCTCGACCTGGACATTGACCCGCTCGACCTCTACCTACGCCTGCGCCGAGCCAACCCCGCACCGTTCAGCGCCTATCTACGCCTAGGCGACCTAACCGTCCTCAGCTCGTCCCCCGAGCGCTTCCTCCGCGTCACCCGCGAAGGCGAAGCCGAAGCGCGCCCGATCAAGGGAACCAGCCGCCGCGGCGCGACCGCCGAAGAGGATGCGCGCCTCGCCGCCGCCCTCGCCGCCGACGAGAAGAACCGGGCCGAGAACCTGATGATCGTCGACCTGCTGCGCAACGACCTCGGCCAGGTCTGCGCGGTCGGCAGCGTCGAGGTGCCGGAGATGATGGCGGTCGAGACCTACGAGACCGTCCACCAGCTCGTCTCCTCGGTCCGCGGCCGCCTGCGCCCCGGTGCCAGCGCCGCCGACGCGGTCCGTTCCTGCTTCCCGCCCGGCTCGATGACAGGCGCGCCGAAGCGGCGCACGACCGAGATCCTCGACGCGCTCGAGGGCGCGCCGCGCGGCGTCTACTCCGGCGCGATCGGCTGGTTCGGCCTCGGCGGCGCCGCCGACCTCGCGGTCGCGATCCGGACCATCGTCCTTGCGGGCGGCCATGCCACGGTCGGGGCCGGCGGCGCGATCGTCCTCGACTCCGATCCCGAGCGCGAGTACGAGGAGATGCTGCTCAAGGCGGCGGCGCCGCTGCGGGCGGTCGATCCCGAGTTCGACCCCGCCTCTATATCCTTGGCTCTCCAGAGCGCCGCCGCAACCGCGTTGCCGCGCTGATCCGAACTTCAATCCCGACCGAAGCAGGAGCAATGGCCGTAGACACCGCCGCTTACCGCGAAATGACTGACGAGCAGCAGGCGATCATCGAAATGGTCCGCCAGTTCGCCGACGAGCAGATCATCCCCAACGCCGAGCACTACGACCAGGAGGACTCCTTCCCGGAGCCGATCGTCGAGCAGATGAAGGAGCTCGGCCTCTTCGGGGTCACGATTCCCGAGGAGTACGGCGGGATGGGGCTCGACCTGACCACCTACGCGATGATCGTCGAAGAGCTCTCGCGCGGCTGGATCTCGATCTCCGGCGTCGTCAACACCCACTTCATCGGCTCCTACCTGCTGATGAAGTTCGGCACCGACGAGCAGAAGGAGTACTTCCTGCCGAAGATGGCGACCGGCGAGATCCGCGCCGCCTTCTCGCTCTCCGAGCCCGAGGTCGGCTCCGACGTCCAGGGCATCAAGGCCACCGCCAAGAAGGGCGAGGACGGCAACTGGGAGCTGAACGGCCAGAAGATGTGGGTCACCAACGGCCTCGGCTCCAGCGTCGTCTTCGTGCTGATGAAGAACGACAACCAGGCCGACCCGCCCTACAAGGGGATGACCTGCTTCATCACCGAGAAGGAGCCCTGGAAGGAAACCAACGAGGGCGACTTCAAGGGACTCGACGTCCCGCCGAAGATCAAGAAGATGGGCTACAAGGGCGTCGAGTCGACCGAGCTCGTCTACGACGGCTACAAGTGCCCGCCGGAGCGCATCCTCGGCGGCGAGGAGGCGGGGCTCGGCCAGGGCTTCGTGCAGATGATGGACGCGCTGGAGGTCGGCCGCGTCAACGTCGCCGCCCGCGGGGTCGGTATCGGCCAGCGCGCGCTCGAGCTCGCCCTTCGCTACAGCCAGGAACGGAAGACCTTCGGCAAGACGATCTCCCAGCACCAGGCGATCCAGTTCAAGCTCGCCGACATGGCGACCCAGCTGGAGGCCGCCCGCCTCGTAACCCGCAAAGCGGCGCGGATGAAGGACGCCGGCGAGCGCTCCGACCTCGAGGCCGGGATGGCCAAGCTCCTCGCCTCGGAGTGCGGCAAGTACTGCGTCGAAGAAAGCTTCCGCATCCACGGCGGCTACGGCTACTCGAAGGAGTACGAGATCGAGCGCCTCTACCGCGACGCGCCGCTGCTGCTGATCGGCGAGGGAACCTCGGAGATCCAGCGCATGGTGATCGGCAAGAAGCTCCTCCAGAGGCACAAGATCTAATGGGGCGCGGCTAGCCAGATGGCATCGACTTCGGATCTGATCCGCACCGCCGTCGAGCGGTTTCAGGCCGAAGTCCCCGCGCTGGCGAACCTGAAGCTGGTCTTCGGCCTCGAGCTGAAAGCCAAACACGACATCCAGCTCTACCGGGTCGAGCTGCCCGGGCCCCAGATCAAGAAGGACCTCGCCCAGGACGAGCGGATCCTGGTCGAGATCGACCGCCCCCAGTTCAATGAGCTGGCCGAGAAAGGGACGCTGAAAAGCTACCGGCGCGCCGCCGAGACCGGCCACATCAAGGCCAACGGCGACTCGAACGTGATCAAGCTGATCGGCCAGGTCGTGGAAAAGCAGGAAGAACGGAACCGGCTGAAGAAAGTTCACTGATCCACGTCCGCCCTCTCTGGGTACGGAATCGACAGTGATCGCGCCACCCACCCCAAGCGACGAGGTCCGCCGGATCGCGGCCCTGCACGCGCTGAACATCCTCGACACGGCGCCGGAAGAGCGCTTCGACCGCATCACCCGTCTGGCCCAGCGGATGTTCGGGACGACGATCGCGACGGTCAGCCTGATCGACACCGACCGCCAGTGGTTCAAGTCGGCCCAGGGAGCCCCCGGGGTCGAAGACCCCCGCGACGTCTCTTTCTGCGCCCACGCGATCCTCCAGCCGGAGACGATGGTGGTCGAGGACGCGACTCTCGACGAGCGCTTCGCCGACAACCCGCTGGTCCTCGGCGACCCCAACATCCGCTTCTACGCCGGCCATCCGGTCGCCGCCCCGGGCGGGGAGCCGCTCGGCACCCTCTGCGTGATCGACGACAAACCACGCCCGCTGGGCGAGTTCGACGCCGAGGCGCTGCGCGAACTGGCCGGGATGGTCGAGGCCGAGGTCGCCTCGCTCTCGCTGGCGATCGGCGACGAGCTGACCGGGATCGCCAACCGCCGCGGCTTCGAGATGCTGGGGGAGAGGCTGCTGGTGGCGGCGCGGAAGATGGAGCTGCCGCTGAGCGTCGTCTACGCCGACCTCGACAACATGAAGCCGATCAACGACCGGCTCGGCCACGACGCCGGCGACCGGGCGCTGGTCGAGGTCGCCGAGCTGCTCGGCGAGGCGCTGCGCGGCTCGGACCTGATCGCCCGCCTCGGCGGCGACGAGTTCTGCGCGATCCTGGTCGACGCCGGCTCCGGCGGGGCGAGGGCGGCGATCGAGCGGGTGGGGGAGACGCTGCGGCTTCGCAACGCCGCCACCGCGGAGGAGTTCGACCTCTCGGTCAGCCTCGGCTTCGCCGAGTCGCTGCCGGGGGACGAGCGCCCGCTCGCCGAGCTGGTCGCCGCCGCCGACGCGGCGATGCTGGAAGCCAAGCGCGACCGCAAGCTGGCGCAGGGCGAAACCGCCCGCGGGTCGGAGAGCTAGAGCCGGATCAGGTTGTCGGCGTCGTTGCCGCGGGTGACGCCGCGGAAGTCGATCGTCAGCGGCGCCGTCGCGACCACGTGCTCGTAGTCGACGTCGGGGTGGGCGGTGACGATCGCGGCGATGTCGCAGTCGGCCAATCCGGCCTCGAGGTCGACGCAGCTGAGCCCGTGCCCGCGCAGCTCCGGGACGAAGGAGTCGTGGTAGGAGACCTCGGCGCCGAGGTCCTGGAGGCGGCCGACGATCTTCAGCGCCGGCGATTCGCGGACGTCGCCGACGCCGCCCTTGTAGCTGACGCCGAGAACGAGGACGCGGGAGCCGTTGACCGGCTTGCGCTCCGCGTTCAGCGCCCGCTCGATCCGTTCCACGCAGAAGCCCGGCTGGGCCTGGTTGACTTTGCCGGCGAGCTCGATGAACTCGGGGTAGAAGTCGAGCTGGCGGGCGCGGAAGGCGAGGTAGAAGGGGTCGACCGGTAGGCAGTGGCCGCCCATCCCCGGGCCCGGGTCGAAGCGCATGAAGCCGAAGGGCTTGGTCGAGGCGGCGTCGATCACCTCCCAGACGTCGATCTCGAGCCGGTCGCAGAGCTGGGCCAGCTCGTTGACGAGGGCGATGTTGACCGAGCGGAAGATGTTCTCCAGGAGCTTCGAGAGCTCGGCCGCCTCGGGGGTCGAGAGGACGACGACGGTGTCGCAGATCTCCGCGTAGAGCTGCCGGGCGGCCTCGGTCGAGGCCTCGGTGACGCCGCCGACCAGCTTCGGGGTCGTCTTCACGGTGTAGTCGGTGCGGCCGGGGTCGATCCGCTCCGGCGAGAAGGCGAGGTGGAAGTCGCTGCCGGCGGTGAGGCCGGAAGTCTCGAGGATCGGCAGCAGGCGGTCGCGGGTGGTGCCCGGGTAGGTGGTCGACTCGAGCACCACGAGCTGGCCGGCGCGCAGCACCTTGGCCAGCGGCTCGGCCGACTCGATCATGTAGGAGAGGTCGGGTTCGCGAGCGTCGCTGAGCGGCGTCGGCACGCAGATGATCACCGCGTCGCACTCGGCCATCTCGTCGTAGTCGGTGCTCGCCCGCAGCTTCCCGGCGAGCGGTGCCAGGGCGGCGTCGGGGATGTCCTCGATGTAACTGCGGCCAGCGTTCAGCGCCTCGACCTTGGTTGCGTCCACGTCGAGGCCGACGACCTCGCAGCCTTTTTCGGCAAAGGCGACGGCTAGCGGCAGGCCGACGTATCCCAAGCCGATGATCCCGATTCGCATCGCGTGCAGTCTAGGCGCATAATGTGCCGTCTTGTCGAAGCGTGCGGCGATTCCGATGTTCCTGGTGGGGGCTCTGTTGCTCTCGCTCAGCTCTGCCGCCGGCGCGGTGAACCTTCCGCCTGGGTTCCAGGCCCGCACCCTGCCCTTCCCGGTGGCGACTGCGCCCACCTACGCCAACGGGCTGCAGAAGCCATCCACGCTGGAGTTCGCGCCCGACGGCAAGATCTTCGTCGCCGAGCGCAACGGCCGGGTCATCGAGTTCGACTCGAAAGAAGATTCGACGCCGACCCTCGTCCTCAGCATCCTCGACAAGGTGATGGCGAAAGGCGACCGCGGCATCCTCGGGATGAAGCTCGACCCGGAATACCCGACCAAGCCCTACATCTACCTCAGCTACACGTACGACGCGCCGATCGGCGGCGACTCCTCGCTTTCGACCCACACCCATTACTCCGACGGTGGAGACGAATGCGACGAGGCCACCAACAACGGCGTCGACTGCCTCGTCAGCGGCCGCCTGGCACGGATAAAAATCAACCCCGCGACGAGCGTCGCGGTCGGCGGTCCCGTAGACCCCACCTCCGAAGAAGTGCTGATCAACAGCTGGTGTCAGCAGGTGTCGAGTCACTCGATCGGCGACATCGAGTTCGACAGCGAAGGGGCGCTGCTGATGAGCGGCGGCGACGGCGCCAGCTGGGGGACCCTCGACTACGGCCAGCTCGGCAATCCCTGCGGGGATCCCCCCTTCGAAGGCGGATCGCTGCGGTCGCAGGATCTGAAGACGCCGGCGACGAGCGGCGACCCGACCAACTACAACGGCGCGATCATCCGGGTCAACCGCGAAACGGGCGCCGCGATGCCGAACAATCCGCTGGCGGAAAATCCGCTCTTCGCCGAAGGCGAAGAAGACGTCGCCGCGCGGCGGGTCATCTCCCAGGGCAACCGCAATCCCTACCGGTTCACGATCCAGCCGGGCACGAGCAACGTCTACATCGGCGACGTCGGTCAGGACCTGTGGGAGGAGATCGACAAGTTCACCCTGCCCCCCGCGGGCAAAGCGGTGCCCAACTTCGGCTGGCCGTGTTACGAGGGCGGGCCGGCCGGCAACCTCGTGCAGGCACGCTGGAAATCAGCCGAAGAAGAACAGGGCAAACCGTTCTGCGCGTTCCTCTACAACAGCCCTTCGAGCGTGACGGCACCGTTTTTCGCCTACCCGCATCCGCAGACGCCGGGCTACAACGGCCGCCTCTTCCCAGATGACGCCTGCGCCCCGTGGGCAGGCTCGGCGATCGCAGGCCTTGCCTTCTACGACCCGACCGGCGTCGCGGCCGAAGACCTCTACCCGGCCGAAGACCGCGGCGCGCTCTTTTTCTCCGACGCCGCCCGAGGCTGCATCTGGACGATGGAAGAAGGGGCCGGAGGCGAACCCGACCCGGCCACCGTCGCCAACTTCGCCTACCGCAACGAAGGCGAACTGTTCAACCCGGTGGACATCGTCCAGGGGCCCGACGGCGCCCTCTACATGCCCAACTTCTACGCCGACAGCATCGTCGAACTCCGCTACTTCCCCGGCAACCAGGCGCCGACCGCCCAGCTCGACGCCGACAAGACCTACGGGGCGACGCCGCTGAAAGTCAACTTCGACGCCTCGGGGTCAACCGATCCCGACCTGGGAGAAGGCGACGAACTCCATTACAGCTGGGACCTCGACGGCGACGGCACCTTTGGCGATGCGACCACGCCGACCGTCAGCCACGAATACACCGCGGCGACGAACGTGACCGTGAAATTACGGGTGAGCGACAACTTCAGCCACACCTCCGTCGCTTCGGTGGATCTGTACCCCGGCGACAAAGGGCCGCCGCAGGTGACGATCAAAAAACCTCTGTCGACCTTCGAATGGGCCGTCGGCGAAGCCGTCAACTACGAAGCGGTGGCGACCGACCCCGACGGCGAGACCTTCGGGTCGGGCCTGACGCCGCACTGGGAGCTCCGGCTCGAGCACTGCCCGTCCGAATGTCACGAGCACCCGATCACCAGCGCCGACGCGCCGATCGGCAGCTTCGTCGCCCCGGCGCACGAGTTCCCGTCTCACCTCAAACTGATCTTCACGACGACCGACTCGCGCGGGATGACCGACGCCAAAGAGGTCGAGATCTTCCCTCGGCTGGTCGAAGTCGGGATCTCCTCCGACCCGGCCGGGATCCCGCTCGGGCTCGAAGGCGTGACCTCGGCCGAACCGGCCAAAGTGACGATGATGGCCGGCGCCACCACCACCGTCTCGGCGCCCGGAAAGGCGACGATCGGCGGTCAGGAATACGAATTCTCCAGCTGGTCGGACGGGTTGGCGAGGGTCCACGAAGTCACCAGCCTCGACGACGTCGCTCTGGTTGCCCACTTCGTGCCCGCGAAACCGAGCACCGGAGGTGGTGCTGACAACAGCACGCCGCCGCCCCCGATCGGCCCGCCCGCGCCCGCGCCGGCCCACCTGCGGTTGACTTCGAAGCCGCCCGGCGTGACGCTTCGGCTCGGCGCCGTGCGTTCGGTGGCGCCGTTCGCGGCTGAACTCGCAATTGGCACCAGCACTTCCCTGAATGCCCCGGCGGCGATCCAACGTCACGGGGGGACCTTGCGCTTCCAGCATTGGCTGGCGAACGGCCGCAGCCTCGGCGCCTCGCGTCGCCGCGGCGTGAAGATCGGTGGCGACGCGCGGTACACCGCGGTGTACGCGGCGGCCAAGCG